>JBCNLJ010000008.1:0-101724 GCA_039595515.1 Paenibacillus sp. | reverse complement strand
TGACCTCGTGTTAGGAGATCGCTAACACTATGGTATGGATATTTTGCTTTGCAAAAATCCTTTTCTCATTTGACCTCGTGTTAGGAGATCGCTAACACTTATGTGTACGTATTGGCATAGATTTCGTTTCTATGATTAACAAAAAAATCAGCAAAAAAAGCAATGGACAATGCCACTGCTTTTTTGCTTATGCTATGGAGCACAGGTCTGCGATTAGTTCGAAGCCATTTGTGCTACTTTGATCAGGTTGGTGGAACCGGATTTGCCCAGTGGGATACCCGCTGTGATCACAACGAGGTCGCCGTCTTTGAGCAGACCGGAATCTTTACCACCTTGCAGAGCTACGTTGAACAGCTCGTCTGTGGAGTGAGCCTGTGAACCTTTAACCGGGTGCACGCCCCAAGCCAGAGACAGACGACGCATCGTTTGCTCGTTTGTTGTTACCGCGATGATTGGTGCTTGTGGACGATATTTCGCTACAACGCGAGCCGTATGACCGGATTCGGTGGAGGAAATGATCGCTGTTGCATTCAGATCCATTGCGCAGCTTGCTACGGATTGGCTGATTGCTTCTGTTACTGTTGTTTGCTGTGCATGGCTTTGCTTCAGGAAGATCTCACGATAGTTCAATGCAGATTCCGCTTTTTCAGCGATACGAGCCATCGTCAGTACGGATTCTACTGGATATTTACCTGCAGCAGTTTCACCGGACAGCATGATTGCATCGGTACCGTCGAAGATCGCATTCGCTACGTCACTTGCTTCCGCACGAGTTGGGCGCGGGTTACGTTGCATGGAATCCAGCATTTGTGTAGCCGTGATAACCGGTTTACCTGCACGGTTACATTTTTCGATCATTTGTTTTTGTACCAGTGGTACTTGCTCAGCCGGGATTTCTACGCCGAGGTCACCGCGAGCTACCATCAGACCGTCAGACACTTCCAGAATTTCTTCCAGATTGTCTACACCTTGCTGGTTCTCGATTTTGGAGATGATTTGAACATGTTTTGCGCCTTTTTGCTCCAACAGCTCGCGAATTTCCAGTACGTCGCTAGCTTTACGCACGAAGGAGGCAGCGATGAAGTCAACACCCTGCTCAATACCGAAAATAATGTCGTTTGCATCTTTTTCTGTGATGCCTGGCAGGGAGATGTTTACGCCTGGTACGTTAACGCCTTTACGACCTTTGATTTGTCCGCCGTTTACGATGCGGCACTTGATCTCTGTACCTTGTACTTGAACAACGTTCAGTCCGATCAGACCGTCGTCGATCAGGATTGTGGAGCCTACTTCAACGTCGCTTGGCAGATCCTGGTAGGATACAGTCAGACGATGCTGGTCGCCCAGAATCTCTTCGGTAGTCAGCGTGATGTACTCATCTTGCACCAGATCGATTGGCTCTTCTTTCAGCTTGCCGATACGGATCTCAGGACCCTTTGTATCCAGCAGAATCGCTACAGTTTTGCCCAGCTCCTGGCTTGCCTGTTTAATGTTTTTGATACGGTTGCCGTGCTCTTCGAAATCACCGTGAGAGAAGTTCAGACGGGCTACGTTCATACCTGCCATAATCAGCTTCTTTGTGTTCTCCAGGGACTCACTTGCAGGTCCAATCGTACATACAATCTTCGTTTTACGCATAATTGATTTCCTCCGTTTTCAAGGTCTCTCTATTGTTTGTTTTCCAACATAACCTGCCGCCTCACAGCAAACAGGCCCCAACAATTAAATTTACTACAAATTCGCGCTTTTGTATACAGGAGATGGACAATATTTATCCCGCTTCCGTTTTCCAAATCCATATCCTCCCAAACGCACCAATACCGCCCATGACCTTCCCTGCCGGGAGGCATGGACGGCATCGATGATTACACGCTATGACCCGGAATGCACTCAGTGAGGCAATGCATCCGTAGAATCACTGTTATGGAAAGCGTTCGTAACCGAAGACAGATGCTCACTGTCTTCATCGGCGACCGCAGTTTGCTCTGTCGCCTCCGTGCCTTGTTCCTGTTGATCTGGAGTTCCGAAGCTAGTCGGAATTTCCTTTTCCACAAATTCACCGATTTTGCGGAATTTGTTGTAGCGATCCTCTACAAGTGCCTCTGCATCCATCACAGCAAGCTCTTGCAAATGGTGAAGCAGTTCCTGCTTGATTGCAGTCGCTGTTTCCTCATAATCCTTATGCGCTCCGCCCTGCGGCTCCGGCACGATGCCTTCGATGATTTCCATTTCCAGCAGATCGTTCGCTGTAATCTTCATCGCTTCGGCTGCTTGATCTGCCTTGGACGCATCCTTCCACAGAATCGAGGCTGCCCCATTGGGCGAAATAGCGGAATAGATCGCATGCTCCAGCATGAGAACCCGATTACCGACAGCAATCGCCAGCGCGCCGCCACTACCGCCTTCACCGATAACAACACATACAACCGGCACGCGTAGCTTCGCCATCTCCCACAAATTGCGGGCGATCGCTTCAGACTGACCGCGCTCCTCTGCTGTATTACCCGGATACGCGCCTTTGGTATCAATAAATGTAACAATTGGACGTCCGAATTTCTCCGCTTGCTTCATCAGACGGATCGATTTGCGGAATCCTTCTGGATGTGGACTGCCGAAGAAACGAGCGATATTATCCTTCGTATCTTTACCACGCTGGTGACCGATAATCGTTACCGGTTTGCCTTCCAGACGTGCCAGACCTCCCACAATTGCCAGATCGTCACCGAACATGCGGTCGCCGTGCAGCTCGATAAAGTCGGTGAAGATCAGCGGGATCAGATCCAGCGTCGTGGGACGCTGCTGATTGCGCGCCAGATGCATTTTCTGGGCAGCGCTGATATTCGTATAAATTTCACCCTCCATCTGGCGATAACGCTCTTCCAGACGGTTAATTTCGTCGGTGAAATCAATTTCCTTATCCTGACTAAACTGCTTCAGCTCGTCGATTTTTTTGCGCAATTCAACGAGAGGCATTTCAAAAGGCATCTCTCCTGCCACTTAAAATCCCCCTTTTCCCGTATGATAGTCCAGCAGATTGCCCAGCATGGACTTCATATCTTTACGATGTGTGACCATATCGAGCTGTCCATGCTCAAGGTTGAACTCGGCAGTCTGGAAATTATCCGGCAGCTTTTGACGGATCGTCTGCTCGATCACGATACGTCCGGCAAATCCGAACAGTGCGCCTGGCTCAGCGATAATAATATCGCCCAGCATCGCAAAGCTGGCGGATACGCCACCCATCGTTGGATCGGTAATGACGGATATGTACAGTCCGCCGTTTTCCTGATAGCGTGCAAGCGCTGCGCTTGTCTTCGCCATTTGCATCAGACTGATAATACTTTCCTGCATCCGTGCTCCACCGGAAGTAGAGAACATGATGAGTGGCAGGCCGCGTTCGTCAGCCGCTTCGATGGCACGGGTAATTTTCTCCCCGACAACCGAACCCATGCTGCCGCTGAAAAAGTCAAAGCTCATCACAGCGAGCATGACAGGATGACCCTCGATCTCGCCCTGACCGGTAATGACCGCATCGCGCAGACCGGAGTTCATTTTCTGCTGCTCCAGCTTTTGCGCGTAGCCTGGGAAGTTCAGCGGATCGACAGATTCCATACCTGCATCGATCTCAGTGAATTGGCCTTCATCTACCGTCATGATGATCCGTTCGATCGCATTCAGGCGCATGTGATAGCCGCAATTGCTGCATACCTTCAGGTTCTTTTCAAGCTCCTTGCTGTAATGAATCGTGCCGCATTTGCTGCACTTATTCATCAGGCCTTCGGGAATTTCACGTTTTGGGCGTTCCTGTGGCTGCTCATCTGATGCGGTCTCATTGCTCCAGCGTTGTGAAGGAATGGTCGCATATTTTTTTTTCTTCTGGAATAAATCTCTAAACACAACTACACCTCTTCAGACGTATACTTATTCCCCGGTTTATCAATGTGCGTTTGCTGCATGATTAGCGTGTGATTCTGTTAGCGCGATTTGATCTACTGTACGTATGCGCTACCAGATAGTTAACGTGTATAACCGGACTTCATCCGGACCTGTCTGCTGGCAGATCATCAGGGATGTTAACACCGGACATGGTAAGCCCACATAATGGGATAATGATACCATACCACACTTTTTTGCCGCAACAAAGAGACAACACAATAAATCGATCCACCTGTACCGTATAACAGATGGATCGATTCCAAAGGGAATGGATGAAAAAACGAGTTTGAAGCATATTAAACGGATCGTAAAACCAATGCTAATGCTTTATTAACATCTACGGAAACTGCGTTACAGCAGGCAGACCTTTATTTCACACGCACGGTTCCTTCACCAAGCATCTGCTCCATAGCGCTGAATAACGCAGGTGACGGCTTGATACGATAGCTTCCGCTCAAGTCGAGCAGCTTCTGCCCTTCCTCGTAAAACAGCATCGTACCGAGCTGGCCCGGATGGTCAGCTAACAACTGCTTAAGCTGCTCCAACTGTCCTGCCTGCTGAGCCTCGCGTGTGATTTTAATATAAACATGCTGCTTGGGCGTATGATCTGCCGCTGGAGCCGGTTCCGTCTTCACACCCGTCTCGGTGCTAGCTGATGGTGCTTTCGCCGCACTTTCAGCCGATTGGCTTTTCGCCTTACGCGGGCTTGCCGCTTTGGTTGCTGTCGCTGTGGAACGTGTCGACGCAGTGGAAGCAGCCGCTTCATTACGCTCTGGCTTTTTGCTGCGTGCTGCCTGCGCACGCTGCTTGACCTTTTCTGCCATTTCGGTCGCGGCTGATGGTGTTAAAGGTACAACTTCTTCCGCCAGCAGCTTGAAGCTTTCGTCCTCCTGCTGCAAGCGTCCGCGTACGATCAGTAGCACTCCTTTATCAACAAGCTCACGGCATTTACGCCAGATTTCAGGGAACATGACCACTTCGCACTTCTCGATCTGGTCTTCCATTTCCATAAATGCCATAGATTTGCCCTGCTTGGTCGTAATCGCCTTGAGTGAAACAACCATACCCGCAACAGCCACAATTGAATCATCCGCTGCTTCGTGCAGGTTCATCAGCCGTGACAGACCGGATTGCTCGATTGCCGCTTCGTAATCATCCAGTGGATGACCGGATAAATACAGCCCCAGCAGCTCCCGCTCAAATTCCAGTTGTTCACCTGCTGTAAATGGCGGTACATCCGGGTACGATACTTCCCAGTTCGGCTTTTCACCCAGATCGAAGTCGAACATCTCAATCTGCAGCTCCTCGCGCTCCTTACGCCATTTTGCCGCTTCCTTAATCGTTTCGTCGAGCATTTGCAGTAGTTGAGCACGATGTCCGGGCAGACTATCAAATGCACCCGCTTGAATGAGCGATTCGATTACTCGCTTATTGCACGCCTTCGGATCAACGCGTCGGCAGAAATCGATCAGACTATCAAATGGTCGTTCCTGACGCTCTTTAATGATGCTGTTAATCGCCTGGGTACCGACATTTTTGACAGCGCCCAGACCGAAACGGATATGTCCATTCGTTTGATACAAACGTAATTCATCACTATTAACAGTCGCCTTCGTTTCCTCCGCTTGCTTCGTATTCAGCGCAGATGAATCTGTCCCTGCTTCCTCCAGCACCGGCGTAAAGTTCACACCGCTCAAATGAATATCCGGCGGCAGCACCTCTACTCCGATACGCTGACATTCCAGCACATATTCAGCTACTTTGCGATGCGTGCCCATCACAGCAGTTAGCATAGACGCAATAAACTGCACCGGATAATGTGCCTTCAAGTAAGCCGTCTGGAACGCCAGAACGCCATACGCTGTGGCATGTGCGCGCGGGAAGCCATAATCCGCAAAACGGACGATCATATCATACACGGCATTCGCATCCTGCTCCGTATAGCCCAGCTTAAGACTACCACTGACGAAATGCTGGCGCTCCTGATCGAGTACTTCGCGTTTCTTCTTCGACACTGCACGGCGCAGCAGATCGGCTTCGCCAAGCGAGAAGCCTGCCATCAATGAAGCAATCTGCATAATTTGCTCCTGATACACGATAATGCCGTACGTATCTTCCAGAATCGGCTTCAAATCGGGATGCGGATATTCCACATCAATCCGTCCATGCTTGCCATCAATATAGCGTGGAATAAAATCCATCGGACCTGGACGATACAATGCGTTAACCGAAACGATATCTTCAAATTCACTCGGCTTCAGATCGCGCAGTACACGACGAATACCCGCAGACTCTAATTGGAAGACACCCATCGTATCGCCCTGACTGAGCATATGATACGTCAGCTTATCCTCAACAGAGACATCGTTAAAATCAATCGCTTCACCGGTCTGCTCCTGAATCCATTCGAGACAGCGCTCGATGATCGACAATGTACGCAGACCGAGAAAGTCCATTTTCAGCATGCCGATCGCTTCCAGATTTTCCATTGCATACTGGGTTAAGACGGCGTGCTCGCTACCTTCCTGTAGTGGCACAACATCTGTGAGCGGACCGCTGGAAATAACGACACCC
Organism: Paenibacillus sp.; assembly: GCA_039595515.1. Classification (GTDB taxonomy): domain Bacteria; phylum Bacillota; class Bacilli; order Paenibacillales; family Paenibacillaceae; genus Saccharibacillus. The sequence goes on along the minus strand of JBCNLJ010000008.1, from coordinate 95,214 downwards.
GCAGCATGGGTAGAGGCGTGTCTCGGCATCCCCTCAACCTTGATCGCTGTATCGATCAGCTCACGCACAGCAGCAGACTTTTCATACCGCTCGCGCAGCTCGGGCACCTGCTCCAGTGCGCGGCGAATCGTCACGCCAATCTGAGCAGGAATAAGCTTGGCAGCGCGGTCTGTATCGGCATAAGGCACCGCCAGCGCGCGTCCAACATCGCGTACGGCTGCTCGCGCTGCCAGCGTACCAAATGTAATAATCTGAGCAACACGATCGCGTCCATATTTGGAAACAACATAATCGATCATCTCGTCGCGACGCAGATCGCTAAAGTCGATATCGATATCCGGCATCGATACCCGTTCCGGATTAAGGAAACGCTCAAACAGCAGCTTGTAGCGAATCGGATCGACATTCGTAATTCCGAGCACATATGCAACCAGACTGCCTGCGGATGAACCCCGCCCTGGACCTGTCGCAATCCCTGCACGATGCGCAAAGCTCATAAAATCCCATACGATCAAGAAATAATCCGCAAAGCCCATACTGCCAATGACCGACAGCTCATAGGCAAGCCGTTCCTCCAGCTTGCCGCGTTCCTCGGCATCATTCCACAGCTCGCCATCGTGGTAACGACGCTCCAGTCCTTCACGGCAGAGCTGCTCCAGATAACGCTCTGCACTCAGACCATCCGGTAACGGATGATACGAAGGCAGCAGCGATTGACCGAGCGGAATAGTAAGCTCGCATTTCTCGGCAATTCGCTCGGTGTTCGTAATCGCTTCTGGCACATGACGGAACAAAGTCGCCATCTGCTCTCCATCTTTTAAATACAACTGATTGGTCGGAATGCGCAGACGGCTCTCATCATCGACCGTTTTACCGGTACCGATACAGATCAGCACATCCTGCGTTTTCGCATCATCTTCCGTTAAATAATGCACATCATTCGTCGCGACGAGCGGTATATTCAGCTCACGCGCCAGCGCAATCAGTTGAGGTGTAACTTTCTTCTGCTCGGCCAGCCCATGATCCTGAAGCTCGATATAAAAGTCCTCACCGAAAATGTCCAAATACCGCTGTGCTGCCTGCTTCGCCAGCTCCGGCTCGCCCTTCAGCAAATGCTGTGGAATCTCGCCTCCAAGACAGGCACTCAGACAAATAATACCTTCGTGATACTCTCGTAATGCTTCCCCGTCAATCCGGGGCTTATAATGAAAGCCTTCCAGATGCCCGATCGAGCAGAGCTTCATCAGGTTCCGATAGCCTGTTTCATTTTTGGCAAGCAACAATAAATGGTGGATCGGCTGATCCTTACGCGCTGCCTTTTCCCGCCGTGAACCGGCAGTATAATACGCCTCACAGCCGATAATCGGCTTAATGCCATGCTGCAGGCATGCTTTATAAAAAGGGATGGCTCCATACATGACACCGTGGTCAGTCAATGCGAGTGAGGTCATACCTGATTCTGCCGCACGACTTACCAGATCATGAATACGCGCAGCCCCGTCGAGCAGACTGTATTCACTATGCACATGCAAATGGACGAATGGGGTCATACGCTTCCCTGCTTTCTGTTTGCAAAATGGTTAATCCGCCGTACTTCGCCTAACTACAGCGATCATGGGCATTCCAGCCCACACCCGGCTATTATATTTTATCACATTCGGTCAATGGAACTGTACGCGATTACAGATTTATTCACTAACCTCGACAAATATTGACAATAGCAGCTAAAGTTCATACAGGAATTGCCGATAAATAGCTCATTAGATGTTTAAACAACATTTCTCATTATGAGGACAGGGGATAACAAACATGAAAAAACAGCTCATTATGATCGTATCCATCATAACGATTGTGCCACTGCTCGTATTCGGCGCTTTCAGTATGATTAGTACGACCAGTAAAATTCAGAAAGATGCATACAGCATGAATGAGCAAAATGTTGAGCTTGTCTTGCAAAAATCGCAAACACTCGTCAACACCGAGCTAGCGATGCTACAACAGCTCTCGATCAATCCCGAATTCAAGCAATATACCCCCGAGCAACTCCCTCAGGTGAAAAATCTGCTCGCTCAAACCGCTACCATTCATCCTGAGCTACAAACGATCGTATTTAGCGGCGTGGATGGTCAGCAAATCGCTAAAAACACAGACGCTGAGCTCGACAATGTGAGTGATCGCGATTATTTTAAGCAACTGGTATCCACTCAGAAGCCGGTCATCTCTGATGTCATCGTCAGTAAATCCAGTGGAAAAAAGATTATAAATATCGTTTACCCGATCTTTGACAATAATAATAAGCTGAGCGGACTTGTGCAGTGCTCGTTGCCGCTGGATACGATGAGTGATTATGCCAAAGAATTTTCTACCAATGGGCAAACCGCCTATATTGCAGACCGTGCCGGTATTATTCTCGCACATCCTGATGCCAAGCAGTTGGATGCGGATGTCCATACCACGACGGCTTTTCAACAGGGCTCCACAGGCAATAAAGGCACGCTCGAATCGGGAACCGGTGATGCGAAAAAGCTGACCTCCTACGTACATGATGCGGTTACAGGCTGGACGGTGTTTAGCGAGCAATCGTATAACGTCATCATGCAGGACTACTTCAAGTTGCTCTACAGCAGTATTATTATCATGGTAATCTCGCTAATCGCTGCGATTATTGCTGGTTATATGTTCTCCAGCCGGATTACGCGTCCCCTTCTACAGCTCGTGAAGGTGACCGAGGCTGTCGCTGAAGGCGATTTGACAACCACATGGGATATCAAAGCCAAGCATGAGGTTGGCGCACTCTCCCATGCATTGGCGCAGATGACAACCAATCTTCGTCAGATTGTAACTCATTTAAAGGATACATCACTGCACCTGGCTTCGTCCTCTGAGCAACTGAATTCCAGCGCCAGCGAGACGTCGGAAGCTTCACAGCATATCGCAGAATCGATTCAACAGGTTGCGACCGGTTCTGAACGTCAATCCGAGCAGGTCGGACAGACTTCAGCAACGGTATATCGGATGGCAGACGGTATTCAGCATATCGCAGGCAGCGCTCAGCAGGTAGCCACGACTGCATCTCTTACTTCGAGTAAGGTTACGGAGGGCGATGAAGCATTGCAATCAGCCAGCCGTGAAATTAATAAGCTACAAACAATTTTCGGTGAACTATCCGGTTCGGTTGGTAGTCTGAGCGAGCATTCTCAGACGATCGGTGAAATTGTCGTCGCCATTGCGCAGATTGCTAAGCAAACGAATCTGCTCTCCCTGAATGCCGGTATTGAAGCCGCTCGCGCTGGCGAACATGGCAAAGGCTTCAGTGTCGTAGCGAAGGAAATTCGCAATCTAGCAGATGAAGCCTCTTCATCTGCAAGTCAGATCGGCTCATTAATCGACCGCATTCAAGCAGAGATCGCAATGGTTGTGAACAAAACGAATTCCGGCTCGAACGAGGTTGCACACAGCATTCAAGCGGTACAAACCGCTGGCGCTTCCTTCCAGCTTATTCGCAGCTATGTGGATGAGGTTGTAACGAGCATTGAAGGTGTGTCCGAGGCTTCTTCCAGCCTATCGCAAGGCACAGCGCAGGTGATCGAATCGGTGAACCATATGTCCGGCATCACCAGTGAAGCTGTAGGTGAGATTGAATCCGTATCAGCGGCTACCGAGCAGCAGCTTGCAACGATGCAGGAAATTTCCGCTTCCTCTGCGATGTTGTCCAGTGTAGCGAATGAACTGAAAACGATGGTTGAACGCTTCAAGGTGTAACCCAGCTACACACTACAATTATGGCCAAATATCAGCTCTAGCTGTCTTCTCATAATCCATGATCACGCCGTATTGCCATCTGCGGCGTCATCATTGCAGCGTCGATGAATTCTGATGAGCTAGTCGATCAATTATTTATATACTTGTCTATAAACGAGAAACGTTTATAGCCGTCAAAAAAAGGATGACCTCCACTTGAGGTGATCCTTTTTGGCGTATAGCTATATGAATGGCATATCACTGTTGCTGTCATGCTTGTGATGAGAGCGTCTTGCTTCCTCTTCTTCAACCGTGATCGATCGATTGCAGCGTTAGCATCGACTTGGATACAGGCGCATTTTCATAAACGATCTCAATTTCTAGCTTATACGTGCGCCGGCTTGCTTCCAGCACCGTAGGGCGTACCGTGATCGCATCCTCAATCTGAACCGGACGCAGGAAATACGTTGACATATTATCCAGTACATAATCATTACCGGTCAGCAGACGTGCCGTGCGCACCGCTGCCTGAATCATAACCGAAATCAGGATACCCTCTGAAATATTACCGAGCTGAGTCGCCATCTGCGGTGTAATGAAGCCATGAAAAAAGATCGTCCCTTCTTCATCTCGTTCCTCCGCGAAGCCATTCCAGATCAGGTAATCAAACGTCTCCATCGTCCCGGCACTCGGCTCCTGCTGCGCATCTCGCATCGCTTGCAGCACTTCGCGCCTTGTAATCGTTCCGATCAGCTTACGATTACGATCAACGATCGGCAAAAAGTCGATCCCTTCCCACATCATCGTCTGTGCGGCTGAAGCGAGTGACGTTTGCAGTGTGGCGGTAATCGGACGACGAACAAGCACCTTTTCAATCGGCTGCCCCGGTGGAAGCTGTTCCATTTCCTTCCGTCCGATAATTCCGATAATCCGGTTCCATTCATCGACGACAGCAAGGCGCTGATAGCCAGTGCGCTCCGCCATGTCGTAAAAGTCTTCTGCCGTGCTGGATGCCTTGAGTACGCCAGGCTTCGGCTTACCGGCGATAATATCTTCTACGAGCATGATTTTCTTTTTAATCATCCGGTCAAACAGGGCGCGGTTAATCATAGAGGCCACGGTGAACGTATCATGGCGGGACAAAATAATTGGCAATCCGCGTACATCCGCCTGCGCCTTCACCTCAGGACTTGTGCTGAATCCCCCTGTGATCAGAACAGCAGCCCCATGCTCCAATGCCAGATGATGCGCATCCTCACGGTTACCGACAATAAGCAGGCTGCCTGCTTCGACATAGCGCATCATCGCGTCCAGCTTCATCGCACCGATTGCATATTTAACGAGTGTCTTATCCAGACCACTGCTGCCGCCGAGCACCTTACCATCGATAATATCCACCACATCGGCAAAGGTAAGCTGATCCGAAGCACCGCGTGGTCGCTTCTCGATCCGCACGGTGCCGATACGTTCACGGGTAACTACGATCCCCATATTTTCCGCTTCTTTCACGGCGCGATAGGCTGTCCCTTCGCTCACGCCCATCTGGCGTGCCAGCTTGCGGACGGAAATTTTAGAACCAATCTTCAACTTCTCAATATGCTGCAAAAGCTGCTCATGCTTCGTAATAGATTCATCATGTTCCTGCAACTGTAGCACCACCTTTCCGTAGCTGTATTACTGTGTATGTATTATAGCACAAATATAACACAAAAAAGGAACGCAGCTCACCATATCCTCTGGCAATATGCGTTCCTTTTTCTTTACATAACTATGGTTTGCAGCAATGTGCAGTAACCAGTATTCCAGACGGCAACGTTACTGTACCGCTTGTGCCGCTCTATGCAATCCGTTCATTCCACTAGCTGTTATACTTAACGAATGGGACAGGAGTGCAACAGATTATTGCTCAGGGCCACCATACAGATGACTCAGGCTATCGGTGATGATTTTATTGATATCTTCAATGATGGTGCTCAGACGCTGCTCGGCATCAAACAGGCGACGGATGTTGAGGTTCAGGTTCAGCACCTCGAACAGCTTCTCCATTTGCTCCATTTCTTCCGGGTTTGGCATATCGCCGGACATCATGCGCTGCTGTACTTCGATCTGACGCGCACGGAAATCATCCAACATACGTTTGCTTTCCGGGTCCGCTTCGATCAGTTGCATCGCCGCCGTGATATCGGCAACCTCCTTGCTATTGCGAATCGCGCTGGACAGCTCATTTGCTTTGTCATAAATGTTTGTCATCATAAGCCCCACTTTCCGATACAGCCGTATCACATCATGGATACGGATTATCGTTATTTTATGCTTAGAGCCTGTCTTCAAGCATCAGACAGCACAGGCTCAAACACATCCTATACAGGTTAACTGATTTACTGTCAGAAGTAAAACAGGTGTACCTACTTCGCTTTATTAAACACATCAAGCAACTGCTCAAACGATTGGATTATAACATCCGCTCCAGCCAGCTCGCCCGCATCGCCAAAATCCGCATAACGACAGCCGATCACCGTTTGTCCATTTCCTTTACCTGCTTCTACATCGGAAGAGCGATCGCCTATCATCCAGGCGCTTTGCAATCCGTGTTGCTCCATCAATAAGCGAACAAGCTCAGTTTTCGTTTCTGTCTCATATTCGCCTGCGCTGTACACGCCCTCCAGCAGGCGATCCAGATCATTCACAGAAGTAATACCTTTGACATAGCCCTCTAATCCGTTACTTGCGATAAATAAACGCACGCCCTGTGCATGAAGCGATTCCAGCGTCTCTACCACCTGCGGGTACAAGCGTGAAATGCCTTCCTCCATCAACTGGAGCTGAAGCTGGAGCAGCAGCTCATTAGCACGATCGATCGTCTGACGGCTGGCACCAGGCATCACTCGTGCCCAGATATCCTCCAGCAGCATACCGAGCGAGCTAAGGATAATTTCCTCCGGTGGTGTCTCCCCTTCATATAGTCCTTCACTGCGCAGTTGCTGAAATGTACGATGATAGGCAGGCAATAATACGGTTTCCGTCTCAAATAGCGTCCCATCCATATCGAACATCATCGCCTGTGGCTTGTGCAATAGGGGTTGTGCTTGCATAGGATCGACTCCTTTTCATCTGTATGGTTCCGATAGACTCGGTATGTCCAGTATGTAATGTGTTGTCTTTGAAAGCTCTTTTGAAAATAAGACAGGTGCGGCAACAATAACCGCACCTGCATGGAATTTTCAGCATCCGCACTATCGAATGTATGTTATAACATCAAGGATTTTGATCGCCCAACGTGGTTCATAGCGTACCCTACCTATGTCGGATTCGCTTCGCCATTTTCTTCGCCCTCTGCCTCTTCTTCCGGCTCAGGCAACGGATGAATATTCACGCGCATAATGCGAAGACGCTCGGATTCAGCCACCTCGAACACAACACCATCCACCTCGACGGTTTTGCCGTTTTCCGGTACGCCCTCCAGCTCCTTGAACATCCAGCCGCCGATCGAATCAACCTCATCATCGTCGATCTCTACGCCTGCAAGCTCGTTCACATCCTCGATCAGCATCCGTCCATCGACCGAGATGATCGTACCGATTCGTTCTACATCCGGACGCTCATCCTCGAATTCATCATACAGCTCACCGACAATCTCCTCCAGAATCTCCTCTGCGGTCAACAAGCCGGCTGTACCGCCGTACTCATCGACAACGAGTGTCATCTGAGCATGATTTTTCTGCATCAACTGTAACACATGACTGATCTCCATCGATTCGGGCACATTCAGAATCGGTCTTGCGAGTGCAGCCAGATCGTACGGCTGGTTCACCGGAGAAAGCAGCACATCGGTAATATGTATGAAGCCGATAATACGATCCTTATCCTCCACGGCAACCGGATAACGCGAATGCTTCGTTTCCTGAATGATCGCCAGATTTTCCTCTTTGGATAGATTCGTATACAGACAGTTCATATCTGTCCGTGGCAGCATGACCTCACGGGCAAGCAGATCGGAAAATTCAAAAATATTGTTAACAAGCTCAATCTCGCCCTCATCCATAATCCCGCTCTTGGCGCTCTGATTCATCAGAATACGAATCTCTTCCTCCGAATGCGCACCATCTGCCTCACTTGCTGGCTCGATACCAACCGCACGCAGCACCGCATTGGCAGCCGCATTAAGCAGCCAGATAAATGGGAAAAATACACGATAAAAGAACAGCAATGGCCCGGACAGAGCAAGCGATACGCCATCTGTCCGCTGGATCGCCAGCGACTTGGGCGCCAGCTCGCCAAGCACGATATGCAGAAATGTAATAACTGCAAATCCGATAATGACCGAGATCGTTGCGATCAGCGTACCATCGGTAAAGCCCATTTTATACATCAGCGGCTCGACGAGCAGCTCGGAGATCGCGGGCTCACCGACCCAGCCAAGTCCAAGCGAAGCCAGCGTGATACCGAACTGGGTTGCCGATAAATACGCATCCAGCTTGCTGTTTACTTTGAGCGCATACCCGGCGAGTCGATTGCCCTCGCTTTGCAGCTCGGTGAGCCGCGAATGACGCACTTTGACAAGTGAAAACTCCGCCGCTACGAAAAAACCATTTAAAAATACAAGTATAAATACAAGAGCCAAATTGAGTATTAAATTACCTAGCTCAAACTCATGCTCCAACCAGAACGCCCCATTTCTCGGATATATGGTACAGCAGCCGCAAATCACCGCCGGAGCCCATACACGGCGTACCGACGCCCGCTAGCTATGCGGCTTTTACAGTATCGCTCTGCGTGATTTGAAGTCGGTTCCTTTGTAGTACATATCCGCAACGAGCAGATTCGGACCACAGCAGGCTGCTGCATCACAATGACAGTTCACCTGCTGATTCAGCGGATGATTGTTGCTCCATTCGCCAAAAATATCATCCAGCTTGTGCTCATGAATGTTGCCAAACGCAGGAATGGCAGCAAAATCCGTTACAAACACATCGCCTGTAAACATATTCACATTGACCCGATTGCGACCGTCTGGATCATTCCGTACGGTTACATTGGATTCATTGCGCAGACGTGCTACGAGATCACGATCCTCTTTGCCCGGATTACAACTGAAAAATGGCAGTGTGCCAAACAGCATCCATAGCTCAGGGTCACGATGATCAAGCAAATCATGAATCGCCGCGCGGAAATCGTCCAGCGCTAGCACCGGCAGACTTGCAGCAAAATCGGCTGCATACATCGGATGCACTTCATGACGCTTACAGCCCATTTCACGAATAAGGCGATGAATCTCAGGCAGCTTGCGATGAGTACGGTAGTTAATCATCGATTCTGCCGAGATAAACATGCCTGCATCGCTTAACTTACGTGTATTTTCGATCATGGTGTCATACAACCGTACAGCCGCTTCGCGTGGAACAGGATGTCCACTATTGGCGAAGCCGACCTGATGGAAGTCATCTGGCGATGTATAGTTAAACGAGATATGCATCACGTCAAGATATGGCAACATCGGTTCATAACGACCGATATCCAGCGTCAAATTGGAATTGATCTGCGAACGCACTCCGCGCTCACGCGCGTAGCGAAGCAATGGAATAATCGTCTCTTCTACCGTCTTTTTACGGAAAGTCGGCTCGCCGCCGGTAATACTGATCGTTTTGAGATTTTCTACCTCATCCAAACGCTTCAGCATAAGTGGTAACGGAATCATATCCGGCTCGCGCATCACGAGCGAATCACCGACTGCACAGTGCTCGCAGCGCATATTGCACAGATTGGTTACCGTCATCTCAACACTTGTGAGTGTATGCTTTCCATACTGGCGAAGTGATTGCAACGGGTCCCACGGATCGTTACTCGGGGAAAGCTCCTTTAATGGCAATTCACTTCTGTGTATTACTGTCATTTGTTTTTCACCTTATTTCATGTATTAACCCCAAACCAGTCCGTTCATAACGAGTGTCACGCACATCAATTATGCAATTGTTGGTACAAGGTCCTATTTATCATAACATAAACCAGCGGGGTTCGGCAGAGACATCGGTCGCACCCGGCGTTTGCAGCTCGGCGCGCAGCAGATCGCGGATAAATTCGGATAGCATATAGGAGACGCTGGTGCTTTCGCTAAGCGACTCATAGCCGATACGAAACGTAAACATATCGAGCGTTCCTACACTGTATTCGCGTTCATCCTCCAGCGGTTCTCCGGCAGTCGTCGTAATGGATACAATACGCTCATACGGCGGACGATGAGGATCATACTGAATAGTCAATCCATCCACACACAGACAACCAAGCACCTTACCACGGAAGCCAAAGCCCATGATCGCCCGGCTCGTAAATTCGGGTAGCAGCGACTGCTCCAATGCCAGACGAATGCTACGTCCCTTCAATAACGTCTGGCTTGGATTGATCGGGGAAGGACATAAACGGTGAAGCAGTGCCTCACTGATCTCGCCCTCCGGCAAAGGTCCAAGCAGTTGTCCAGCATTCACAATCGACAGCTCGGTTCCGGTATAACGACGCACCGCCTGTGCAAGCAGATTGCCGAGCGGTGATTCATGCTCATAGTCTATCTCCAGTGGCTCCTTGAGAATGGCTACCGTCCGGCTCATTCGCTCAGCCGCTCGCTCGCGATGCAGCGCAATCGCCGACTCGATCACTGGATCACGCGGCATGTTGTCTTCATCTGTCGGAATCAAGCCTCCATTCAGCAGCTTTGGACGTCCGCCATCGGCTGATTTTTGCCAGCACATATGCCCCATATAGTGTCCGAACTTACCGGCTGCACCGAGCACAGTTTCGCCAATCCATAATGGACGCTCCAGCACATGATGGCTATGTCCGCCCAGAATAACATCCAGCTCCGGTAATTCCTCGGCAAGCCGCTGGTCGGTAGACAGTCCCAGATGCGACAGCAGCACCAGCAGATCCACCTGACCCCGTAGCTCGCGAACAAGCGGTGCCAGACAGCGTCCAGGCTCTTCCACATCCCAGCCGAGCAATTCATAAAAGTCACCATAGGGTGCTGTCGCACCGACAAGACCGATCCGCCAGCCGCCCTTTTCAATGATTTGATGGGTTTGCATCCAGACAGGAGGCTGACCGGTTGCATGCTCCGTCACATTAGAGCACACCACCGGACATAAAATACCGGCATAGGCCTGATTCAAAATAGCCGATGTATAGGTAAGTCCTTCATTATTACCGATTGTTATCGCATCATATTCATTCAGGTTTAAAATATCAACGTTGGCTGCTCCTTCCGAGCCTTCAGTCTCAGGTGACATGCGATCCATATGATCGCCAATATCAAGCAGCATGACATGCTCACGTCCATAGCGTTCCCGGTATTCACCTGCAATCGCCGCCAGGATGCCCATATTTTCAAAATGGCTATGAATATCATTGGTATGAAGTAGGGTAATAGTATTATTAGAGGTTCGTTGATCGGTGCTCATCGGGCTACTCCTTCCGGTTATTGTATTTCTTTTCACATCACTAACGCGGTAATATGATAAGATAAAATTTGATAAATCTATCGTGTGGAGGTCGTTACTTTTATGCAGTATACCATTAAATTGTTCGCCGGGCTTGCCGAACGAATCGGGCAACCGGAGGTCACCCTGAGCATCACTTCTGCTACAGCCGGAGACGACGGACAGTGCACAGTGGCGGATCTCAAAGCTGCGCTCACATCTCAATACCCGGAAGCCGCTCAGGCGATTGCACACTCGTTCGCTGCTGTTAATCAGGAGTATGCTTCTGTCGATAATAATATTAAACCGGACGATGAGATTGCCCTGATCCCTCCGGTATCCGGTGGTTCCGGGGTAGATGCGAATGGTGCACAGACCGAGGATGGGCTATTTGTCATCACTGCGCTTCCCCTATCTGCGGAAGAAGTCATCGTTAAGGTTAGCGATAACAATCACGGCGCAACGATCGCCTTTATCGGTACGACGCGAGAAATGACCGGAGATATGCAAACGACCTATCTGGAATATGAGGCGTATGTGCCGATGGCATTATCCGAGCTACAGAAGATCGGACAACGTATTGCCGAGCAATGGCCTGGCAGTCGATGTGCTATCAGTCACCGCATCGGTGCTGTAGGCATTGCCGAAACGAGTGTCATCATTGCCGTCTCCTCTGCTCACCGCAACGATGCTTATGAAGCGAGTCGTTTCGCTATTGAGCGGTTAAAAGAAACCGTTCCGATCTGGAAAAAAGAAATGTGGGCGGACGGTTCCGAATGGAAAGGTGTACAGACCGGACCATGGAATCCGGTAGCGCCAAAGTCTTAATAGGACGCCTATCTTTTGATTGTGATCAAATTTTTTTCTTGATATGATAAATGTATTATTCATCTACGGAGGTGCCCCGCATTGAGAGTACATGTGACCGATTTAAAGCCGGGCGATACACTATCAAGCGATACATTTAACTCATTCGGCATTCACATTATGCAAAAGGGACATACTCTCCATTCCAGTGACATCAGTAAATTGCTTCAGCTTGGTGTGGACTATGTGACAATTGAAAATGCACCTGTTGCTTCTTCTGTCACTCCCGCCCCTCATACACTTGAGCAGGCTAAGGTCAAGTTTGATACTGCTCTGGAAGGGTTTGAGACTCTTTTTCTAAGTGCAGCCGCACGCGGAGAGTTCGATGGAAGCCAGGTTGATGATATGCTGGAGCCACTCATGGAGGAGCTTCATACACAAAAAGATGTTGTTTCAGTGCTATTCGTACTGAATGATACCAATAATTATACGTATACCCATTCCTTACAGGTGGGAATGCTATCGTATTATCTGGCAGTATGGCTCGGCTATACCGAACAGGAAGCTTATCTGGCTGGACGCGCCGGCTATCTGCATGATGTAGGTAAGGCACAGGTGCCGTCTGAAATTTTGAACAAGCCTGGCAAACTGACAGCCGATGAATTTGAATGGATGAAAAAGCATACGATCTTCGGGCATGATCTGATTATGAAGTCAACCGGAGACGAATTAAGCGCACTCGTTGCCCTGCAGCATCATGAACGTGCTGACGGTAAAGGGTATCCAAACCAGCTCGTGCTGGATGAGATTCATCCGTACTCGCGCATTGTAGCCGTCGCGGATATTTATAGCGCTATGACGACCAATCGTGTGTATCAGTCCAAGCAGGAGCTGCTCAAGGTACTGAAAGAACTGCACCGTATGAGCTTTGGTCAGCTACATGCTGAATCGACACAAACGTTCATCCGTCATATGCTGCCGAACATGATTGGCAAGCATGTGAAGCTGAATTCCGGTGAAACAGGGAAAATTATTATGACCAATCCATCCGATTACTTCCGTCCACTGATCGAGACGAAGCAGGGCTTTAAAGACCTGACCGTAGAGACGGAGCTGGAGATTGAAGATATTTTCCTGTAAACCATGAAGGCGACGCAGCAGCTACTCTCGGTGTATCATAGGGATCGTTCAATAGAGTGGAGCAGCAAGCGAAGCTAAGTCTACACCGCATCGTAGCACATTGTTCAATCGCTACACTGCATGTCAGCTTGTCCAAACAATAAAACACCCGATATCCTTCTGCAAAGGATATCGGGTGTTTCGCTTGTACAGCTTTATCGCTACTCTGGCAGCTCTATACGCGTTCGTTTATAACAGCTATCAATGAGACCAATCGGATATAGAATGGTACACGAAAGCAGTGATTGTACCCTACCGTTAAGATCTTACTTCTACTCTACTTCAAAGAGATTCGATATTCCTTACGCAAATAATCATGAATATGCAGGAAGTCCTCTTTGGTCAGGTCGCGCAGCTTCTTCTCCTTGCCTTCACGTCCGAGAATAATCCCAATCGTCTGTGCTGCTAATGCCGTCGTTGGCGTAATCCGTGCGCTACCGTACGCTTTGATCGAAGCACCGATATTTTTGCCAGCGACAAGTACATTATCATAATTTTTCAACTCAAAGGAGCGCAACGGGATACCATATGCATCAGGCTTACCATAGCCTTTGCCGGTCGGTACTTCACGCGTACCCTGCACATCCAGCGGATAGCCGCCGATGCTCACATTGTCCCAGAACATTTTGCTGCTCAGCAGGTCTTCCGCTTGCAATACATAGTCTGTTTCATAACGGTTGTAGTCGCGAATGTACAAATAATCCGGGAAGCCGTTTAGCTCCGCATGCTTATAGCCTGGAATATTTTTACGCAAAAATTCCAACACATGCGGTGCTTCTGCTTTACCTTTAGCAATCGCCTTACGAACCGATTCCGGATTGGATGGGTCTACATCATAGATCAGAAGCGCATTGATGATGACCTCGCCATCCTTTTGATAGGTCGAATTGATGCCGCGCAGCTTAAGCTGTGGATCAGCAATATGAAACGTATCCGTAATCTTGTTAAAGCCTGTGCCAAAGTCATAATCAACATACGTATTGGTGCCGTACTTGGCTTCCAGGCGAGTTAACGGATAATCCAGCAATGTCGCACTGTGTAAAGCGAGCCAGTCCACATGCTTGAATCGGAGCATATAGGTGGCTGCCATATATTCAGGCTTGCTGGCATTGCCGCTAAAGATCGACTCGACACCGGGAATTCGTTTGACATCCAGCTTGGACGTTAATGCTGCATAATCGGTATTTTCTACAAAATAACGTGCCGCCACCGTATGCTGACTGCCATCCTGTTCAGTGTAGGTGATACTATCGATCTTATGCATATCGCCCTGCTCATCCTGCTGGATATGTCCCAGCTTGATGCCACTTTTTAATGGAATGCCTTCTACCAGACCGTTATAGTAGCGAACAAAATCCTGCTCTTTGCGAATTTCGCCCCCATTATAGGCGTTATATAGCTTTTTCATCTCTCCCTGCACCAGGCTAATCTTCTTGTTGTTATTCGGCTCATCCAGCACAAGCATCTGGCCTTGAAGCAACTGACCGCCCGGCTTCTCACGCGGATCAAGAATAAGCACCTTCTGCCCTTCGTCATGCGCCGCCTTTGCCATCAATACACCTTCGATCTCACTGCCGATCAGGACGAGATCATAGTGCTCATCAATGGTCGGAGCAGGCTTCGCAGCAGCCTCATCGGCTACAGGACTGCCTTTATCGCTAGCTGTGCCCCCTGCCGATTGCTCGTTAACTGCGGGCGACGGACTACCGGTTATGCTCGTATAACCGATATAACTGCCTGCCAGCACGACAACAAGCAGCACCGCCCACAATGCAATTATGTATCGTCGCACCTTTTTCTTCTGCTCGCTTTGCCTTCTGTTGCCTGATCTTAATCGCTCACTTCTTGTTTTCAATGAATGTCGTACCACCTTGCTCAATAAATTTAGAATGGGAGAATAGGCAACTTTGTATCTACATTGGTCGTTGGTTCCGGTCGCGTTCATTGTGATTCCTCTGTTGGAAGTCACAGAACGGAGGATTGCACAAACCTCACCTATACATGATCTTAACAAAAAGACTGCCCCTATGCGAGTGTGTAGCACACTTTCACAGGGAGGCAGTCTTATTCAGCAATACGATTCAACTTTAATTCAGTAACGTAAATGCCAGCATTCATTCAAACATACGCACAATGGAATAATTATGATGATACATGACCAATCACTATGCATTATTCATCATTCATCATTCATCATTCATTCCATAGCTATGCTCAAATCAGACCGGATTGACGCAGCAGACGCTCTACCAGCGTTGCCACTTCAGCACGCGTAACAGACTTCTGCGGAGCGAGCTGCTTGCCATTTTGTCCGTTAAACAATCCAGCTTCAATCGTTGCCGATGCAGCGCTACGTGCCCACGCAGGCACCGCACTCGCATCTGTAAAGGATTGTAGCATGGACTCTGAATTGTCGCTGTTTGACTTCTGTAGGCCTGTCAATTGCATAGCGCGCGACAGCATAACCATCGCCTCAGCACGCGTAATATGCTGCTGTGGACGGAAGGTGCCATCTTCAAAGCCAGTAATCAATTGATACTCTGCTGCGGTCGATACCGCACCACCATACCATGCAGAAGATGATACATCGCTGAACGCTGAGCTGACATTAACCGGCTTCAAGCCCAGACCTTTTGTTAAAATTGAAGCAAATTCAGCGCGTGTGATCGAGCGGGACGGTTCAAATCGACCATTACCTGTACCCTCAATCACGAAGCGAGCAGCCATATCTTGAATCGCCGATGCTGCCCAGCTACCGCTAATATCCTGTAGCTGTGTCGTATGCTTTACGAGTGCATACGTACTATTCGTCAGGCTGGAGATTGCCGCGTACGCTTGATTATTAGTTTGTGTCATACGAGTAGGCACCTGAATCAGTTCATTGCCACTCCATACAACACCTGTGATGATTCCACTGCTATCCGTACTGGATTGCAATGGGATCAGACGCTCCACATATTGACTGAAGCGATTCAAGGCTGTACGAGTACCATTGGTCACTTTGCTGATCTCAAAGCTGACCGGAGTCTGCAGCACCGTTAGATTGTTTTGTGCCGCTATGCTATTTATTGTAGCGATATCCGCTGCGGATGCCTTTACAAGTGAAATCTCAAGCTGTGTATTCGCAAGCTCCGTTGTTGACAGATTCCCTCCTGCTCCATTTAACGAAAGCTGGGTCGCTGGCAAGGTGTACCTACCAAGCGGTGTATCGATCACGAGCTTCGCTTGCTGCGCCTTCATCTCTTGAATAAGCTCGCCGCCCCATTGACTGATCAGCACATCCGCATCGCCTGTGCTGGTAAACGGTACAGTGACCGTGGCGCCCTGACCTGCAGAAGCAAGCACATTGCGAACGAGCTGCGGGTTCACAACGATCGTTTGTACTTTGCGATCTCCCTGTAAGCTTTCCGTGAGCGTTCCCGCCTTCTGTATCTGTCCATTGATCAGTACATCCACATTCACAGGCTCCGTACCTGAGCCTGGTTGTACTGGAGTTGTAGGCTGGGTTGGAGTCGTCCCATTGCCGTTATTGTTGCCGGATGAGTTATCCTTATCCTTGTCTTTTACCGTCACAGCAACAGTATTCGAACGAGGACTGGCTACATCATTAACATATTGAACTACATAATAGCTACCTTTGGACGAAATGCCGCTAAAGCGATATTGTCCATCGCCGATGCTGGTTGGCTCCAGTGCTAATGGTTGGACGTCTCCACTGCGGAACAGCTTCAAAGTTGCCCCTGGATACACATTGCCCACATCCAGTAATTCACGTCCACCTGTAGCTGTCGGTGTACGCAAAATCGGATTAACGAAAACCGAGTTCACACTTTCTATCCCATACACTGACTGAGTGACATAATAGAATCCAGCACGCGGTGCAATATTGCTAAAACGATAGGTTCCATTATCCAGCATCGTGTACGTTGCTGAAGTTACTGTGTTGCTGGCTGCATCGTACAGCTTGAGTTCTGCTTTCGGTGATACATTACTCACGTCAATCGATTCAATGCCGGCTATTACAATCGGTGTGCGCAGAATAGAATTGACGAATATGGAATTCAAGCTTTCATTACCATTTACCGTCTGGGTAACATAGTAATAATCCTGATCCGGCAATACATTTTCCAGTGTATATACTGAACCGGTCACATTAGGAACCGTCTGGATCACTGTGCCGTTCGCACGATATAGTGTCAGCGTTGCTCCCGAAATGTAATTGCTCACCTGAATGGATTCACCCATACCTGCCACAACAGGTGCAGGTGGAATGTTCTTTTGTACGAGTGCAATGTTGGAAGCCGGACTCAGCACCCCGTTGATCGACAGCACGACATAATAAGGTATGCCTGTATCCAGATTGTTAAAACGATACAGTCCATTACCAAGCGATTGTGGAGTGGTAGATATCGGATTCGCTCCGTTATATAACGTAATCGTTGCACCTGCATACGTATTGCTCACTTCTACATAACCTACACCACCAGCAAGAACAGGCGCAGGCAGCATGCTATTGATAAACGGCGTATTCAAACTTTCCCGTCCTCCAAGTGATTGCGTCACATAGTAGTAGCCACTGCGAGGCACTACATTTTCAAAACGATACACGCCGCTCCCTTGATCAACTGCCGTTGCAGATACGGGTTGACCATTGGAAGCATCATACAAATTCAAGGTAGCTCCGGTAGTTACATGGCTCACATCGATATAGCCAATACCTGCGGTAGCTGTTGGAATATGCAAGCTCGGATTCGCAAAATTAGAATTGACGCTTTCCCTACCATTTACCGTTTGTGTGACATAATAGCCGATCGTATTCGGTAGTACATTTTCCATCGTGTAGGTAGTGCTGGATACGGTCGGATACGTCTGCACCAGTGTACCTGTTGTGGTATACAGCTTGAGTGTAGCGCCTGCAACGATTTGACTTACATGTAATGCCTCGTTTGCCGCTACGATAATAGGCGCAACCGGCTGATCCAGTGTCACATTGACTCCATTGGAGCTTGCCTGTACGCCATTTAATGTCTGGGTAACATAGTAACCCGACCCGGCAGGAATATTTGAAAAACGATACGTTCCGTTTCCTTGATTGGTGGATGAATTGGATGCCACTGTGCCATCGCTGTTATACAAAGTGAGCGCAACACCAATATCGGTATCTACATTGGTCACATCCACATATTCCGCTCCACCTGTGGAAACCGGCGTATTCAGCCTGGAAGTTAAAAATGCCGTGTTGTCACTTGTCTTACCGCCATAGGTTTGTACGATATAATAAAGACTGCTATCGGGGATAACGTTTTGAAAACGATACACACCCCCGCCTTGATTGGACACTGTCGTAGACACAAGCGCGCCGCTCGAAACACGATGCAATTCTAATATGGTATTGCCCGATACGTTGGTAACGTCAATATAACGAATACCAGCAGCCGCTACCGGTGTGCGAAGACCTGTATTAAAGAACGGCGTATTGGTACTTTCTTCGCCACTCACCGTCTGCGTGACATAATATGAATTAGCATACGGTAACAAATCGATCGTTTTCGTAGCTGTCGTTACATTCGCTTCCTGCCAGACTGGACTACCTCCATCTGCTTTATATACCTTTAGTGTAGCTCCAGATACATAATTACTAATCGTAATCGTTTCATTACCTGTCGTTACAGTAGGTGCCGCAGGCGGCGCGGCATATGCTGGATGCACCAGACCGAGACTCAGCAGGATACAGAGTACGCTCAGGCAACAACGCTGAATCATTCTATTGCTCTGCGAATAGGTTTTCATTACATTCCCCCAATTTGACAATGTACCGGATCATGATGCTGGCAGGTACAGGCAACGTACAATTCTGAAACCAGTCAGGCTAAGCATACTACATATTTTGTATAAATAAGGTTATGCTTTATAGGTTTCAGTTGTTATATGCACTTTTGACAAATTATGGCCTTTAGTTGATGGATTAGCTATGCACGATTTTCATCGACATGCGTAGTTTCCTATACACATGCACCGTCTCATATCGCTGTATATCATTCATACTACAGCGGCTTGCTCATCATCCAATCGAACTGCTCCTCATCGCCCATATAAAAGGAATGCACCGCTGTTTGGACAAAGCCCATTTTCTCATAAAAGGCAATAGCTTTGCGGTTATGCTCCCATACACCGAGCCATATCGACTTGCATTGCTCCGCCGTAGCAAGATGCAATGCATGCTCCAGCAGATATTTGCCAATGCCCTGGCCTTGAAAAGCACGCCGTACATAGATTCGCTCTACCTCCAGAGCCGCTTCCCCCATTGGCTCCGTCTGTGCAGCTCCGGTATTGACCTTTAAATAGCCAGCAAGTAAACCGTCCACATGCACAAAAAAGAAGCGCGATTCCGGGTTGCTCAGTTCAGTGCTTAACTGCTCCAGACGAAATGCCCTGTCCATATAAGCAGCCATATTTTCAAGCGTATTCTGGCTGGCAAACGTATCTTCGAACGTCTCGCGGCTGATTTCCTGTAAATAATAGATATGCTCTAAGGTGCAACTTGTAAGCTCGATCTTCATGTCTATTCTTACTCCCCTTTATCGTTTATATCCAATGCATGGCATGGAGGTCTATCGCCAATCTATGTCGTGGGCAGTACCACTCCCGTCGGTACAAGCTTGTATACATATGGCACCACTTGGGCAGGATCAACAAAAGCAAAAAACTCTCATCCATACAAGTTGGCATACATAACATGGACACCTACCTGCCCACCATATCAATAAGCGTACCACTCGTTATCGTTCGCATCAGTAATCACGCCTGTTGCCCTTCTTCACCCATTCCCAATCCTTCTCCACATTGCTACGTACACGCTGTAGCAGTTGCAGCAATTGTGCCGCTTCTACACTCGATAGACCTTGCAGTGCCACATCGTTAGAATGATCATTCTCACGCTTGATCGCAGGATATGTTGCCATACCATGCTCGGTCGCAAACAAGCGCTTGATCTTTTTATTGTCAGGATCATCCTTTTTCTCGATAAATCCCTGTAGCTCCAGCTTCTGAATCGCTCTGGCTGCCGTGGTACGATCCACCTTGAGTAGTTCCGCTAGCTTCTCCTGAATGATGCCCGGCTGCTCACATATGCGTACGAGATACAGGTATTGTCCTTTGGTTAAGTCGTATTCTTTAAATTCAATATTGCTAATCGAATCCAATGCTCTGGCAATGGTGCCGATCTCGCGTAAAATTTCCGTCATACGTATGACTCTCCTTTTTGTTGCATATACGATAAAATAGAATATAGCTATTGTATTGCAATAATGTTGTATTTGCAACAAAAATTACTGACTTGATTTGACTTGATATTGCTTACAAATGACATTACAAATGTACGGATGATACGCAAAAAAGCCTGCAGACCATGCCTGCAGGCTTTTCATACATGCTATTCTGATGATGAACGATGCTACGATTGGTAAATTAACCGATCGAGCCCTCCATCTCGAATTTGATCAATCTATTCATCTCTACCGCGTATTCCATCGGTAGTTCTTTTGTAAATGGCTCGATGAAGCCCATAACGATCATCTGGGTTGCTTCGTCTTCGCTCAGACCGCGGCTCATCAGATAGAAGAGCTGGTCTTCGGATACTTTGGATACCGTTGCTTCGTGCTCAAGCGTGATGTTATCATTCTTGATCTCGTTGTACGGGATTGTATCCGATGTAGACTCGTTATCCAGAATGAGCGTATCGCACTTGATGTTCGATTTCGCGCCATCGGAGTTACGTCCGAAGGAAGCCAGACCACGGTACGTTACTTTACCGCCGTGCTTACTGATCGATTTGGATACGATTGTGGATGTAGTGTCCGGTGCAAGGTGAATCATTTTCGCACCTGCATCCTGTAGCTGGCCTTTACCTGCTACAGCGATCGACAGTACAGAGCCTTTCGCGCCGCGACCTTTCAGCACAACTGCTGGATATTTCATTGTCAGCTTGGAACCGATGTTACCATCAACCCATTCCATGTTGGCATTCTCTTCTGCAACCGCACGTTTTGTAACGAGGTTGTAGATGTTTGGTGCCCAGTTCTGGATGGTAGTGTAACGAACGCGTGCGTTCTTTTTACAGATGATCTCAACGACCGCACTGTGCAGGGAGTTCGTGCTGTAGATTGGCGCTGTACAGCCTTCTACGTAGTGCACAAAGCTACCCTCGTCCGCGATGATCAGTGTACGCTCGAACTGACCCATGTTCTCGGAGTTGATACGGAAGTAAGCTTGCAGCGGAATTTCGCATTGTACGCCTGGTGGCACATAGATAAAGCTACCGCCTGACCATACCGCACTGTTCAGCGCTGCGAATTTGTTATCTGCTGGTGGAACGATGGTAGAGAAATACTCTCTAAAAATCTCTGGATGCTCGCGCAGTGCAGTATCAGTATCTGTGAAAATAACGCCTTGATCTTCCAGATCCTTCTGCATGTTATGATAAACAACCTCGGATTCGTACTGAGCGGATACACCCGCAAGGAACTTTTGCTCTGCTTCTGGGATACCCAGCTTGTCGAACGTTTCCTTGATCTCAGTCGGTACTTCTTCCCATGTTTTACCCTGTCCTTCGGACGGTTTTACATAGTACTGGATATCGTTGAAGTCCAGTTCGCTCAGATCGCCGCCCCATTGTGGCATTGGCATTTTCTCGAACTGCTCCAGTGATTTCAGACGGAAATCGAGCATCCATTCCGGCTCGTTTTTCATGTTGGAGATGGCTGTAACGATTTCTTTGTTCAGACCTTTACCGGACTGAAAAATCGACTTGTGCTCATCACGGAAACCATATTTGTAATCTTCCATTTCAGGTGCTTTTTTAGCCATGGTTGTAGCCTCCCTATCTTAATTGGTCGTGCTGTCTTCGCCGATGCCTTTGCGCAGTGCATTCCATGCCAGAGTCGCGCATTTGATGCGGGCTGGGAATTTGTTTACTCCGGATAGGGCTTCGATCTCTTCATATTCATCAAATTGCACATCTTCACCCTTCATCAGGGCGGAGAAACGGGTTGCAATATCAAGTGCTTCTTCGTACGTTCTGCCTTTAACAGCTTCGGTCATCATGGACGCGGAGGACATGCTGATGGAGCAGCCTTCGCCAGTGTATTTGGCATCGATGATTTTGTCATCTTCGATCAGAAGTTGCAGTGAAATCCGGTCTCCACAGGTAGGATTGTTCAGATTCACCGTAACAGCCTCATCGCCAAACGTACCGCGGTTACGCGGATTTTTGTAATGATCCATAATGACGCGACGGTATAGATCATCCAATTGCATCGCCAAAATACTCCTTTGTCTGAACTAACGCGTCGATAAATCGATCCACGTCCTGTTCATTATTATACAGGTAAAAGCTGGCGCGTGCAGTAGAACTTGCTTCCAGCCATCTCATAAGCGGCTGACAGCAATGGTGTCCGGCACGGATCGCAATACCATACGTATCCAGCACGGTTGCCAGATCGTGCGGATGCACGCCGTCCAGATTGAATGTGACAATACCAACCTTACGCTTCGCTGGACCGTAGATGTGAATGCCTTCGATCTCGGACATGCGATCCATTGCATAATTAGCAAGGTGTGCTTCATGCTCCTCAATCTTATCCATTCCAATCTCCGTCAGGAAATCGATCGCTGCTCCGAGTCCAACCGCACCGGAGATAATCGGCGTACCGCCTTCAAACCGCCACGGTGCATCCTTCCAGTCGGATTCGTAAAGACCCACATCGTTAATCATCTCGCCGCCAAATTCGATCGGTTCCATCCCTGCCAGTAGCTGACGCTTACCGTATAGAGCACCGAAGCCGGTCGGGCCACACATTTTGTGACTGGACAGCGCGTAGAAATCGCAATCCAGATCCTGCACATCTACCTTCATATGCGGTGTGCTCTGTGCACCGTCAACGACCATAATCGCGCCGTGGCGGTGAGCAATCTCAGCGATTTGTTTCACCGGATTGACCACGCCCAGTACGTTGGATACGTACACGACAGACACAATCTTCGTATTTGGAGTGATTGTTTTCTCCACGTCAGCCAGATCGATATTACCATCCGGCTGCAGCGGAATGTATTTCAGCGTAGCACCAGTACGCAGCGCGAGCTGTTGCCACGGAATGAGATTACTATGATGCTCCATCGGCGTGATCACAATCTCATCACCAGCTTGCAGGCGTGGACCGCCATAAGCAGAAGCCACCAGATTGAGCGCCGTTGTCGTGCCGCGGGTAAATACAATTTCCTCGCTGCGAGCCGCATTAATGAAACGAGCTACCTTCTCACGGGCACCTTCATAGGCATCCGTTGCACGCGTACCGAGCGTATGCACGCCGCGGTGTACGTTGGAGTTATCCCATTCATAATAATGACTCAACGCGTCCAGAACGGCACGCGGTTTTTGCGAAGTCGCTGCATTATCCAGATATACAAGCGGATGTCCGTTTACTTCCTGGTGTAAAATCGGAAACTGCTCGCGGATTTGCGCGTTCACTGTCCGACTTTCCTTTCAACCAGTTCCTGCAAACGAGTCTGGAGCTGTTCCAGCGGAATGTCAGAAACGACCGGAGCCAGGAAGCCATAAATGATCAGTCGCTCTGCCTGTGCACGGGAGATACCACGGGACATCAGATAATGCACCTGTTCAGGGTTCACCTGTCCAACCGAAGCCGCGTGACCTGCCATAACGTCATCCTCATCGATCAGCAGGATTGGGTTCGCATCACCACGAGCTTTCGGGCTCAGCATCAGAACTTTCTCCGCTTGCTCACCGTTAGAACGAGTCGCGCCATGCTCAATTTTGGTAATACCGTTGATGATCGCATTCGCTTCTTCACGCATAACCGCTCGCGTTGTCATCTGGCTGGTGGAATCTTTACCAAAGTGGATTGCGCGTGTTGTATAGTTCAGACGCTGGGAACCGGAACCAACTGCAATGATTTTCGCATCGGAAGTCGAGCCGTTTCCTTTCAGCACTGTCGATGTATCTGTTACGGTGTTACCATCGTTCATTTCGCCGATGATCCATTCGATGGATGCATCATTTTCCGTTACCGCACGACGATAGCTCATGTCTGTTGTGTTCAGACCAAGCTGGTGAACTGTTGCATAGCGAACTTTAGAGCCTGGTTTCGCAATAACCTCCACGATACCGTTGTGCAGACGCTCTGCATCACCTGTAGAAATGTAGTTGTCTACATACGTCACCGAGCTGTTCACGTCCGCAATAACAAGCACACGCGGCGCAAAGGTTGCGTCAGCGTTCTCTGTCAGGAAGATCGCTTGCAGAGGGATAGACACTTCTACATTTTTCGGTACATACAAGAATGCGCCGCCCGTCCACAGTGCTGCGTTCAATGCGCTAAGCTGGTGCTCATCGTTTTTTACGACGCTGGACAGATGCGCTTGCACCAGATCGCTATGTTCGCGAGCTGCTGTTTCCAGATCCGTGAAAATAACGCCCTGTGCTTTCAGCTCGTCAGACAGGTTACTATATACCACACCGGAATCCTTTTGAACGAGCAGATTCGCCGTCTCTTCTTCCTTCAAAAGTACACGAACCGCTTCCGGCAACTCTTGCAGCGAGGCTACACGCGTCGCTGGTTGGTAGGTGCCGTAGTCAGACAGATTCCATTTATCGATTTTCGTTTTTTCCGGTTTTGGCAGTTCAAGACGAGAAGCCAGTTCAAGTGCGTTCAAACGGCTTTCAGTCAGCCATGCCGGTTCGTTTTTTTGCTGGGATAGTGATTTCAGTGCTTCCGCGCTGAGCGGAAGTATCGTCTGCAATGTCATTATGCTCTTGCTCCTTCCGTACCGTTATTTACGCTTCTTGTTCCTGGCCTACAGTCTCGTCTGTAATACCGAGCTCTTCTTTTACCCAGTCGTAGCCTTCTGCTTCCAGACGGGCAGCCAGTTCAGGACCGCCGGATTTCACGATGCGGCCTTGCATCATAACGTGTACGTAGTCAGGCGTAATGTAGTTCAGGAGACGCTGGTAGTGAGTGATGATCAGGAAGCCGCGATCTTCGCTACGCATTTTGTTCACGCCATCCGCAACAATTCTCAGTGCATCGATATCCAGACCGGAGTCGATTTCATCAAGAATTACAATTTTTGGATCCAGCATCAGCATTTGCAGAATTTCGTTACGTTTCTTCTCACCACCGGAGAAGCCTTCGTTCAGGTAACGGTGTGCAAATTCAGGATTCATGTCCAGTTCCTTCATGCTGCCTTCCATTTGACGAATGAACTTGATCAGGGAGATTTCCTTGCCTTCTTCACGACGCGCGTTAATTGCACTACGCAGGAAGTCGGAGTTGGTTACGCCACTGATTTCGCTCGGGTATTGCATCGCCAGGAACAGACCTGCGCGTGCGCGCTCGTCTACTTCCATTTCCAGCACGTCTTCGCCGTCCAGTGTTACTACACCTTCAGTTACTTCATATTTTGGGTGACCCATCAGTGCGGAAGCCAGTGTACTTTTACCCGTACCGTTTGGTCCCATGATTGCGTGGATTTCTCCACCTTTCATGGACAGGTTAACACCTTTGAGGATTTCCTTGTTGTCGATTGTTGCTTTCAGACCTTCGATGACGAAATTTGTTGCCATAATAGACGTCCCTCCAAAATAAGTAAGTAAGCTGCTAAATATAACAATTTTGATGTATTGTTTATCGAGCAGCTTCAGAATTAATCGCATAATCATTTTGCTGCTTAAATCATACCAGTAAAGCGGGCACATCTGCAAAAAAATAACTGCTTTTTTCGCAGATATTTTCCAGACTTTTCCTAGTTGACGAAGTTTATTGTAGTTTACGTATATTCCTCGAATGATGATAAGCAGCGATACAGGCCGACTTTTCCCACGCGGTAGCACTCTGACTACCCGGTACATCCAATATGGAAAGAGAAAACTCTAATGTTCAGCGATTTAGATAAAGTCTAAGAATAAATCCTTCTTAGAACCATTCTAAACTGATTCTCAACGATTCTCAAGCTATTTTATAATAATTTGAAATATGCTGCAATGAAATGAGGGGTGTCTTCATGTGATCTTAACCTTGTATGGACTGAGGGTGGGATGCTTGTACACCACTTCGGGAAGGAATAAGGGAACGGACTCGGGTGGAGCCGCGGGAATCTTTTGGATTAAGATTGAATGAAGATTCCCGCACCTCCAAAGTCGTCCTTTTCCCTTATTTCCTTCCCTACGTTCCGTGCGGATGCATTTGTATCTGCCTCTACTTTCAGTCTGCAAAAAAGTTAAGATCGCATGGGTAGCCTGGAAGGGAGAAGAACCGGAATAACTAAGGTATAAAAATAAAAGGCCCGACCGATGGGATCAGTCAAGCCTTATGGTTAGGTATGTTCTGTTCTTGCAGCGATAGCAATAGAGCAGATCTCATGACCTCAAACTCCGCAGCGTCCAGCACCGGCGTCATTTCGCTCGTCACCGGACCACTTGGTATGGATATCCACGATTTGCAGCCGATATACTGCTCCTCTACTGGGATATCCACCGGCCGTTCAATACTATATACCCGCAGGACGAGCACATGAAGCGGGTTTTTCTTTTTCCAGCGTAAACGTTCCTCAGCAAAGGTGTCTGTCCAGATATGATGATCACGCAAGCGATCTAGCTCTTCCTGACTGGTGATCTCCAGATCGTCGGTGACTTCGGCGTATAGACGGATGCTGGCAGTCTGCTGTTCTGGCGACCACTGCTGTAGTGATTCCTCTACGAAATGGCGATGCTCTGGCTTCAGTAGCTCGCTGCGCTGATGCTCGTAAGTTGGGTACAGATAAAAGGCTCGCTCCTTCAGCTCGAAGCTACGTGTCTCCTCGATAATGCCGCCTTTACGCATCAATAGGATTTGTTTGCCTTCTGCTAGCGCTTGAATGGCGGATGCCCATTCTTTAAGTGCAATCGTGCGTGGTTCGTGATCTGTCATTTCTTATCCTCCTCTATATAACCGATTGCATCATACAGACCGTTCAGAAACTCTCGTTTCCACTTTTCATTGCTGGCACGAGCGCTTTCCTTCATTTCTTCATCTGCATCATCATCTGCATATTGGACTCTCATGTTTGGCAATTGTACCCTCTGTATACTACCTGGAAACAGAACGATCTCTTGTGACCTCATCAAGGACAAAAATCCGTCTTCAAAAGGAGGACATTCCATTTGAAACCACATATCCCTACAATAACAACAGAAGATGAACTCAAAGTCACTATACTCAACAACAAAAGTACCATCATCTTCCAGTCTCATTCTATCGCCTCCATAGATGAATTGATATAGTTTGGATAACAGGCTTCATTGTGATTATATGCTGTATACTTCTATTGTTTATTTATTAAGAAGACGTTTCCTCTACATAGCCGATCACGTTATAGATTGCCTGCCGAATCTCTTGTTCCCACTGTTCATTTTGAGTGCGAATCTCCTGTCTGGTTTCTTCATCTGTGTCTTCATCTTCATCCTGTAGCAGCAGGTCTTCGGGGAATTGAACTACATGTATGCTACCAGGGAAAAATACCATTTCCTGCAACTCCATCTCAAAGCGAAATCCGTCCTCAAACGGCACCCCATCCTTAGCAAAATAACAAAGGATTCCAGAAATATCCTCATCCTCTACAATAAAAGTGCCATCGTCTTCCAGTCTCATCTCATCGCCTCCGTTTCCTTCGATCCGTTCAAGCAGTTGAAATGTTCACAGACTTACATATAACAGAACGATATAAATGAATGATCAGTGGGGTATGTAACGAGACAGGCTTTGAAATGATAATTGCTAAAATGATACCTGCTGAAATAATACCTGCTCGTCTGGGAATTATAATTACGCATGCTTATGTAAATCGATCTATTCTTGCTCCTACTCCATTTATGCGTCTACTTATGCTTGTACCTTGTATGTATTCTTGTATGTGTATTCTATTATAACTGATTCGGATGTAAAAAACCGCCATCTGCACAAGGCAGACAGCGGTTAATATCCTGGTATGAATATTGTTCAACGTAAGAACATGGAATGGAAAGTGTGATCCTTGCTGGATTAGCCCAGGAAAGAACGCAGCATCCACATGTGTTTTTCCAGGTCGGCTTTGAACGCGATCAGCATATCTGCTGTTGGTTGGTCACCGGACTCGTCAGCCAGCTCGATTGTTTCCTGGAATTGCTCCGTTACTGTTGCGAAGTCTTCGATGATCGTTTGTACCATTGTACGTGCATCTTCGCTACCGTTTGCTTCCTGTACAGTTGCCAGTTCCAGATACTCTTTCAGCGTTGCTGCTGGGGAACCTTTCAGTGTCAGCAGACGCTCAGCGATCTCGTCCATTTTCAGCGTTACTTCGTTATACAGCTCTTCGAATTTGATGTGCAGTGTATAGAAGTTTTCACCTTTTACATACCAGTGAAAATTATGGATTTTAACATACAGTACGTTAAGATTCGCTACTTGCAGATTCAGCAGCTCTTCGATGCGTTTGGTTTGTGTTGAGTTTTGGTTTGTAACGTTAGACATAATGATAATCCCTCACTTTAATAGTTTTTGGTGAATGCCTTTGACATTTGATCAATGTCTTTAACAAGTGAAGCTGTTCTGTCCTTCATTTACCCGTAGCCCTGTCGCACGAAACAACCGACCTTCCAATTCCAGACAACTGTAACGCTGTGCCACACCACCGAACTACAAAAAAGGCTGGGCAAAATTCTGCTTTTCCGATATTGTATAATTTAACGATTTGTTAATTATGCAAGGAGTGATTCGCACTATGGATAATCGCACGATCACTGAAACGTCTGGCACGACACCTTTTGAGCCGCTGCTGTCGTTGCGCTGGGAAAAGGATCGGTTGCTCATGCTGGATCAGCGTTTGTTGCCGGAGGAAATTGTGATGCTGGAGCTGTTTACGGCGGAGCAAGTATTTGAAGGAATTCAATCTATGAAGGTACGGGGAGCACCGGCGATTGGGATTTCTGCCGCTTATGGTGTCGTGCTCGGTGCCTGGGAATATAAAGGTGAGGATGCTGCTGCCTGGATGAAGCATGTGCTCAAGGTTTCTGCTTATCTGGCGCAATCCCGCCCAACGGCGGTCAATCTGTTCTGGGCGCTGGATCGCATGAACAAAAAAGCACATCAGCTAGCAGAACAAGCAGGCAGCACAGATAGCCGCAATGAGGCACTGCTTGCTGAAGCGATTGCGATTCATGCCGAGGATGAGCAAGTATGCCGCCAGATCGGTGAGCATGCGCTACCGCTATTCAAGGACGGTATGGGCGTACTCACACACTGCAATGCAGGCGGACTTGCTACTGCCAAATATGGCACTGCCCTTGCACCGATGTATCTCGCTCACGAGCAAGGTATCCATCTTAAAGTGTATGCAGATGAGACACGTCCGGTACTGCAAGGCGCACGTCTAACAGCATTTGAATTGCAGCAGGCGGGGATTGATGTGACGCTGCTCTGCGATAATATGGCGGGTATGGTGATGTCGAGAGGCTGGATTCAGGCAGTCATCGTTGGTGCTGACCGCGTGGCAGCGAACGGCGATGTAGCGAATAAGATCGGTACGTATAGTGTCGCAGTACTGGCCAAAGCGCATGGGATTCCATTCTATGTAGCTTGCCCGTTGTCCACGATCGATCTGGCTACCGCTACCGGAGCAGATATTCCGATCGAGGAGCGCACCGCTGATGAAGTGACAGTAAGCTTTGGTAAGCGGACGGCTCCGCAGGATATTAAAGTGTTCAATCCTGCATTTGATGTGACACCGAGCGAATATGTGACAGCGATCATTACGGAAAAGGGAATTGTCTATCCCTCCTATAGTGAAGAATTGCCTAAGCTGTTTGTAGACTAAGCGAGTTTTATTAATATGTTGCGGTGTGATACTGTCTGGATGAACATCAATATTTTATCCATTTTTACCCATTTCGAACAGTTCGTCATTATGCACAGTTAACAGGATATAGCTGTATACACGGCTTAAACACACTCCACTCTATAAGTCTTTAGAACTATAAAAGCTACAGCTCCCAGGGCTGTAGCTTTTATGTTCAAATATGACGAATTTGCGTTAAATTTCCTTAAAGAAAGATTAATAAAATAGGAATATAATCCGATAAATAATAAGAATCGTATAATGTGTAGATAGCCGGGTATTTGTCGATAGAATATACAAATTTGTCATATTCTGCACCCATAGACCTATGAAAAAATGCACCTGGATGGTATAGTTTATAAAAATAGGTTATTTACACAGCATTACAATAATCCGAAAAGTAAGTGAGATGGGAAAATGACGAACAAGCAGCAGACTAATGATGACACCGAATTTTTATTTAACGTCGACCTCATGATTACCGGAAAAAACAATGCGGTTGCCCTTCAAAAGCTGCTGGATATTCTGAACAACCAGCACGAACTGGCTGATTTTCGCGTTGTAAACGGAATCAGATTGGGAGCCAGGATTGAACAGTCGATCAAAGCTGCAGGCAAGCTGCAGAGCGCTGTACACATTCCAGCTTCGATAAAAAACAATTCATCCCAAACATCGCAACCGACAGCCACCGTCACGTTAAGCGACACAACCGCAGCAAACGATTCCTCTTCACAACAGAGTAGCGACGACGATATGGGAAGCTGGTTATCGATGTATATCGCAAGCAGCCAACTGGTTCGTGTCACCATCAATCGTCGGGGAGAACGCATGTCGATTCCATGTCGTATTCTTAAATACGATAACGAGGATCAGACGATCAGTGTCTACCATGTTGACGAGAAGCAAGTCTACACTTTCAAACTCAATGAAATTGATGACTTTCAACAAACTTAATTAGAACCCACAAGTTAATCGGTTGACTGTGACTTTAAATTCACTGTTTAACCGTTACAGCATGGATTGCGCATCCACGATAAAACGCCAGTCGGCTATCCCGGCTGGCGTTTTTGTACGTTATTTTGGCACGTTGATTTTGTGAATGGATTATGTGCATTCACATGGAAGTGAGTAGCGACCCATCAGGCACGTTTACCTGTACGCGCCGCACTCCATGCCAGTAAGATCCAGCCTGCGATAAAGCATACGCCACCGATTGGCGTGATGGCACCCAGCACTTTAACGCCTGTAATGCACAGTACATACAGACTACCGGAGAAGAAGATAACACCGATAGCGAATAGCCGTGCTGCCCAGCGTAGCATTGCAGTTTCACCAAGTTGTCCTGCAAGGACCGCGGTTAGCAAAATGGCAAGCGCATGTACAAAATGATACTCGACCCCGGTCTTGAATATTTCAATTCGCGATCCAATGATCGGCTCCAGGATATGGGAACCAAATGCGCCGATGGCGACTCCCAGCATACCGAGGATTGAAGCAATAATAATATACGTGCGTTGCATAATCTGCCTCCTGTATAAGTTCAAATTAACGGTTAAACATCACTCTGTTTTATTATAACGCATCAGCTACGCTTCATTTGTGAGCAATTGATGAAGTGATGCGGTTCAGGCATGATGTTTTGATGGAACAAAAGTCGTGGTATAATAACGCCATCTGCGTTATCGCTTTATTTTATGAACTAGAAGACAGGAGAATATTATGAATTCCATTCGTATTTTTGCAGATAGTACATGTGATCTGCCTGCTTCCTGGCTACAGGAGCATGAAGTGGGAATCGTTCCGCTTTATGTGACTTTTGGTCAGGATGTATATCGTGATGGTGTGGATATTACACCACGCGAGCTATATGACCGTGTCAGCCGAGAAGGGCTGTTGCCTAAAACGTCTGCACCGTCGCCCGCAGACTTTCTGCAAGCGTTCACCCCGGTGGTGGAAGCAGGGCATTCTATTATTTATATTAGCCTCTCCTCTGCGCTATCCTCTACCTTCGCCAATGCG
Organism: Paenibacillus sp.; assembly: GCA_039595515.1. Classification (GTDB taxonomy): domain Bacteria; phylum Bacillota; class Bacilli; order Paenibacillales; family Paenibacillaceae; genus Saccharibacillus. Next base: position 63,082 of record JBCNLJ010000008.1, on the reverse strand, counting down.
CGCATTGCAGCAGAAGAGCTTCCAGAGGGCGCGGTCACGGTAGTGGATTCGCTTAATCTGTCCAGCTCCATTGGCTTGCTCGTCATGAAGGCGGTGCATGCGGCAAGCTCCGGGCATCATGTTGACGAGATTGTATCGATGCTGGAGCAGGTTCGAGGGCGGATCGAGACTGAGTTTGCGATTGATTCGCTCGACTATCTGTACAAGGGTGGTCGCTGCTCCGGTATGCAAAATCTGATCGGCAGCCTGCTCAAAATTCGTCCGGTCATCAAGGTGACCCCGGAAGGCTCGCTCACTCCTGCTTACAAAATACGCGGCAAGCGTGATAAAGCAGCGGAGCAACTGCTTCGGAACTGTGTCGCTAACCGGGATCGGATCGACCAGGATGTGATCTTCGTCGTGCATTCCTTTGCAGAAGAAGAAGCGCGTATGATGCAAACGGTATTGCGCGAGCAGACGAATGCCAGACAGGTTATGATTACTGAGGCAGGCTGTGTTATTTCAAGTCATTGCGGCCCACAGACGATTGCGATCATGTACGCTACCATTTAATCGACGGATGGATGGGTATTCACGGATTCAGCCTTTCCCTGCATAACCTCTGCTAACAAGGTAATTGCTGAATTTAACAGCTCATGCATTACCTTGCTCTGCCAGATCATGTATGAAAACAAAACGCTCTGACGCTCCTCGCTGGAGGACGCGCAGAGCGTTTTGTTTTTTGAATATAGCACAATGGTATAAGAGTATAGAGTGGGATAAAGCATATAGCGGGTCGCCAGTAAGCCCCACATCTAGCTTCATTCTTGTTCTGCCAACTGGAATGGTAACGTAAAATAGAAGGTGGAGCCGCTATGCTCCCTGCTTTCGACTCCAATCGTTCCCCGCATCAGCTCGATCAGGTTTTTGCTAATAAACAGACCTAAGCCGGTTCCTCCATAATGTCGATTCATCGCATGATGCACCTGGGAAAATGAATGAAACAGCTCATCCAGCCGATCCGCTGGAATGCCAATACCGGTATCCACGATTCGGAAATCGAGCACGATGCCATGCTCGCGTGACAGATGCGATAAACCCACCACAATCTCTACATGTCCATGATCGGTAAACTTAATCGCATTGCCGATAATGTTCACGAGCACCTGACGCAGACGCAGCATATCCCCGTTTACCATAAGCGGCACTTCTTGCTGAATCTGTAACGCTAGCTCGATCTGCTTACTCTGTGCGGGTGGCAAAAAGAGATGATAGACGGAATCCATTAACTCATACAGGTTGAAGTCATGCTCTTCCAGCTCCACATGACCATTTTCCAGACGGTTCACATCTGTAATATCATCCATGATGCGCACCAGCTCGTGGCTATTTTGCACGATAATATCCATATACCAGCGCTGTTCCTCATCCAGTGGAGAGTCCTGAATCAGCTCGCTCATGCCAACGATCGCATTCATCGGGGTACGTAGCTCATGGCTCATCGTTGAGATAAACTGCGTCTTCGCATAAGCAGCCCGCTCCGCCATCTCCTTCGCTTCCAGAATCTCACGCTCATTCGTACGATCACTGAACACAATGACCGCTCCAATAATACGCCCGCGATCAAACAACGCATTCGTCCGGTACGAGACAAAAAAGCTGGACCCATCACGCCGGAAAAACACTTCCTCCACTACCTGTCTGGATACTCCGTCTGCCAGTGTCAAATACACCGGATTTTGCCCTGGCAAATACGCTTCGCCATCTGCTCGCGCATTAACAAGCGCCTCCTGAAATGGCATGCCGATAAATTGCTCGCGTGGTAGCTGAAGCATGCGTGCTGCTGCTTCATTAATAAAGATGCCTCGCCCGTTCGTATCAATTCCGAAAATCCCTTCAGACACGGAGCTAAGAATCAGATTGTATTCCTCACTAAGCGCCTGAATCTGCTCCAGATAACGCTTGCTCTCGGTAATGTCGGTCGCAATACCGAATACACCGGTAATTTGACCACCGACAATAATCGGAACATTCGTAATATTCACTTCCATGCGGTTACCGCTCGATTGGATAAGCGTCGTCTCATAATTTTGCGGTAAGCCCATACGAGCGCGGTCAAAATGATGCTGTGCATCCCGCTGGTGCTTGGCATCAATCAGGTCAACAAAATGAAGCTCTCCGATGTGCCCTAACACATAACCGCTTTGAATTTCAGCAACTGGATTCAGATTGTACAATCGCCCCTGCATATCAAATGAATACACGCCAGATGGATTGTATTCGACCAGCGATTTGTAGCGTTGCTCGCTTTCCAATAGCTGCTGCTCGGCAAATTTACGATCGGATACATCCCGCGATACCGCGACGATGGTGCCAAAGGTGTCGTCCCTTCCATCGCTGGCATGGGTGCCGCTTGATTCCAGCCAGACATAATGTCCCTGTTTATGCCGGAAACGATAGCAGACGGTATGCTGCTCGCGCGCATACAGAATCGACTGTATATACACCTGAACGACCGCACGATCTTCAGGATGATAATAGTCCACCGCACTTTGTCCCAGCATTTCATCCGGCTCATAACCGAGCAAGCGGGTGAGCGAAGGCGATGCGTACAAAAAGTGTAGCTGATCATCCGCCGTATGCGTAGAGATCAGATCCATCGTATTTTCGGACAGCATCCGATATTGACGCTCACTCTCACGTATAAGGTCTTCCAGCAAGCGTTGCTCCGTAATATCCTGGACAGTGCCAATCATTCTCCGTTCTTGCACGCCATCATCAGCAAGCACACGACCGCGAATCGCAATCGTCTTCACCGGATGTGCACTATCCAATAGCTGACATTCTAAATGAATACTGCCGTCGGTCAGCATCCGGCGAAAGCCATCACTCACCCGGGTACGATCATTCGGATGAATACGCGATAGGAAACGCCGATAGAGCAGCGTAGGTGCTTCCTGATCCATATGAATAATTTCAAAAAACTTTGGTGTACAGATTAGCTCGTCTGTATCCATATTCCAGTCCCAGCAGCCGAATCCGCCGATATCCTGCGCAAGTGTAAGACGCTCCTCGCTTTTGCGAAGCTGCTCGTCTGCCAGCTTACGCGCGGTAATATCCTTCGCAGCACCAAAAATACCAACGATCTGCTCCTCTTTGGCAACCGGTGTATACGTAACATCCAGGTATAGCGTATGTCCCTGTTTATGATAGATTTCCGTTTCAAACTGAACCGATTCCCCGCGTATCACCTGATTAAAATAAGGCGATCGGAAATACAAACGATCTTTCCCGAAAATCTGACTTTTATCGATGGTTAATAATTCCTCCGGCGTATAGCCTGTCATACGTAATACAGCCGGATTGGTATAGACATAATTCCCCTCCATATCCATCACATAGATTGCATCAGGATGATGCTCAAAAAGCGGACGGTATACACCGCTACCAGCAATGAGATTATGGAGAATATTATAGTCGTCGTGCTTATCCAAATGTTTGTCCCCCTCATCACAACGTTTGGCGTCTTACGCGGGGTAATTGCAATGATTATTCCGTCCCTACCGGTCGATTCACCGGTTGATGTATCGTTAGCTATATCGTAGCCTGAAGATCTTGATCGTAAAGCATCGTTTCACTTTATGATCAGGAGCCTTTTAGATGAACAGCGAAGAAGTCCGTGACTGCTTCCATCACATCGATTCGGGTCATTAGACCTGCGACGCTGTGCTCTACACCTTCCAGTACATAAAAGGTCACTTCCGAGCCTGCTTCATGCAGCGCATCGTACAGGAACTGACTTTGACGCAATGGAACCACCTCATCGGCATCCCCATGCACAATTAAAAATGGTGGTAATACGCCTTGTTGAGCAGCATTCGCACGAATATGCGTTACCGGATTAGCCAGTGCTGCATTGTCCAATTTATCCTGCTGCGGTCCGCCCAGTAGCAATGAAATGACAGGCTGCACGTAGTCCGATTGAAAATCAGCAACCACATCGGTCGGTCCACAAAAATCAACAACAGCGCTAACGCGGCTGGAATAGCCTGACCATGGTCCTTGTTCATCCCATTCGGATTGATCACTGGTCACACCTGCCAGTGCAGCCAGATGACCACCTGCCGAATGGCCCCATATCCCAACATGCTCTGCGTCAATGCCATATTCATCGGCATGTGCTCGCAAAAAACGAATCGCGGTTTTCACATCTTGCAGTGGTGCTGGGAAAGGAGCACGGTTGACGGTACGATATTGAATACATGCTACGACATAGCCCTGACTCGCGATCGAGGAGATCATCGGTACATGTTTATGATAGTCCGCCTCCAACCATGCCCCTCCAACTACCCATACAATAAGCGGTAGCGGAAGATGAGACTGCGGACGCAAAATGTTCATATGAAGAGTAGCTCCATTTGGAAAACGAGCGAATTGAATGTCTGGTATCATCTGTACATAGTAGTGATCTTCTGTTTGAAATGGTAAATGCTTAATTTCTGACAACGTATTCCCTCCTGCTTCAATGTGCAAAACGTACAACACAAATGCTGTCTTTATTATATCAGCTTGTGCCTGCAATGTATGTCTAACTTCGTATTAGAAATCGCTAATATAAGATATTTTAATTTTAGCTATCTGGTCGTATTGACGGCGTTTTTAATATTCGTCAATATATGAGTAGAAGCTCTGGCAGGATGATGACCTGAATAAGCCGTAATCATCATAGCTAGAGTCAGTTATTGAAAGTGAGGATCTCTGTATTGATTAATATAACTGGTGTCTATGTGCCTGAACTGTTGTCCGAGGAGACGATGGAACAGCTTCGTGCAGCGGTCTCTGAAGAACGCCGCGAGCAATCTCTACGTTTTCAGCGGCAGCAGGATGCTCAGCGCAGCCTGCTCGGCGAATTGTTGGTTATGCATGTGTTGAAGGAACGATATGAGCTTCCCTCGGATACACTGACATTTAGCAAAACCAGCTATGGCAAGCCATATCTGAGTGAGCACACCGATATTCATTTTAATCTGTCACACGCAGGTGACTGGATCATCTGTGCCGATGGGAAGGCTCCCGTTGGCGTGGATATCGAAAAGATACGCCCAATCGACTTTGCTATTGCCGAACGCTTTTTTACCGCTTCTGAATACAGGCTACTTATGAGCACGGCAGAAGAAGAGCGGCTTCAATTATTTTACACGCTCTGGACATTAAAGGAAAGTTATATCAAGTTTGTAGGCAAAGGTCTTTCCATTCCGCTGGATTCGTTTGCTATCGAATTGATCGAGCCGGATATGGCAAGATTGGCGGCGCCCGACCCGGATGAGGATTCCTCCGGCGGCTGGGATGATCATTGTGAGCAGACGTGCTTTTTCCGCAAGATTAATGTGGATCGTGAATATAAGCTTGCTGTATGCAGTTCTGCCTCGTTTGGTCCGCGTCCGTTAATTATGGTGGACTGGCGTGAATTGTTGCCTGTGGATGCGGAGTAATGCATCCATACTGTAACGTAGTCTGGTGTGGGTCATGGAAGCATTGACTACTATCAAAGCACTACTATTAAAGCAATAAAATAAAACAATAAAAGAAAAGCCCGCTTGCTGCCTTTCGGATGGGGAACAGTCCCCGTGAAGGACAGAGCGGGCTTTTTCTTTTTTAGACGAATGCAAATATAAATATGATGCAGGTACTTGTTAATGCTGTAGCAAGCCTGATCGGGCATCACGATACACATTGTCCAGCACTCGAATACGTTCCATCGCTTGCTCCAGTCCGTGATCGATAACAGGCTGCTCATTATGGAGGCTATGCTGCTGCCGTACCTGCTCTGTGAATGCACGTAGCTGATTCACATAATAGTTCATCGGCTCAAATACATGCTGTTTAGCCTCACCGATCTCTTCACCATCCTTGAGCAGCACGATCTTTAGCTTCATTTTATAAAAGCCAAGATTGCAGCGAAATACATCGGGAATCGTTACAATCGCCTGCTCAAAATGCAGCACATGACGACAGGCGTATGGCTGCTGAAAGGATAACATCGCCGAAGCAACCAATCCATCGTCAGCGGTAGCCTCTGCTTCAAATGTCCAATCACATCCATTCGGTCCGTCAAACTCCGACGATCCCTTGATCGCGAAGCGTGATAGGCTCTCCTCCCCACTGATCTGCTGGACAAATTGTAGCCAGTAGCAGCCCAGATCCCACCAGCAGCCACCGCCTTCTTCAGCGCGACTACGATAATTATCCAGATGATCATTGCGTGCAGGAATCGTAATCCGTGTCGAAGTACGCAGCAGCTTGCCATATTCACCGCTGGTTACCAGGCTTCGAATCGCCTGCTGCCACGGATGATGAGCGACCATCATCGCTTCAGATAGCAGCAGTCCGCGCTTTGTGGCAGCCTGCTCCAGCGCTGGTAGCTGATCGGCTTCCAGACATAATGGCTTCTCAACCAGCACATGCTTACCTGCTTCCAGCGCACGGACAATCCAGTCAGCATGCAGTGCGTTACCAAGCCCGATATAGACGGCATCCAGCAGCGGGTCAGCAAGCAATTCCTCCAGCGTATCGTAAATGACCGGAATCCCGTATTGTTCGCCCATTTTTTGCGCTTTGGCATAGGTACGATTGGCAACCCCATGAATATCCAATCCGTCCACATGAACAGCCGGCTCCAGCACAGCTCGAGGAACGATACCGGAGCAACCCACAATGCCCATGCGCACCGGACGCCATTCAAGTGAATGCTCCTGGGCAGCCCGATCGACTGGAAAGGGGATAATCCTCGCTGAGGAATTCATAGCCCTGCCTCCCCTGCTATCTGCTCGCTGGACTGTGTATATCGTGCGGCATATTGCTCTGGATACGTGGTCAGCTCCTGCCGCCCTGCCAGCAGATTATGATGCAGTTGCTCCAAAATATCCGTGCCGCCGCCATACTCACTCATCCAGCGATCATACGTAATACCATAGCCATACTGCTCCCACAGCTCGGCATTCCGCTGCTCATGCTCCCCAAACGGGTCTAAAAAAATGACCGGCGTACCGGAAGCAAAGGAATCCGCCAGTGTACCACCGCCCGGCTTACTCACAATCGCCTTCACCCGGCGCTCAATCTCACAGAGCATATGGTAGTCGGGATGAAGCTCATAACGTTCGGACTCACCTGGAAGGACTCGGGCAAATGGCGGAAAGGTATGCTTGCCTTCACTATTGCGCTGCCATGTACGCCATTCGGGGTCCATCCGGTAATAGCGCTGTCCCTGCTCGGTCGTGCCCGGTGCATCCCCTTCATACAGCACGATATCCAGCGCATATCCCGCATGGTGCAGATGATCCAGATGCTCGCGATACGTGCCCATGCCCCAGCCGCCGCCATGCACCAACAGCCGCTTTTCCCGCTGTTCATACGGCTGCACCGGATCGGAGCCAGCAATATCAATATACGTAGTCATCGGTTGCTCTCCATGACCGAATAGCCATACTTCGCGATAGCGTTCCTCCAGCTTATCGATGCGGCGTTTTACATTTTTCCATGAAGGAGAATCGATCGCATCCAGATAGAGCAAATCCACTTCCAGTGACTCGCCGATCTGCTCGCGATACAGTTCCAGCACGTAGATCCAGTGCCCGGATAAACAGATAAAATGGCGTCTTCCCTCCGCTTGCCAGTTACTCAGCAACCGGCTCACCTGCTCGGGGTCCATACTTTTACGAATATCCTGCGGAATGCGCTGGGACATCAGCGCTACGGAAAAGTCGTCATGATAAGCTCGGCGACTATGATCGACGCGACCACGCTGAGCATCGCCCATCACATTTTCAAAAACAAGCACCTCGGTTGCGATGCCCTGACGCTTCAAACCTGCTTCAACGAGCAGGCCGGGTGTATAAAAGCCCAGTCCAAAGCCTGAGCATAAAATCGTTACCGTCATCTGTTCTTCCCTCCCTGGAATATAAAGATGAGTACGAGCATGGTTGAAAGATACTTATTGGGAAACATTCAATGACGCCCGTACGAATACGTGCAAGCATAGGGATCATTCGAAATGAGCGGATACACAGTGAGCTCGTTTAACTTCCATCAATTCAATACGCTGACGCCGTGTTGCTCCAGTACTTCTTCAAGCCCGTTCAACAGCTCGCGCTTGCCCTGTTCGTCGGCTGCTACGGCAGATAGGTATAATCTACCTTTATGCTTGCTACCGATGGGGGCATCACGGTGATTGACAGACCAGGCTGCCGAGGTGAGTGGCAGAATACCGCCGCCGCGTTCAGGCAAAAATAACAGACCACGATGCTGTAGCTCAATCAGTAATTGCTCATAGGTGAAGCTGCCATCATGGGAGACGGTGTAGTTGGTCATGTTACCGACAAGTCCATACTGGCGCAGATAGCGATCGATGCTGTTTTTGATCAGGCTCATCGATTTGCGTGCGTTGATCTCAACCATCGGCTCAATGCTACCATCCATCAGTGTCATGGAGTCGATGCACACATGCCCAAAATAGCCATCCCGATAGAGCAGACGTCCAATGTCCATCATCGTATCAAAATAGGCGCTATTCTCCAGCCGATCCATGAACTGAATATCCGGTGATAAGGATTCACGGTAGGCAAACTGGGAATTGGCAAGCCATTGCACAGATAAAATATCGATATCGCCCTGCTCGGTAATATGGAACTGGCAGGAGAAATCACGTTCCTTATGCGAATAGCGCTCCAGCACAAACTGCACATTGCGCCCCTTCTGCTCCTGCTTGCGAATACTGGCAACAATGCGCTGGAGCAGAGCCGGAGAGTCAATATGCAGGTTACCTTTGCCGGACACGCCATAATTGTCTTTGATCATAAAGGTGCCATCCTGTAACAAATTCGCGCCAACCTGCTCCAATTCGGCTGCGCTACGTACGAGCACGCCTGGATTGGCAAGCTCCAGACGCTCTTTCATTTGAGCGGAATAATGCTTTGTATTTACGGCTCGCACCGTTTCCAGCAGTGGCTGCCTTGCCTGAATGCCGAATCGCTGACTGCTTTCGCTAATGTATGGAACCCAGGCAAATGGAGACAAAATAGTGCCTGCAATAGGCAATTGATCTGCGATGGCCTGACCATGCTCATAGAGCAAACGAAAAACAGACATCGGCTGCTCCGTCGTATGACTCTGCTGCAGCAGTTGTCCACCGGTATGCACCGGCTGTGAGACTGCATTCAGATTCGCTCGTACGGGCTGCTCCAGATCGGTACGTGAAGCTGTAAAATCGAATCCGAGTGCAGCGGTATAATCACGCTGACAGGGCTCCATCGCATATCGTGTTAACAGCAGATCACCGGGCTTACAAAAAGCAAATAACAGCTCATCCATAGCTGTTACGATTCGCTCGGCTTCTTTGTCAGGTAATGCAGGTAGTGTAGCAAGATTATGTTCGCGCCAGTGCAGCTCGGCTTCAAACGTTCCCATATGTAGCACGGCTGGCTCACCAGCTTCGGACATGGATTCACGCATGATGATCCCTACCCTTCTTCGAAATAGGATGACTGCCCGCATAGCTGCGGACAGTCGACCGTTGGTTTATACGATAGTTTGTGACATCCTGGCAATGCATCACGATGCGGACACGTTACAGGCTCATATGATCAAGACGGCGATAACATGCTAACCCGACCAGCGGCGTACTGCAGCTTTTCCAGTTGCACTTCGTACTCGTCCAGCATGCGATCATTACCAGCCAGATAACGATCCAGTGATGCACGATCACGGCGAATGCCCATTTTGTACAGCATCATCAGTTGACGACGTGCTGTGTCATGCACCTGCTCCATACCGCTACGCAGATATGGTCCATCTTCACCCAGTAGTTCCTCATGATCGGTGACAAATTGCGTCGTATACCGTAGCATATGCATCAGACTTTCAATCCGCAGATGATAATAGATCAGTGCGCAGGTTGCTTCAAATTCCTTGTCGCTTAACTCCTGCATCGATGCCAGTTGAGCGTTCAAACGGCGATACGCCGCCATTCCTAACGCTTCACCGTTCATATTCACGCCGCCTGCAAGAAATTCGGCAGCATGTTCGGAACAGGCGCGCATTAATTGCTCTGGCTTCACAACCTGCTCTACATCGTTGGACATATACGCATATTCCACTACACCGTCCAGCAGCTCAGACAGCGGAATTGTACCATTGTATCCTAGCACCTGACCTGCTTTGTCGAGTAAATAGAAGTCCGCAATATGCGCTACATTTTCCTCAGCATGCAGACCATATAGCTGGATCACATGACCTTTACCCGGGCTTTCCACATAGAGCTGGTTGTAAACTAGATTTGACGTTTCCATATGCAGCAGCAATGTCTGTCCACTATTCAGCACTTCATACCAGTCTCGCAAAATCGCTGCCCGATCGCGCGCATCTTGATCCACAATGTGGTAATGGACACCGATATCGGTATGCTGCTCCAGCTCCTTCAGCATATGCACCATCGGACATTGTCCAAATGTATCGTATTGCCCGTTATAGGCCATATAGGTACCGTTGCACAGCATATAAATGTCCGATTCCTCCAGCGTCATGCCCTTCTGATTCAGCATGCCGCTCACGACACCGTAAAAGCAATGGTTGATCACTACCCGATCCTCCATAATTTGCAGCAGATCGGCAACAACAATCTCTCCATCTTCAGGAACCTGTACAGAATTGATAATATCCTGCACTTCTTCAGGCGGCAGACCGAGTACGTTAATATCGAGCGACACGAGCTGTTTATCGCTTTGACTCATCTTTTCTTCGCCCCTTCCCATCAGATATAATTCAGCGATTGTAATCCGCTCGCACCATGCAAATACAGAACGCTACACTTCGAGCAAGCTGGCGTCAGCCCGCCTTCATTGATCGTCTGCCGAATCTTATCGTACTCCTCCGAATCCCAGATATCGCGCAGGCTTTTATTTTTCAAATTGCCGACGGTAAATTCAGAGAAAAACTTACATGGCAGCACACTACCATCAGGAATGATATCGGTACGCGAAGTGAGTGCCAGACAGTTATTGGAGCAACGGCTGGTCATTTCCTCACCATGAATGAACTTATCGATCTCATCGTAATCCAGACCTGGCTGATAACGAATGCGGATTTTCCATACGCGTTCATTGATCGCGTTCAGATCATTCATGAGCGCTTCCATGTTATTCGGGTTGATTTTGTATTTAAACGCGTGCCAGCTACTAATATGACGTTCATCTAGCTGACGTAGCCAGCTAAATTTTTCGGTAAAATAATGATCCATCTTCACCGACGTTTCGCGGGAAATGTACCACGGGAAGCAGAGCATTACGAGATCCAGCTTTTTCGACTCGAAAAACTCCAGCAGCTCGGTCATACGACCGATCATATTATCATTGATAACGGCATGCACCGAAATGCGACCTTTGTACAGCCCTTGCTCACGCAGCTCGACCAGACGATCGATTTCAGCCATCGTTTTCTTAAAGGTGCCTTTACCACGAATCAGATCATGCTCTTTTTCAAAGCCTTCAACGGCAATGAGCAGCTCCAGATTTTCGGACAGATCCAGAATTTGATCCAGATGCTTGTTAATGAGCAGACCGTTCGTACAGATCGTCATCTCGCGGCGATCATTTTGGATATGTCCCAGAATTTCGCTGAATTGACGATGGAACATCGGCTCGCCGCCCCACAGATACAGGCGTGATTTAACCGCTTTCGTATCGTCCAGCAACTGCTTGAAGATCGCTGGATCAAGGTCCATATTTTGCTCGGCTTTATCCATCTGATGATGGTAGCCGTCCTCATTCCACTGGAAGCAGTGTGTACAACGAAGATTACAGCGGTTCGTCAATTTAATTCCGAGCGACTGCGGTAATTCTGTTTTATAGGTCGGGTCTTTCATTTTGTTACGGTAGGATACAGCGGCATTGCGAATTGTGCGCTTGATGAGCTTAAATGCTTCACGGTCAATCGTGACTTCACTTCTTGGCTGCATGCATAACACCTCTTTCGTCAATTTGAAAGGCTGGTAATTCCTGCATTCCTATTCAGTTCCGACACCTATCTATCCCGTTAAAAAAGCTAAAACTACACATCATGGGATGGGTCACGATTGCCGATATTCGCATCATGTGACCACAATGATGAAAAGCAGCCTACGACATGTAGTGTGCATGACGCCTGCTGCCTCCGAGTATGTGTTCTAAACTGTCTACTATACAATTGCGAACTTACATTATATGTAAGTTCTAAGCTTCCATCGTTTGAATCGTATCGTCAGTCTTTGCCTGATTGACAAAGTTACAGAAACCGGAAATCGATCCCAGATGGTCCATATCAAATTCTTCAAAATCGATTTCTACATCGTACTCATCTTCAATACGCAGGATAAAATGGATCAACTGGAGGGAGTCCAGACCGGCATCATGAATAATATCCGATTCCGGACCAAGTTTAGTCAAACAAGCGGGGTCTTCCTTCACGTCACTAATCATTTGAATTATTTGCTGGGCAGAAACACCGGACTGCTGCATTCTAATTCCTCCTTCAAAATAGTTTCTACATACGAGAGAATCAGTTCAAGCAAGCATGTTTACATGGCAAATAAAAATGTATATGCTACTCTGCTTCATATTCTTTTTATTGGTATAAAAATACATATACTGGAATATGAAAGAGCATACGTCTATCATGTTTCATCGCTGTTCATTAGTCAATGCTCCAAATCGGAAACCCTGCCAAAGTCCCATAAATCGTAAAATGTCTATAATTTTACCTTATTTAGTTAATATTTTTTCTGTTTTTCACACATAAAAGGGCTTCTACATTATCCGGAATACAACTACATCACGTTAGATTTCCACAATTTGCATTTCCACTCCCACTTTTTGCTGTCGAATCTTTGTAGGATCCCAAGTCCGTGCCTATGCAATGAATTGAATAACGTTTGTATAAACATCTGTTCTACTTCAAAATATACAATAGGCTTGTTTTACATAAGTAAGAGCTGAATCAGGATTGCACAGCCAGGCAACATAACAATACAGTGTTCACCACTGTACTCGAATTGATGATCGTTCAATATAATGAAGCCTCATTCTCAGACTATAAGACGAATGCACTCCATCTATGTACGCCCACGCTCATGCTGCATATAACGTATAGAGCAGCTAAATACAATATCGAAGCGCGGAAGCTAATGTAGAATAAGCTCGGATGCCTTGCAATTGATGCTCGATTCAAAGAGAACCAGCACATCGTTATTGTTATACGTCGACATAAATTGTCTGTTATTATCCTGCGAAATAACCTTCTCCAGACCGTTACATAGGAGTCTCTATGTATCGCCGATTCACATGCCTATCCATACTATACAATAGATGTGGCTATGCGAATCTACCGGGTCTCTGTGGGGATTGCCAGCTTATTCGACAACAACTACTGCAAGCTTTGTCGTTTAGCGTGTTGTACCTGCAACCTCTTCTACTACAGGTTTAAGAATAGGTAACAGTGCCATCGTGTTATCGTTTTATATCAATTGACATCTGAGCTTTCATGTCCTAAAAGTCATGAAAGTATAGCGTATAAGGATCGGAGCGGAATGTGCTTGTAGTCCTCTATATTTTACTCCTTCATTTCCATCATTACGGCTTCAAAATAAACTTCATACCGTTTCATCGCCAACATAGACAAAAGCCCTGCTCACTGCAATCCATATGCAGCAGGCAGAGCCTAAAAATAATGGGGCTAGGTAGGTTGGACATATAGATCGATAATATGCCCCACTTACGCAGCAGTTCTGATCATGTAGTACCTTTATAACAGCGGACTGCGTCGTGCGGGTACAACCTGTTCGAACGCGTAAGCGATACGTAGCAATATCGGCTCACTGTAGGCTGTGCCCATAAAGCTGATGCCAAACGGCATACCATTGCGACGATAGCCCGCTGGAACCATAATCGCGGGATAGCCTACTGTTGCTGGTGTGTCGGTAAAGCCGGGGCTGAAGATCGCATCCAGACGGTGTGTCTGTAGTACATGATCGATACCTTCTGCCCGCGCTTGTATACCCAGACGCAGACGAGCATGAATATATTCCGACTCCGTGAGCGTGCCCGATGTTTCATATTCAGCCTTTAACAGCACATCCTGACCATAGCGAAGCGCATCACGATGATGCAAATGGTTAAAATCAATCATGTCTTTCAGTGTGCGCACATGAGCATGGGGGCCCAATGTAGACAGATATCGATTGAGCGCGGACTTGAATTCATACAGCAATACGTCAAAGCTCGCACCTGCTGTATGCGCTAAGTCCGCACCTTCTACAATAATCGCTCCTGCATGACGCATCGCTTCGATCGAAGCCTCCATGATCGCCAGTTCTTCTTCATTATATTCGTCCAGCAAGGCGCGATTGATCCCGATGCGAGCACCACGCAGTCCATCTTGAGATAGATAGGCGGTATAATCCGGCAGTTCTGCCGGCTGCGATAACGTAGCGACATCGCGCTCATCACTGCCTGCCAGCACACTAAGCAGCACAGCCGCATCCTGCACTGTACGAGCCATCGGCCCCGCCGTATCCTGTGAGTATGTAATGGGAATGATGCCGGTACGACTGATCAGTCCAACCGTCGGCTTGATGCCAACCAGACTATTATTTGAAGCCGGATTTAGAATAGAGCCTGATGTTTCCGTACCGACAGCAACAGCACATAGATTCGCTGCTACTGCTGCACCCGAACCTGAGCTGGAGCCGCCCACGTCAAGTTGACCCGGCCCATACGGATTGAGCGTCTGTCCTCCGCGAGCGCTATAGCCGTTTTTCATATGCGAAGACATAAAGTTAGCCATTTCCGTCAGATTCGTTTTGCCTAAAATAACAGCACCTGCCTGACGTAACCGCTGCACCAGATGGGCATCCTGTGGTGCAAACGAATCCGCCAGCGCAAGTGATCCCGCGCTTGTATGCATATGATCCGCTGTATTGATATTGTCCTTGATCAATACCGGAATACCGTGGAGCGGTCCTCGCAATTGTCCGGCTGCGCGCTCCTGATCGAGCCTTTCGGCGATGTAGATCGCATCGGGATTCAGCTCAATTACCGCTCGCAGGCCTGGACCCGATTGATCCACATCGGCAATCCGCTGCATATATTGGATCGTCAGCGACACCGCTGATTCCTTGCCTTCCTCCATCCATTGTTGAAGCTGCTCTATCGTTGCTTCCTGTAATGTAAATGTCATGCTCTCACTACCCCTTTCACCCGTCAGTAAGCCTGATTGCATCTGCTAGTGTCAGCAGCAGCAGATACAGCTTTCTTTATCATAAGCGAAAAGGGGATAGTGTACCAACCCCTGCTGCACTTTTATACGCTAACCCTATGCAATAGCTTGGAATGAATGTGCTGCGGATGCTCCGACAGGGAGCGATTGCATATGCTGATGCATGAAGGGTATAGCTATATTGCATTTATATAGGTGAATTGCATCTAATAAGTATATTGCCTTTCATATAGAAGCTCTTTATTTATCCGTAGCCCTTACTGGCTGCATCGCCTGCCTGCGTCCAATCTCTACATTTACCGTGCAAAGCATTACGATGCCGACGACAAAAAACAGCACGAGCGATAAAATGCCCAGACGTACCGAGCCGGTCAACTGCCCTACCAGCCCGAATAAAAAAGGGCCGAAGATCGATGCGAATTTCCCTGTTACATTGATCAAGCCAAAATATTCACCGGTTCGTGCAGCAGGAATCAGATCACTGAACAATGCGCGTGCCAGGGACTGACTACCTCCCTGTACAAGACCGACCATCGAGGCAAGCACATAAAATTGCCACGATGACGTCATAAAATAACCAAGCGCTACGATTAGCAAATATACCGCGAGCGATACTAGCAGCGGACGCTTAGCACCGTATACCGTGCCGAGCTTGCCAAATAATAATGTACTGGGAAACCCGATAAACTGCGTGATGAGCAGTGCCACCAGCAGGTCGGTCATGCCAATTCCGATCGCTGTCCCGTATACCGTTGCCATCAAAATAATCGTATTAATACCATCATTAAAAAACCAGAATGAAAGCAGCAAGCGTGCCAGTTGCGGATAACGTGGCAATGTACGAAAGCCATTGAGCACATTGCGCATGCCCGGACGAATCAGCTCACGCAGACGCTTACCTGCTAATGCAGATGAAGTATTGCCCTGTGAGGAACGATAATGTGCAGGCTTCCCCCATGCTCCACTGATCCGAAAAAGTGGAATTGCGAATACGAGCCACCAGACACCTACCGTTATAAAAGCAAGCCGTGTACCGGCAAGCGTACTGTCCAGTCCAAACCAGTGCGGCTGCTGGATCATCATCAGATTGAGCGCCAGCATGATTCCGCCGCCTACATAACCGTACGCATAGCCCTGAGCAGATACACGCTCCCGCTGACCGGGCGGCACCATATCCGGCAATAATGCATCATAAAAAGCATTACTACCTGCAAACCCAATCGTCGATAAAACGAGCAACGCTGAAGCGAGCAGCCAGTCTCCGCGTCCAATCGTGCTAAATAATACCGTCGCCACAATACCGAGCAGCGAAAAGCCAAATAAGAATCTTCCCTTATTTCCGGCAAGATCGGATACCGCTCCCAGCAGGGGCGATAGCAATGCCACACAGAGCATGCCAGCCGCATGCGTATAGCCTAGATACGAAGCTGCTGTCTCTGGATGTAGCGTAGCCGCAGCAACCGAGCTATAAAAGATCGGCAGCACCGCAGCCAGTACGGTCGTTGCATACGCTGAATTCGCCCAGTCATACAGCAACCAGGCTCGGGTGTGCTTTCCGTTTGTTGTCCATTGCTCCAATGTCGTTCCTCCATTCTGGTGTAACGCCTTTTACCAGACTAGCATGGAAGTGTGATATAGTTGTTAAAATTGCTATTTTTGTTACTGCTGTCTGGTTTTATTGCTGCTATCTCGTTTGGAGTGATGAGTCTGGTATCATGATCAACGCAAACCTATAGATTCAGTAGCCTTACATAAAAAGCCCTATGCATAGCAAGCAATACATCGTCTATATCCACGACATTCAAGCAATCGAGTACATTCAAGGAGAAACGCCATGCAGCTTACTGCCGCGCAGCAACAGTCGATCATCGAGCATATTCGCCAGCATTGTGCAGCCGAGATTATTATTTTGCTTGGCTCGGCTGCGCGTGGAGAGCTTCGTGCGGACAGTGATGTGGATATTGCGTATATCGCTGAATCGCAAGCTCCCCCTCTTACTAGCTACCGCCGCTTTCGCATTGCACAGGAGCTAGCTGAGCTGGTGAAGCGAGATGTTGATCTGATCGATTTTGAGAAATCCAGTACGGTCTTTCAATTGCAAATTGTTACGACCGGACATATTTTGTATGAGCATGACCACATGCCAGCACAGCTTGCCTGGCTACAGGCTTACCGTGACTATGCGCTGCTTGGCGACTGGCGTGAGCCCATCCTTGCAGCATGGCAAAAAGGAGGAACACCTGCAATGAATCGCGATATCGTCTTCAATAAAGCCGCCACGATCCGGCACTGTGTGAACCGCATCAAGGAAGAATACGCGGATGATACAGAAAATCTATACAATCTGACCCGGCAGGACTCGATCATTCTTAATCTACAGCGTGCCTGTGAGGGCTGCCTTGATCTCGCAATGCATCTGATCTCCGAGCAAAAGCTAGGCATCCCCCAGAGCACACGCGACGCATTCGATCTGCTGCTACGCGCTGGCATCATCGAGCGTGATCTAAGCGCCAGTCTGAAAGCGATGATCGGCTTCCGTAATATCGCTATGCACGATTATCAGGCGGTACAGGTGGAGATTTTGGAGGAAATGATTGAGGAGCAACTGCCTGATTTTGAACGATTTATCCATAGTGTGGAACAGAGCGGCTGAGCATTCAGCCGCTCTATTTGCCGAGATATTTGATGGTCACGTTATCGAACACCGCTTTACCACCTTCACTATAGAGCGCGATGCCCTGATCGCCCGGCTTTGCAAAGACCAGATTGGAGAGCGTAACCTGCCCGCCATCGACAAACATTTCCACGCTCGTTTTATCAACGAGAATTTTCAGATGTACCTTTTTGTTCGCCGAATCGAATGGCGCACGGCTTTCCAATAGATTGTTGTTCGTATCGGGATGACCGGTATAGGAGCGATTGACATACGTGTAGCCGCCTTCCACAAACACACCTGCATCCACATGCCGCGATCCATCCGATGAGCGACGAAGCTGGAAGCCAGCATTTTTCAAATCTGACCATGTGATATCCGCATCCAACTGGTAAGAGGAGGCCTTCACATCCAGCTTGTACTGTCCGTCCACTTCCACACGCGGAATGTGGCGGGTAGCGGTGACGAATTCCGATAATCCGCGAATTGGCTGGGACAGCAACGTGTAACCTGTTCCACCTGCCAGCTTTTTCAATTGAATTTGACGTACCATCGAGTCGGTTCCGTTGTAGCCATCCTGCAAGGTTGGCGTGTTATTCGCATAATCCCAGTTGTTCATCCACGCCATCGCATACCGATGATCATACGGCTTACTGGTCGTACCATCTTCAAACGTAACCGCCGCATACCAATCAAATCCGTAATCGAGCCACTGCGGCTTCGCATCATCTGCCTTAAAGCCGAGTCCATTAAATGTACCGACCCAGTAGGCATACGTATTCGGTTGCCCGGAGACGCGTCCGTTGGCACTGACGCCAAGCACCCATTTGTAGGTGCCATCCGATGCCCGCATCCGGTACAGATCAGGACATTCCAGCGTACCGATATCGTCGGCTACAAAGTCACTGACATAACGCCAGCTTTTCAGATTGGTGGAGGTGTAAAAACCGATACGATTACCTTCCGCCATCAGCATCATCCAGCGGCGGGATTGTTGATCCCAGACCAGCTTCGGATCGCGGAAATCAGCATTGCCCGGATTCGATAAAATGGGCTTTTTGCCAAAGGCTTTGAACGTATTGCCGCCATCGGTACTGAACCACAGGTATTGCTCCTGCGCTCCGCCATTGGCAGAAGGCTGCGTAACGATAGCGATCATCGTATTTTTACCCAGACCGGCGGTATTGTTCGTATCGACGACAACCGAGCCAGACCACGGATCGCCGTTGGCACCTGTGTATTTCGGAATGGCAACACCGTGATCCTGCCAGTGCACCAGATCGGTCGATGTCGCATGGCGCCATTCGGTTCCGTTTCCGTTCGGATAGTCTTTGTTATACAGATAGTAGTAATGATATTTACCGTTAGCGTAGATCGGGCGCTGCGGATCGTTTTTCCATTTGTCCGGTACGGTAAAATGATAGGTCGACCGGTAACCGTTTATTTGCTGCCCGGTAGAGAACATTTCATTATTTAATGCGGACGATTCCTGCTGGCTTTGTCCGTTTTGTCCACTCGCTGGATGGGATAGACTGCTCGCCGTTTGTCCGTTTGACGCGTTGGTTGAGCTTGATTGACCGCTTGCCTCGACTTCAGTCGTATTCATAGACGATTCGGACGTTGTAGCAGGTTGAAGCTCATAGCATGCTGCCGTTCCGACGGCGATTACGCCGGTCAATCCGAGCGGCCACACCCACCTGCGCCAGGCTGTCGTTCTGGAGGTATTACGATGATCCGGATGATTCATAGTTGTTGTCTCCTCTCAGTTGGTATCGTTTGTCGGTCAGGTCGATAAAATGGAATAAGGGAACAGAAAGCAGTGGTCATCCACCTGCCTTCTCCCCCTTTATTCCGTGCCTTGCCTGTTTATAATTGGATTCATGGTCAACCATATCCGCCGGGCACGTATGCCGATTCCGAGTGGCAGGATGAACTTCATCGTTCAAAATGCCACATCGGAACAGACTGCTTGCCTGGAATATGTTCCCCCGTCAACTATGAATCATTTGAAAAGTCTATATTCTCAGTCCGTTGTTACCTGTCCTTGATTCAACGTACTGTTCGGCACAACCGATGTGCGGTCGCCGTGGATAGCTACTTTAAAGCTTGGTGCAAAGGTCGACTGCTGATTGGCAAAATAACCACGGTTTGTCATGTAGCTCGTAATCACCACTTGATTGCCCTTCACCTGCGGAATAGCAAAGTGTGCATAGGTCCAGGTAACGTCACGCGGATTCAGATCCTGATGCAGCACCAGTCCGCTACCATTGAGCGGTTTGTATGGGCCGTCAATCGAATCCGATACATAGCCGAGCATGTAAATGTCCTCGGCATCCACACCATCAAGGAACATTTTAGCACCGCGAGTATCAGTGAACAGATACCATTTGCCATTCATTTTGAAAATGTTGGCACGTTCGATTTCATCCGTTACCGTGTTGGATGCGATCAACGGCTTCATTACTCTTTTCAGCGAGTAATCGTCGTTAAGCTCGATAATGCCGAGCGCTCCGTTAGCGATGGACATATAATCCTTGTTCGGGCTGTTCAGCAGCTTCTCGCGTTCACTGTTGAAGAATTTGTCGTTACCGCCGTAATACGCTTTGTTGTAAAACATCTCGTCGCCCTGATAGCCAGTCTCGGAGCCGGTATTCGCTTCAAACACAAGATATTTATGACCGTTATCTTCAACATAGTGCGGGTCACGCAGGGTGTGGTTATCGGAATAGTCACCACCGCTGAATGCCTGATCCACCGTTTGATACATTTTGCCGTCACCGTCAAAGATCGATTTGAAATCCTCTACGCCATCAACCTTCAGTGTACCATCGGCAGGCTCGGATACGTTAATCTGTGCTGTAGTCAGCGTTTGCTTGCCGAAGAAGCCTTTATCTGCGTCCCATGGATGACGGTTCGTGTAGAATAGACGCACTTTGCCGTCCTTTGTCATCGTTGCCGAACCGGACCATTCTTCGGATTGATGATTCAGAATCCAATCTTTGGGCACCAGCTTGTCGCTATCCTTGAAGACGCGACCGGCGTTTTTCCATGCATCCAGCGATTGGTCGTCCGCTTTTTTATAAAATAGATAGATAAACGTGTCGGATGATACTTTTGGATCGCCCGCCAGACCGAATACGATCTGATAGCCGTTGTAGTTGGCAACCGTACCGTCCGCATTTTGCAGCGGCCATGTATCCCATACGTCCAGGTTGATCGTATTGCCATTGGCATCCTTACCAACAGCAGACGGAATATTACGAATCTCCTCTTTATTGAAGGCTGGCACCTCGAATTGCGGGCGATTTTGCTGCTTCGTAATTTTCAGTGCGTCAAAACGGGTAATATGTGAGAACCCGTATGTATCGTTAATTACCGATGGTAGCGTTGGATTGTGCGGTGCCGGATGCGTTGGATGCGCCGGGGAGCCTCCATTGTAATCCTGTCCATAGCCACTGGCAAATGCGGACGTGCCACCTGCCAGCAGCGTTGCAGCCACAGTAACGGCTGCCGCCTTTTTGTATAAACGATTCATATTCATCATTAATTCTTCCTCTCTTCGTATGGAATGTCGGATGTACTGGCACGAAAAAAAGACCTAAAAATCCCTGACCGGACTACGCGCCATATGACGCGGAAATCCCCAGTCGGAGTTTTTTAGGTCTTGCCTGCTTTACCAGTAACACACCCGGATATGCTGTTGCTGACACCTATTCTATACCTCCCACTCAGCGGAAGACTATAGAGAGAACGAACCAATTTAGCATTTGCAATAAAATTACTTTTTTGCAAATTTTCATGAATAACCATGCTTTTTAGTCTTATTTTCACATTTTCAAAGGTTACATTTTGTCATCAAAAGTTACATTTTTGCTACTTTTTAGCCAGATGCATGTCGAAAATGAATAGTTCTGCTTAGTCGCTATGGCAGGTATATAGAACTGTATAGCCGCAAGCCATTGCTGCATAGACTGCTCTATTCTAGCCCAAACCGTTCCTTCCTCGTGCCAGCCTGCTTGTACAGCATGAATGTCAACGGGCAGGATGAACCAACCTTTCCTGCAAACGCTGCAGTTCAATCGCAATCAGCACACGCTGACTATCCGTGCAGGTGTAGCCATATTCGTCTTCCGCATGATCGGTCATCTCCTGAGCACGCTCATACCAGTCGGCATACTTTTGACGGGCAATCACAATGATCTCCTCGTCCAATTCGGCAGCAGGATGACCGTCTGTCGACGATTGCAAAATGCTTTTCAATTGGCTGATCAATCGCTCATAGGCTGCCGATTGGCGATCCAGCGGCTGATTTAATGCATATTCGATGTCTTCTACCATATCGCGAATTAGCGCCGCCAGACCGGCTGAAGCAGCGCCGGAGCCTGCATTCATCACTGCGGTATGAATATGCATCGCGATATATCCGACCTCATCCTCAGGAATATCAATATGCAGTCGCTCAGCAATCAGCTCGCGTGCGTACAGCCCGATGCGGAATTCTGCCGGATACAAAATGCGTATTTCCTCCAGCAGCGTATTGTGAATAACCATGCTGCTACGCAGCCGTTCCAGTGCATGAGATAGATGATCGGTCAGCGCAATATGAATATGCTCATTAAAGGATACATTTAATTCTTGCTCCGCATGGGAAATGATACGCTCCGAAACGGCGATTTCTTCCTCCGGCAGCTTTTGCAGCATTTCCTGTAAATAGCCGTACCGCTCCTGATCCTCCAGAATAAATATTTTCTCAATTCGGCTCGGATCAACCACATCGTTTTTGCCTTTTTCAAACGATATGCCGCCGCCCATCACAATCTTCTCCTGTCCCTGATCGTCGACGATGACAGCGTTGTTGTTCAGAATCTTTTTGATTTTCATGTCATCCACCTCCATCATACTTTATAATGAACGCCCGCCTTTGCCCAGCAGCAAGGTCAGCGCAAACGCCGTCCCTGTCGCCAGCACAAAGCCGGTCATATAATGAACAAAATTAGACCATCCAAACGGAATGATAAATGCCAGCATCGGAATACCTGTCAGACCAAACGAGCTTGCCACCACATGATGCCAGCCGATATAAGCGCCCCCGACCGCCCCGCCTGCCGCTGCGGCGATAAACGGTCGTACCAGCTTCAGATTGACGCCGAGCGCTACCGGTTCGGTAATGCCGAGAAAGGCAATGAGTGCTCCGGGTAATGCCGCCTTGCGCAGCGCGGCATCACGAGTACGTACATACACCGCCAACCCTGCACCCCCCTGTGCTACATTAGCCATTGACCAGATCGGCAGCAGAAAATTGACAGCAATGGTCGGGTTCGAAATCAATCCCGCTTCAATGGCCTGTAAGCCCTGATGCAGTCCGGTCAGCACGATACTGCTATACACGCCGCCCAGTACGAGTCCAAACCATGTACCGCCATAGGCGTACAGATGCTCCAGCAATGCAGCGCACCAATGACCGAGCAGCCCGGCAAGCGGCCCGATCACAAATAATGCAAGTACACTACCGCCCAGCAGCGACAGCACCGGAATGACCAGCACATGCACTGAACCGTGAATCAGGCGACGCAGGTATACTTCCAGCTTCGCCATAAGCATGGACGCAACGATGACTGGAATCGCCGTTCCCTGATAGCTGAACTGCGGCAATGCGACCAATCCGAAGGATGAAATGACCGATGGCGGCATACCATCGCTGCCGACAATCTCCGGTCTTGACATCAGCATGCCGAGCACCGCACCCAGTACAGGCGTACCGCCAAAACGTTTGGCGGCGTAATACCCGAACATCACGCTAATAATTTGAAAAATCGATCCGGTCAGCAGTTGAAGTAGCCGGAACCAGAGCGCTCCTGTCGGCGCCCAGCCGAGAAATTGAAGCAGACTGACCAACCCGAGCAGCATGCCCGCTGCCACGAATACCGGAATCATCGGTACAATAATATCGGAAAAGAACGCTACCGCATCCACCACACGTCCGATCGGCGAACGACGAGAGATAGGCGGTATATCCATTGTTTGAGCAGAAGCAACGGCTGACGGAAGGGGCGGCTGTACTGCTGTCGGTGATTCATGCGACGGGGACGACTGTTGCTCCGCCGTACGCTGCAATTGACGTTCGATCTGCCGATGCAGTCGAAACGTAAGCTCTGGCCCTACAATAATTTGTAATTGTCCGCCAACCTGACGTACATTCTGAACTTCTGGCAGTTCGGCAAGAGCGGAATGATCTGCCCGTTCAGGATGATGCAGACGCAAACGGATACGGGTCGTGCAATGCAATACATCCTGCACATTAGTCTGTCCGCCGGACTGTTGAATCAACTGTATCGCCAGCTCCTGCATTCGGTGACTGCGTTCGCGCCGCTTAGCAGCCGGCGATTGACGATCTTCCTGCCGCATCAGCATTCCTCCTTTGCCAGTACATGTGTGCATGTGCATTGGTGCACGTTATTTATCATGAATAACGTATAACTTTGACAGTATACGGCACATTTCGGTCTAATACAAATCCTTGTAGAACCGGTTCCATTTTATCCTATGATAAACAGCTTTACTGTATCCAGTGTATACCTCTCGCCCTGTTATTACTTTCTAATAATTGATATCATCCTAATTTCAGACGATGAGCTGACTGTGATTTTTTGAGTCAGTTAAAAAACGATAAGCATTAGCAAAATAGCCCTGACTGGCTGTCCAGTAAGGGCTATTTTTATACTGAGGCTTGTGAAGGATTGTTTACCAGGCTATTGCGATCGAGTTCTGTATTACTCCTAAACACGTATGATCACCGCTACATATTACCGAGTATCTGTGCGCTTCTCGTCTTTCATCGCAAAAGTAACCGTACCCTGCTTATCATAGACACTACCGCCTGCCGAGGATATAGTACCTGTCCGATTGTAGCTGTTATCCGGGTGAATAACGCCGCTCTCCTTATATTCGCTATCTCCCCAGCCACCGCGAACATAATAGGCAAATGTTTTATTTTTGAGCGGGATATCTCCCCATTTATCCTTTAATTGATAAGTAAGCAGATCATTGAGAATATGAAAACCTTCATGTGGTTGATCTGCACTTAATCCATGTGCCTGCCAGGTGATAACCGGAAAGTCATCTTTAAATTCAATCAATGAAATTGTATCTCCATTAATGTAATAGAAGCGCAGGGCTTCGCCTTCTGGAAACAGAAACTGGCGGTCCAGCATTTCACCATCCGGTTTGACTTTCAATGGCTGTTGTAAACTATGTACACCAGGAAGCCAAAATAGATTACCATCTACAATTAATTTGCGGGCAGTCTCTAAATCGCCTTTGTTCAAAATCTGCCGATTGTACGTACTGAGCGGCATTTGAATCGTCAATGTTTCTTTGCTATACGTATAGGTGTAACTCAAGTCTCGGATAAAACCAGCCGGAATATACACCTGACCGTTTATCTTCTGTATTGGTGTACGGAACTGAAGAATTTCTTGCTTGGCTCGATTAAATTTGTAGTCTCGTTGACCGAGCTTTAACGTGTACACTTCACCTGGCCAGGCTGCTACGGTGACTGTACCATTGGAAGCAACTTGAATTTGAGAATGAGTCGCTTGCGCGACCAGACGCAGCGGAAGCATGAGCTGATTTTTTTGAATAATGATAGCTCCCCCATTAAGCTTTTGCCCGGTAGGCGTCACGATCGTTAGTGTATTTGCTGCTTGTACGGTCAAAGCAGGCAGTAATCCGATCATGATCGCAACTACAGGGATGAACCAGCACCATGTTATCTTTTTCAATATCCTTCTTCCTTTCCATATTATTGAAGTCCATGTTATTAGACTTGGATAGGGTGGAAAAAGTTGCATATGCAGGGAGCTGGAGTTTTATATGAGTGGTATGCTTTTATTCAGTCATGGAAAAGGAAATCGTCCATTGTCCATCCAGTATTTGCACGATATCCGCATAGTTAAAATAAAAATCGATATCTTTTTTAGCAGTTTCTGTAATCGGTGTGTTGAAGTCAAACTGCTGTTCTATACCATTCCTCTGAAAAGAAAGGTTAGATGAATAACTCATGGGCTCTCCATTTTTGTAAAGCGCAAGCTTATTCATCGCTTGAAGCTGATTGAACTGCGTACTATCTGGAATATGGGTGATGTTTTTATCCAGATTGTAGCGTATCGTTAATTTGCGATTATTTTCAGACCAGTTACGGGACTGAAGCGAGAAGATCGCTTTTTTACCAGGATGAATCGTATATGGTTTGCCTACTTGCATATTCGAAGGCATTTTTAGACTGTGATGCTTAATCAATATCAGATCTTTAAATTTTGCTAGATACTGCTGGTTATCCATTATATTGGCAGATTCATTCAATACGAAGGTTTCGTCGGCAAAGTAATTTTTGGCTTTATCGAATCCATTCAATGCACTGATAACATCGCTCCCATTGCCGGCATTTACAAGTTCACCTTCAGCAAATGAAGCATAATCGAATGTAGATGTATCGATTCCAAACAGACTCAAATTTAGCGTTAACGATTCGATGCCGTCCGAATCAAAATTAAAACGCCCTGTATTCAATCTTAGTCCTGTACCATTTTGTACAGCTTCGATATTAATATTTTTCATCGCTGGTAGAACGTTATCCATACTGATGTCATCATTCTGTGTATGTGGAATAGTAAGCTCCGAATGATGGCTTGCTTGTTGATTCATCTTTGTTGGGGTTGATTGTTGTGCTACCTGCCAGCTTAATATCACTATACTAACCGTTGCAGCCGTACACATCGCTATTATGGTTATTTTTTTGCCCATCTGCCGCGACACCGTGGGCTTCTTATCCGGCTGATCGTTGCGATTCCAACCGGAGCGACGGTTATTCGTTTCACGTTGGATACGGCTCCACATAGTCTCGTAGTCCGGTGTATGTATCAATTCCTTCTGCATATGGTGTTTTACTGTCTGCTCATCCCATTTTGGCATGAATGTCACTTCCTTTCTGCGGTTCATCGTTCCAATCGTTTGAATACTTGCGCAGCTTTTTCAGCGCTCGATGAAGTCTGGACTTGACCGTGCCGACTGGAATATTCAAAATAGTTGCAGTCTCCGTCGTACTACAATCGCCCATGTAATACAGCAGCAATACTTCGCGCAATGGAACTGGCAAGCGATTCAGCAGTACGACAAATTCGTCTGCCGTTTCTCCATGTTCAACCTGCTTCTCTACCGATTTACTAGCCAGTAGTGGCAAATACAAAGTAAAGGCACGTCGCTCTCGCCGCTTACGGCTATTGCGCTGTGTAAACTGGGTATGGCACTCATTAGCAGCGATGCGCAGCAACCACGCCTTTTCATTTGCAAGATGATCCCGATTCGCCAGTAATGCCTTAATAAATACCTCCTGACAAATATCCTCAGCGTCGGCGATATTGCCCATCATGTAAAGGCAGTACCGATAGACCGATTCCCGGTACGTTTCGAACAGCTCCCGATCGTCCAAGCTATCCCCTTCCTTCTCTCTAGTTGTTAGCCTTCTTTGTATAGACTGAGCAGATTGCGAGTTGGTTCCGTTTTTATGTAAAATATACAAGTATTATTTCAGTTTAATTGTATCCATGCAAAAAGAACCTGAGGCATCGTAGCCATGCTATGCCGCTTATGTCAGGTTCCACATGAATCGTTCACTCATGCCAGTGTTCATGATCATAGCTGCATATTAGTCTACGTGCTTCAGGTTCTTTTTCAAATGTTCAATCCTTCGTCATCTCTTTGCTGAATCGTTATTCCTGCTCCTGTCCCTGATTCAACACAATCCGCCGAATTTGCTCCAGCGGCACCTTCGGCTGGCGATCATATGTCAGCAAGCCGTTAATCTCCTGCTCCACATCGGTCAACTGGGTATAGCAGAATCCACGCACGATTGGCGAACCGTACAACGGGCGAATAACTGCCTGTAATCGTTTCAGATAATCGTCGTCATTCTCTGCGCCGGAGTATCCCCAGCCTTCCTGCTCACCCTTCTGGTACGCGATACCGCCGAATTCGGTAATCATAATCGGCTGACCTTCGTATTCCGCACCGCCGACGAAGATATGGCGGTTACCCGGCGTGGCGTTGACCGCTGTTTCCACATCGGCATAACGGGCAGACAGCACCTCTTCCTCCCACGCGTAATCATGGATCGCTACGATGTCAGTTTTCATCATTTCCCAGCCGTCATTGTAAATGACAGGACGCATCTCATCCAGCGAGCGGGTTAGATGGTACATCGCCAGTCCATGCTGCTGCTGACGCTGATCGACCAGTGCATTCGGGATGCCCCAGCTCTCGTTGAGCGGTACCCAGACGATGAGGGACGGATGGTTGTAATCGCGCTCGACAATCTCCTGCCATTCGCGGGTAAATCGGTTCACATATTGCTCGGAATAATCATAGGCGTTGGCAGCTTCGCCCCACACCATTAACCCTTTCACATCGCACCAGTACAGAAAGCGCGGGTCTTCGGTCTTCTGATGCTTGCGTACTCCGTTAAAGCCCATTTGCCGGGTCAGCTCAATATCCCGCAAAATCGCTTCATCCGATGGCGGCGTCAGAATACCATCTGGAAAATATCCCTGATCCAGTACGAGTCGCAGAAATTCAGAGCGATTGTTGAGATAAAAGCGGCTCTGATCAATCGATACTTTGCGCATACCGAAATAACTGTCCACCGTATCCACTACCTCACCATCGCGCAGCAGCTCTACTCGCAGATCATACAAATTCGGTCGATCTGCACTCCACCAGCGGCCCTGTGTATGATCGTTAAAATCATTCAATCCGATTGCTCGGAACTGCTCCACACCACGCAGGGAAAACTCGTCAGTCGTTATATTTTGGCCATCAAAATCTATCGTCAACCGCACCTGGAATGAACCGTTATGTAGCGCATGTCCCGTTGCTGACGTATAATTCAGCCCGATGCGAATTTCGCTACGATCGATATCCGGTGTCAAACGTAACCGCTGCAAATGATACGGCTCAACCGCCTCCAGCCATACACTTTGCCAGATTCCAGTCGTCCGAGTGTAAAAAATGCTTGCCGAATCCTCCAGCCAGTATTGCTTACCGCGTGGCAGCGTCACATCGCGGCTAAAATCCTCGCAGCGCACCACGATCTCATTGGCTCCGCTCGTGTCGCCCGCTTGCAGCAGCGCCGTAATATCCGCTTGAAACGGTGTATGCCCGCCCTCATGCGCCGCTGCCCACTGACCATTCACCCACACCGTCGCCGCATAATCGACAGCACCAAAATGCACGATGACATTTTTCCCTTGCCATTCGTCCGGCAGCTCCAGTGTACGGCGATACCAGACCAGATCGTGAAACCCGGTATCGCCGATGCCGCTCAATTCACTTTGAAAAGCAAAGGGCACCTCAATGCTACGCTCAAATGTACCCCCACCGCGCACATGCCAGCCTTCCACATCGCCGCGGCGTTCATCGTCAAATGCAAACTCCCATGTTCCGTTCAGATTGATCCAATCCTCCCGCACTAGCTGTGGACGCGGATATTCCGGTCTTGGCAGACGTTGTTCGCGATCATTGCGCGCGGTTGGATGCTGTAAATATTTCATTGGATAAAGTTCCTCCCTTGGATGCGATCTATTGGTCAGGCATGAGCGGACAGCGTGATCCCAACAGGCTTCATTTTTACGATATTAAAACGGTATATCCAGATTCTTTCGCTCTGTTTATGCTACTGATTGATCTGCTTGCTTTACCTGATCTACCTGATCTACTTGCTCTACTCAATCTGCTTAATCTGCCTATACTGCTTACTGTACGAACTCTATTTGCTGCCTCCACTCTGCCTGTTCTGTCTGTTCTGCAAGCTTTACCAGTCACGTTAACAGCTTGCCCCATACTTCAGCCTTCCTTACCGCCAGTAAAAGCAATGCCCTTAATAATCTGCTTCTGGAACAGTAGGAACACGATCAGCACCGGAATTGCCGCCAGTGCATTGGCGGTCATCGGCAACGCATACTGCTGCACATAGGAGCTTTGGAACATCGGCAAGCCGAGTGTAATCGTCATAAACGCTTTGTCCGAAATGGAGATCAGCGGCCATACATAATCATTCCACGATCCGATAAAAGTAAAGATACCGAGCGCCGCCAGTGCCGGACGTGACAGCGGTAGGAAGATGCGATACCAGATTTTGAAAAAGCCTGCCCCATCGATCCGTGCCGCTTCTTCCAGATCCTTCGGCAGTCCGTCGAAAAACTGCTTCATAATAAAGATCCCCATCGGCCCCGCAATCGCTGGCAAAATGAGTGATGTCCGTGTGCCAAGCAAGCCCAGATCACGCATAAACAGATACAGCGGAATCAATGTCGCTTCGCCCGGGATCATCATGCCGGACAGAAACAGAATGAATAGCCACTTGCTGCCGGGAAAGCGAATGCGCGAGAATGCATAGGCCGCCAGCGAAGAGAATAGCAGCACAAGCGCCGTCGTAATGACGGACACGATCAGACTGTTGC
The DNA here is from genome assembly GCA_039595515.1 of Paenibacillus sp. Classification (GTDB taxonomy): domain Bacteria; phylum Bacillota; class Bacilli; order Paenibacillales; family Paenibacillaceae; genus Saccharibacillus. Next base: position 32,638 of record JBCNLJ010000008.1, on the reverse strand, counting down.
CCATCCAGCCGAAGATCGGTGCCTGACTGAGCACCTTTTCATAATTGGCAAACGAGAACTGGAAGCTGCCGGAGAAAATATCCTGTCCTTCCGGTGCCAGCGACAATACGAGCATCCACACAATCGGCAGCAGGAAGAACAGCGCCAGCAGCACCGCTACGATACGGCTGACTACGATATACGCACGATCCATCGTTGTCATATTCCTTCCTCCTTTACTGGTATCTGCGCAGAATCCATGTCTGCAACAGCGAAATGACCATAATGACGATCATCAGTACAAAGGCAATCGCCGACGCATAGCCCATCTGGAACGTCTGAAAGCCGTTCTCATAAATGGAGAAGACGACCGTCTTCGTCGCACCCGCCGGGCCGCCGCCGGTAATTAGCTTGGATTGACCGAAGATTTTGAACGATGCGATCGTTTGCAGCACGATGACCAGAATCGTAATTCGTGATAACGACGGAAACGTAATATACCGGAATGCCTGCCAGCGGTTCGCGCCTTCGATCTCTCCGGCTTCATAATACGCCGCCGGAATATCCTGCAAGCCCGCCAGAAAGAGGACGAATACAAAGCCTACCGTCCACCATACCGTCGACATGACGATCGACGCCCAGGCGAGCAGCGGATCAGACAGCCAGAAAATCTCGCTGTTAATGAGTCCAAGTGCATGCAGCATCCGATTAAACAACCCGCTGTACGGCTGTAAGAAAATGACCCAGATGCTGGAGATAACCGATACTGACAGCACATACGGCATAAACACTGCCGCCCGGAAAAATGCCTGTCCGCGCCGAATATGATGCACCAGCACTGCCAGCAGGAGGCCGATGCCGCTCACGAGCGGCACACTGACCAGTGTAAACAAAACCGTATTACGCAAATTGCCGAGAAATTCCTCGTCCTGCAGGATCGTAATGTAATTGCCTAACCCGATAAAGGTACGATCGCCCAGCAGCGACCAGTCGTAGAAGCTGACCCGCAATCCGTACAAAATCGGGAACAGCGAGAACAGCAGGAAAAAGATCGTATACGGCAGCACCATCAGGAGGCCGGTGACCCAGCCCTGGCGTGATAATCCGCGTGTGCCAAGGCTGACATTGCGCTTGCCGGTTAACGGTTTGACGTCCATGATTATGCTCCTTTCGTTACGTTCAGATGCAGCACTTACTTGCTGACAATTTTATCGATAGCAATATCGGATTTTTCCAGCGTTGTCGCGGCATCCTGCTGTCCAGCCATCATTTTCTCAAATTCCTTGATCACATTGTCGTTCACCTGACCCTGCTTTTCGTTACGCGGCCAGTATTTAACAAAGTCAGCCGATGTCGCGTAATCGCTGCGATATGGCATATCCTTGAACGCTTGCGAGTCCAGCACGTTCGTTACGCTCGGAATATGACCGGCCTTTGCCCACATATCGCCATGCTCGGCGAGCCAGTTGGCGAATGTTAGTGCCGCCTGCTGCTTGGCACTATCCTCCTTGCTGTGCTTCGGCAAAACGAGGGTATGGGAATCGCCCCATGTTGCTGGCTGATCATAGATTTGCGGGAATGGCACTACGCCGAATTCTAGATCTTTTATATTTTCAAATGCACCGGTACTCCAGACGCCGGTAATGACAACCGCAGCCTTCTGATCCTGGAACAGCTTGACCGCATCATTCACATTCGGCGGAATCAGCTTGGACGTGTACAGACTGTTCACATAGTTCAGCGCCTCCAGTGCCTGCGGATTGTTCAATTCCGCTTTGCCGTTAGCATCATAAAATTTGCCGCCATCCTTCAATTGATTGTAGAAGCCCCAGAACATCCAGTAGGAATCAATTCTTGTATTCGGTTGGGCGAGCGGAGCGACATCAGCAGGTACAGCAGCTTTGATTTTGGTCAGAAATTCGGTAAATCCTTCCGGCGACTTTTCAAAATCCGGTTGTCCGTCTTTCAGTACGCCTGCCTGCTCCAGATACTTTTTGTTGTAATACATAACGATCGCATGGGTATCCAGCGGAATTGAATAATGCTTATTGTCATAAATGGTAGAGTCCAGAATTGTCTGGTTGAACTCATCCCATTTCACGCCTGCTGCCGGAGCCAGCCCGTCCAGCTCGGTTACATATCCGGCAGGAACGAATTGTGGCATACGCGAGGAGTGCAGCACCGCCAGATCAGGCGCCTGATCGGATGCAAGCGACGTTTGCAGCTTAGTGTAATAATCCTCTGCCCGATTACTCAATTGTTCGACATGAATATTCTTGTTCTCAGCATTGAATTTTTCGATCATTGCCGTCATAAATTCACCATCCCCACCGCTGAACGGCGTCCAGAAGGTAATCGATGTTTTACCGCCAGCCTGCCCGCCTTCGGAGCTGCCGGACGGCTGTGTCCCGCCTGCACACGCGGATAATACTAGCATGGCGGCAAGCAGCAAGAGCGCCGTGCGAATCGTAATCTTTTTATTCATACAAAAAGCCTCCCTGTCTTGAATGTGAATGCCGTTCGTTATCACGCTTACCGCTCGCAGCAGCATTTTAGATAACGCTTACATTTCACATCTTATCCGACAGCCAGGCTGCCCACCATGACGCTTCTTTCGATTGTATGGACATATATTTGGAACCGATAGCTGATCGATGATATAGATGTTGATCTTAGTGTCGTTGTTCATGCGGACCAGCAAGGCTGCGCATACGATCACGATACTGCTTCGGCGTCAATTCCATCTCCGTTTTGAATACCCGGTTAAAATGTCGGATGTTCACAAATCCCGTCGCGGCGGCGATGCTCACCACCTTCTCGTCACTCTGTGCCAGTCGGCGTGCAGCTTCACGGATGCGAATATCGGTTAGCACCTCGACAAACGATTGCCCGAGGCGGCTTTTGAACAGACTGCTCAGATAAGAGGCGTTCAGATACACCTGCTCCGCGATCAGCCCGAGTGTAATATGCTCTGCATAATGCTGCTCCATATACTGTACCGCTCGATCGACCGCATGGGTTGCCTGATGCTCGCGTCCACGCAGCAGCGTATACAGCTCATGCAGACGGCGGCTGCAATAATCCGCCAGCTCGCGCCGATCATTGATCATCAGCACCTGCTGCAGGATGGTGCCGATATCACTGTTATGCAGCCATGACTCTGCCACGCCGTAATCTAATGCGATTTCATAGCTCTCCATAATGATTCGGCATACCTGCTGCTGGATCATTTCCGGGCGGCGCAATTGATGACAGAGACGCTCGACCAGCTCCTGCACCTGTCCATGCAGCTCACTCTCCTCGGTGCGTCCAAGCAGTTGCTCCAATGTATGCCGATCAGCCGATGGCAAGCGCACGGACTGCTCCTGTTCGTCTGCCGTAGCCTGCGACTGATACGCGAGCACCCGATCCCCGCCTGCGGTCAGCCGATACAATAGCGCAACTTCGGCTTCCCGATACGAGCGCGGTACGCCCTCCAGCTCAGCAGCGCCGCGTCCGATGCCAATCGTAATCGTCAGTCTGGACACACGCCGAATCGTACGCACCAGCCGATCGCACAATGTCGCCAGCCGCGATTCGCTCTCCGCTGTGATATCCGTCTGTACAAGCGCCACCACCTTTCCCTGCTCCATAAAGGCATATCCATGCAGCTCCTCCAAGACAACCTCCCGCATAAACTGCTGAATGTACAGCAAAAATAGCTCTGGATCATTCTGATGATACCGCTGCTCGGCAATCGAGCCACGATCCAGTTGAGCGATCAAACAATAGATGCCCTGTCCTGTAGTAAAAGACAATCCGGCATCCTCCAGCAGCTCGGCAGCATCGTATGCCATATATCCGTGCACTAATCCTGACAGTAGCTGCACACGTAGATGCTGCTCGCTCACCGTCTCGGCAGCATGCTCTGCCGCCTGACGTGCCAGTTCCTCGCTCATTCGTAGCAGCGCCGCTTGCAGCTCCTCCTTTTGCACCGGCTTGAGCAAGTAATCCCGTGCTCCGCTGCGAATCGAGCTGCGCGCATATTCAAAATCATCGTAGCCGCTCAGCACGATACAGCTAATCCCCGGATATTGATCGGCTATCGCCGCTTGAAGCTGCACCCCATCCATACGCGGCATACGAATATCCGTAATAATGAGCTGTGGTTGAAGCTGACGGATCATTTCCAGTGCCTCCATCCCGTCCTTCGCTTCCCCGCATACTTCCCAATCCAGATCGAAGCCATGAATCAAATGGGTCAACCCTTTGCGAAAGATCAATTCATCGTCCACTACCAGCACTTGATGCCTGGGCATACGTTTCACTCCTCTCCCTATGCAAATGTAGCTTGCATTGCTCCATAGCTACTTTCGTGCCTTCATACCTACCTGATCCCTTTCACTGCTCACCCTGTCTACGACTTCCCGGGTGGATGGGCAAACACCGGACATACTGTACCCGGAGATGCTGTAGACGAGATTGTATTCGTTGATAGCTCCGTTGATGATAACGAGGATAAGGGCATCCTGACTGAGGATGCTGATGATGAAATTGTGGTCGTCTCCGAAGCGGACGTTAATGATGAATCCTTTACCGTGTCGGACGGCGCCGCTTCCGGCAACAGAACTCGTACCTCTAAACCGCCGCTTGCCCGGTGACGTAGCCGGATGCCATAGGCAGCCCCGTATTTCAGTACGATCCGTCGATGTACATTGACCAGACCATGCCCACCCGGTCCTTCCGGCAGTTGCCCTTCATTCATATGATGTAACTGTGCCTCCATTTGCTCCGGCTCCATACCCGGCCCGTTATCGCAAACGGCGATACATACGCCCTGTGGATCAGACTGCACCGTAATGCACAGCTCCACTTCGCCGCGACCGCGTTCTAATCCGTGTACAATCGCATTTTCCACGAGCGGCTGTAGCGTCAGCCGGATTATCGGACAATCCAGCAATCGTTCATCCGCTTCAATATGGTAACGAAGTCGGTCATCGTAACGGATATGCTGAATCGCCAGATAGCCACGCACATGCTCCAATTCTTGCTTGATCGTTACTTCTGTCTGGTCACCGCCAATGCTATACCGCAGCAGTGCGCTCAGATGTCCGGTCATATGAACGATCTCACGGTTATCCGCCAGCTCGGCATGCATGCTGATCGAACCGAGCGTATTGTACAGGAAATGCGGATTGATCTGGCTTTGCAGCGAAGCGATACGGGCATTCTTTTCACGAATTTCCGTTTCGACCAGCCGTGAGGTCAAACGCCCAAGCCGCGATACCATCATATTGAATGCCCGGCTAACATGTCCGATCTCATCCATCTGTCGTACCGGCAATGACACGTTGAATTGCCCGCGCTCTACCAGCTTCATCGTCTGCTGTAATCGGCTCAGCGGACGCGTAATACGCATAGAATGAATAATGGACAGCAATACCGACAGCAGCAATCCAAGGCCGCCCAGTAGTAACATCTGCCGATTGATCTGATTTGCATCGTGCAGCAGCACCGACAATGGCACCGCCTGCAATACCGTCCACCCCGTAATCAGCGATGTCTGATACGTCAGCAGTACCGGACTGCCGTTATTGTCCAGCGTAAATGTCCCTTCTCCGCGATACGAGGCTACCGTATCATGTGGCAGTGCAAAGGAGCCGCTGCGATATACAAATTCGCCGTTCTGATCCAGTAGCGCAAACGAGGATGAACGCGAGCTTTCCAGCTTACGGATACGCTGTACGAGCGAATCCGCAGGCACGTCGATTACCAGTGTGCCAAGCGTACTACCATTGTCCAGACTACGTAGCTGACGAATAATAGAAAACACCTCATAGGTTGAGCCATTGTCCGACAATAGCGCATGTGGCGCAGCAAAATATCCTTTGCCCGAAATCTCCGCTCCTTCTGGCAGCACTCTGTCCCTATCCATCGACTCACCGAAACGACCCGGACTATCCGGTAGCTCCACATACGATGCCGCATGATCTGCCAGCAGCGAGACGCCGATCACATCAACCCGACCGTTAACGAGAATCCGTCGTACAAAGCTTTCCAGTAGCTCCCGATCCGCATACCGATCTCCAGTTCCACCGTCAGCGGCTCCCTTTTCCAAATAATCCAGCAACTCCGGCGACTGATACGGCATCACCGACAGCAGCACCATCTCATTGGTGAACGCATCCAGATTAGCGCTGAATTCGCGTACCACATCCGCCTGATAACGCCCTACATTATCCTGCATCGAATTGGAGTAGCCTACACTGCTGATCCATGAGGAAATAATGAGCGGAATCGAGATCAGGGCCGTATTCATCAGAATCAGACGGTGCACCAGCCGCATATCCTTCCAGCGTGTCACAAGACCCGTTATCCATACCTTCATTATCCTACTCCTTTACAATGCGGTTGATCAGCGGCTCAAGTCGGTTCAGCATCTGATCGACCGTTTGTCTGCCATACCATATCTTTTCCAGCTCATTGACCAGTGCGTCGCTAACCTCATTCTGCCTGCGATGCTCCGGGAAAAATTCCACCTCGTCCGCGCCTTGCACATATTCGCGCCGATAAGGCAGCGACAGATACGCTTCCGATTGCGCCTGCGACTTGACCGCAGGCACATGCCCCGCTTTGCCCCAGCCTGCACCGTGTGCGGTCAGCCAATCGGCGAACTTTACCGCTGCCTCCTGCTTACGCGGATCAGCAGCCGTATGTGCCGGAAAAGCAAGCGTGTGCCCGTCCCCCCATGAACCGGGATGATCGTAAATTTGCGGAAATGGCATCACCCCAAAATCCAACCCCTTCACTTCTTCCAGCGAGCCGACTGACCACACTCCCAGAAATAATAGCGCTGCATGTCCATTCGCAAACTGACTCGTCGCATTGTTAATGTCCGGTGGAATCAGGCGGCGATCATACATGGATGCCACCAATTCTAATGAACGCCGCGCCGCTGGCATATTCACATCGGCAGCCTTCCCGTCAGCCGTATACAGCCTGCCGCCCTGATCGATCTGCGCATACAGCGACCACCATAGCCAGAGCGAATCGATGCGTACATTCGGTACAGCAAGTGGTGCCACATCCGCTGGAATATGTTGCTGAAGACGTTGCAGAAAGTCCATGAAGCCCTGCTCGCCCGGCTGTAGCAGCACCTTGCCATCGCGGTACAATCCGGCTTCCTCGAGCCACTTTTTGTTGTAATACAGGACGCTAAAGTGCGTGTCCAGCGGCAATCCGTAATGCTGACCATCGTTCATCGTCCTGGATAGCACCCCACTATTAAAAGCAGACCAATCCACCTGCTGCCCGGCATCCAGTTCATTGATCGCATCAATAAAACCCGCATTGATATACTGCGCATACATCGAGGCGTGAAGAATGGCTACATCCGGCGCCTCCTCCGTTACTATAGAGGTCGATAGCTTCGTATAATAATCGTCCAACTTGTTGTTTTTCATCGTGACGATAATATGATCGGTATTCTGCTCATTGTATTGACGAACCAGCTCATTCATAAACGAAATATCCCCGCCACTGAACGGCGTCCAGAAGGTAATCTGGATCGGCTCCGTCGTCCCACCGGCAGCCGTCTGTTCCGCTTTGCTGCCATTCGTCACAGCATCCCGGCGAACTGATTGCAGCAGACTAATACCGCCGACGATCAGCGCCAATAGCAGAACCACAGCGGCGATGCGAATCCATTTGATCTTAGCATGATCCTGGTGTAGCGCGTTGAGACGTTGTTCCTCTGTATGGATGTCTGGCGATTCCATCATGCTTCACCCCTGTTATTAAACTGTCGTGTGCCGTACCCTCTGTAGTGGGACTCGTGCACTGAATATGAATACATCGTAGAAGGCGCAGCCTGGCAGCCGTTCCCTATAGCTGATCATACTCGTAAGTGGCGTACATCAATCGTAGGAAATACCGGCAAGTAGCGGCATGCTATCCTGACCAACACCCTTACCATATACGAATAATGGCGAGAAAGTATACACATCTGACCGCCTTTACAACGCTTCTCCGCAAATGTCCAAGAGATTGTCCATCGTTCCAAAATAATGTCCTGTTTCCGCCATGTCTACTCCTGTACAGTCTACATGTAAGCGCTTTACAAAATAAGGAAAGGGGTCTGGTATATGTATGCATCTCATCGTAAATCATACCAACGGATAAGAAAAGGAGGTTTGCTGATTTTGCTGTGCGGATTTCTGTTAACGGGCAGTATGAGTTTGTCCGCATGGAGCGGCGATGCTCATGCGGCGACAACGACAAATCAATTTTACCCGGTTATTATGCAGGATGGTGCCGATCCGTGGATGTACCGGCATACTGACGGTTTTTATTATTTCACCAAAACGACCGGCAATAACGTGACCATCTGGAAATCGCCAACAATCACCGGCGTCGATGCAGGGCAAAAGCGCGAAATTCCTGTCACCGGTCAGAACGTGTGGGCACCGGAGATTCATTATGTGAATGGAGCATGGTACATCTACTATGCGCAGGATAACGGCGATAATGCGAATCACCGTATGTATGTCCTGCAAAATACGTCTGCCGATCCGATGCAGGGCAACTGGGTCAACCGCGGACAATTGACCGATTCCAGCAATCGCTGGGCGATCGACGGTACAGTCTTTCAAGCAGGCGGTCAGTTATACACGATCTGGTCCGGCTGGGAAGGCAGCGACAATGTTAGTCAGCGTCTCTATATCGCTCGCATGAGCAACCCGTGGACGATCGGCTCACAGCGTGTAGAGATCAGCCGTCCGCAATATGCATGGGAAACGAATCATCAGCCAACAGTCAATGAAGGCCCGCAGATAGTCATTCGCGGCAATACGATCAATCTGATCTATTCTGCTAGCGGTAGCTGGACCAATGATTATTCACTCGGTCTGATCACTGCCAGCACATCTGCCAATCTACTCGATCCGGCTTCATGGACGAAACGCAATCAACCGGTCTTCTCTTCCGGCAATAGCATTTTCGGTCCCGGTCATGCCTCCTTCACCACTTCGCCGGATGGAACAGAAAGCTGGATCATTTACCATGCCGCCAAATTCGACGGCGCTGGCTGGAACCGTGAAGTACGGGCGCAGCCATTCCAATGGCTGGCAGACGGAACGCCATCGTTCGGTACACCGGTATCACCCAATCAACCGATCCATCTACCGGGCGGAGAACCACAGCGCACGCGGTATGAAGGCGAAAGCGCCAGCTTTGGCGGTGGAGCATATGCTTCATACAGCGATACCGGCTCCGGTCACTCCAAAGCCGGTCACATCGACCAGAATGACAGCTATGCGCAGTATACAATTCATGTACCGACAAACGGCACCTATCTGCTATCAGCGCGCACGGCCAATGGTACGAGCGGACTCGATTGGTCGACACTGCGGCTATCTGTAGATGGCGGCGCAGCAAGTGACTTTTTTATTACGAATAAGGGCTGGGAAAACTGGGGATTGTCGACACAGCTACTTCAACTGAGTGCAGGCAATCATACGATCCGGTTTAGTAAAGGAAATGGATACGGAGAGATCGACTTTTTTGATATTAGTCGGTTTTAATTGCCAGGCTAGAAGGAAGAGGCTATAGGCTAGACATAATTGCATTAAAAAAGCTGCACGAACCCGATTGGTTGGGTTTGTGCAGCTTTTTATAGTTTGCAGCTTATTGGACGTTATTTGTATTTAAAATCATTACGAATGAGTGGCAACCAGGTCTTTGGCTTGAGCAGGCTGCTGTTGTCTGGAGATTGCAAACAGCACACCCCAGATAAGCATAAAGCCGAGCAATTGCGGCCATGTGATGAGCTGTTTGTACACGATCCAGTTGACCAGTACACCGACCATCGGGAAGCTGAGCTCTGCCAGTGTAGCGACAGAAGCTTTCGTTGTGGACAAGCCTTTGTAGTACATCAGCAGGCTGAGCAGACCTGGCAGCAACGCCTGTCCGAGCAGATTGAGCAGAATCAGCAGCACTGGAACCGTACCTGCTGGTAGACCCCATGCCGCATTTTCATGCACAGTCAGTACAATCAGCAGCGGAATCGCCAGAATGAAACGCAGTGAGGTGACCGTTTCATATTTCATTTTACCTACCATCAAGCGTCCCATAACGGTGGAGCCGCCCCATAGTGCAGCCGCACCCAGTGCGAGCAATGAGCCTACCTGAGCAATATCACCCATATGTCCGATCGGCAGAGTGAAGCCAAAAGTAAGCAAATACGTACCTGCCAGTGCAAGCACGAACAACCAGCCAAATCCACGCGGCAATACTTCCTTGAGCAGCAGACGCGCCAGAATGATCGCAAACAGCGGTTGCAGCTTTTGTAGCAGTAGTACCGCATTCAGATCACCGTAGGTAAGACCCATTGTGAACAGAACAGTTGCAATTGCCGAGCCACCCCAGGACAGAAACAACAGCGCACCGATATGCTGCCATTTTAGCCCTCTCAGCTCATGACGATTCACCCACAGAATCGGAGCGGCGGCAAGCATAGCCACCAGATGCTCCAGTAAAACGATCTGTGTCGAAGTGAATGTCTCCAGCAATAAAATACGGAATAACGGATCGACGCCCCATAGTGCCGCTCCGAAAAATACGAGCCAGAATCCACTCTTAATTGTACGTTGCTTTGTTTCCTGTGCCGATTGAAATTGATAGTTGATATTTTCCATCATTCAAACTCCTCATGTTATTAGAATTTGAATAGGCGATCTCATACGGAAAGCCCCTGAGCATCGGGAATCGACATTCAGGGGCTGATCAAATAAACATGCCAGTACTGTACTATGCGAGCAATATGCATCGACAAATACACCTGAACAGGTTCATTTATTGATCTTCTCCCATCCGGACTTTACCGTCGGCTCTGGAATTACACCAGATCAGTCGACTGCTCCTTACAGAGCAGCGAGTCGCGGGCTGTTGCCGAGTATATCGACATTCACCGCCGGTTAGGAATTTCACCTTACCCCGAAGATCTCTATTCGATTAGTTAAAATCATAGCTAAATCGTACCATAATGCTTCTTTTCATTAACCACAAGAAACTTTTTTGAAAATTTCACGAGTTAACCGTTCAATAAATCTCATTATAAAGATACTTTTAGTAACTTGCAACTGGTTTAGTTAGAAAATTTAAAAATTCTTTAATTCTGATCTGTAAACACGGAATTATTGCTTTATCTATTCTGAATAAACTATACATTTTTACGTATTTATGCAAAATACGAGCTTCTCTAGGTCTAAACTAACATTTAATTCCTCATTTTGTTGTTATATGGATGTCAGGGCGCTATAATGAAGCTGATTTAATGTAAGACCATCTTTACATAATCTGATACGTGAAAGGGGTAGGGTCATTTGGATTACAATAACGCACCTCAGGGCTATCCGCCACAACCGGGTCAGCCTGCACAAGTCATTAGCGTCAAAGAATGGATGATTACTCTGCTTTTGCTGGCGATTCCGATCGTCAACCTTGTTATGCTGTTTATCTGGGCATTTAGTGGCAATACGAATCTGTCCAAGTCCAACTATGCTAAGGCAGCTCTGCTGTGGGCAGCGATCTGGATCGTTGTTTACATCATCTTCTTCGCACTGTTTGGTGCTGCGATGTGGGCAAATATGGAGCGCATGCAAAACATGAGCTATTGATGCTCTCCGCGAAGCACATGCGTCTCGTTCATTCGATGCGGCAAACAACGTCAACATTATCGCAGGATGATGATCATGTGTGAGATTGACAAAAGAAAGCCTATACTACAAGCTTGTCCGTCATTACATGCTACCTGTATGTCATATGAAAAGAAGCCCTTTGCAGGGCTTCTTTTTCGTTATTTCTGCTTCATTTCCTCTTATGCTTAGTACCGATCCAGCACAAGCTGTGTTTTGAGCGAATCCTGTGGCACCAGCCAGCCTTTATCCTGCAACGCCTGCATTAATTCATCGCGATTTTCGGAGGCATCGGAATACGTGTCCGCTTTGAACGAAATTTCGATGATTGGTTCTGTACCTTCCCCGCTCGCTTTGCGGATCGGCCATACTTCAACATCGATATCAAGACCGTTCCAGCGTCCTTCGTACTTGCTCGCCATCACCGGGCCGTATACACGGGAGTTTTTGAGTCTGTCTTTCCCCCAGCCGGATGATTTCCAGTTTTCCAGCTTGCCGGGAATATTATCAACAACGAGCTCCAGTGCCTTTTTCGCTGATGGCAATGACGCACTGGAATCAGGCGCTTTGCTGTCTTTATCGTTGGACAGGCTCAATGTTTGCTTGCCGTAGCCCCAATCGACTTCAGCTTCATAATTCGTATCGTTCGCGTCAAAGCCCTCTTTATTCGCCTTTGTCAAAGCAGCATCAATATCGCCGTTTTCGATCGCATAGCGCTTTTTGTAGGTCATTTCATATTTCGTTTTGTTTTCTTTTTTGCGCAGACGCACATTCCAGCCTTCTTCATTCAATTTCTGGTTGTTGGTATCAAAGTATTCGATAGCGATCTTTTGCGGATTGGATGGCAGTTGAAATGCACTGCTTAGCGCGCTGGTCGGCGCACCGTCTTCATTTAATACCCTCTGATCCAATACAAACTTAACCTCATAGGTTGGCGTCATATTGGCTGCTGCTTCTGTTGGCGCTGGCTGTGCCACCATAAACGTTCCTGCAAGCAATGTACCGCTCATCCATACTGCGACTGTCTTTTTCCAGCTTCCTGTTAATCGATTCACCTGTTACTTCTCCCCTTTTTCGTGTGGAATGAATGTTGCGCTTGAACTTCTTTAGTTTAAAAAATGGGCATTAGCGTAGCATCAACATTTCTATGAAAGAGCGTCAATTTTATATATAGTCTCTATATGGAAATGATGAATTATTCGATGGCATGGGCAGCAGTATTGGCTTACAAACCATGCGATTGATCAACGATGACCATCTGCTATCCTCTAAAATTCCAGCTTTGCCCCTGGCGTCAACGAATGGATATGTGGATAGCCTTGCTGGCGCAGGTAAGAAGCCAGTTGATCGGTGCGAGACTGAGGAGCGTGAACAAGCACAGATGGTGGACGGCTCAGATCGTTTAGCATCTTTTCTACGTCCGGTAGGCCCTGATGTACTTTATAGCGAATACGTTCGATCTTGCAGCCGCTGGACGGCGGAGCTGCTAGTAGCTGACTACCTGGTGAACCCTTTGCAAGATGCCCGGTGAAGATGAGCTTGCTGTGACTGTCATGTTGTATCCGTTCATAATGCTGACGTGCCCGGCTCGTTTGCAGCATGCCGTCCGGGGTGAAGATGAGTTTGCTGCTGTATTGTGCGTATCGTATATCGGTCTGCTCTGGATCGGACAGTGGGTAGAGCTGTGCGTGATGCAGCAACCGTTCGATTCGCTGCTCTACCTCACGATGCAGCCAGTCCTTATAGCTTCGTAGTAGCTGTACACCTTCCAGCAGCACCGATTCTACAAGCAGTGGGATGTGCGGATATTGCTCGCTTGCCCACAGCAACAGCTCCTGTCCGCGTCCATAGAGCGGTACAGGGAACAGAATCGAGCCTCCCTTTTCTAGCGCTTCATCTATATGTGTCTTGAGTTGGTGCAGTTTGTACGCCTGTGATTCTGGATCGTCTCCGTAGGCGGCATCGACGATTGCCAGATCCAGATCGGGTACGATGGATGAAGTGGCCGATGCTGGATGTATCGTTTCCGATCGTTCTGACCGTTCTAAACATGGGGACGCCTCAGCACCATGAACCGTCTGTAGCACCTGCACCCGGTCATCATGATAGGACTGATGCAACGGTCGGTCGGCACGCAGCATTTGAGATTCAGATGTATAATCACCGGAAAAGAATACGGTTTTCCCCTTCCATCTCAGTGCCAGCCAGATCGAGCCAGGCAGGTGCCCGGATCGTCCCCAGCAGATGTCTAAGCCCGGCTGGAGCTGTCCCCATTGCCCGGGTGCGACCACATCCTCCACATAGCTATACTGAATGCGCTGCTCGTCCTCATCATCATAAGGGCGAGCAGCATGGCGCTGATCCGTGTACTTTCTCCATGCCTTAAAATAAGCGGGTAGCTGCTGTACCGTCGCTCTTGTCGTCCACACCTGCCCGCGATAGCCATGCCGATATAGAATCGGCAATGCGATACAGTGATCCTCATGAGCATGGGATAGAAATACGGTCTGCAAGCCGCCGATCATCTCCTCCATATTCTCCACAAGCGGATATTGCCCGCCGTCTTCCTTTTTCACGCCGTAATCCAGCAAAATATGCTCCCGTTCTTCGGTTAGCAAATAGCTGGAACGACCATGCTCTCCCGCTCCGCCGAGTACCGTTAATTGCATACGATGCTTACGACTGCTTGCTGCCTGTAGCAGGCAAAGCGTTTAGAATGAGCAGCAGAATCGTAGTAATGCCGACCGATACAACGGCCATCGCCATTCCCATCGAGACCGCACCCTGTTCAAATTGAGCAAAAATATACGTGGCGGACGTCTGCATCGACGGCGGGAGAATAAGCAAGGACGCCACCAGCTCACGATTGGAAATGCTAAAGGTCATCATCCAGCCAGCAATAATACCGGGCACAAGCAGTGGTAGCAAAATACGCCGGAATACGTATAACGGACGACCACCGGACATCGCTCCTGCCTGTAGCAGAATCGAATCAATCTGACCATAGTTCGCTTTCACATATTGCACCGTGTACGGCAGGAATAGCACCACATACGTTAAGACGACCATGCCATACGTATTGTATAGAGGCACAGGCATCCAGGATGAATTCCAGAATAAAATCAACCCGACTACAATGACGATCCCCGGCACCGTATTCGGCATCAGACTGAACAGATCGATCCACTTTTGCGATAGGCGGCGACTACGATCCACCTTGAGCGCAAGGAATGTACCGATGACGACCGCAATCGTTGAGGAAGCGAGCGACAGCGTGAAGCTGTTGATTAGCGCCTGCATACTGTCCGAACCCGGCTGTAGCAGCTCGGCATAATGCTCCAGTGTCCAGTTGCCTGCCGCAATACCCATGCCGCGTAGCTTGAGCAGCGAAGCGGTAATTACAGAGAAGTACGGAATACCGATCGATAAGACGAGCAATACAATCACATACGACCAGCTTAGCACCCCTTTCCAGCCACCCAGACGATAGCCACTTTGACGGCTACCTTTACCTCCAGTCAGGCGGTACGAATAACGGCTACTGAGCACACTTTGGATATACCACATCACCAGACATACACTGAGCAGTAGCGATGCCAGCGCAGTCGCCTTACCAAAATCAATCGGCCAGCTAGAGATGTATTTGTGAATTTCCGAGGTCATCACATAGTAACCAATCCGGCGTCCAAATGTAGCCGGTGTACCAAACTCCGCAATCGTTTTGACGAAAATAAGCAATGCGCCCATCACATAGCTCGATAATAATAGCGGCAAAATAATACGGCGAAAACGATACGCAGGGGAACCACCATGCAGCGCAGCCGCTTCTTCCGTGCTGCCGCTAATTTGTAGCAATGTATTCCGCAAAATTAGATACAGAAACGGAAACAGATGCAGACTCATAATGAGCACCATACCACCCAGACTGAAAAAGGCAGGCGTCCATGCCGCAGACGCAGGCACCAGTTGCTCCATATAACCGTTTTTCTGCATAAACAGCATCCAGCCCATTGAACCGATATAAGGCGGTGTCATAAACGGAATGAGCAAAACGACATCGAGCCAGCGCCAGCGTCCAATCGCAGAGCGCGCCATAATCCATGCCAGCGGTAATGCCAGCAACGTGGTAAGCACAATAACAAGCGCACCGAGCCAGAGCGAATTCAGCATAACCGAGCCCAGGCTGGTGCTTGTCATCGTGTGCCACGGTGCAAGCCAATCGATCGTTCCATCGCTATCGATCGCCGTTCGGAAAATAAGCAGCAGCGGTAAAACAATCAGTACGGTCAGCAGCAAAAATGCCGCGACCGTACTCCATCTTTGAAACCAGTAGCCTGATGCCTGTGTCATTGATCCATCCCCTTTACTGGAAGCCCGAGCTTACTTGTACAGCTCTGTAAAACGAGTCGCTACATCCGCACCATGCTCGTCCATCCAGTCCCATTTCACCGGATACGTTTTAATGTCGGACAGGTTCGCACGATTGTCAGCCTTGATATCGGTACGTCCTGGCAGCAGGGATGCTTTGGCAACCAGTTGCTGTGCTTCATCAGACAGCAGGTAATCGATAAATTGCTTCGCCTGCTCTTCATGCTTGGTCGTTTTGATAATCGCTGCTGGACGCGGGCTAATGACCGTGCCTTCGGATGGATACACGATATCTACAGGCTCGCCGTCTTTTTTAGCTTTGTAGGCCATATAATCTACGCCGGCAACGACCACATCCTTCGCCCCTGTAATGACCGGATCAAGCGCCTCCTGGTTAGCGCCCGCCATCGCTACTCCATTTTGCTTGTATTGCTCGAACAGGGACCAGCCGCTGTCACCCTTCACACTCAGATAGCCTGTCATAAAATCCAATGCCGAACCGGACAGGGATGGATCAGGAATGTTCACTTTGTCCTTCCACTGTGGCTGCGTTAATTCTTCCCAGGAGGTTGGCGGTGTTTTCACCTGCTTTGTGTTGTATACAATGCCCAGTGCTGAAGCGCTATAGCTAAAATAGTTGCCATCCGCATCCGACCAATCCTTCACCAGTTTATCGTGATTTGCCGCCTCTGGATAAGGCAAGGTCAGCCCTTCCTTTGCCATCGATTGCATGGAAGGCAGCGATGCAAGTACAACCACATCGACAACCGGATTCGATTTTTCCGCTTCCATACGAGACAGCACTTTACCTGTCGTACCCTGGAACATTTCAACGTGAATGCCGGTTTTTGCTTCAAAGCCTGCTTCGATCTTTTTCGCCAGTCCTTCCGGGCCTGCAGTGTATACAACGAGTGTATTGTCGCCTTTACTAGCCGAGCTGCCTGCTGCACTTGTCGTGCTATTGCTGCCTGTATTACCGCAGCCTGCCAGTGCTGTGCCAAGCATTGCCGTTACTGCGAGTAGACTTGTCGTTTTCCACATTTGATTCCAATTCATGAATGATTCCCCCTGAGTTTTATAGGTGATTATTTTTAATTGAAGTGTGCGAATAACCGATCAGAATATTAGGTTTACATCTCATTTCAGCGTTAGGTTCAGAACTTATTTTAGAGATGCTTCTTCTGCTATCCTCATCCACCGTAAACTATTTATTAGGAAATATGCTGCCTATTATCGGCAAAAGGCGCTGACGTGCCAGGTGTATTCTCTCCATGCTCCGCTATACTCTTACTCCCGTGCTCGCCTACCTCGCATAGATGCTGCGCATGAACATACAGCTTCACTTCACTGCCAATATTCATCCGTCTGTCATGATACGCTGTCCAGATTCGTTCCTCTCCTGCATGCAGCTCAATTTCATACCGATCCCCCATATAGCTCACACGCTGCACTGTGGCAGCATAGTGCTGCTCTCCAGCTTCACCTGTTGATTCCCAGCGTGCATGCTCCGGACGAAACAGCGTCTGTTCCGGCTCGATCCAATTCGAACGACCGATAAAACGTGCGACAAATGGATGTACCGGCTCTTGATAGATTTGCTCCGGCGTACCGCGCTGCAATACATGGCCTGCCTGCATCACCATAATCTCGTCTGACATCGACATCGCTTCCGTCTGATCATGAGTTACATATAGCGCAGTCAATCCAAGCTCACGCACCAGACTCATCAGCTCATCTCGCATATCCTCTCGTAGCATCGCATCCAGTGCACTGAGCGGCTCATCAAATAGGATCAGACCCGGCTGCATCACAATCGCCCGTGCAAAAGCTACACGCTGCTGCTGACCACCGGACAACTGATGCGGCTGCCGCTTCTCCATGCCAGTCAGTCGTACCTGCTCCAATGCATGCTCTACACGCTCACGAATATTGTTTTTCTGCCCGTTGGCCTTCAGGCTAAACGCCACATTTTCGTAGACCGTCATATGCGGCCAGAGTGCAAATTCCTGAAATACCATGCCAAAATGTCGTTTATGCGGAGGCAGGTTCACTCTGCGTGACTGCGAGAATACCGGTTCACCATCGACCAGAATCTCACCGCTATCCGGCGTTTCCAGCCCGGCAATCAGCCGCAATAATGTCGTCTTGCCGCATCCGGATGGGCCGAGTAATGTGGTGAACTTTCCAGCGGGAATGACCATATCGACTGGCTTGAGTGCCTGCACACCGTCATAGCTCTTGCTTACGCCTCGAAGCGTAATTTCTGTCATCTGCCTAACTCCCCTCTATGTACTTGTTGCTTGATTGATGATCTATGAATACTGGCTCACATGCACCAGCAGGCAGCAATTCTTTTGTTCAACTGAACTCAGTATAAAATGTGAATTTGTCCGCCATATGCGGGGAATGTAAACGAAATATCAATTTTTACTATGCTCTATTTTGATAATCATCGAATAATTCTATGCTAGATTGAATGTGGAGGTGTGAGATGAATCTGATCAAATTACAGATTGTAGAGCTGCTGAACCGACATCAGAAAATTACAGCGGTCGCTGATGAACTGGGACTGAAGCAGCCTACCGTTACGTTTCATATGAAAAGTCTGGAAAAGGAAATGGGAGTGACGCTGTTCGAATCCCGTGGTGGCAAAATTGTATTGCGTGAGCCGGGCAAGGCACTGCTGCATTATGCAACAAAGATCAATGCGCTCGCCGCAGAGTCGAAGCGAATTGTGCAGGAGTTCGGTGCGCTCGAGCGGGGACAATTACGGATTGGAGCAAGCTATGTACCGGCAACCTATTTTTTACCGGATCTGATCCATTCTTTTAGCCAGCAGCATCCGGGTGTGCAGCTCTCTATCGCAGTCAAGACCGCGCCGGTCATACGCGATATGCTGATCAATCATGAGATCGATATGGGGATTATGCTAACCGAGCCATTTGAGCATCCTGCTCTGGTGAAGGGATTAATTGGCGAGGATCAGATGGTCGTCATTTTCACACCGGATCATCCGCTGGCAAGCGAATCCGAGCTGAATTTAGACGTACTCCAGCGCAGTCGATTGGTGCTGCATAGCCACGATTCCAGCACCCGTCAGATTAGTGACCGCTGGATGCAAGACAACGGATTGGAAACAAGCTCCTTTATCGAGCTGGATTCTGCTGAAGCGATCAAGCGTGCAGTGATGCTGGGCGGCTATGCGGCCTTTTTATCGCGGATGGCCGTTGAGGAGGAGCTGCGTAGCGGCAAGCTACATATGCATAGCTTGCCCGATCAGAGGCTACGTCGTTATCTGTATTACGCGTATAACAAGGAGCGGCATTATTCCGGCTTGATTCATCGCTTTGCAGATTGCCTGAACGAATCCACCATGATGCTTGCTTCTTCTACAACGTAATTTTTTCTATCGTGTAAATGGATACCTTGTAAATCGATACTTTTTCTGTAACACCAATCAACACGTCTATTACACACACATACCGTTTCTATTGGCATAACCAAAGAGCGTACAGCCGCATCTCACTCATGCTCGGCTGTACGCTCTCTGGTTATAATCATCTGTCTACACCCATTATCCAAATGACAACTGCTCTTCTGCCAGCAAGGAATGCACCTGCTGAAAGCCTTCCTGCTCCAAACGCAGCGCAAGCCCATCCGTTCGTGAAGCTGGTGCATGGACAAGCAATGCGCGCGGGCTTTTCAGGTCAAGCAGCATTTGCCTTACGTCCGGCAGCCCCTGATGCACCTTGTAACGCACATGCAGAATCTGACAGCCGCGATGCTCCATATCCATCATCAGCATCCGTCCGAAGGAACCCTGTGCCAGATCACCGGTAAAAATGACACGATTATCGTCTCTAGCGGCGATACGCATATAATGCTGCTGTGCCTTGCTCGACTGCATCATTCCATCATCGGTGAAAATGAGCGCCGACGGATGCGTTTGAATCAGCTCCTCGCGGGATTGATCATCAGTCATCCGATATAAACGAGTTGATTGAAGCAGTCGCTCAATCCGCGCCGCTCCTTCTGGCTGCAGCCATTGCTCGTCGGAAGCAAACAGGTGCAGCGCATCAAGCAAGTCCTGCTCGACCAGAAGCGGAACGTTCGGAAACTGCTCATACGCCCATAACATTAGCTCCTGACCACGACCATACACAGGCACCGGTAATAGCACCGTACCCCCATGAAGCAGCGTTTCCTTCATATACCGACCAAGCTGAGCCAGCTTATTGCCCTGCCGATCGGTATCTACGCCATAGGCAGCATCCACAATCGCCAGATCAAGATCAGGAATTTGTCCGGGCAACGGATGCGCGCGTGATACGATTCGCGAATGATGCAGTGGGCGATCCGCTTGCAGCAAGCGCGATTCCGCACTGTAATCACCGGTATAAAATATTTTCTTACCATACCAGTTCAGCGTAATCCAGATCGAACCCGGTAAATGCCCGGCTCGTCCCCAGCATAGCTCCAGCTCTGGACGAATCGATATCCATTCTCCAGGCGGCCCCATATCCTCCAGATACCGAAATTGCAGCTCGTCTCTGCTGGCTGCTTCTGCCTGCGGATGTACTCCACCTGCCTCAGCAAGTGCATAACGCTGGTACTCTACCTTTTTCAGACAAACAGGCAGTTGACGCACCGTAGCTCGGGTCGTCCAAATTTCACCCTGATATCCATAATGCTGTAATACCTGAAGACCGCTGCTATGATCTTCATGGGCATGCGATAAAAATACCGCCTGTAGCCCCGGTACAACCGGTCCAAGCCTGGCATGCTCTCCATCATATTCCGGCTGTATGTCAATTCCGCAATCAAGCAGTATATACTGATCATCCCGCCGAAGCAGATAGCTGGAACGGCCATGTTCTCCTGGACCACCGAGAATAGTAAGCTCCATCATGTTAGTCAACTCCATCTGTTTTCGCCGTTTTTTCAGCAGAATCGGCTTCTATGATTTTACGTAGCTCTGAATGTATGCAAGACCAGCATGTTTCTTGATCAGTATATCCGCTTAATTTGCAGACAGTGTATGTACAATGTAAACGCAATATAAACTTTTCCGGTATAACGGTCACTTTCTTTTAATGATGCTCATACAATACTGTACATGCTCTTTACGAATACGCCGTGTGGATCGATTCCGTAAATCTGTACAGGTATACAAAAAAAGCGTACCAGCCTGCATTCTTCGAATGCTTGCGGTACGCTTTTTATGACGGTTCACAACCGAAACGGTTATGAAGAAAAGTTCATCGCGAATCGGTCTTATTTCAAGCCGTATTTTTTGTTGAACTTGTCTACGCGGCCACCCACGTCTGCGTTTCTTTGTTTACCAGTGTAGAAAGGATGCGAAGCAGAGCTGGTATCAACACGAATTACAGGGTAAGTGTTACCATCTTCCCACTCCATAGTTTCGCTGGAATATTTCGTTGTTCCACTCAGGAATTTATATCCACAGCTAGGGTCCAGGAAAATAGCCTGTTGAAATTGAGGATGTCCTTCTTTTTTCATGAGTAATCACCTTATTTCGTAAAATTAATCGCACTATTCCCATTATACACTGTTGATTCAAAATGTCAAAGAACTTCTGCTTTTTTCTGACGTTAATTTTTCAGGATAATGAAGGTGCTCTCTATATCCCTTATCGCGCTTTATATCGTTGTTATATGTACTAAAAGGAAGGAAATTGCCATCTGCCGATTCGACAGATGACGATTTTTGTACTTTACCTGCACATGAAAAATTTTACAAACTTTTCGTTAAGCTTGCTGTATCATATCCTCGCGCTCCTGAAGTGCAGATAGCTCGCGCGCCACCTCTTCAATCGTACGAGCGAAAACAGCCAGCTCCTCTGAGCTTTGCGCTTGTTGGTGCGACAGCTCTACATTTTGTTTGAAGTCGCCCTCTACCTGATCAAGCTTGCGTAAAATAACATCCAGCGTTGCCGTAATATCCTGCAACGCATGATGAGATGAACCAGCCAGCTTACGTACCTCCTGAGCGACGATGCTGAATCCTCGTCCATATTCTCCCGCATGTGCTGCTTCAATCGAGGCGTTCAGTCCGAGTAAATGCGTCTGATCGGATAGCTCACGCATGAATGAGCCTACTTTGCCAATTTGCTTCACTTCATTGCCCAGCATATTCATCTCTTGCAGCGAGTTTTCCTGCGTGGAAGCGATATGACTGGCCGAATCTGAAATGGCACGCGCATTCGCATTCAAACGAGCGATCATATCACTAATTCGATTCACCACTTCCGTGATGGCTGCCAGCATATGCTCCTTTTGCTCGCCCATTTTACGAATCTGGCTTTGTTCGCGCTCGCCATACGCTTCAAGCACAAGCTGCGAATCGAGATTGAACATTTTGGTCAGTGCATTCAGTACATCAAACCATTCATTCGGCAGCTCCCGGCTCAGCACACGAGCTGAAATATCCGTATAGGTCATATACGTACCGAGATAATAATCCAGATTCAGACCGATCTGTGAATGGATGCGTCCAATTTTCAAGCGTGTCTCGATAAATTCATCATCGATTTTGCCAGCAGCCAGGGATAACCAGTAATCTCGCTGTGTTTGCTTGAGTCGATGAACAGAAGATTGATTGCGCTGAATCACCTGCTGTAGATCAGGATAACGCTCAATATGATTGTAAAAATAATCGACAACCTCATCCACTACGCTGGCGAACAGCTCACGATGCTTACATAACAAATCCAGCTCTTTATCGGTTAAACCCATATATTCCAACTGCCTCAGACGTGTTGCGGAAACATTAATCATGTTCAGTATCCCCCTTTTTCCTTGTCCCCCTGTACAGTTGCATGCTGTGCGACTATAATTCCACCTATTTTACATAAAAACTTAATAATCAATTATTAATATTACATCGGATGAATGATCGAGTTCATTTAGCAGAAAAGTGTGGGATTTTGAAATTAAATATAACGCGCTATAAGGAAGCATTTAGCAATGATCGAACACTTCATCCACAAATATTGATCCTATCGATCTTTGGCAGAATCTACTATACGTTCCGCATGACGCTCTAACAGGATGAAGGATATTCGTCTAAATGAGACCCTTCCGTTGTTTATAGGTTCAGCCTGTTGCTTTATAATGGTACACAGAACAACAGGTTAAACAGGATTACCGATAGACCAGTTTATCCAGCTATGAAGGAGAACCTATACGCTATGGCTGTACAACGAGAAACCGAACTGTATTTACCGATCAAGCATTTCTTTGTCAAACAGGGCTATGAGATAAAAAGCGAAGTCCGGCATTGTGACCTGGTCGGTATCAAACATAATGACAGCGAGCCGCTTATTATTGAGATCAAAAAAACGTTCAACCTGGCGCTGCTGCTACAAGGAATGGAGCGGCAAAAGCTAAGCAGTAATGTGTATGTAGCCGTAGAACGCAATCGCGCGAAAAAGGGCGCTGCCAACCAGCGCTGGAGTGAGCTGATTGTACTGTGTGAACGGCTAGGGCTGGGACTTATCACCGTTACCTTTTATAAAACAAAATCTCCACTGGTGGAGGTGCTCTGCGAGCCTGTTGTGTCTGCTACCACGTTCAAGCCACGCAGGGGCAGCCGTCGTGAACGACTCGTACGCGAGCTAGCGGAGCGAAGCGGTGATTATAATATAGGCGGCAGTACAGGCGTTAAGCTCGTGACCGCTTACCGTGAAAAGGCATTACGGGTAGCTCAGGCACTCGGTTCAAGGGAAGGTGTCTCCCCGCGTGAACTAAGAGAGCAGAGCGGTGTCCCCTCTGCCGCCGCCATTATGCAGGATAATCATTATGGCTGGTTTGAACGCATCGCCCGTGGAAGCTATCGCCTGAGCGATGCAGGCAAGCAGGCGCTGGATGATTATGTGCATATTATGGATCGCTTTCGACCTCATTAGAGGCGCAATTATGAAACACAGTATTTTCAGTCGATAACATGCTCTCCCTATGACCTGAGCTTATCTGCCTCTATCTACCTGCTCAAGCAACGAAACAGTCTCACCAAACTATTACTATTACTATTACTATTACTACATCCAGCCTCCCCTGCTCAAAGCAAAAGCCGCAGAATGGACAACAGTCCCTGCGGCTTTTTTCATAGTATGTACACCGGATCGGTGTATGGATTAGCATTCTGTATGTATAGCAGCATCGGCTGCTTGCCTCTGTACCCGGCCATTGCTGCAATGGATCATCGAGAACGATCATGGAGAACGTTAGCTCCTCATTTCAGCAATGGCTTCCGAAATCAAATTCATGCCCAGCAGTAATTCTTCACGCCCGGGATGGGTAAAATTAAGCCGAATATAGCTGTTGCCCTGTCCATCAGCATAACATCGTCTGCCCGGTAAAAACGATACACCCTTCTCAAGAGCGCGTTGCAGCAATTGCTCGCCATCCAGCTCATCTGGCAGTTGCGCCCATAAAAACATGCCGCCTACGGGTACTTCTACTTGTGTACCTCGCCAGTTCGGCCGTTTGAGCAGCTCCAGCATCAGCTTGAGTCGAATATCGTATTCCCGATTGAGCATCGTAATATGACTATCCCAATCAAAACGCGGCGATTGCAGCAAGCGCAGCAAAATCGCCTGGTTCATCGTGCTTGATTGCCAGTCCGCCGTCTGCTTTGCTGCCGATAGCACCTCAATAAGCTGCGGGTCGCCTGCTGCCCAGCCAATACGAAGCGCCGGCACGATCGTTTTGCTAAAGGAACCGATATACAGCACATGATTGCCGCCAAGCTCACGATCCAATTGAAACAAGCTTGGATAACGACGCCGAAAAGAACGTACCTGCTCCGATCCAAAATGCAGATCGCCATACGCATCATCCTCTGCAATCAACAGCTCATATCGACGACATAGCTCCAGTACAGCCTTACGCCGCTCCAGCGTCCAGGCTCTGCCTGTTGGATTACCAAAGTTCGGGGCTACGAATAACAGCTTGGGCTGATGCTCGGTAATGAGTCGCTCCAGCTCTTCCGGTCGCATCCCATCGCGATCACAGTCCACATGAATAACACGCGCTCCCTGCAAATGCAGCACCTGCAAGCAGCCCGGAGGTGCAGGCGACTCAATCAGCACCACATCGCCATGATTCACATAAATGCGTACGAGCAGATCAATCGTCTGCTGGCTACCCGAAGTGAGCAAAATATCCGCCGGATCTACGACAAGCTTCTGATCCTTTTTCCAGCGACTGTGCAGCCATTGTCGTAATGCCAGCGAACCGGCAACATCGCCATATTGCAGCGCAAGCGGACCAGCGGAAAATACCGCTCCTGCTGCTTCACCCAATTGAGCAAGCGGAAACAGCTCCTCTGCCGGTAGTTCCTCAGCCAGCGAAATCCATGATTCGCGGCGCTGTGCACGGCGCTCTGGCCGAACCGAAAAGGGCGGCATTTTGCTTACTCTGGATGCAAATGAAAATTTCACCGTTTCAGCCTCCTGTACGATGCTTTTTCAAGATCATACACCTGAACTTGAATCCAGAGCAACCTTTTTCGAGGCGCCTTTCGCCTTTAATGTACGGATCGGCTCGATACCTACGGACGACTCTACTGCAATCACATTCGGGTGACTTTCAAGCGCGCCTTTAAATGAAGCGGTGTGCGAATACAGCGTGTATTTCTCAATCGCCTGTGCACGGCTACTCACACCAAGCTTGTCATAAATTTTACGCAAGTAATTATCCACAGAGCGACGGCTTACACGGATCGTTTCAGCGATCTTATCGTATGTAAACCCCTGTGTAATCTGAGTCATAATCGTGTGTTCAATTTGAGACAGTTCAAAATAGCCATCGGTCGGAATTTGAGCTGGAACCGGCACTACACCCTGACTCAGCCATGACAGCGGAATGACCGTAAGTCCCTGACGCAGACCGCTGATCAGATGAAGCAGTTGAGCAGGCGAGGATTCCTTGGAAAGCACACCACTTGCACCCATGCTCATCAATCCGGCAAATAAGGACAGATTATTGTCTCCGGTCAGTACAATCACATGGCTGTCCGGACTGCTACGCTTAATCTGGCGCAGGTAAAATTCTGCATTTCCCTCTGGCAGTGAGTCATCA
Source organism: Paenibacillus sp. (assembly GCA_039595515.1). Taxonomy (GTDB): domain Bacteria; phylum Bacillota; class Bacilli; order Paenibacillales; family Paenibacillaceae; genus Saccharibacillus. The sequence continues at coordinate 6,516 of JBCNLJ010000008.1, read as the reverse complement.
AGCAGAATGAGGTGAGGGCTCGTACGTGCTGCAAGCTTAACCCCTTCCTTCACTGAGCTTGCGGTACCAACTACACTTAAGCTCTCCGTTTCTTCCAATATCATCTTTGTTCCCAGCATTAATGCCGGATGATTATCGATCATAATAACCTTCCACATACTATCCATTGGGGCACTTCCTCCCTGTATCCATCCATCTATTTTGCGGGCTTCTGGTTGTTAATTGTTATGACTGTATAGTTACATATCGGTCAATAGTAGTGTAATTTTAATCCTATCTGCCGCTTTTCTTCCATTATTGATACTGGTAAAATACAAGTTTCGTACTTTCCCTTATGTAGTGATTTTTTGTCGCGTTGATTTACTTTCGAAAATGGACGCTCCCCTACCCGCATGTTAGAATGAAATTTGTTCAAAACTAATAACAAATCGAGGTGATCCGACATGGATTCCAGAACAGAGCCTACTTCGCGTTCTACTACACGTCCGAAGCCTTCAGGCGGCACCTCTGCACGATGGTTTTTGGTGTTTTTGATCGTCATTATTGCGCTCGGAGCTACAGCGGCGTATCTATATAGCAATCACCTGAAACAGCAGATGATTACCGCCATCAAAGCGGACACAGAGCGGCAGATCGCTGCTCTGCAAAGCGACTACGAGACTCGCCTGACAACGATGTCCAAAGAGGTGGAGCAGCTTCAGAGCAAGGTCGACTCCTTCAATGAATTGCTTACCTTTACCAAGGACAATGCCAGCAACAAAACGGATAACAGCAATAAGCTGTATACCCAGCTCAATGAAGTGCAAAAGCAACTCGACACGCTACAAAAGAAAATGGAGCTGCTCAAATGAACAAAGGTATCAAACGGATAAATCGGCTACTGTTGTTATCACTGGCACCGTTTATCGGGGTGTTCGCCGTGCTGCTGCTTCAGCCGCATGAGGTGAGCGTACCGCTTGATCTGGAGCCGTACAAGCCGCGTATAGCGCTAACGGAGCAGACATCCAGTATTATGAATGGTCTGCAAAAAGCGGAGGAGGTGGCTGTACAAACCTCCGCTTCGATCGAGAAAACGACGCGCCTGTACAATCGCACCACATCTGCCATGTCGTCTATCGTGCGTACAGCCTCCACACAGGCGCAAAAGCCAGAGCAGATTTACAATAGACGCATCACGACAAGGCTCGGTTCTGCTGCCGTAGAGCGTGTGAACAGCCAGCGTATCAATATTGAACTGTATCGCCTGAATCCAGGTTCTTACCATGCCTACGCGATGAAGATCAAGCTGCGTGATCCAGAAGCGATGAAGATGACACTCGGCAAGGATTCATTTGGCGGAGCGGAAACGACCTTAACAGCGACGCAGCGCTATGGAGCGATAGCAGGTATTAATGCAGGCGGCTTTGCCGATTCAGCAGGCAAGCGCTATCCGCTTAGCACGACGGTGCTGAACGGTCAGTATGTAAGTGGCTTTCAGCCCAGCTTTAAAGACTTATTTTTTGTCGGTATGAACCGTTCCGGTCAGCTCATTGGCGGCAAATTCTCCAATCAGCAAAAGCTGGATTCACTATCGCCTTCCTTCGGTGCCTCCTTCGTGCCGATCCTGATTCAAAATGGGCAAAAGACGCCGATTCCAGACAAGTGGCAGAAGACTCCGCTACGTGCTCCGCGTACGGTTATCGGCAAATACAAAGATGACCAGCTCATCGTGATTGCTGCAGATGGCTACAACGAGAATGGCAGCTCCGGCGCTACCCTTCAGGAGCTTCAGGACAAGCTCTACAACATGGGCGTTGTGGATGCTTATAATCTGGACGGCGGCGGCTCCACCTCACTTATTTTAAATGGACGCGTGATCAATCATCCATCAGATGGCTCGCTTCGTCCGGTAGCAACGAACTTTCTCTTTTTCAAATAAGATTGAGCCTAGCTATCGACAGTGCTTTCGCATCATCAGTAGCATTTTCCATAGAGAGCAGTGATACTATAGCAGCAGAAAATAACCGTCTGCAAAAAAGACCTTCCGACCTTGATATAGGCTGGAAGGTCTTTATATTTACAATCAAAGTGATCGGAGATGATTCGTATTTGTATGGGACCAATCATAATGGCATGGCGCAGTGTGCTACCTGTCCATTTGCTTCTGCACAGGCGTTATCCTGGTCACTCATCCCCTTAAATGTTACTCATTAAATGAATTAGGCATTTTTCGGAATCAAGTTCATTTCCGTCACACATTGTGCGCAGATATAGCGATCTTTGAACTCGCTCACTTCTTCCATAGAACCACAGAATACACATTTCGGACGATATCTTTCCAGAATGATATGATCACCCTGTACGAGAATTTCAACCGGGTCTCCTTCATTCATTTGATATCTTTTACGCAGCGACTTTGGCAACACAATTCTTCCCAATTGATCAACTTTACGTACAACGCCTGCCGGTTTCATACAATTATACACCTCTCTGTAATTGATACTGGAGTATCTGCATCTTATACAAACACTCGATAACAAGTGAAGGAAGAATATCAGTTTAATAAAATTTGGAATATACGCTATATATTCTCTATTTCACTCCATCTGTATATTCTCCACTTACTTGTTGAATCCTGCTAACTTTTACTAATTTCTATTCTTTCTTTTAGAAGCAAGACTTTTCTCACTGCGTCTGATGCTGCAATTAGCTTAGTCCAGGGAAATTCAATTGCCGTAATGCTTCATATACAATGATGGCTGCTGAATTGGACAGGTTCAGCGAACGAACATCACCGGACATTGGCATCCGCATTGCCGTTTCTGGATTAGCTGCGATTAGCTCAGGCGGCAGCCCCTTCGTTTCCTTGCCAAATACGAAAAAATCGCCATCCTGAAACTGGAAATCACAATATCTGTTTTTAGCCTTGGTAGTGGCATAAAAGAAACGATGACCAGTGTAGGACTTTTGAACCTCTTCAAAAGAATCGTGATACTCAATATTGACAGCATGCCAATAATCAAGACCGGCTCTTTTAAGAGTGGCATCATCTGTTCTAAAACCCAAAGGACGCACAAGATGCAGGTGAATGCCTGTAGCTGCGCATGTTCTGGCAATATTGCCAGTATTCGCTGGTATCTCTGGTTCGACCAATACAATGTGTAGTGCCATAGTTCTGTTTCCACCTTTTATCTAGTTCTTTTTGATTATAACCTATCTCGGTAAATTGCGACAGCTTTTGACAAAAAATAGTTGAATATTTTTAAAAAAAGCCCTCCCAGAAGGGAAGGCTTGTACCTTTTAACGCAAACGAGCTATAAAAGTTGCTCTGTTAGCCGTGCTTTTTCTGGAAATCGTTCATAAATTCTACCAGCGCCTTACAGCTTTCATACGGTACAGCGTTATAAATCGATGCGCGCAAGCCTCCTACGCTACGATGTCCCTTCAATCCAACAAAGCCCGCTTGCTCGGATGCCTTAATAAAGGCTTTTTCCAGTTCTTCCGTTTCCAGCCTAAATGTAATGTTCATATGGGAACGGCTATCCACATGAGCGGCTCCTTTATAAAAACCGTTACTGTTATCGATGGCATCATAGATCAGGTTCGCCTTTTGCTCGTTCAGGCGTTCAACGCCTTCCAGACCACCCTTTTCCTCAATCCACTTCAGCACTTCATTCACCATATAAATCGCAAACGATGGCGGTGTATTATAAAGCGAGCCATTGCTAAGATGAGTGTCGTAACGGAAAATCGTTGGAATATGCTTTGGAGAATTGTTCACCAGCTCCTCGCGTGCAATCAAAACCGTTACGCCCGAAGGACCGAGGTTTTTCTGAGCGCCAGCATAGATGATATCGAATTTGCTCATATCCAGTGGACGGCTTAAAATATCACTCGACATATCCACTACAAGCGGAATATCCCCTGTATCCGGGAATTGCTTGAACTGTACGCCACCGATCGTCTCATTCGAAGTCAAATGCACATAAGCTGCGTTAGGTGCAATCTCCAGCTCGTCAGCGGTCGGTACGCGCATGTATTTATCTTCTTTAGTCGAAGCAGCAACCTGTGTTTCACCGAGCAGCTTGGCTTCGCTAATCGCTTTGCCTGCCCAGCTTCCTGTATCCACATAGCTAGCCACCTGGCCTTCGCCCAGCAGGTTCATCGGAATCATTGCAAATTGTGTGCTTGCTCCGCCCTGCAGGAACAATACCTTGAACCCTTCCGGGTTACCCAGTAGAGACAACAGACGCTGCTCTGCTTCTTTATGTACGCCTTCATATACGGCTCCACGGTGCGACATTTCCATAATCGACATTCCGGTGCCTTCGTAGTCTACAAACTGCTTCTGAGCGCGCTCCAGCACTTCCAGTGGCAATGCAGCCGGACCGGCATTGAAATTATAAGCTCTCTTCGTCATCTCTTACTCCACCCTTTCAGATTCAGCATGACATCTTTATCTCTGTACAGAGGTGATGTCAGGTTTGTGGTAATTATCGCTATGATATCAGCATTTCCCAGGGTGAGCAAGTGTCTTTTGTCACTCTGGCTTTGAAAGCAGGTAATTTTTACATTGTGCACGGAATAGTACCGATTTATAGCTATTTCCGAACAAAGCCTTTACATTGGGCTGACTTATTAAAAAATCCTCCGGAACAGTCATTCCGGAGGATTCATTAGCCTTGCGGCTTGTATTACAGTGTGAATCGGCAGTCAGCCGATTAGCAATCGTAGTAGAGGCTGAATTCGTGTGGATGTACACGGATTGCAACGTCTTTTGCTTCAGCGCGTTTGAACGCGATGTAGTTCGCGATAAAGTCTGCTGTGAACACGTCACCTTGCAGCAGGAACTCGTGGTTTTTCTCCAGTTCGTCCAGAGCTTCGTCGAGGGAAGCTGGTACACTACGGATACCTTGCTTGTCTTCGTCAGACAGCTCGTAGATGTTTTTGTCGAAAGGACCATAGCCCAGTTCGCGTGGATCACGTTTGTTTTTGATGCCGTCCAGACCAGCCATCAGCATAGCGGAGAACGCCAGGTAAGGGTTAGCAGTGGAGTCCGGTGTACGGAACTCGATACGACAACCTTTAGGTGTTACGGCTGCTACCGGGATACGTACTGCTGCAGAACGGTTACCTTTAGAGAATACGAGGTTAACCGGTGCTTCGTAGCCTGGAACCAGACGTTTGAACGAGTTCGTGCTCGGGTTTGTGAGCGCGATCAGTGCAGGTGCATGGTACAGGATACCGCCGATGTAGTGCAACGCCATTTCGCTCAGGTTAGCGTAAGCGCCTTTTTCGTAGAACAATGGCTCGTCGCCGTTGAAGATGGATTGGTGAACGTGCATACCGCTACCGTTATCACCGAACAGTGGTTTTGGCATGAATGTTGCTGTTTTGCCGTATTGTACCGCTGTGTTGTGCACGATGTATTTGTATTTCAGCAGGTTATCTGCTGTGAATTTCAGTGTATCAAAACGGAAGTTGATTTCCGCCTGGCCCGCTGTTGCTACTTCATGGTGATGACGCTCAATTTTCAGGCCAGCTTCTTCCAGCAGGCGACACATTTCGCTGCGGATATCTTGCTGGGAGTCAACTGGAGCAACTGGTACATAACCGCCTTTTTTGCGGATTTTGAAACCAAGGTTGCCGCCTTCTTCTTTACGGTTCGTATTCCAGAAACCTTCGTTGGAATCTACGGAATAAGCCGATACGTTAATATCGCTCTGGTAGCGAACATCGTCAAAGATGAAAAATTCGGATTCTGGAGCGAAAAATGCCGCTGTACCTACACCGCTGGATTGCAGGAATTCTTCTGCTTTCTCGGCGATACCGCGTGGGTCACGCTCATAGCGCTCGCCATCTGGAGTGTAGATGTTGCACATTACGTTGATTGTCGGATGAGCTGTAAATGGATCGATAAATACGGATTCTGGATCCGGCATCATAACCATATCGGACTCTTCAATACCGCGGAAGCCTGGAATAGAAGAACCGTCAAACGCTACACCATTCACAAAAGTATCCTCATCAACTTCGCTAGATGGCAGTGAGATATGGTGTGCACGTCCCGACAAATCTACGAAACGGAAATCGAACCACTCAATATTGTTTTCCTGTGCGAGCTTCAATACATTTTCTACCGGCATTTGTACTTTCCTCCCCAAATTTCCGAACATTGCAACTTTTTCTAATGTCAAATGTTCATGTTCTCGTTTTTTTTCTGTCGTCATTATAAAACCAAAAACCTGACATCGTCAATAGCCATGTGATATATTTCTGGTTGAAATGTAAGAAATGCTTACACTTCATAGCTTACCAAAAAATAAATCGCTTCGTCAATCAACGATTGCATAGCGTGTAACAATTATGATGCGGTATAGGCCACTACCCGGTCGACTATACGCTTTAAAGCGTCACACCAGCAAATAAATATAATATTTAAATGGCATATTACTCCTTTCACACTTAAACTACAAGCCCCGCTTAACGTTTCAGGCTGCATTCCGCCCTTTCTTACACCTAAAACTGCTACTGAAT
>JBCNLJ010000007.1:0-108606 GCA_039595515.1 Paenibacillus sp. | reverse complement strand
ATGGGGTACAGCCTCACCTCGCTATCGGTGATTTTGATTCTTTGAATGATCAAAAAACAGAGCTGGAGCAGATTCGTCAGCATGCTGGTGAGCTGGTCATCTACGATCCAGTAGACAAGGATCTCACGGATACCGAAGCTGCTTTTGAAGCAGCGATGGAGCGTCATGTGAACGAGATTATTATTTTCGGAGCGCTCGGCACGCGGTTTGATCATTCGATTGCGAATGTACAGCTACTGATCCGTGCACTGCATCACCAGGTTCATTGCGCTATTCAGGATATGCACAATTACATATCACTGACCTCAACCACTTCGATCATTCAAAACCAAGGCTATCCTTATGTATCCCTGCTGCCGATCACGTCGGAGGTTACAGGCATTCATCTGACCGGGTTCCAATATCCGCTCGAAAATGCCACTTTACGTATGGGACACTCGCTCGGTATTAGCAATCATCTTGCCGCAGAACAGGGCACGGTATCGATTGAAGGCGGTTTGTTGCTTATCGTACAAAGTCGGGATTAAGGCTATGGGCTTTCGGCCTGTTTATCTGCTGATGTAGAGTATGGCTATTTCTAATGACTCTGCTATCGACTGAGCTGTCAGTACACATTTACCGATTACACGTTTACCGGCTGGTTTATCCATTGAATAACAGGCAGATGATCCGCAATCGGAAAGAACTATATGAAGAACATAGTAAGTGAAGTATATAATGATTCGTATAAATTCCGTATGATCTTTTGCACATTGATGTTTTTGTTCGTTATTCGCTCTATCACTCAGAACATAAGTTATTTATGTTCATTCATCATTTATCGTTTAAGAAAAATATGAAAAAACGATGTAAGCCTATAACGCTTACATCGTTTTTTTGTGATTGTTCCACTGTTTTTCAAAACGGCTTTTACGAGCAATATTTTAAGCCTAAAATTTTTGCAGACTTTTTAAAAGAAATGATCTTCTTACGGAGCATTTTTACTCATTTTAGCCAAAATAGCGATGATAAATTGTACGTGCTTCCGCTACATCCTTCGTACCGTGAATCATGACCCGACCATCCTGAAAAACGACCATTCGTCTGCCCTGCTCCAATGTCATCGATAACAGAAACGGATTGACTGTAACCTCATACTGTTCCAATCCTTTTAATCGATTGGCTGTCTGCTGGAGATCAAGCGTCTGACGCTGTGCCGGACGAATCTGTACGGTGTCTCGGCCACATAGCACCTCGGACTTACTCTGGGCATCACGGCTAAGATGTGGATACGTCCGCTCCTGTCCGCATGATGGACAGCCGGGGCGACGCGCACTGTTCATTTTGATCGATACCTGCTCGTTACGCCATAGATCAAACGACAGCAATGTACCATGTAGCTGCTCGCTATTGCCACTGAGCAGCTTGATCGCTTCTGTTGTCTGATGGGCAACAACCATTTGTACCGCTGGTGGAATAATGCCGGATGTATCACATGTATCTCCACCCAGCGGCGCAGTCTCCATCAGGCATTGCAGACAGGGCGTCACGCCCGGAATGATTGTAAACGTAATACCATAACTTCCTACACACCCACCGTAAATCCACGGAATATTGTGCTTTTGAGCCATATCGTTAATAAGCAATCGAGTCTCAAAATTATCTGTCGCATCCATAATCAGATCGACACCCTCGATTAGCTCCTGTAGCTCGTCTGCTGTGACATCAGCGATATGCGCATCAATGCGTACTGTTGAATTAATGTGCTGTAGACGCTTCTGTGCAGCGATGGCTTTGGGAACGCGGCCTGCCGCGTCTTGCTCCGTAAAAAGCTGTTGCCGCTGCAAATTGCTCCATTCTACATAATCACGATCAACGATCGTGACATGACCGACGCCTGCACGCACAAGTGTCTCTGCCGAGCTAGAGCCAAGTGCCCCTGCACCGACAATCAATACCGAGGAGCGTCCAAGCTGCTCCTGACCTCCTGTGCCAAGCGGAGCAAACAGCTCCTGTCGCGAATATCGGCGATGTGTATCGGTATGCTCATAATCTCTATGATCTGTCAGACGAGCTTCCGTCTGTCCATCCTCATTGCGAATCAAGTCGTAATCATCCCTTCTGCAGGGCTACTTGCCACCGCGTACTGCCTGATTGGAATCATGCCAGCTTCTCTGCCAAGGCGCCCGGCTTCAACGGCAAGCTTCATCGCAGTTGCCATTTGTACCGGATCAGCGGCACCGGATACGGCTGTATTCAGTAATACCGCATCAGCACCAAGCTGCATCGCATAGGCAGCATCTACAGGAGAACGAATGCCAGCATCTACAATGACAGGCACCTCTGCATCACCGATAATCCATTCCAGTGCAGACGGATTCAGAATTCCGCGTCCGGAGCCAATCGGCGATGCTCCTGGCATGACGGCATGTACACCAAGTTGCTGCAGCCTTTTTGCCAGCATATAGTCATCGGAAATGTACGGCAAGACGGTAAATCCATCTGCCAGCAGCGTTTCGCATGCTTTATACGTTTCCAGCGGATCAGGCAAAATAAGCTGATCATTCCCGATAACTTCGACCTTTATCATATCACATAATCCTGATGCTCTGGCTAGACGTGCAATACGTACCGCTTCGTCTGCCGTGTGTGCACCTGCTGTATTGGGCAGCAGCTTATACCTTTTCAAATTCAGTCGTTCCAGAAAATTCGGCTCATCCGGACGATCCAGATTCAAACGGCGTACCGCAAAGGTTAACACCTCTGTTCCCGATGCCTCCACTGCCTCTGCTTGCACGTCCAGATCGGTGAATTTGCCTGTACCCAGCAGTAGTCGTGATGCGATGTGATGCTGTCCTATTACTAACATATTCAGCCACCTCCTACGAAATGTACAATTTCCAAACGATCGCCCGCTTGCAGTTCTGCTTGCTGATGCTCATGCTTTTGCAAAATATGCTCGTTATGCTCCACAATGACCATTTTGTGGCCAAGCTGAAGCTCTTGCAGCAATTCATCGACAGTTTGCAATGACCTATCAAAAAAACGGTCCGTTCCATTAATAATCAGCTTCATCATTAGGCCTCCTCTGTCATGTGCACGAATGCTACGCCTGTGCGAGAGTAAGCATCCGTTGCAGCAGATAATGGATACAATGCTCGTTCCGGACGGAAAGCATGTGGAATCAGTTGATCATCGCCTGTCATCATCGCTGCGGTCATTAGCTTCGCAGTTCCTGCTGACAACAAAATGCCATTGCGATAATGTCCCGCAGCAATCCACAGACCCGGCAACTCTCGCACCGGACCGATATAAGGAAGCTCATCCGGTGTACCCGGTCGAATGCCTGCCCAGCAGCGTACAAGTTCACCTCTGGATAGCATCGGAATATAGCGCTGTGCTTTCATTAACAGCTCCACCACTGCCCCTGCTTCTACAATCGTGCTATGCTGTCCCGGTTTACTCGTTGCTCCAATCCATATGCGATGCGAATGCTTCGGGATAATATAGACCGTATCGCTATAAATCGTATGATGCAGCCACGGTAGCGGCGTGTGAATTTCCATCAGTTCCCCTTTGACTGGCAAAAAAGGTAAACGGAAGCCTTCGGCAGCAAGTAAGCGCGCTGTACCCAAACCAGAAGCAAGCACCACCTGATCGGCATAGAGGATGCCATGCTCGGTAACGACACCATGCACACGACCACGTCCATCCGGTTCGCGTAATAGACGGATCACCTCAAGATCGCAATGAAGCGTACCGCCTGATGCAATAAAAGCAGCTACATAGGCTTCATTTAGCAAAGCCGGCACTAGCTGTGGTTCTGCCGGGTTGTATAGCATGCCATCCTCTGCACACACATTGGGCTCTTCGATAGCCATACGCTCGTTGTCCCACCATTGCATGCCTTTTGCTTGCGCTTCAGCAATGTGGCGCTGACGATGTTCCCCGTCCATCTCACGTTGATGATGGATCGGCAATAGAAATCCTTCCGTCCGTAAACCGATATCTATACCTGTCAGCTCATGCAGTTGTTCGTTTAGCTGCGGATACAGCGCTCGGCTTTGCAGGGCAAGCTCATACAGCTCAGGTGCGGCAAAATGCTCTGAACTTGCTGCTAACATGCCACCTGCTGCTCCAGATGCACCGGACGCAGGCTGATGCTTTTCAATCAAGGCAACGCGTGCGCCCGTTGTCGCCAGTTCATACGCGATGCTGGCGCCGATCACGCCACCACCAACTACGATCACATCATAATGTTCTTTGCTCCTCATTTCGGGTCACCTCCTGTTTGGATTTTAGCTACAGTCATAGCCGCATCCGTAATCTGCTTCCGATACAGCTCCAGTTGGCTTAAAGGCTGCGCTGCCTCAAAAATACCAGACATGATCGCGATACCGGCTGCACCTGCTGCATGTAGCTCACCGACATGCCCTGGCTGAATGCCACCAATGGCAATGACGGGGATGTGCAGCTTGCTGCACAATTCCTGCAATGCCCCGGGCCCGCGTGGAGGAAGGTCTGGCTTGGAAGCTGTCGCATACACATGACCGAAAAACACATAATTACAGCCCTCATGTTCTGCCTGATGTCCGCTTTGCATGCTATGAACCGAGCGCCCTATGCGGAATGCACGGCTGTTTCTCGTCTCGATGTATTTACGATCATAGGCTGATAGGGAAGCATGCTCGGGCAAATGAACTCCGCCCAGCTCCATTTCCAGCGCCAGCAGGGCATGTTCATTGAGTACAAGCTTGGAAGCTGGAATCCCCTTATCTAGCAAGCGATGAGCCAGAACTTCTACCTGCTGCACAGACCAGCTTTTCTGACGAATATGAATAGCTGTGACATGAGGATGCACACAGCTCGCTACCTCAATCAACCGCTCCGTCTCCAATTGTTCCGGTGTGATCACATGCATTTCCATCAGGCTGCTTTTCCCCCTTCTACTGCGTCTGTAAAAACCCATCCCTGTATCTGCTTCTAATCAATGGGTCTGGCTTACCTTCATCATGATCCGGTATAAATGACGAGCAGACAGGCTAGCTACCAGGGCGCAAAAAAGCCACCCTCCAGTTAAGGAAAGTGGCTGTTTATCGTATGATTACGTATAAACATAGTCGACATCCGGCAAGCATTCGTATTCATGGCCAGATGATGATTGAAGTCATTCTCGGTTACGCATATTCATTTTCGTAGTTCGTATCGATTAGAGCAGCTTCACTGCGACAGCAAAGGTCTGCAATTGCCATGATCATGTATGACTATACAGTGCTAGACTTACAGTCTCCATTTTCAAGCCAGGCATACGATCAGGAACTCGTCAAAGTACACAATATACGTAAACAGAGTTGTGCTTCTTCCACTTCCCTACGCTGGTATGATCCAGATCAGGTACAAAGGGTTCGACAGTGCCTGTCATCTCAGCCTTATAGGCTCCCCCAGTGCAAATTGTATAAACGATAGTATTACTCTATTAAGCATTCCCATCTTAGCAAAACCTAATAGATAAAGCAACCGCTAGAATCGAACTGATGTATTAGCGCATATCACAAAATAGCTAGATTACGAATAAATCTAGCTATTTTATACTATCGCAACGACTTCATTGCTTACTTCACTCTTAACGGATACCATTAGATAGCGGATCGCCGAGCGCCTGTGTTATATGATCCGAGTATCGAATAGGCTGAACGCGGTTGTACTCTCTAGCTGAGCGAAATGATGATTGACGCGCTTGCTCCGACTGTTCAAGCTCTTCAAGCACCGCTGTCGTTAGCTCAAAGGATTGACGGAAAAATTCACCGGCTTGCTCTTCGGGCCAATCCAGCATCAGACGATAGCGCATAAAGGATAACAGGCGACGCGAATTCCATGCATCGTGAAATGGTTGGCAATCCCGAATCGCATAAAGCCGACGCTTCAATCCAAAGGTACGTGTAATATGAGCCAGATTAATTTTACTTTCTGCTCGATAAGCTCCTAATACCGGAATAAAGGTGCTTGAAGATGCCCAATTTGCATAAGCCGGATGACCGAAGAAATGATGGAGCTGCTCCATATGCTGACTGAGATTGACAACGACCAGATCAGCCATTTGCAGCAGTGGCAGCTTATCCTCACCTGATCCGGCATCCAGCACCACCAGATCATACGCCTCACCGGCTGAAGATAATAATGAGCGCCAGAAGCTGTCATTCAAGCCGCAATCTTCCTGACTGTAGCGGGTTCCCGATAGCATATCCAGTCGTCCGCGAATTAGAGGAACCATATAGTGGGATACATTATGACCATTTAAAATACCAGATTGCTGCAAATAATGCAGACGATCAATACCAGGACCTTCTATCCAAACTTCCGCAGCCTTCTCGGACAAATCCTCAGCACAGGCGGATTCAATTCCGTGTCCCCGCTGACCATTGTGACAAAGTAACAAACGAGCTCTATATTGCAAGGCTGTCGTTATAGCTGTGATCGCTGTATGTGACGAGGTTTTACCATGACCGGCATCAGGGCTCCAGAACATTACCGTTGTCATATTTGCTCCCCCTTTGGCATATCGATAAGCTCCCTGTCTGAAAGTGCTACATCCTGCAATATGGCTTTAACGACAAGCTTTCACTGACTTTGTTCATCATCCCACAAAAGGATAACAACGGATTGACACAACGCCTTATATTTTATACACTCCATTGCTTACTTCCTTGTATGTAGGGTTTCTTTTCGCTATAGATTGCCTACTCATTAAGCTTATACCATATTGTCTATTGCTTCAAAGGGATAAAAGGACGAGTCTTCACTGCTTCTGTAGCCCCTTTGACCTCATAAATCTTCATCAAAAATTTGCAATTTTTGAAAGAAAAGTTCCTTACTCTATGTCTAATGTCTCATTATCGATTTGTACAGGTACAGAAGAATCAAAATAATTGTAATCTAAATCTAAATTTACGCTTTTTACGCACAATTGGAAGGTAACGTTGTAGCAATACAGCCAGTTGCATATCGATCTCTTCATCCTCATCAAATGGGTCAGGCTGCCAGGGTAACGTATAGACTTGATCTGTAGCCAGCTCTTTGCGTAATCGTCGTACCGCATCCTCCTGCGCAAGCGGCAGGCAATAATGCCATTTTTCGCGTGAATAGGGCTTCATCGCTACCATCATCTCGATCACATCCTGATAACGCCATTCTGCTCCTGAGCCCACAATGATCGGCATATCCGCACGCAAGAACTCTTCCAGTCGATCACTTTGTCTGTATCTGCCCAGATCGAGCACGATAAACTGGTAGCTTCCGCTAAGCAAGGAGACGACCTCTGCCCGCGCAGCTTCACGCCAGTAATGCACGCCCTCAAGCTCAAAGCGTCGAGATTCACGAAGCTGCTGCTGCTCGTTCATACCGGATACAGCTACCTGCTGAATACGAGCAAACGCTCCAGGCGCGCCATTCATTTCCACCAGTGCTACCGTATGCTTCATACGTGCCAGGTAATGAGCCAGCATAATCGCTGTATGCGTCGTTCCTGTACCTGACCCAGCTCCAAGCAATGCGATCACCTGAGTCGTTTTGTTCCATTGAATCACCTGTGTTGATGAACCGCCTTGATTACGAGAGCGCTGAAGCGGCTTCACATAGAGCGCCTCTCTTGCCTCACTGGCAGACTGAAAACGACTTGCCGGATCAGGCTGTAATAGGCGCTGTAATACTCCTACGGCATGCTCAGGCATATCGGCGCGTATCAGTCCCGGCATACCAGTCAGCCACTCACTGTACATGCCGCCTGTGGCAAGATAAAGCAATAATGCACCCAATCCATACAGATCGGAACGATGATCCGTTTGACCTCCTCCGTATTGCTCTGGTGCCGCAAAGCCGACGGTTCCCAGCTTGATCGTATCCTGACTCTCCTCTGGCTTGAATGTACGGGCAATGCCGAAGTCGATCAATCGTACATCTCCATCAGGCGTGATCATCACATTGGACGGCTTCATATCACGAAAAACAATCGGTGGCTCATGCTGATGCAAATATTCAAGCACGCTAAGTAGCTGATCACCACAACGCAAAATGAACGGTACATCGATCTGCTCCGGATGAGCTCGAAACTTCTCCTCCAGCGTTTCACCGCGAATATAATCCATCACCATATACGTATATCCAGCTTCGTCTCCGGTAATAAAATCTACAATGCGCGGCAAAAAAGGATGACTGAGCGTCGTCAGCATTGCCGCTTCTGCTGCCGCCTCGCGATATTTGGATGAGACTGCAATCGTCTCCTTAATCGCCCATTCTTTGCCCGGCAGCTTCATATCGTGTGCCAGATACACCTGACTCATGCCACCGCGTCCAAGCCTGCGCACAATTTGATACCGCTCATCCAGAATCATGCCTTCATGTAAAGTCGTTGGAAACGCCATCGTATTTTCCCCTTTCACAATCGTCATTTAAACAAAAAAGAAAGCATCGCGCCTGCATATCGAGCTAGATTAGCCCTGCAATGCAGACGGGATGCTTTCCCTGTCCGTTAGTATGAATATACACGAATTATAAAAGATACAGTAAGCAAAGTAAAGCCTGTTTCAAGACATGCACATCAAGACGTATGTTGTCCCAGGCTTACTTTTGCGCGGCAAAAACATCGCGGTTACGCTGTACCTGCTTCACATGCGATTCCAGATGCGTAATACATATCTTTTCTATTAACATGCGTGCTGTAATCTCGCCATCCTCATTATGCATGCCGATACGCTGCTGATCATCCTCGGTCACCGTTTCCAGCACCGGGGCAAATGCACGCCGCAGTGCAAGCAGCGCCTGCAGATGATGCTCCAGGTCAAGTGATGCATAGTTCAGCCGACGTGCCCATGCATCCTGATCAAACGCGATCAGTGTAGGTCGTTCCTCCGACAGTACTGCTTTCAGACGATGCTGTAGCACAATTTCTGTATCCACCAGATGAACGACAATCTCATGTACACTCCATGCCGTCTCGGATGGCTTGAACTTCACTTCAACCTCTGGTAAAGCACGAACCATTTCAACAAAACGTTCCATATCAGGCAAATAACGATAAATAGTATTTTGCATCACGCACATCCTTCTTCAAGATATACAGCAACTACATATTAATATTTTACCATATACAACGTAATTTCATCACGGTTATGAAACAATTGTTTTGCACGCTGAATTTGCAGACGTGCTTCCTCGAACGATTCCATGACTTCGCGGATGACAGCAAGCGGCTTTTTATGCATCAGCTTCACGGTCACAATGACTGTTCCACCCGGCTGCACCGCATCCAGCAGATCGATCACAAGACGCGCTGTTAGCTTTGGACTCCAGCTCATATCGCATACGAGCAGATCAAATTCCCCTGCGCTGAACTTCACGTCTGCCGCATTACGACGAACTGTTTTGAGCTGTGGATGATTTTGCAGGCTAGGATGCATTTTGGCAGGATCTACCGCAGTTACGTGCAAACCACGCTCCAGCAGGAATGAGGTCCAGCCACCCGGTGCTGCGCCTACATCGAGCGCACGGCGAAAGGCGGTAAAATCAATCCCGAACACCTTTTCCGCTTCAAGTAACTTAAACTTGGCCCGTGAAATCTGACCTTCTTCGCGCTGAAAACGAATCGCTCCACCGTTCCAATCCGACAGATTATCCTCCGGCTTAGAAATGCCTGCATACAGGCGCTCTGCTGTCCAGAATACAGAGATGATCAGCTCCGGCTGCTGCACGGTAAATTCGGCATGCAGCTCCGCCAGCCGATCTTCAAGCTGATGGCGAAGCTCGGATGCGTTGCTGTCGCCGGTTTCCGCATCGCTCGATTTCCGTACGTGCAATGCGAGCGTCTTGCCATATAGCTCTTCACGCTTCAGCAGCAGCGCTGCCAGTGCATCCAGCGGCTGCTCCTGCTCTGTTAGCTGTTCCAGCACCAGATCATAGCGTACAGGCTGAATATGCCGCAAAAACATCAGCGGTTGCGCCTGTAAGCGATGAAGCACTTGCTCCGCATCCGCAGGCAGCGTCAGCAGCAAGACTTCTCCGGGTACAAGCACCGAGCTTTTTACCGAACCAAATGCTCGTTTCAATTCTTCCTGTGCATAAGCAGCAAAGCCATGATTGGCTGTACCAATCCAGCGTGATTCCGCTGGTTGAATCGTTTCCTGTTCGTTCATGAAATAATCTTTAGCCTCCAGTCATTTATACCACTGTACCCCGTATATGTGCGATCATACGTTGTACCGATTCGAGCCGATACAGCAGCCGTGGCTGACGTTCACGCCATGCCTCCAATACGATCAGGCACGGAATACTTGTCAGTTGTAGCTCCTGCACAAAGCGAGGCGCAAAATTAATATTCAGCGCATACACCTGTTGCTCGGGCAATAACGGCAATGCTGCTTCCAGCATGCGTCTGCCCATTTTACATGTTCCACACAGCGGCGTATAAGCAAACAACACAGCCGTCTCACCCGACTCCTTAATCATTTGCATCGCCTGCTGCTCATTCAGTTCCTGTATCATATTCGCACCTCCTGTACGAGCGAGCCGTCTTCCTTACTTTTCTGCTGTATGTGCAATCTGCTCCAGACGCTCGGCTGGAATCGGACCATTATGCAAAATAACATGCTCCGGCTTCGCCTGATACAGCAGCTCGTACATACGCTGTTTGCCAGACATGCTGGATGTATGCAAATAAATCTCACGGGCATACAATCCTTCGTGAATCATCGCCTTCACCACGTCTGTACCATCCATCTGTCCCCATCCAAGCTCGTGATCAAGCGATAAAATGTCCACATCGCATTCGCGCAGCATCATCAGACATTCCTCACCATCTCGAGCCAGTGCAAATCCCTTAGGACAGGGACGATAATCATCCAAATACAGATGGATCATCAAAGCTCCCTCCATCCACACTTAGTTTTCAAATTGGGACGCCGGACAGTAATATGCTTTTTTACCTGCCACTTCTGTCTTTACAACCTTGTCATCCGACGAACGCACCGATGGCTCGCCTTCACGTTCAAATACACGACGCAGCGCATGGAAACCACCCGTTAGCGCATCATTTGCTGTCAACGGCTGTCCTTGCATATGACCACCTGCGTCAATCGCTTCCTGCAACACATTACGCATCGCCTCATACAGCTTACCCAGCGCTTCCTCGTCCAGCTCCTGCACTTTGGCAGATGGCAAAATGCCTGCTGTAAAAGCAATCTCATCTGCATAATAGCTGCCGATACCAGAGATCAGTGACTGATTCATCAGCGCTGTTTTGAGTGCGCTGCGGCGACCCTTCAATAGCTTGATGAATTGCTCGCGTGTCAGCTTGCGATCCGTCGCTTCCAGGCCAAGGCCGGCAAAATATTCCTGCGATTCTCTTGCCGAACAATAGTGGAATACACCCTGGCGTCCCGCTGTGTAATACAAGGAGCTACCATCTTCAAATTGCAGCTCTACATCACATTTACGATCTTCATTTTGCTCACGCAGACCATAATAAAGCGAGCTACCTGCAACGATACTGATCAGCAAGCGATGTCCGCTGTGCAGATGCAGATTCAGATATTTACCACGACGTTCAATAAAGGCAATACGATTGCCGCTGAGCATCAGATTTACCGGATCCGCTTCTACATTGGCTACACGAGCGCTATTCAGCACCAGCTTTTCAATCGATGTATTCAAAATATAATGAGTCAATTGTACTTTATAATTTTCAAGTTCTGGCAATTCAGGCATAGTGTTGTCCCTCTCTCTATTAATCAAAATAGTTGCATCCGTTTAGTCTTTCCTTTATTCGTCATTATGCAATGATAACACGTACAATAGCCAGACACGCACCGAAACGTCTGATTCTACCGACCGAGCAAACAAAAGTCTGCATCCTCACAGGTGATGCTGCTAACCTAAATGATCAGGATCGATCTCGTTCAGTGATTGGCACATGCGATCGGCACGCACACCTGTCCGTGCTTCATGCTGAGACAGATTCTGCTCTGTCGTCACACCGGTCATCATAAGAATGGTCGGACAACCTGCTGCGGCACCTGCTGCGATATCCGTCAGCATATTATCACCAACAACAATGGCATCCTCAGCAGGCAACCCTATTTTCTGCAGTGCATATTCCATCAAAATGGAAGAAGGCTTACCGATCACAATCGGCTCCACTGTCGTTGCCGCCGCAATGGCTGCGCCGAGTGTACCTGCGCCGGGTAGCAAACCATCATGGGACGGAAGCTGCAAATCCGGATTGGTCAGCACAAAGCGCGCTCCTCCACTAATCAGACGAAGCGCCATCGTCAGCTTATCATATGTAAAGGAACGATCAATTCCTTGCAATACATAATCAGGCTTCTCTTCGCTGGTCTTCAATCCGGCTGCTTGCACAGCATCTACAAGTCCAGGCTCACCGATCACATAGACGGTAGCACCCGGCTTTTCGCCAGCCATATAGGCAGCAGCAGCTAATGCTGACGTGCACACCTGATCTGCTTCCGCCTCAATGCCAAGCTCTCGCATATGAGCAGCCACACCTTCCGGTGTACGTGATGAATTGTTCGTCACAAACAAATACGGTGTACCCGCCTGCTTGAGACGCGCAATCCAATCGGCTGCACCTGGGATCACACGGTTACCATGGTACAATGTGCCATCCAGATCAATCAGTAATCCTTTTCCATTTGCCATTGCTTTGCCATCCTCTCTATTACTCACAATCCTCATTGTAAAAAAAGTTGCGGCATAAGGCAAACGATTTGCTTACCTTACCGCAACTCTTAACGATGCAAGTATAGCTCTGTGCGCTTATTGCACTGGAAACAGATGGTGCTCAATAGCCAATTCCGTCTGCGGAAATACCGTTTTTGCTTCATTCAATAGCTGCTCTAGCTGATGCTCATCCTTATAACGCGAGCTAAAATGCGTCAAAATCAGCTCGTTCACTTCTGCATCACGCGCAGCGATGGCTGCCTGATAGGCGGTGCTATGGTAGTATTTGCGCGCTGTATCCTGCATATCATGCAAAAATGTCGCCTCATGCACAAGCAGATCCGCATCCTGCGCAAGCAGTAGCACATTATCACATGGTCGCGTATCACCGAGAATGGTCACAATCTTCCCTTTTTTCGGTTCGCCTACGACCTGATGCGAATGCAGCATTTCACCATTATCAAGCTGAATGCTGGCGCCATTTTTTAATTGTCCGTAAATGGGTCCGGGTTTAATCCCATACTGCTTCAACAACTCAAAATTAAGCTGGCCCGGACGATCTTTTTCGATAATACGATAGCCATAGCTGTCAATGCGATGCTCCAGTAGCGCAGCCTCTACACGGAATGTATCATCGTCAAAAACGACCCCGCCTTCGTGCTCCACTACAGTTAGCTCATATTCTACACGCGATTGACTGAGCTCCAGTGACATGTCTACAAATTGCTTGATTCCCGGAGGTCCGTATACCGTCAACGGCGATAATCCACCTTGATTGGAGCGGCTGGATAATAGACCGGGCAAACCAAATAGATGGTCACCATGCAAATGTGTAATAAAAATCTTTTCCAGCTTGCTTAGCTTTAGCTGAGAACGCAAAATTTGATGCTGTGTACCTTCGCCACAGTCAAACAGCCAGAGCGCTTTCCGCTCTTCATACAATCGTAAGCCGATCGATGTCACATTGCGCTGCAATGTTGGTACACCGGCATTCGTTCCAAGAAAATATAATTCCATTGTTCAACAACCTTCTCTCTATGCTTCACAGCCAGCCCGGGCTTTATGTAGCGTCGGGAACTGTAAATGACCTTCTATAGCAAAATAAACATACTATATAATTAAAGATATGAGCCCGCGTCTGAAACGCAGATCGCTTCATTCGATCGTGCAGAACGCTTCCTATCATAACAGGATTAGGCAAAATGATAATATCCTTTATCATATCACGTAAACGCCATTGTCAAAAGGGACTCGTTGAGACTCGTTGATAAGATTACTTGTGTACGGAAATTGTTGTCTGTAGTTCTCGATCCGACGATATAAGCTGTGACTATAAAATAGCGCATCGCAGATCCACAATACATAAAAGCCGTATAGACCGTTAGTGAGCGAACATAACTAATGATCTATACGGCTTCAGCAAGCAAACAATAAACTCTGAGTACAACAGAATAATTTATTAAATGTACATGGGACTATTAGCTATTCGTATACATTGTGTTGTTCATAGCAATAGAGAGTATAAGTATTTTATAAAGCTAAATTATAAATCTGAATAGCTGAATAATGGATAGAAAAATAATAGATAGAAAAAATACGTAATCGATAGAAAAAAAGAAAAAATGAAGCCTCGGCAATCATCGACAATAGCATCCATACACAAATCGTAGTATTGAAGATCTAAGCCTTAATCTAAACCATAATCTGTACTGCAATCTGTATTGTTGCTGTCCCTATATTTAGATCATAATCCGAATAGCTACGGTTTACTCAAGTAGATTGAGTGTACGATTCAGCGTTAAGCACATCACGCACTTCCATTAAGGCAAATCCAAGCCAGTTTGTTCCTTTCCAACGGATCGGCCGCTCCGCATCTGGGTGATCCTGCGCCAGCCCGATTCCCCATATTTTATCCTGCGGACTTGCTTCGACTAATACACGCTTGCCTGTGTTGCATAAAAACTGTCCCAATTGCTCGTTTTGCTGAAACTTAGCAAGATTACCTCGCTTCACAATCTCATAACTATGTGCTTGCCAGAGCTCATTATCAAAATGCTGTACCGAGCGTCCAAACATTTTCATCTGCTTTGGATGCTTAGCTTCCATAATCTTATTCAGCATCTCCTGATCGTCAAACAACCGCGCCTTTTCTGCCATCATATACTGCTCGGTACAGGAATACGTGACTCCTTCAATCGTAAATGCACTGCTCCACCATTGACTGAAGCAGCTCTGATCCACTCGATCAGTCGCTTTCGGTGTATGCCCCCAGAAGAACAGGTATTTAATCTTTTTGCCTGCAATATAATCCTGTTGTACGTTTTCTAATGTATAGATCATAGTAGTAACTCCTTTGTGTTGTTAGTTGTGTTGTTAGTCATATTTAGTCATAGTTATTCAGGTATTTATGTAGCTCTTTATGTAGTTTGCTTAAAATTGATAACTTCGGGAGCTCATTATTACATCGCTGTTCTAAGCGGATAATCTACTATGACTCAACGATTGTTAGACAAACAAACATATATACAAGTATAAGTACAAATGCAAATGCAAATGCATAATAAATTGAAGAGGCTACAACCATAACATAATAGCGTAATCATTTATTATGCTTCCATTCATTTTATATTAATATTTAGTTATTATCAATATAGAAATAACATAAATTAGAGCTTCTCCATATAATCCATCTATACCTAGGCTCAGATTTATGCTCAGAAATTCAAGCTTTAATCAGGTCGCCTATCCCCTAACACCTCCGCAAATCATACATAGCATTATAGAATCCTATGGAATTACATCACATATTCATGTTATAATTCCGCATAAATATGCAAAATCAATATTTTCTATAAGTAAGCTCTCACGTAAATAATCGATTGAATGAGTTTTTGGTGAAAGTATCGACAATAGTAGACATATCTTTTATAATACTTCTAAAAACATAGAAAGAAGGGTAATCCGATGGCTGAAATCAGAATTAGAAATACAAACGAGCGCATTGCAGGTGATGACAAGGTACTGGAGTTTCTGAACAAGCATGAGGTTGTATATGAAAAGTGGGATGTATCCAAGCTAGCCGATGAGCTAAGCGAAAACTTCACTCTGACCGATGAGCAGAAGCAAGCGGTGCTGGATACGTTTGAACCCGAAATTCAAGATTTAGCTGCACGCCGTGGCTACCGGACCTGGGACGTGATTACCCTGTCGGAAGCAACACCTGATCTGGAAGCAAAGCTGGCGAAGTTTGAAGAAATCCATACCCATACTGAAGATGAGATTCGTGCAATTGTATCGGGCAACGGTATCTTTATCATCAAAAGCCCGGAGCATGGCTACTTTGATGTTGAGCTTGAGCCAGGCGATGTAATCTCCGTACCTGAGAATACGCCTCACTTCTTCACACTGGTTGATAACCGCAAAATTGTAGCGGTACGTCTGTTTGTAGAAACCGATGGCTGGGTTGCTCATCCATTCGAAGATTCCTCTTTCCAAAAAGCTTAAATGAATGAGTTCTATTGTATGATAGTGATTTCAATTTCAGTATGAATATTGCATAAATAAAAACAAACCCCCTTTATTCCGAATACAGGATGAAAGGGGGGTTGTTTTTATGAATTGTTTTTATGAATTGTTTTTATGAATTGTTTTTATGAATTGTTTTTATAAACAGCTTTTATAGAACGCTATTTGTTTTTGTGGAATGCGTTTGTTATTCATCCACCGCTGGCTAATATTACTGCGCAGATTTAGGCTCTTTATTATACGTCCTGCCAGTAAAATTATACATCCTACCAGTGAAATTTTAGCAAGTGTTGCTGCTTCTTTTATACCACCTGCGCAGCAATCTCGTGAATTTCGCTCAAATGCTTGATCTCATAATCCGGTTTGATCTCGCTATCATTGACTTTACCGTTTCGATTCAGCCATACCGAAGCAATGCCTGTCGCCAGTGCACCTTTAATATCCGTAGTCAGCTTATCGCCAACCATCAGTGCTTGTTCTGGCTGTACATCCAGCAGCTCCAATGCATGACGGAAAATGGAAGGATCTGGTTTCCCCCGTCCAAATGCACCTGAGATTACAATATGATCGAAGAAAGGCGCTAGCTCTGGCACACCATCCAGCTTCTCCTGCTGAAGCGCAGGGCAGCCATTGGTCAGCAACAGCAGCTTCACTTTGCCTTTCAGCTCGCCCAAAATCTGCAATGTCTCTTCATAAAAATGGGGACGGTTGCGACGTTCACTAACAAATTGCTCAGCCAGCTCATCGCCCAGTTGTTCATTGTTAATCCCCAGTACGCGAAGTCCGCGATTCCATGCTTCCTTACGGTAGACCGGTGCGATCTGCTCCAGCTTGCGGAATTCAGGTTGTTCTCCTGCTGTAAACTGTGCCCACAAGCCTTCGAATGGATTGATGCCAATCATCTGTGTAAATGGAAAAGTCTCATACGACTCGTACAGCGCACGCGCTTCCTGTCGGACAGCCTTTTCCAGCTCAGCAGCATCGATTCCCTCTCGGTTCGCTGCTGTCAGGCAGGTATGATGGAAAGCTTCCTCAATACTTCTCTCATCCCACAACAATGTATCATCCAGATCAAACAAAACAGCTTCAATACTCAAGTCCAAACCCCCCCGGCTATTGTTCAAGCATATTGGTGAAAAGGACATGATCGCTATATGGAAGCTCATGCCCTTTTAAAGCTATTACGTATACGACATTGCACGACTTCGCTCGATTCAGTTTACTATTACAGCTTGTCTTCCACTGTAATATTGTGCGTAGCCGCAAATTTACGCAGATGCTCAGCCATCGCATCTGTGTCATAGCGGTTAAGTGTACGCGCGAACAGCCATGCGCCACCTTTTGTGCTATGTTCGATCACAACGTATCCTTTTTGCAGACGAATCTTCTTCACATTCGCGGCTGTCAAAATACGGTCACGATTGAACTTTGTGGTGATCAGCGAATCCTTGCCCACCTTCAAATACGGACGGCGCAGGAACAAAATTACTCCAAGGAACACATACAGCAGTACCGTTACGACAAATAGGATCACGCTTGTCGATGCAGCCGGATACATAATCCCCATGGTACCGTATACAAGACCAAGCAGCACAAGTGTTGCCGGGAACACAATATTGCGTCCTTTGTATACAGTGAATTCAGAGCTTGCCTTGCTTGTTCCAAGACTGTCTTGACCTGCCTTTTTGCGGCGGGCATTTAACTGCTTCGTATTGCGTTTGACTTGCCTCTCCCAGGAACGGGACATCGCTTTTCCCCCTATAATCTGTAATATAAATCTGTTATAACAAAACAGGATGCCGAGTCCTGATCGTTTGATCAGTAGCGACATCCCTGTATGGTTATTGCGTCGATGATCATCAGATGAGACGGTACATAACGAGAAGCTGTGCATACAGCTATTTATGCATTGCCTTTTTGTTCGTTCTCAGCGTCTTCAACCCATTCGATCGTATCGAGCTGTTGACGGAAATTGCGGCGGATATTTCCTAAGTAAACGGCGCGAAGCTCGTCGCGTTCGACTACTTCTTCAGCCGTAAGTCCAATTTCCTTTTTCTTGCGTGCTAATTCGTTAATTCGTGCAATAATTACGTCGATGTCCATAACTACCCTCCCAAATCTATCTTTTCTAACTTTGACATGTAAAAAAAAGCTTGTCAAGGCTATTCGCACCTGACAAGCAAACGATAGATCAATATATAAATCCGGAGGAGATCCGGTTAGATCATAGGAGTAATGCAACAATAATATAATGATGAAATAGCGTCCGGTGAGAGCGATCATAATGACCCTTTTTATACAGTAGTACATAATTGCTGCATGATCAGCCATCGCCATGCGTGAGGCTTGGTCATGCTAGCTACATTGTGCGGCACAGGTAGAAGCCATACCGTGATAAATGAACTGCTTCATTTAGAAAAAATTCAGTTATACGGAATAACGAGCACGTCGCCGCTTCGAATGTCACTTGTATTCAAATTGTTCTCATCTCGTATTTCAGCGATATAATCGCGAATGTCTGTGCCCGGCGCTTTATACTGAGAAGCGATCGCCCAGAGACTATCCCCTTCATTAACGATCACATGCTGCTTCATCGCAGAAGATTCATCGGCAATGACAAAATGCTGAAATCCACCGTATAAGAGTACACCTGCAAACAAGATACTTACCATAAGGCGACTTGTAGAGTTCCACCCTGATTTGCGCTTTTTGGATGAGCGTGCCGATTTCTTGCCAACTGCTTTGCGTGCGGTCATCTGAATCAGATCAAGCGTTTTGCGACGGAACGAGCGACCAGCATGTTTCTTGAGTGGCTTCTGACGTTCTGCATCTCCATCAACATAAACCCATTCGGTTACAGCAGGTTCTTGGGAGCCTGCTTTCTTGCTTGTGGCCTGTACGTGAGCGGCAGATGGTTTGGTCGTACCATTCGATGTATGAGTAGATGTGCTTGCTGCCGCAGAAGCAGCATCATCCGTAGTTGAGTTGGTTTCGTGGATACTTTTATATGTAGTATATTTAAGCATGTGCTTCACACTCCAAACGTTTGTTCTTGTTTTCCTGAAAAGAATATAGCACGAACATATGTTTTGATCAATAGGTTTTTTCGAACTTTTGTTCGCTTTTTTTCTGGAGTGTGTTAGAACGCTTATTAACTATAGAAAAAATGGAATCCCGCTTTATATAGGCGCCACATACGAGGTGTACCTTTATTTCTTAAAAATATTCTAACTTACTTTTAGAACTTATGTTTGTACGAACGGAAGTTCTATGTTATACTTTTCCCAAACGTTACTAGTATTGGGGTTGATACGGTATGTCCAAAATATCTAACCGCCAGCAGGCGATTCTGGAATTTATCCGGAATGAAGTTAAATTAAAAGGCTATCCGCCATCCGTTCGTGAGATCGGTGAAGCTGTTGGCCTCGCTTCCAGCTCGACGGTTCACGGACACCTGGACCGCCTTGAGAAAAAAGGATTGATTCGCCGTGACCCTACGAAACCGCGCGCTATTGAGCTGCTCGGTCAAGAGGAATCGGAAAACAATCTGATGTTCGCACAGACAGTATCCCGCGTGCCGATTATCGGTAAGGTTACTGCCGGTGTACCGATCACTGCTACAGAGCATATTGAGGATTACTTCCCATTGCCACAGCAGTTTACCGGTGACAATCAAGTGTTTATGCTTTCCGTTGTCGGTGACAGTATGGTTGAAGCAGGCATTCACAATGGCGACTTCGTTATCGTACGTCAGCAGCAGACAGCCAACAATGGCGATATCGTTGTTGCGATGACTGAGGACGATGAAGCTACAGTGAAAACGTTCTATAAGGAAAAAGACCATATTCGCTTGCAGCCAGAGAATCCGCGTTATGAGCCATTGCGTCTCACTCGTGTAACGATTCTCGGTAAAGTCGTCGGTCTGTTCCGCAATCTGCACTAAAGGCTTGTTTATGACGAGTCCCAGTGCACTCCATTAAAAAAGACTCTCGCATGATGTGAGAGTCTTTTTTAATGTGTTTATTTGCTTATTTGTTTATTGGGAACAGATGAATCATTACGATGCTATCTTTTCGTCGTCTCGATCTATCGTTCTATTTATCCAACATTCCCTGCGTGCAATTTAACTCGCAACTCTTTAGCTTGCTATCCTTCTCAAAATAGCTTCGTTTCCAGCACCTTTGCCATTAACTCCTTAAAATCTTTACTATCTGCCTTCTCTGCCAGTCGCTCCTCCATCGAATTGAATTTTTCTGCCAGAAAATAAGCATTTAAATACAGCACCAGATGATCTTTGGCAATCGCTTCGAGATGGTCTTTGCTGGAGGTGTAGCCTGTAATCACACTATGGGCAAAAGCTTCGGGATTGATCTTCACTTTATTTTTCATGCTTCATTCTCCTTTGCTTTGGCTTTACGCTTTGTGCAGCCAGACCTGCATTTCTCCCGGTGTACGATTCGCCCAGCTATAGTACGGAATGAGCTTTAATGTATGAGGTGCATATGATTCTGTCGCTACCTTACGGTACAGCACCTGTTCCCATTCCGCTCCGATTTGCTGTCGCTCTGCACTCCATTCAATCGTTCCGATACCGCCAAGCAGCTCTGGATCGAATCGATAGGTTGCTTGTTGATGAGGATCAACACGTAGCAGATGCAAATAGGCTCCATTATCCTCTTCCTCAGCACAATAAATAAGGGGGCCGCGCCCAACTGCAAGCTTGCCCAGATCGCTGCGTACAAGCGGATGCGCGCTATATTGCCGAATATCCATTGGAATCGTCAGCTTGACCTCATCGCCTGCTTGCCAGGTACGATTCAATAAAACAAAGCCGTCCTGTACATCAACAGGTATACTGTGCCCGTTCAACGTTAATACAGGCTCGTCAGACCAGTATGGAATACGCAGTGCCAACGTGAACGCGACTGGCTGCTCGGTATGCACCTGAAACGCCACATTGCCCTCCCACGGCAAATCACTTGTCTGCTGAAGCTGAACGGGCTGCTCATCGATATTGAACTCCGCTGTGCCTGTAACGTAGAGATTCGTATACACCGTACGCTGCTCGGGATGAACGGTGTACACATATTGATGTAAGGAGGTGAGCAGACGGGCCAGATTGGGCGGACAGCAAGCACAGCCAAACCAGGCCGGACGTGTTACTTTGACGTGGCTTTTACCCGGATCATGAAGACTGCTGTCTGGACGCACTTCCAGCGGATTCACGTAAAAGAAATGCTTCCCATCCAGTGCCATTCCGCCAATCGCTGTATTGTACAGCGCTCGCTCCAGCACATCCGCATACTGCGCTTTCGCTTCGTTTTTCAGCATATTAAATGCGAAAAAAATAAGTCCGATCGAGGCACAGGTTTCGCAATACATCGTATCATTTGGTAGATCATAATCGGTCGTGAACGCTTCGCCATCGACGGTAGAGCCAATGCCGCCTGTAATATACATCCGTTTGCTCACAATATTGTTCCATAATCGGCGACATGCTGCCAGCATCGCCTGATCGTTTGCCAGATGTGCTGCATCCGCCATCCCTGCACACAGATAAACCAGACGCACGGCATGACCTTCGGCTGTCTCCTGTTCCAGTACCGGCAGATGTGCCTGGTAATATTCCAATTGCCGATGGCTCATCCCTTCAATGACAGCCGTGGTACCTTTATCCTCCGCACGCTGTCTGGCAAAAAAGGTTGGATCGGTTCCGCGTTCATACAGGAAATATAGACTCAAATCCAAATAGCGCTGTTCGCCTGTTACGCTGTACAGCTTGGTCAGGGCAAGCTCAATTTCCTCATGCCCATCATAGCCGTGAATTTTGCCGTCTTCTTTGCCAAAATGAGCATCGATACAATCTGCGAGTCGGCAGGCGATTGTTAGGGCCTTTTCATTACCTGTCGCTTCGTAATAAGCAACGGCTGCTTCAATAAAATGACCTGCACAATACAGTTCATGGCTTTCCGACAGCTTTTTGAAGCGACGCTCCGGCTCCTCGATGGAGAAATAGGTATTAATATAGCCGTCCTGCTCCTGCGCCAGCCCGATCAGATCAATCACACCGTCAGCCAGCTCCTGCAATTGGCTATCCGGATGAAACGATAATGAGTACGCTACTGCCTCCAGCCATTTGTACACATCACTATCTTGAAACACCCAGCCGTAATGGTGACCCTCTTTCAAGCCAGCAGCAATTTTAAAGTTTTCAATCGCATGACTTTTCTCTGATGGGATATTATCATCGTTACGTTCTTTTTCGATCACAATATCGGCTTTGTCATTGAGTACATCCCATTGATAGGGGATCATCTCCGTGCGTACGAGCTCACGATAATGCGACCAGAATGAATCAGTAATATGGGATGATTGAAGCTGAAATGGCATAGGAATGATTCCTCCTTATAAGTAAATAGATCGATTTATACTTCAGCATTTGCTTCCTTTTGCAGCAGTTGCTTGCGAATATAGCCTTCCTTTTTCTCGAAACGACGGTAAAAGAGCATCGGAATAATCCCGAGCAGGAACACGATAGCAGGTAGCCAGATAAATACAAATCGAATGCCTGCGATCGATTGAGCTGTCTGTGCAACATTCGGCACATAACCAAACGCCGACATAAATTGCGTCGGAATGAATCCACCAAGCCCGGAGCCTGCTTTAATACAAAATGCGCTTCCGATCGCGGTTAACATACCGCTCGCTCGTAAGCCTGATTTCCATTCGCCATAATCGACCGTATCGGACAACATTGCAAATGGCATCGAGCAAGCAATACCTGAACCGATACAGCCAATACTCCAGCCGATGATTAACATTGGCATATGCATGCCCGCACTGAACAAAATGAACTGACCGATGGCAGCCAGTACGAATCCAAGAATCATCGTGAGCTGCTTGCTTGTATATTTGACAATCCACGGAATCGACATCATCCCCAGCACCTGAATGAGCGAAATACCATTAATGAGTGGAACAAGATCCTTTTTGCCAAGATCATATTCAAAATAATACACAAGTGTTGATGTGCGAATGGTGAGCGCAATCCAGAATAGCAGATTGGCTACTACGAGCAGAATCCACGGCCAATTACCTCCGATCGCCTTCATACTGTGACGCAGTGGAATCGTTTTGATCTTTTCGATATTGATCTCTTTCAGATTCGCAAATGCAATCAGGAACATGATGATGGAAACCATACCGAATATACACAATGTCCAGAAAAAGCCCTTCTGATCATTACCACCACCAAGCAGCGCCACAAGCGGTAAGGTGAAGGTAACCGCAACAAAGTTCCCCACATTACCACCCACCATACGAAAGGAGTTCAATACAACCCGTTCATTCGTATTACGACTTAAATTCGGCAAAATCGAAGTGATCGGTGTAGAAATACCGGTATATGCAATTCCCGCCAGAATATAAGTGACGCTGGCATATACGATCTTCCACGTTCCGTCCAGATTGGGCGTCGTAAAGGTTAACACCATGAATGCAGCAAACGGAACACATAACCAGAGAAAGTAAGGACGGCTTTGCCCGTATTTGGATTTGGTATGATCAACGATGATGCCCCACATCGGTGCGTCAATCGCATCAATCAATCGTGTAACAAGCAGCAATGTACCCGCTATACCCACAGATAGTCCGAATACATCGGTATAAAAGTACAACAGGTAGGCGCCAATAATGCTATACAGCAGGTTGCCACCTGTGTCTGTAAGCGCATAACTAATTCTGCGGTGGAATGGAACCTTGTCTGTTTGTAAAGATGGGTGCTGCTCGGATAAAGAAGAGGATGGATGTTCCATAGGTGTAGCCTCCTGTCTGCAAATAAACATTGGAATAAAAACGAATCTACCGTGTCGGCAATATCGGTGCACCGTACCGTTGTCTTTATCGTAAGCGCTTTCTAATTTGTAATAAACTTAAGTTTCCGTAGGATAAGTGTATATTTCCGATCTTTACCAATAATTTTAATGACGTAAAATGGCTTTTATTCATGTTATAATAACGTTCAATAGCTTGTTTAATGATTTATCTGCTAATCATAGTGCACAAAAGCGACTTTTCGTATTCAAATCTGATATTATAGCAGAGAGTGACGGTGGTTGGCGATGAAGCCTGTATCGAGAATTAATATTGAGCGTCCGCTTGCGTATTACAAATGTGGTCAATTTGTAGGCGATCAGGGCTGGACACATAAACCGATGACCATGGATAAGGATTACGAACTCATTATCGGACTGAAAGAAACGGTTTATTTACAGGTTGGTAGCGAACACTATGAAATTAAGCATGGCGATATTATGCTCATTCGTCCTGGGGTGAACTATGTCGGTTATGCCCCCTCTACTCATGGAGTGAGCTTTTTCTGGCTGCATTTCATTCCTCGCCAGGATGTGATTATAGACTCCAGCGAGACGTTTATGAGTCTACTGCTTGCCAGTGCCGAGCTGGAACAACGAAAAGAGCTGGGCGCCTATGTTTGCTTACCTGAATTTTTCTCGCTCGCTTATCTGGATAAACCGGTTATGCTGATGAAGCAAATTCTCGATATCTCCCACACCTCGTATTACAGCACCTATGCTGTCGATTACCTGGTGACAGAGCTGATGATCGAATTGACCGATAAATATATACAGCAGCTACTACAGCAGCAATGGCTGAATAAGGAGCATAACCAGAAGTTCATGCAAATTCTGGAGTGGATTCGAGTGAACATCTATCATGATCTAACCGTGCAAAAAATCGCGGATACGTTCTGTTTTAATGCTGATCATTTGACCCGTCTGTTTAAAAAGAATCTGGGTATGAGCACGATCCGTTATATTAATACGCTCAAGCTAAGTCTGGTGAAGGAGCTTTTGTGTACGACCAATCAATCGATCAAAGAGATCGCGTATGAACTTCATTTTCGCGATGAGAAGTATTTGATGAAGCTGTTTAAAAGCTATATTGGTATGACACCGACCCAGTTCCGGGATACGTATACGAACACGTACCTGAACAGTGTGACCGTAGATCCGGATATTCCGCTGCCCAAGCATTTACAAGAGCCGTAATATGGCTATCAGGCTGGACAGATGATGCTGTATAGGCTTATATGCCACCTTTATATGCATAGCGTTTATTGAGTATGTGTTACACCATTATCGAATGATCGCCCAATAGCCCGAAGTGTAGCGTCTATGCAACCGACGTTCACTCCGGGCTATTGGGCGATAAATGGCCATTTTAAATGATAAGATTTTAAATGATAAGACCAGGCTATATTGCATGTATTGCAGCATAAAGCGA
The DNA here is from genome assembly GCA_039595515.1 of Paenibacillus sp. Lineage (GTDB taxonomy): Bacteria > Bacillota > Bacilli > Paenibacillales > Paenibacillaceae > Saccharibacillus. The sequence goes on along the minus strand of JBCNLJ010000007.1, from coordinate 83,073 downwards.
TTGTTTAATCTCCATGGAGCTAATTGCTCTGCCCCTATTCTTACTCTTACTCTTCCTTATTGGTATACCTCAATGTAATCCAGTTCAGCATAACCATTGCCTTTGCCCAGTACAATCTTGTTCTCTCCTTGTTTCAGATCCACTGAAACAGTCACGATTTGGCGTGTGCCAAAGTTCGGTACATCCGCAGTCCAGCCACCTGTTTTCGGATACGACACCGCATCCTGAGGCTGACCGTTAATGGTCAATGTGTGTGTCGAGGTATTGCCCGTGCCATTGGCATAGCCGATATCCATTTTATACGTACCTGCTGATGGCGTGTTAACCGTAAATGTAACCGAGCTATCGCTATTGTCGATGTTTCCAACAAATTGACCATTGGAAGCATACGAACCACTCACGATACGTGCACCATTCACCTGCGAATCTTCCGCTTCCACTCGTTGCTTATAGCTTCCAAGCTGCTGTAACTGAATGTAATCCAGTTCGGCATAGCCAGCATCTGCTTTGGTAAAGCGAATCGTATTGCTGCCCTGTTTTAAAGCGATCTGTTGCTGTACGGCTGAACCATCTGCTGCGTCTAACCAGCCACCTGTTGTTGGATAATTCAGTGTAGTTGCTTCTGCCCCATTTACACTGAGCAATTGTTGCGATGTGCTGGAACCACCATTCGCATAACCTACTGTCAGATTATAATTGCCATCTGCTGGCGCATTAACGGTAAATTCAACATAGCTATCCGGATAATCGATTCGTCCCACATAGCCGCTACTTGATGCATGATTACTACTCAGCACACTCGCATGCTGAACAGTCGCTTTTTCCGCTTCATAGCGAGTAATATCCGTTTGCGCACCTGGTGTAACTGTTAAACGGTAACCGGAGGATGCTTTCATATTCGTAATCGGAACGATAATTTGACCATTTTGAATAGTGAAATTGCCTGTAAATACTGTTGTCGGCTCGCTTACGGCTGTGTCCACACCATACCATGGTGTACTTTCCAGCTTCACGCTAGCTGTACCGGAGAAGCCGGATAAGGAATTCAGCCCTTTAACGACTACATTCTGGTTGCCATTTCCGCCGCCAAATAGGGTATATACTTGATTTTTATCGTTGTTTACACTTGCGACACCATCCAGGTTACTGGAGTTGCCCGGTGTGGTCATCGCCATCTGACCATTCATATCGCCATACCATTTGTACAACCACCAGCCGCCATTTTTCTCGCCGTTAGCGGTAATCAGATTGCTCAGACGACCCGGGCGGAACCAGAATGCGATTGTAGCTGTATCTACACCAGAACGCTCAAACTGAGCGATATACTGTGACAGATCACCTGGAACTGCTTCTTCGGCTGGTGTGCTGTATTCATTGATGCTGATCGGACGTGGACTGATGCCAAGTTCCTTTTCAATCGAACGGTAATTAGCAATATGATCTGCAATCGGCTTCGGACCATCCAGCTCATGCCACGATATAATATCTGGCAATGTATTCGTATCTCTTGCATTTGTCAGGAAGCTTTTGATGAAATTAGAATCGTATGCTGAAATGCTTGGTCCAATCGTTTTGGTATTCGTATCCAGTGCGCGAATACGATTGTACGTTTTCGTCCAACCATCATTAAAGGGGCCCGCTTTATTCGTGTCCCATGTCCAATTCGGTTCATTCCATAGCTCATAGCCGTAAATATTATCTGCGCCGGAATTGAGACGCGCTTTTACCATTTGATCTACTTTTGCATACCAGTCATCCCAGCTTACCCATTTATATGGGAAATCAGGATAAATGTCGGGCATGCGAATCGTTACTTCAGCACCATTACGCTTGGCGATCGGTGCCACCTTAAGCGCATCGCCGATTGGCTTGGTTTCGCCATTTGGAAGCTGCTGACCATCCGGTGCCATCTGAGTAAACATTTTCGGATGAGTCGGTCCAATCAGATCATCCGCCGGTCTACCTTCTTCCGCCAATCCATATAACGAGCCGGATGCAACATGGGTTACCGGACGATATAGATTCGATACATCTACCGTAAATGGAGATGGAGTTGCTGCCGCCGCTGGCGCTGGCGCCACAAGCGCCGGTACCAGTCCAAGCAAAAGTGCACCACTTAATAAAGCTGCCATTTTTTTCATTTGTCATCACCTTTCAAGTTTGTCAGATTGAGCGTAAGTAATGAAGCAAATAAAGATAACGCTTTCAAAAGATGTTGGCCAACATCCGCAAGGCTTATATGCGTACTTGCCTTGTACTATTAGGTTATTGATTTTCCACTGGTGGGTAAACTCCGAAAAACGTAGGTTGGGTGTAAATTACCGACTTTCGGACTATGTATGGCGGAATATCGATGCGTTCAGGCTCACTAGCATGTACAAATGATGTACAAGTAGTTTGAAAATAACACTGTATGATGTATCCATTTCGTTGTTATACGATTTCGATCCATCTATTTATATTGCACTGGCCCTACTTAGGATTATCAGTTGCGATTACTATTCCATCTTCTTTTAGACCGACTGTGTGCCAGTCTCCCGTCGTTACCGCTACAATATCATGCCAGTTGTTCATATTGCATTCACCCTCATTATTGCGCCCTACCGCTACTGCCGTACCAGTGGTTCAATCAATTCATTGTGATCGGTTATACTTAGCCCAAAAAAACAAAAATCCCTCACGCCTTGTGGCGTAAGGGATTAGAGGAATTAATACAGCGTCATGTACTGATCGCGCTCCCATTGATGGACCTGCGTGCGATACATATCCCATTCAATCTCTTTCAGCTCATAGAAATGCGCTGTAGCGTGCTCGCCCAGTGCAGTGATCATTGTATCATCACGCAGCAGGTCATGCAGCGCTTCCTTCAGATCGCCTGGAAGACTTGGGATACCTTCGTCGATTCGCTCATCTTCAGTCATTATGTAGATGTTGCGGTCGATTGGTTTTGGCAAACTCAGTTGACGATCGATGCCGTCCAGACCTGCTCTTAGCATAACAGCCAGTGCCAGATATGGGTTCGCTGTTGGGTCCGGGTTACGCAGCTCGATACGTGTGCTCAGTCCGCGGGAAGCTGGAATACGTACCATCGGGCTGCGGTTACTTGCAGACCATGCTACATATACAGGTGCTTCATAGCCTGGAACAAGACGCTTGTACGAGTTAACGGTAGGATTCGTTACCGCTGCCATCGAACGCGCATGCTTCAGAATACCTGCCATATAGTAACGTGCAATTTCGCTCAGACCAATATCATCGCTCTCATCATAGAACGCGTTCGTACCGTCTTTGAACAGCGATTGGTGACAGTGCATACCGGAGCCGTTCATGCCAAACAATGGCTTCGGCATAAATGTTGCATGCAGACCATGTTGACGAGCAATCGTACGCACGACAAGCTTGAATGTCTGGATCTGATCCGCTGCTTGCAAAGCGTTTGCATATTTAAAGTCAATCTCGTGCTGACCCGGAGCTACCTCGTGGTGAGATGCTTCGATCTCAAAGCCCATTTCTTCCAGTGTAATAACGATATCACGACGGCAGTTCTCACCAAGATCGGTTGGAGCCAGGTCAAAGTATCCACCTTGATCGTTCAGCTCTTCCGTTGGGTTACCGTTTGCATCTGTACGGAACAGGAAAAATTCTGGTTCAGGTCCGACCATCATTTCGGTAAAGCCCATCGCTTCTGCTTCCTTCAAGTTACGCTTCAAAATGCCGCGTGGATCGCCAGCGAATGGCGTACCATCCGGCATGTACACATCACAAATCAGACGTGCTACGCGAATGTCCGTTACCCATGGGAAAATAACCCATGTGTCCAGATCTGGATACAGGTACATATCGGATTCCTCGATACGCACATAGCCTTCGATGGAGGAACCGTCGAACATCATTTTATTGTCCAGTGCCTTACCCAATTGACTAACCGGGATTTCAACGTTTTTGATCGCACCGAGCAAATCGGTGAATTGTAGACGGATAAAACGTACATTTTCTTCTTCCGCAATTCGCAGAATGTCTTCCTTCGTATAACTCACGCTACCCTCTCCTCTGTGGTATGTTTATTTTTTGTTGAAGAATCGGGATAACTCCCCTTGAATAAGAGACACCTGGCCTGGACGCTTGCCCGTAACCAGTTGCTGTTTAAGCATACGATGAAGTTGCGAATCTGACAATTCCCTGCGACGCTCTTCCGTATCTGCTGTAATCACAGTAGCTTCCTCAGATTCCTTAGAAACAGGGTTCATCACTTGCTTGATGCCAGCGATATTTACCCCTTTCTCGATAAGCGCCTTGATCTCCAATAAGCGCTCTACATCATTAAACGAAAATAAACGCTGATTTCCCGAAGTACGTGCCGGAACGATCAGATTGTGCTGCTCATAGTAGCGAATCTGACGTGCGGACAGATCGGTAAGTTTCATAACGATCCCGATTGGGAACAGCGCCATATTTCTGCGAATTTCATCACCCATGTATTCATCAACCTTCCAATTAGCATTTTAGCATTCGATTCTCTTGCTACTATTGTACATATCCTGATATAAGACGTCAATAACATGTTAACTTAACTCACAATAATTTTATATTGCGTTAACATGTGATTAACAATGCAAAGGCTGAATTTTCATTTCAATCCCGCAAGCTCTCTTTTTCACACATTTATTATAACATCATATGCCCTGTAAATGCACGCGGAGACAGCGAATCTCTCTGATTATGTTACAACGCTTCTGAGTGTTTGCAAGGTTTGTTATGCAGCTTATGTTGATTTGCCGATCCATTTTCTTATACGTGTTAGCTGAAGCTCGTCTAAATCCAATTTTATTGCAATTATGCCTGTCCATGTCATATCGTCTACTCGATTGCCTTAAACGTAACAGGAATCGTATCGCTTTCCTATTTACAGTTTACATGAACGCGTAACGAACATTCGCAATAGTCCATCGTGTATTAGCGAGCAGTGATTTTAGTTGTATGGCTCGTATATTCTATACTTCCTATAACTATTCATTCAGCCAGTTCCAAGCTGGTCATGATATTAAACTGAACATGCCTTCATAGTGCACTTTTTTTTCCGCTAGATCGATCACTTATTGCGTCCGTTTTACAGCCAATAAGCAGATTCGGCTTGTAGTAGCATAGCTTTTATAATGAAAGGTCAGAGCGCTTCATCAAGCTACAATTCACTTATAGAAATAATCAATAAGCTTATATAAATATCCTATAAGAGCTCCAAAATTAGCCCACATTTTACCCTTATTAATAATACCTTGATGTATGATGCTGAGCTCTGCTATTGATCGTTTGAAAGACATTAAATTATATATTGCAGCTTGAAATTATATTTCGTATCTTCCACTATCATTCACTATTACATGCAATTTGCGCCTGTTTGAACTGAATTATATGCTGTACTGATTCCAGATGCTCTATCCAGACATATCAATATCCGGAAAATGAGTGATCCATTGTCCGGATATTGTACTTTATTGTAGTAGCTGTTAAAGGAGTATACTTCCTGTACTTTACACTCTGTCGTTTGACATCAATGCAGCAATGCGAATGATCAATAGTATACAGGCAGCCAGTTAATTATTTATTTTACAGATTACAGAAGATTACGCTCCAGCATCGTTTGCAGTGCCATCAATACGCCCAGCTTCACATGAGAGTAGGTCAGTCCGCCTTGCATGTAACCGATATACGGTTCACGGATCGGTGCATCTGCAGATAATTCCAGACTTCCTCCCTGGATAAATGTACCTGCCGCCATAATTACCGGATGCTCATAACCAGGCATATCCCATGGCTCTGGCACCACATGGCTATCTACTGCTGCTGCACGTTGAATACCCTGTACAAAAGCAATTAACTGCTGCTCCTGCTGGAACGATACCGCCTGAATCAAATCGGTACGTGGCTCTGCCCAGCCGGGCTTGCTATTAAAGCCTGCCAGTTCAAACATCGCTGCCGCATAAATACTGCCTTTTAGCGCCTGACCTACAATCGTTGGCGCCATATACAAGCCCTGATAAATGCCGCGTGTCGTTCCAAGCATCGCGCCGACTTCGCCACCAATACCCGGTGCAGTTAGACGATAGGAGGCAAGCTCTACATAAGTCCGTTTGCCACAAATGTATCCGCCTGTTTCAGCTATACCGCCACCTGGATTTTTGATCAATGAGCCTGCCATTAGATCCACACCGACTTGCGTTGGCTCCAGCGTCTCTGTAAATTCGCCATAGCAGTTATCGACAAAAATAACAACATCCTTATTATACGAACGAATACGCTGCACCATCGCTTCAATATCAGCAATCGTAAAGGATGAACGCCAATCGTAACCGCGTGAACGCTGAATGCCAATCACTCGTGTTCGATCATTCAGCAGACGTTCCACTTCAGGCCAGTCGACCTGTCCTTGCTCGTTAAGTGCCGCTTCGGCATAACCAATGCCAAAGTCCGCCAGTGAACCTTTACCGTCACCAGGCTTACCAATGACCTTATGTAAAGTGTCATAAGGACGTCCTGTGATGTATAATAGCTCATCTCCCGGGCGCAGCACGCCGAATAAAGCTGTTGCAATTGTATGCGTACCAGAGGCAAAATGCGGACGCACCAGTGCCGCTTCAGCACCAAATACTTCAGCGTAAACATCTTCCAGCACTTCACGACCACGGTCGTTATACGCATAGCCGGTTGAGCCTGCAAAATGATAATCACTTACTTTATGCTTTTGGAAGGCTTCAATCACCTTCCACTGGTTTTTATCCACAATTGTATCCAGATTGCGAACCGCTTTATCGATCAGCTCGTCTGCCTGAGCAGACCAGGCTGTAATTTTATCATCAAAAACAGGCATGCTTGTCTCTCCCCACAATGATAGCCCGCCCCAAACAGCTCGGGCGGGCTCGTTTTATATATCCGTTCCTTATAGATCACACTTGTATAGGACACTTTCCAGTTTCTCAACGAAAGGATGGAAATGTTCTTCCGCACATCGTACACACTTTGCAACTATTCCAACTTTGTATTTATACCTGTTCGAACTTTATAACTATTCAAAAAGTTCGTCCACGGCTACCGTCTACTTATCGTCCTATTGGATATCCAGCTTGTCAATCAAACTGTCATCTCGACAACGGATGTGATAATGACTTCCAAATGATAGATAAATGAGATTAGCAACAGCTATCATACCATAAAAGAAGATCGGTAGCTCTCTTAATCGCGCTTCATATTGTACATGCTATGGTAGGTAAAAGAAAGCCTTCTTACGAATTGTCGTAATTTTGTCACTTTGTGCGTAACGTTTTACGCGCTTATTGACTGACCTTGTTCAGCCAGTAAGCGCGTAAGATCAATTAGACGTACTCAGGGTACGAATTCATCGGTACTCATTTTCAAGCCATGATACAGGACTTTGTTGTCCCAGAATACTTGAGTCCTTGTACTTGAGCAGAGTAGACACCGTCTAACAGAACAATGTACGGGTAGAGTAGTATAGCAAGCTTAAGCACATCAGCCTAACCGCGCACCTCATACTCCTGCAACCGGTAACCAAACTTCTCATAATCAACCTTATTCAGCTCTACTTTAAAAATCGCATCGTTATCCTCATAGTCCTGTTCAATCACGCTGCTGAAGCTGTATAGCTGCGCAATCAGATCACCGCGATCAGCAGGAATACGGTACGTACGCTGTCCGCCGCCAAGCTGCTCTTGAATAAGCTGTTTGATCTGCTCCAGATCTGCATCGCTATAAGCGCTCACGCGCAGGTGGTGACGATCGGATGGAAGCATTTCTAGCTGAGCAGGTGAACACAGATCGATTTTGTTATACAGCACAATCTCATCCTTGCTGCCTGCACCCAGCTCCTGCAAAATCTCATCGACGACTGCCATTTGCTCATCACGACGTTCAGACGAAGCATCAACGACGTGTAGGATCAGATCGGCTTCATTCACTTCCTCGAGTGTAGCGCGGAAAGCCGCAACCAGATCATGAGGCAGGTTTTGAATAAAGCCTACCGTATCAGTTAGAACGATTTCTTTGCCGCCTGGCAGTTCCAGTGTGCGTGACGTCGGATCAAGTGTCGCAAATAGCTGATTTTGAATATACACATCCGCATCGGTCAATTGCTTGAGCAGAGTTGATTTGCCAGCATTCGTGTAACCGACAAGAGCGACCTGTACCACACCAGACTTCTTGCGACGTTCGCGATACAGTGTACGGTGACGCATCACTTCTTCAAGCTGTCTTTTCAGGTCGGTGATCCGTGTTCGAATATGACGGCGATCGGTTTCGAGCTTTGTTTCACCTGGTCCGCGCGTACCGATACCACCACCAAGACGGGATAGATTTTTGCCCTGTCCGGACAAGCGTGGCAGCAAATAGCTGTACTGTGCGAGTTCTACCTGCAAAATACCTTCGCGCGTTTTGGCGCGCTGCGCGAAAATGTCCAGAATCAACTGTGTACGGTCGATAATCTTCGCATCCAGATGCTCCTCCAGATTACGTACCTGCGCACCGGATAGCTCCTGATCGAAGATAACCGTGTTCGCTCCCAGCGCTTCCAGCATAATGCGAAGCTCTTCCACTTTACCTTTACCGATAAACCAGCGTGTATCTGGCGTCTCGCGGTTCTGCGTCATCTGCTCCAGCACTTCAACACCCGCCGTTTCGGCAAGGCTAACAAGCTCCTGGATCGATCCTTCCGTGTTCGTTCCATTACGTTTATCCATCTGAGTGATCAGACTGACCAGCACTGCTCGTGCCTGCTGCTCTGTTTCTGTGTCATGTGTTACCTGTTTCATAGGCATTCTCCTTAATGATCGAAGTTGTTCAGGGTTGTGTATCAGAAGAGTAATCGCCTCGTAAACAGAATGCTGCCCTTACATCATAACGATGCTTGATCCACTGCCTCCTACGAATGATGCTCGCGTCCAAACAAGCTGCGTCGGTGCTTGAGCGAGAGCGGGAACAGCGGAAATGCATGCGCATCGATCTGCTTGAGCAGTCGGCGTGCCGTTGCATGCGCCAGTTGATGATCCTGCTGTGTAATGACACGACGACGTAACGCATCGTCCAGCTCATCTTCATCCAGCAGAAAGATCTGTCCATCCTTCATAACGACGATATCAAGATAGAGATCGTCAAACCACGGTACTCCCTGATCCGTAATTCCCTGTGTTTTGCAAATATCAATATACCATTCGATAATCTCCTGCCGATCATCAAACATGGCTGTGACTACATAGTTCGCATTTTCGGGGTAATACTGCATCCATGAATATTCAGCAGCAGCAATGCAGAATCTTCGACCTCCGTAAATTTTGTACAGCGGCTCGCGTAGTCGGTTCATATGGTACAGCGTCACATATCCTGTAAAAATGTTGTTGTTGACGTAGCGGCGAGTATAACTGCGTTGAATGACACGCCGCCAGTTCGCTCGATCTGCAAATTTACGTTTCATGTAAGCGTCCCTTTCCTACAAAGTAACTTCAGAATAGCATATTTGAAGCATTCACTCAAAAAAATCATATAAAAAAGCCCCCAATCGTGTAGATTGGAGGCTTTTGAAGATACCACTGTGCTTATGGCGTTGAAGGCGGCGCTGTCATTGCGCCATCCGGTGACGTTGTCGTATCCGTACTATCAGATGGAGGCGTTGTTGTTCCGGGTGTAGTGGTCCCCGGAGTCGTACTACCGCTGTCTGTTTGTCCGCTACTATCCGTACCGGTCTGACCACCATCCGTATTGCCGCCTCCGGTATCGGTCGAACCGTTACTTGACCCAGGAGCCGGGCCACCATTACCGTTCCCGTTCCCCTGATTACCATTACCGTTGCCGTTGCCATTACCATTTCCAGGGCCGTTGCCCGGGCCGTTTCCAGCACCCGGCCCATTTTCTTCACCTGTCGGTGGGTTGGCAGGCTCTCCTCCCGGTGGAACGACGCCACCCGGATTATCCGTTTGCTCCGGACTTGCCTGATCGACCGTCACACGAGCCGTATTCGAGGCATCCGATTGGGCACCATCCGACGTCACAGCAGTCACGTAGTATTCGTACGTTTGACCTGGTGTTACGGCTGCATCGCTTGTCGAGTTGGAGGATACGCCGTTTGCAATCGCGTTAAACTCGGTTGCCGAGCTTTCTTTACGATATACAGTATAGCTTGTAGCTCCATCTACAGCTTTCCAGGACAATGCAACTGCTCCACTATTCTGATCAAATGAAGCCGTCAGCCCTGTAACCGCTGCTGGCGGTTGCTCTTGCTGCTCCTCTGGCTCTTCCTCTACAGGCGGTGGTGCAACCTGCTGCGGCGAATCGAAGTTTTGTACCGGATAGCCTTCCAGTGCAGGACCCATAACCGCTGCAAACATAGCTGCCGCACGACCGCTACCGTCTTTCAGCAAGTGATTGCGGTCTGGCTGGTCATATCCCATCCAGATTGCTGCTGTCCATTCCTTCGTATATCCAGCAAACCAGATATCGCGGTTAGCACTACTGCGCAGACCGGAAATGCCATGCTGCGTCGTACCCGTTTTACCAGCTACCGGACGATTGATTTGCGCCCGTTTCCCTGTACCGTTTTGTACGACATTTTGCAGCATTTGTGTCATCTCGTCTGTAGACTGCTTATTGAGTACCTCTGTTGATCTCATATCGTTTTTGTACACTTCTGCCCCTGTGCTATCGCTGATGCTCTTGACCGCATAAGCTGGCATGTATGTTCCTCCGTCAGCGAACACGCGGTATGCCTGCGCCATTTCCAGAGTATTCGTACCCTTGCTCAGACCACCCAGCGCAATCGCAAGGTTGCGGTCATCCGCTGTCAGATTGAAGCCAACGGACTTGGCGTAGTTAATACCTGTATCAATCCCGATCTGGTTAAGCAGCCATACCGCCGGAATGTTCACGGAATCCTCCAGCGCCGCTGTCATCGAGATCGAGCTTGAATATCCACCATGTAAGTTGTTCGGACAGTAGCTGCCAAAACATTGCTTCTCATTGTTCAGCATTGAATTCGTGTTGTAATTACCACTCTGTAATGCCGGTGCATAGGAGATGATTGGCTTAAAGGCAGAGCCTGGCTGACGATGACTCGTTATACGACTAAAGTTACCTGCCTTATAATCGCGTCCGCCGAGCAGCGCAACAATGCCGCCCGTATCGTTATTCACGATAACCATCGATCCCTGCACTTTCACATCATCAGGGCTTTTTTCAAACAACTCGTCGTTATTGAATGCACTTTCCAGTGTCTTTTGCGCTTTGGCATCCATGGTTGTATAAATATTGTAGCCACCACGGTTCAGATCATCCGCGCTCAGACCGGTCTGATCTTCAGCCTCCTGCATCGCATATTCGATAAAGGCATCATATTGCGACTCCTTTTTCGGCGGCTGATAGTCATACGCAACACTTTCCGCTTCCTTTTCCTGTGCAGCCGTAATGTACCCTTGCTGCTGCATAAGCTGCAGTACAACCGCACGTCGTTGCTGCGACAGATCCGGGTTACTTAGCGGGCTGTAGCGTGAAGGTGCTTTTGGCAGGCCTGCCAGCGTAGCAATTTGCCACAGCTTCAGCTTGCTCAGATCACTCACGCCAAAGTAGGTTTCTGCCGCTTCTTTAATCCCGTAAGCGCCAGAACCAAAGTAAATACGATTCAAATACGTAGTAATGATCGCTTCTTTGGTCATTTTGCGTTCAATTGCCAGCGCAATCGATACTTCTGTTGCTTTACGGAAAAACGTTTTGTCCGTATTCAAAAATACGTTTTTCGCTAGCTGCTGCGTAATTGTACTTCCGCCCTCTACGGCAGAACGAGCAATCACGTCACGCACAGCGGCACGTCCGATCGACCACAGGTCTACACCCTGGTGATCGAAAAACCGCCTGTCCTCCGTAGCGACAAAGGCCTCAATAACTTCCTTCGGTATATCATCGTATTTTACCGGATCACCTGTACGTATACTGCGCTGCAAAATGAGTGTGCCGTTACGATCATATACTTTGGTTGGTTCGCTTACAGCGAGTTTGTTGATGTTTTCTTCATAAATTTTTTCCCCGCTGACCATAATGAACAGGTAGGCGGCAAGCGCACAAAATATTCCCAGTGCAGTTACACCGAATAACGTCCAAAACACTTTTTTACCCGTTATCCGCTTCTTTTTCTTTTTACCGCCATTGCCACCACCATTACCGCCGCCACCGGAGCCCGATGTACTGGTACGATTCGGACGCGCTGGACGCGTTGTTGGACGACTTGGCTGGCTTCTGTCACTGCGGGATAGTTGCTGTCTTGGCATTGTTTATTCTGACTCCCTTTCGGTAAACCATGTAGTACATTTCATTGCTAACATGCTGGACAGATATTTGGAAAGAAAAGAACAACCCTGAGAAGGGGTTGTCCAATTCTTTCTCTTCATTAAACGATATACGAGGCACAAAAGTTTCAATTCAAATGTACAACAAATCACATAGCTGTCATGTTGCACAGATTACCGCATTATGATGCAGCTCAGGTCTCGCTCTGATTATCCTGCATGAGGGATACGTTGCGTGACGGAGTAAACGTAGATACGGCATGCTTATAGATCATTTGCTGACGACCATCGCTGTCTACCATGATGGTAAAGTTATCAAATGCCTTAATTGTGCCACGAATCTGGAATCCATTTACGAGGTATACTGTCACTGGAATATTTTCCTTGCGCAATTGATTTAAAAAAGTATCCTGAATGTTAATAGATTTGTTCATTGACCGTACCCCCAAGTGATTATTAATTCAGCATTGGCTTCATGCTCAATTGGATAAAAATGTGATACCTGTTGGTGCTGGATGCGATTTAGGGCAGTGTGGATTTTATGCTTTGCAAAAATCCCTTTTCTCATTTCACAACGTGTGAGGAGATCACTCACACTGGAGTTGTTGAAGTATATTCCCTGTCGCGGTACAAAGTTCCTGCTACAATGTCATATACTTTATCGATGTGCCCTTCTTTATTTTCCACATCAGTCACATCCACCCAGTGAATATCATGCATATGGCGGAACCAGGAGAGCTGTCGTTTGGCAAAGCGCCGCGTATCACGCTTAAGCAAAACAACCGCTTCTTTCAGGCTTGTGCCACCAGTCAGATAGGTAGCAATCTCTTTATAGCCCAGCCCCTGCATCGCTACCATTCCGGGGGTATATCCCAGATTCAGCAGATGTTGAACCTCATCCAGCAAGCCTTCATCCAGCATCTGATCAATCCGTGCTTCAATACGTTTATATAGCATTTCCCTATCCATTGTCAAACCGACGATACACAATTCATACGGCGAGGTGCGGGTTTGACCCGCAAGCTGGTCAGACAGCTTCACGCCAGTCAAATGATGTACCTCTAGCGCGCGTATAATGCGCCGCTGGTCATTCGGGTGCAGTCTGTTGGCTGTTTTCGGATCAATGTCAGCAAGACGATCATGCAGCGCCTGTGCTCCATGCTGCTCTGCATATTCCGTCTGCTGACGGCGAAACTCCTCGTCTGCACCGCTTTCGCTGAATTGGAATTCATAGCTTACGGATTCCACATACAACCCTGTCCCACCAACGATAAATGGCAATTTGCCACGGCTGCTAATATCGGGAATCAGCTCCCGACAACGCTGCTGAAACTCGGCGACCGAGAAGGCTTCGTTCGGGTCGTGAATGTCGATCAAATGGTGAGGAATACCCTGCATTTCTTCCGGCTTGATTTTAGCTGTACCGATATCCATACCACGGTACACCTGCATAGAATCACCCGAGATAATTTCTGCGCCAAATCGCTTGGCAATTTCAATACTTATGGCTGTTTTTCCGACCGCAGTCGGTCCGATCAATACAAGCAGCTTGGGCTTGTCTGTTGTGTGACCCGTTGGCCCAAACGGCGTATTCATGGGTAAATCACTCCATATTCTATTTTCGACTTTTTACGTCGGATACGTTTAAATCCCAGACGTTCATATTCAGGGCTATCCCATTTTTCCTTGAGCAGCACCGCTTTTCGTGCTATACGTACCGCATGCGCAATCGCATCCGGGTGAAGGGCACCATCATTGGCAAATCCACGCAACGGCGCGATAGCAGCCGATTCATGCAATGCCTCGCGGAACATCGGATCAAAGTAGACGATATCCATACTTTTATCCGGCAATTGACTCAGATACGATAGATGATTCTCATTGACTACTTCAATACGCTGCATCGCTTCATCAAAAGGCGGAAGACCTGTTTTGTGGCTACGAAGTCCCTCCGTCAGCAGCATCGAAAGTGGCAAGGAGCTTTCCAGAGCAGTCACTGAGCCGGTAGGCCCAGTCGCCAGTGCAAATACGAGTGAATCGGCACCAAGACCGGCTGTACAGTCCAATATACGGTCGCCGGGCTCCAGCAGGGCTGTGCTTACCATCACATCCTCTTCGCCTTTCAGCAACCGCTTTGCCCGGACAAATGCCATACTCGGATGGAAAAACATCGCCTTTTCGCTGGGCTGCACCAGCCGTACTTCATTTTCAACCAGCACCATGACAGGCACATTGCCATTGTCACTTGCCAGCCTTGTAACCGAACGTCCTCTTCGCGGGACAAAGCGTACAGCGAACTCCTCCGCCAGCTTTTTGGCACGCTCCAGCGTAGCTACCGAAGGCTCATCGCCTGTAGTTATCAACATAGCTTCATTCTCCATTCTTATGGCGGTAATGGGCAGCAGTCTCCTATGCCTCACATTACCCGTTTAAACAGCTTTTCCAGATCATAGCTGGAGAAGGATACAACAATTGGACGTCCATGTGGACATGTATACGGTTGTCGACATGCGGACAACCGCTTGATCAATGTCTGAGCTTCCATTTCAGTCAGGCGCTGATTCGCTTTGATCGATGCCTTACAAGAGCAGAGCGTTGACGCCTGCTCACGCAGCTTGGCAAGATCGATTTTCCGCTCACTCAGCACCCATTCGGCCATTTCTTCAATAACACGCTGCTCTTCCCCTTTAGGAAACCAGTACGGATACGCACATACACGGAAGGTTTGACCGCCAAAGTGCTCCAAATAAACGCCCACTCGTTCAAACCAGTGTAAACGATCCTTCAGCTTATCCGCCTCAGCGCGTGTAAATTCCAATGTGATCGGCAGCAACAGCTCCTGCGAAGCAGATTCAGGCTGACCGAATTTTTCGTAATAAAATTCATAATTGACCCGTTCGTGTGCAGCATGCTGATCGATCAGAAATAATCCTTCATCATTTTGTGCAATCAAATACGTACCATGATGCTGACCGATCAGCGTCATTTCCGGAAACTCTGGCACTTCCGGCTCTTCGGCTGTACCATAAAGCAGCTCGGCTGGAACGGTTCGACTCCCTCCTGAACGCTGCTGTGGACGTGCTGATGCTGCTCCGCGCTTGTCGGATGTATAGCTTGCAGCACGCTCACGAATACCGGACGCACCTGCACCTGTAGCATGTGAGGCGGCACCAGTTGCAGGCTGACCCGCAGACGATGGTGCCACGGTAGACCGTTGTCCGCCTGGCATGCTGGTCTCCAATGAAGCAGATGAAGCTGGATCCATGACTGGTAAATTTGCAAACGTCTGGCTCGTATTAGCTGTCTGCTTTGTATTGTGACCAGTTGAAGCCTGCGATTCGGTAGAATCAGCTCCCTCATGCTTACTACCCATTTGATTGTGGGATGGATTCCCAACCTCTGGAGCCTGAGCAGTCGACGTGTGCTGCGGTATATTTGCATCGGCTTGAGACTCCGCTGATTGCTGGGCAGCCGCTGGATCAACAGTATGCTGCTCGCGGGTTGTCGGAGAATCCGTTAGATGGGTATGTCCAGTCGGATTTGTATATCCAATTGCAGGCGAATGCTGAGCTTGCTCTTCTGCGCCGGCAGTAGACGAATCGATTGCCGTATTGGCTTGAATCGGATGCTCCGGCGGAATATCTTGATCCGTTAGCGGTGGCACATAAGGCGCATCCAGTTCGCCTATATCCTCTGCGGCTATTCCACCATGTGTTGGAGAAGGTGGATGAGCTTCTCCAACTGGCGAGAACAGATCATTGCCTGCGTAAGCATCAGCCTGCGGCTGCAGGCGTGTAAAGTTGAATTGCTCCTGAATAATGGACTCGCTATTGCCGCGCTTAACCGTTTGTTTGGTCACATGCGGAATAAGAATCTCCCGACGCAGCGCCTGCCGCACGGCTTCCTCCACAAATTGCATCAGCTCTGGCTCTTTGCTAAAGCGTACCTCCATCTTCGCTGGGTGCACATTCACATCCACGAGAGAAGGATGCATCTCCAATCGCAGCACGGTTAGCGGATAACGGTTGATCGGTAATAATGTATGATACGCACGCAAAATCGCCTGATTCACCGCATAATTTTTCACATAGCGTCCATTAACGATAACAGACATCGCATTACGATTAGCACGCGCAATCTCCGGACGCCCGATAAAGCCATCAATCCGATAATCCAAGCTATCACTATTGATCGGCAGCACCATCTTCGCTGCTGACGTACCATAGACCGCTGCAATGACCTGTAGCATATCCCCTGTTCCCGGCGTTTGCAGCAGCAAATTGTTGTTATGACGAAGCGTAAAGGCAATCTCTGGATGCGCCAGCGATATCCGGTACATCATATCGGAAATATGCCCCAGCTCCGTCTGTACCGTTTTCATATATTTCAGTCGTGCCGGTGTATTGTAAAATAAGGCATTCACACGAAAATCGGTGCCACGCGGTGCGGCATCATCCTCATTGCTTTTCAGCGTGCCGCCTTCAATGATCAGACGGCGCCCTGCTCCATCATCTGTCGCACTGGTGAGCAGCTCCACCTTGGATACCGCTGCAATACTCGGTAATGCCTCACCACGAAAGCCAAGGCTTGTAATCTGATACAGATCACGATCATCTGCCAGTTTACTTGTCGCATGACGATAAAAGGCAGTTTCACAATCTTCTGCGGCAATGCCAAGCCCGTTGTCCTGTACGCGGATCGATTCCAAACCGCCTTCAGCGATGTACACATCGATCCGCGTCGCTTTCGCATCAATCGCATTTTCGACCAGCTCCTTCACGACTGACGCCGGACGCTCTACCACTTCACCCGCAGCAATCTGATTGGCAATATGCTCATCCAGAACACGAATATTTCCCATTGTTGTTCCTCCTTTCTTGCAAAAACACAGTGTCTAGCTGCTATCGTCTATCGTGTATTTCAGATCATGCTAATCTTCATGATATTTATCGTTTTTTGCATTTCACTTCAACTTATGCATTTCACTTCAATATACATGCGATAAATATACCCAGTAGATTCAAAGGATATGACATACGCATCTATTGAACATGCTCATTACCAATACGAAAGGATACGATGCCATTACGTACGCATCGTTTTCATTTTCAGTTCATTCAATAATTGCATCGCCTGTAACGGTGTCATATTCATCAGATCAGCGCCCTGAATCTGACTGATGATCTGCTTCGTTAGCGGATCCTCTTTGATTCGAGCAGGCTTCACTTCCTCTTCCCCGAAAATAGACAATTGCACAATCTCCTGCTGTTCCTGCTTCTGTGCGGCCGGCTGTTCCGTTGGAGTTAGTGAAGGTTCTGTATTTGAAGCTGTCTGCTCCACTGTCGTAGCTGTATTGCCAGTTAATCGCTCTGGTTCTACATCCAGCACAGCAACCTGTTCTCTGCTTTGCGCAGCAGTGCCGTATGAAACTTTATCTTCACGTACACTTGCACCATCATTGTTCTTCCGTGTCGTTACAGATGAAGAGGCAAACTCGTTCTCATCCTCCGCCGCAACTACGGTTGTCGTAGCAGCCTGCTCCATTCGCTCCAACAACACATTCGCACGACTGATAATGCTACCTGGCAATCCTGCTAGCTGTGCGCAATAAATGCCATAACTGCTACTAGCTGCACCAGGCACCAGCTTACGCAAAAAGTGTACCTTATCTCCGCTCTCACGCACTGCCATCGAGAAGTTGCTCAAATGCTCCAGCGTTTCTTCCAGATGCGCCAGCTCATGAAAATGCGTCGATACGAGTGCTTTACAGCCAATCTCATGATGCACATACTCGATCACCGCCTGCGCGATTGCCATTCCTTCACTGGTGGACGTGCCGCGTCCCAGCTCATCGATAATGATCAAGCTACGGCGAGTTGCCCGCTCGGTCATAACCTGAATATCCGCCATTTCTACCATAAATGTACTCTGTCCGCCAATCAGATCATCCGCTGCGCCAATCCGTGTGAAAATACGATCGACCATCGGAATCTCTGCTTCACCTGCTGGTACAAAGCAACCGACCTGCGCCATAATGGACAGCAATGCCACCTGACGCATATACGTGCTCTTGCCTGCCATATTCGGACCGGTAATCAGCAAAATATTAGCACCTGTTTCGGTAATATCCGTACTATTGGAAATGAAATTCGTATTGTTCATGACCGCCTCTACAACCGGATGACGTCCATCTGCAATACGCAAATCATACTGGTCGGTTAATACAGGCTTCACAAAGCCACGCTCAGCACTCACTGTAGCAAACGATTGATACACGTCAATTTCCGCTACCTTTTCAGCGAGAAGCTTCAGCCTTGCCACCTGAGCAGAGATTCGATTGCGTAGCTCCGCAAACAGATCATACTCAATATCGACCATCTTCTCCTGCGCCTCCAGAATGAGGGCTTCCTTCTCCTTCAGCTCCGGTGTGACGAAGCGTTCGGCATTCGCCAGCGTCTGCTTGCGCTCATAGCGTCCTTCTGGCAATTGCGCCAGATTGGAGCGAGTCACTTCAATATAATAGCCAAACACTTTATTATACCCGATCTTGAGCGAACGAATGCCTGTAGCTTCACGCTCAGCCGCTTCCAGCTCGGCGATCCAGCGCTTTCCGTTCACACTTGCTTCGCGTAGCTCATCCAGATGCTCATGATAACCCTTGCGAATCAGACCGCCTTCACGTACGGAAATTGGCGGATCATCGACGATCGCATGACCAATCGCTTCTGCCAGGTCTGCACACTCATCCAGATGTGCCGCAATCTGCTGTAATGTTGATGATGACGAATCTGCACACATCATACGCAGCTCCGGAATACGCAGTAGCGAATCCCGCAACGCCAGCATATCGCGTCCATTAGCTGTACCAAATGCCATACGTCCGACAAGACGCTCCAGATCATAAATCCCTTTCAACTGTCCTTTCAGATCCTCGCGCAAAATGAGTCCCTGATGCAGCTTCTCGACCGCTTCCAGACGTTCTTCAACGAGACGCTTGGATAGCAGCGGCTTATCGATCCAGCGACGAAGCATCCGTCCGCCCATCGGCGTTTCCGTGCGATCAAGCAGCCAAAGCAATGTCCCTTTACGCGAACGCTCTCGCACCGTCTCTACCAGCTCCAGATTACGACGAGTGAACGGGTCCAAAATCATATAGTTTTCCGGTTCATAAGCGTTGATATGTGTTAACTGTCCAAGCGAACGCTTCTGTGTCTCACTCAAATAGGCGATTAACAACGCGACGCAGGCTTGACGTTCTTCATCCAGTCGTGCCCATGCCGCTTCGCCAAACTGCTGCCTTGCCAGCTCCTCGCGCTGCTTCTCCCATGGCGTATACAAAATTTTGCGTCCCAACCCGGCTGCCTGACGATATGCATCATCGATCAGCTCTACCTGCCCGATGATTTCGGACGGCTCGTACAAGCCAAGCTCATCACGCAACCATTCCTGGGATGCTGGCGAGGATGTTACATGCAGCTCGCCTGTTGACAGATCACACGCTGCCAGCGCCATTTTGCCATCCAGCTCGGTCACACAGATCATATAATTGTTTGCTTTATCGCTAAGCGCCTTACTCTCCATCATCGTACCCGGTGTAACGACACGAATAATTTCGCGCTTCACGATGCCCTTCGCAGTCGCCGGGTCCTCTACCTGTTCACAAATGGCGACTTTATACCCTTTTTCAATCAAACGGTGAATATATCCCTCTGCCGCATGGTAGGGCACACCACACATCGGAATCCGCTCCGGTGGGCCGCCGTTTTTACCGGTCAGTGTAATTTCCAGCTCTTTAGCTGCCAGAATGGCGTCATCAAAAAACAGCTCGTAAAAATCCCCCAGCCTGAAAAACAGAAACGCATCCTGTGCTTGCTCTTTTATATCGAGATACTGCTGCATCATCGGTGTATATTGACTCATTATGCCCCTCCAGACAAACCTGTATTTCTGCACTCCTATGAAGCCACTCCGACTTCATATTGCACTGTTCAACTTGCTTTACCGCATCATTTGAATATCGCTTCCTTCTATATACAATACCGTACTAGATCCGGCTACGTTCTCTCCGAATGAGCGATCATATGCAAATGCGTGTTCGTCTTTCTATTATAACGAAAGAACTTGAAAAGTTCTATGCTTGTGCCAGCTTCAACATCGGTTTGCGCTTATTTGAGGACACCCTCGCACTTAGCCACTTTGTATATTAATTGATCAGAATATCACAACAATTATCAAATCTACATTAATACCTATAGCATACAATACAGACTATCAGCTCTATTAAAATTCTATCAAGAATCTTCTTCGGTGTTATTTTACAGTTAAAACGACTATACCCTC
This sequence comes from Paenibacillus sp., assembly GCA_039595515.1. Lineage (GTDB taxonomy): Bacteria > Bacillota > Bacilli > Paenibacillales > Paenibacillaceae > Saccharibacillus. The sequence goes on along the minus strand of JBCNLJ010000007.1, from coordinate 62,398 downwards.
ATCACCGTGCTATATCAGAACAAAAACAAAACCGGGAAGCAACAGCTTCCCGGTCTCATTACCACCTCGCCTCATAAAAGCGAGGAGTATATTCATCTAACTATTCAATTACTGTGTAATTGGTTTATCCGCAGTCACTTCGATATCAGCCAGTGAATCAGCGCCATAGCCGCTGCCATAGGAGATATCAAAGTTTTTGATACGTTTGTTGATTGCAGTCAAGCCATAACGGTACAGCGTTGGAATAACCGGTGCATCTTCGATCATCAGTTCTTGCCATTGCTTGTACACATCTTTACGGTAAGAGTTGTCAAATGCTTTCTCAGACACGCCTTCTTTCAGCAGCTTGTCGTTCTCATCACTTGTGTAACGGGAATAGTCAAACTGTGCAGTGCGTCCATACAGACCAGCAGGGTTCACGTCGGTACCTGTTCCCCATGCTGCGGAATAGATATCTACGTCTGGATCATCTTTTTCAATACGATCGTAGAACGAGTTGAACTCTTGCAGACGACCATCCAGCAGTTGTACATTCAGACCAACGTCTTTCCAGTTCTGGATGTAGAATTGTGCCAGTGGCTCAGCAACGCTATCACCACTCATAGAAGCAAAATTGATCACGAGTTTGTTGCCTTTTGGATCTTCACGGAAACCGTCGCCGTCTTTGTCCACATAACCTGCTTGATCCAGCAGTTGTTTTGCTTTTTCTGGATCATACGTGTAGCCTTTGATGCTTGGATCGTAGTAATCAGAGAAGGCAGGGATGATCAGAGACGATGCTGCTGTACGCAGACCGTGATACAACTGCTCACCAACCTGTGCATTGTTCATTGCATAGCCCATTGCCTGACGCAGTGCTTTGTTCGCCATTTTTGCATCCGGGTTCATTACGTTTTCGCCTTTGGATTTGTCCCATTTACCGAGCTTGAAGCCCAGGTAGGAGTACGCCAGATCCTGTACACCGAGCATTTCGATGTTGGTAGGCAATGTTTTTTCGTCATACGCGCTTGTTGGGAAGCTAGCCATGTCGATATCGCCAGAACGCAGAGATTCAACGATTACGCTAGGGTTAACAACTTTCAGGTTCACACCATCCAGCTTCGGTGCACCGTGGAAGTAATCTTTGTTCGCTTCGAATTGTACAGACTCACCTGTAACCATCGATTTGATTTTGTAAGGACCATAACCGACTGGATTTTTACGAACTGGATCGGAAGAAGACATTTTAGCTACTGGAATGTCGCCAAATACCTTTTTCTCCAGCGGGTAAGACCACAGACCTGCTTTAATACTTGGGTCCGGGCTAATAAATGAAATTTGCAGTTCTTTATCGTTTACAACTTTGATACCGGAAATTGTTTTTGCTTTTTTGGCATGATAGTCTTCCATACCAACGATATTTGTAAAGGTAGAGTCATAACGCACACCGTCATAGTCAGGGTTACCGATGACTTCAAATGCAAAAGCATAATCTTCAGCCGTTACTGGATTACCATCGGTCCAGTTCAGCTTGTCATCAATTTTTACGGTTGCCGTTTTGTTGTCCTGAGAGAAACTCAGTGTAGCGGCACCACCGTCTTTAATGTTAAAGCTTGCATCTGTGTTAAACAGGGAAGGATAGAAGAATTGGATAACCTCATAATCCGGGTTACCGCTATAGAATACAGGGTTGAGAATACCTTCAAATGGTGTATCCGATACGAGACCGTATGTGATCGTACCACCTTGAATAGCCGGGTTTTGATTCGTTGCTGCTTTTGGGAACTTACCTGTGTCTTTTGTTGCCTCGTTCGTTTGCGTGGTTGTTGATGTTTCGGCAGCAGGTGTACCTTTGCTGCACGCGGAGAGCACCAATACAAGCGCAATCATTAGAATGGATAACGTTTTAAGACTTCTCTTTTTACTTCCCATCATAAACCTTCCTCCTCTTTTGATAAACATGCCTCACTATTTATTATCCCAACCGCTGTCTGGCATCTGTCGCACGCTTTAAGGCTTGACCGATAAAGTTAATTGCCAGAATAAGAACCAAAATCAGCAGCGATGCTGGTAACCACATCCACCAGTAATTCTGTAAAATGTTCGGGTCTGTCGCATTACTTACGATTGTACCCAAACTTGGTGTACCGTCCGGAAGACCGAAACCGAGGTAGGACAAGCCTGTCTCAATACCGATATTACCAGCCAGATTGAGCGTCATGTTTACGATGACGATAGAGCTGAGGTTAGGCAAAATACCAAACGCGATAATTTTCCAGTTTGGTGTACCGAGCGTTTTGGAAGCCTGCACATAATCAAGTTCCCGTTCAGCAAGTACCTTTGCACGAATTAATCTTGCTTTACCGACCCATAAGAACGCGGTCATGATCCATATAAACGCCCATATATCATACTTTGGCACAATCGTTACAAAGACGATGACCAGCATCAGAAATGGCAGTACGAGGATAAAATCAATAAAACGCATGATCACATTGTCGATCATTCCGCCGAAAAATCCAGCGATCAAGCCGATTGTCAAACCGATTGCAGCGGCAAGCACGGTAATCATAAAGCCAATCGTAAAAGAGTTACGTGCTCCCAGCACAACCTGACCGAAAATATCGCGTCCGGCGAGGTCGGTACCGAGCCAGTGATCGCTACTCGGTGGCGCCTTGATCGACATCAAATCAACCTTGGTAACGGCTGCCTGATCAATAAAGAAGGTCGAACCATAAATTGCAATCAAAAACACAACTAGAAAAACCAGTGAACTCATTGCCAGCTTATCTTTAATTAATTCCCTGCCCAGAATCGACCAACTGGATGGTGACTTTTGAATCGTTTCAGCAGGAGCAAATGTTTCTGCACGCATTCCCATACTCAGTCTCTTCCTCCGTTCTTGTTCAGATACCGGGATTCAGCATCCCGCATACGGCAATCTTCGCGTGTCAGCTAATCCGAATACGCGGATCGACCCAGCTCAAAATGATGTCGGACAGCAGTGTACCGATAAGGGCAAGCAGACCGGAGATCATAACGAGTGCTGTAACAACAGAGAAGTCACGCTGTGTAATCGATTGTAAGAAAAGTTGACCCAATCCAGGATAACCAAAGATCGACTCGATAAACAGGTTACCTGCCAGTACCGCTGTCAGGTCATAACCAAGAAACGCAGCGATTGGCAGCAGGGAGTTACGCAGGATGTGGCGAGAATATACTTTCGATTCTGGCACCCCTTTGGAACGTGCTGTTTTGACAAAGTCTTTTAATCGCGTATCAATGACCTCATTGCGCAAATACTGGATCGTCGCTGTCGTACTGACGAACGCTCCGGCAAATGCAGGCAATAATAAGTGATGAAGTCGATTCAAGAAATAGTCCCATGTGCCAGGCTGTACGCCGGCATCCACACTACCACTGGTTGGAAACCAGCCTAGCTGGAAACCGAACACAAACACGACAACGAGCGCAAAAATAAATAACGGTGTGGCAAAGCTTAAGTACGTATAGCCGGTAATCGTTTTATCAAGTAGACTGTTCTGATACCGTCCACTAAGAATACCGAGCGGAATCGAAATGACATAAGTAAGAATCAGAATCGCTACGCCAAGATAAAAGGTATTGGCAAGGCGGCTACCAATCAGATACGTAACATCCACCTTGTGAACATACGATATCCCCAGATCACCATGAAACAAATTGCCAACCCAGCGCGCATATTGCACCATAACCGGATCATTCAAGCCCATACGCTCACGCTGTTCAGCGATCATCTGCGGACTCAAGTTCGGGTTGTTTTGAATCAGACCGGTTAGCGCATCACCGGGCATTGCTTTTGCTACGAAAAATACCAGTACACTGAGCACGAACAACTGGGGAATCATGATCAGGATACGGCGAAGCGTAAATTTCCACATTATTAGTTCCCCCTTACGTTACGGTAGTGCTACCTGGTGTGATGAACTGATACTTTTCAGAGCAAGCGGTTTTCCGTCCGCGTCAAGTAGTTGTTTGAGGTCATCCTGATAGGAAGACATAATCTCTCGACGCAGTCGTGCGCTCTCCTGACGTTGACCTGGGTCAATATTCGGAATCGCCGAAATGAGCCGACGAGTGTATACATGCTGAGGATTGTCATAAATATCCTCGGTATTCCCCTGCTCTACGAGTCGTCCACGGTACATAATACCGATCTGATCGCACATATGGCGAACGATACCAAGATCATGACTGATGAACAGATACGTGAGATTAAATTCCTTTTGAATTTCTTTCATAAAGTTCAATACCTGCGCCTGTACCGATACGTCGAGTGCGGATACCGGCTCATCGGCAATGATCAGCTTCGGATTGAGCGTTAAGGCACGCGCAATACCGATCCGTTGGCGCTGACCGCCGGAGAACTCATGCGGGTATTTGAAAGCAGCTTCCGGGTTAAGACCGACACGCTCCAGCAAATTCTGGATACGGCGACGTTCCTCATCTGGACTGAGCTTTTCGAAGTTACGCAGTGGCTCGGCAATAATGTCGATGACACGCTTTCTTCCGTTTAGCGAAGAATACGGGTCTTGAAAAATCATCTGTATATCACGGCGCAGCGGATGTTGATTTTTGTGCGCCATACGGGTCAAATCCTGACCTTCAAAGGTTACTTTTCCATCTGTAATTTTGTTCAATCCGATAATGGCGCGGCCTGTTGTTGTTTTACCACAACCAGACTCACCCACCAAACCGTATGTCTTACCTGGCTCAATGCTGATGGACAATCCATCGACTGCCTTGACATGATCGATTACACGCTGGAAAAAGCCGCCACGAATCGGGTAATGCACCTTGAGGTTATTTAGCTCCAGCAATGCCATCCAGTACGTGCTCCTTTCCTTCATCTTCAAAATGAAAATGCTGATAACAAGTGCAGCGCACCCAGTGCTCTGAACCAACCTCGTTTAATACAGGTTGCTCAGCATGGGCAGTTTGCGGTATCCACGGAATGCGCTCGGAGAAACGGCATGTGCCACGCGGAATATTTTGCAAGGATGGGACACGTCCCTGGATCACATGAAGCTGATCCTGCTCGGCATTAGCTGCCGGCATCGAAGCAAGTAGCGAGCGAGTATACGGATGGATCGGATTGCTGAACAGTTCATGTACACTGGCGATCTCGACAACTTCACCTGCATACATTACAACAACGCGATCTGCCATTTCGGCAACAACGCCAAGATCGTGCGTGATGAGTACGATACCAGCTTCCGTTTCCGATTGAAGCTGCTTGAGCAAGTCGAGAATTTGCGATTGGATCGTAACGTCCAATGCGGTTGTCGGCTCATCCGCAATAATTAAGGATGGACGGCACGCGATCGCAATGGCGATCATTACACGTTGTCGCATACCACCGGACAACTCGTGTGGATATTGCTCATACACACGTTTCGGGTCAACAATGTTGACATGTTCGAGCAATTCGTAAATAAGCTTGGTCTTTTCCTTCTTCGATAACGATGTATGATAATCCAGATTCTCTTCAATCTGTCTGCCGATCGTCATCAGCGGATTAAGCGCAGTGAGTGGGTCCTGAAAGATCATACCGATCTCAGAGCCTCGAATTTTGTTCATTTGTCCGGGAGACAGTTTGTTTAAGTCCTGTCCCTTGAAGAGCAGCTCTCCTTCAATGCGTGTGTTCTTGCTATCATGCAGCCGTGTAAGAGAAAGTGCCAGCGCACTTTTACCGCACCCGGATTCCCCGACGATAGCCAAAACCTCGTTCTTGTTAATCGTTAAATCAAGCTGGTCTACAGCGGGATAATATTGATCCCTGATCCGAAAAGACACCGTCAGACCCTTGATTTGCAATACCGGTTCTGTGTTCAAAATTCTGGTTGCCCCCTCATCTCAAACTTTAACGCCATGTAAACTTAGTTCATAAGATTGTTATCATTTTATATTCATAATCTTCCACAGGTCAATAAAATTTATCTTTTTTTCAATTTGGTCAAAAGATTTTAACAAAAAAGCTATCACCGTTTGTTATAACGGTGATAGCTACTGCCTATAGGCTTATCCTTATTTTACCTTATTATCCTGAGTTAGCAAGGGGTTTCTTGCTTTATCCCGCTTTGAAATTTTCAAATATTGCTCCAGCTCACGACAAAGCTGCAAAATCGCAGAATGCACTTCAAACTCTTCTCGTGTTACCGGAAGATCCATTTTGCTGAATTCCTCCTGAAAGCTGACGAGGAGCGCTTCCGTCTTCCCGGTATAATGCGGTGTCTTTACATCTTCGGCAAGCTGCTCGAAAATTCCTCCTGCACGCGCAGCCTGTGGCATTTTGCGATACAACTGCGATACGAGCTGCATCATATTTTGAATCGAATCCAGATGCTGCTTACGCATATAGAAATAAACAATCCATGATTCATCCGGATGGAGAAACTGATTTTCCAGCTCCCGCTTGGCGGCAACCAGCCCCTGTTCTACCTTCTTCCCTGCCTCAATCACTTCCTGACCGTCCCACACGTAGCTCGGGTCTTCCAGCGTGCGTGCAATCTGAGCAAACATTCGCGACAACAGATCATTGATCTCCAGTCGAATCGCATGCAGCTTGGCATGTGGATTGGGCATATACGCCAGATTGACGATCGCAGCCGAGCCCAGACCGATAAGCAATAAAGCGACCTCAACCAGCATCGCATGCATCGTGAGTAAGCCGCCATTGTAAATATGGACAACGACAACCGAGCTGGTCACAATCCCCCCACTAAATCCTGCACGCGTAATGATCGGAAAAGCGACCAGAATATACAGCGCAAATACCCAGTGTTCAAATCCAAACAAAGAAAACAACACAAACGCACAAGTCATTCCAATTAGCGACGCAAAAAAACGTGCCGAAATCGTCATCAAGCTACGCTTGCGTGTCACATCCACCCCCAAAATAGCAAGCAGTGCCGCCGACATTGCGCTCGGAACCCCTAATGTACTGGCTACAACTACAGCCAGCAGAGCGGCAATAGCGGTCTTGATCACGCGAAAACCCATTTGTTTTTCTCTCCTTACCCGTCTTCTTCCAATTTGTCTATTTATGATGATATCTCATGTTCATCCTACTTTATTTTTAAACATTCGACAATGTGAAAATAAGCGCAAAAACACAGCGATAACCTGCCTATCCATTGTTAAAATCTTCATTACTGCCCGATATGCCCATTTTAATTTATACACAATATAGCTGTAGTAGCTTCCATTTACCCTATTAATATAGAAGCTTTACAACGAAGAGTGCATATTGCCTTTTGTATCGCTTATCGCCCTCATCGCCTGATATGTAACAATGATTATATGTTTAACTAATATTCTTATTCATAATCACATCGATCGGCATTACGAATCGGGCAGACAGTATTGTCATAATTTCTCAGCTTTTTGGATTGCGATCTGAAGCTTACTTCCACCCTTTTCTATTATTCTTTCTATTATATAGTAATGAATATTTCGTTCTTGTTTCGCTTGCCTTGTATGTAGTCCTTACGCTCTTTATAATTCTATTTATATCCAATGTATGCATGGATTGGCTAGTATTCTAAGCAGGTAGTACAGATCAATGTGCATTACCTGACATCCCTGCTTTATAATTTGGAGCTTATTCATAATCGCGCCTGTATGAAAGGAGAATTTCATGCTTCCAACTGTAGGGGATATTTATTGTGCTTATTCCAACCAGCTACAGCAGTATACTGCCTGCCAGGTCACAGCGCTCCAGAAAACAGACGGCAAAAGCTCAGCTATGCTCGCTTCGATTGTACAACTCGACTGGTCAGGCGATCAGCCGCTTCAAAGTGATCAGCTAGCTCAGCTTAAGCCGCTTATTCGCAATTTTTATTTTTGGAAGGATGATTGGGATCATCGCTTCGTCGAAGCAGAGATTCCTGCCCACTATATGCTCGTTGGCAATATTCCTCCGCTCGTTACCGTTCCTTCGCATACGTATGATCCAGACTGGGATATTGGTAACAGCCTGTACGAGCAACGCAAATGGGAAGCGATCGATGAGAAACGCAGACAGCTATTTAAAAAGGCGTGCAGTGATAATGGAGAAATCATGCTTGGCGGCGTTCTGGTAAAAAAGAATACCTCCACCCTGCGTAACTTCTCCCCAGCGTCTGATGCAGACATCACTGCCCTGGAGCAGTTACATTGCCTGACTCACATTGAAATGAATCATTTTACAGACGCAATTGTTCCGTTTTTGCAGCAAAATCCATTCGTGAATGAATTGCATATTACAACGCACGATCTGACTATGCTCGATCTTAGCCATACCAATTTGAATCGGCTCATTGTGGAGCAAGGTTGTTTAGAAACACTCGTATTAAATAAAAGCATGGAGTTTCTTAGCCTGACCGGTGAGTATGAGAAACCTTTAGATGTACATGCGGATCAACAGGGGGCTACGCTCACTTTAAGTTTACATACATCATCGACGTTTCCATCGTTAAACGGACTTGAGCAGTTGCAGGCTTTGCATATTAGGGGAATCGAGCAACTCCATCTGGAAGCTGTCACAGCCACTTATACCGCGCTGAACGAATTAAGACTACAGGGTAAACCGGGAACGATATCCGGTTTACCATCCATAGCGCGTTTGCCTGCGTTGCAATTTTTCAGCACATTCGATCTATTTGGTTTTACAGGCGACGATTTTCCTGATCCAGCGCAATTACCTGAGCTGCGTGTACTCTGGCTGACAAGCTTGCCTGCGGACGCAGCAAAATCGATTAAAGCTCGCTACAAAAAGCTAGCGTCTACTACAATCGATCTGGACATTACTCAGCCACGCAAGCCTGAATGGCTCGCTGCCAACCTGAATAATCCATTCCGCGACTGGGATGGACGAGATCATATCAAGTCAAGCGATGCCAAAAAAGCAACGTCCCTGTATAAACAATGCCTGAAAAATATTCGCGACTGGACTCAAAGCGAGCACGATAGCACTAGCCTGACTGCGCAGCTTACCACTATGATCGAAATGTACACCGAAGCATTCAATCAGATGGATGCCAGAGCACCTTTTATCGATACGATTGAACGAGAAGAAATCGATATGGCCCTCACTTCATTGCTTGAGCAGCTACAGCAGCAATTGGCTACACAGCCCGCTCCCACGCTTGAAATCGATATTCAAGCGCTGGAACAGGTATTTGAGCGCACACGGGAATTCTAAATATAGGGATATACGTGCGGTCAATCGGTGCTTGTATATCCTTCTTTTATCTGGATAGCGATCGGATCATCAAGATACAGATGCCCTATATCTCCAACAATATATCTTCAAGAAAGTGACTTTCTAATCTCAAGCTACAAGAAGCAAAGATACTCCTACAGCAAAAGATGCTCCTATAGCAGCCTGAAATGCCTTTAAAAGAAATCGCGAATCGCCTCGGTTATAAAAACCTTTCACATTTCAGTCGACAGTTCAAAAATAGACTGATTTGAGCCCGACTGGGCTTCGCCAATTAAAATCGTAAGCATTGGATTGTGTTGTGTTGTGTTGTGTTGTGTTGTGTTAACCATGTATAACAAACAAAAAGCCCGTAAGCAACTGCATACACTGCAATTGCCTACGGGCTTCTATGGCTAAACTTAAATGAACAGGCTACTGCTTTTGATTTTTATTAAAATTCAGCAGTAGTAGCTATTTTACTATGCTGGATTCATATCATACTTGATCTATATCAAAGTATCCTATAGTAGAATCCAATCTCCCTCTACTACAGCTTATAAATATCCGCATACTTCGCTTCCAGATAGTCTGCCAGATAATCAGGATTCAGCTCTTCACCCGTAATATCCATAATTAGCTCGGATGGCGTTTTGCTTTTACCAAAGCGATAGATTTTATCTGTCAGCCATTCTTTGATTGGCAGTAGATTGCCAGCAGCGATCCATTGTTCAAACTGTGGTAGCTCCTTGCGCATCGTTTGCGTCATTTGTGCTGCATACATATTGCCCAGTGAATACGATGCAAAATAACCGAAGTCTCCGCCTGACCAGTGCACATCCTGCAATACACCCAGTGCATCCGTTGGCGGCTCAATGCCCAGATACTCTTTATACTTCGCATTCCATACTTTCGGCAGATCGGCAACTGCCAGATTCTCATTGAACAGCATCTTCTCAATTTCATAACGGATAATAATATGCAAATTGTACGTCAGCTCATCCGCTTCAATCCGAATCAGTGAGTTTTCCACACGGTTTGCCGCTTGATAAAATTGTTCCTTGCTTACCTCTCCAAGCTGCTCCGGGAATAGCTGCTGTAAACGGTCATAATATTGATCCCAGAACACACGACTGCGACCGACAACATTTTCCCAGAAGCGGGATTGCGATTCATGGATACCCATCGATGTGCCTGTAGCCAGACCTGTACCGACCAGATCGGTCGAGATATTTTGCTCATACAGTGCATGTCCACCTTCGTGAAGCGAGCTGAAGATCGCACTGAGCAGATCATCTGGATAATAATGCGTCGTGATCCGTACGTCACCCGGGTTCAGACCTGTAGCAAATGGATGCTCGCTCTCATCGAGGCGTCCAGCTTCAAAGTCATAGCCCATTTGCTCCAGCAGGAACAGCCCGATCTCCTCTTGCTTTTGCAGATCGTAGTTTTGCTTAAGGAAATCATGCTCCGGTGTATAGCCAGACTGCTGAATGTTTTGCAATAAAGGTACGAGACGTGATTTGAGTCGATCAAATACGGCATCCAGCTTTGCTACCGTCATATCCGGCTCATACATATCAAGCAGCGTATCATAACGGGTCTCTTTTACACCCCAGTAATCGATAAATTCACGCTTCATCTCTACAATCTCGCGCAGTAATGGCTCAAAGCCAACAAAATCATTATTGTGCTTCGCTTCTTCCCAGACGGTTTGCGCATGAGTGGTCAGGCTGGAATACTTCTGAAAACGCTCTGGCGGAATTTTGAGACTACGCTCATACTCAGCCTTGCATTCTTTCACCGAACGGCGGTCTACATCGCTTAGCTGCTCAGAAACCTCCGGACGGGATAAAAATTCTACATAACCACCCATTTCATCGGAAATGGACAGCTTGAATGCTTCGGTAGCCAGAATACCAATCGTTTCAGCCCGAAGTTCCGCGCCTTTACGCGGTGCTCCTGTGCGCAGATCCCAGCCGAGCAGACCGAGCGCTTCGTAATAACTCGTAATCTTATGTACGAGCTGCTTGAATGAGTTCACTACTTGCTCTACATTTTGTTCCATTCCATGATCTCCTTCGGCTCTCATATTAGTTTCGAATCGATCCCTATGTCCGCACTATATATTATTGCTTGCCATTATCTAATAATAAAGCAATTGCAAACGCAATAAATAGCGGATACGGTAAAGTATGTTACTGCTTGATGATACGTTTTTCAAGCCTTATAATCAATGTTACATAACATGATATTCGCTTGCCAGCTCATGACAACCTGTTGCTACAAGAGCACGTTGCCGGGATGCTGTTCCATTCGTATGTCGATGGGAATGATGGAATCCCAGCATTTGGTTTGCAATTTATCGGAAAATGTATTATTTTAATATCTGAAATTTGTGTCTGTCAGACATAATGTTGTTTGCGACCTATGTGAATATTTATTCACAAAAAAGAATTTAAATTCATTATGCCTATGGGCATCGATCAGGAGGAGATACTGTGGATTCCATTCATTCTATTCTTGAACACAATGAACAATTTGTTACTTCCAAAGAGTACGAACCCTATCTTTCAAGCGGATTGCCGAACAAAAAGCTGGTTGTCGTAACCTGTATGGATACACGTCTAACCGAGCTACTACCGCGTGCAATGAACCTGCGTAACGGTGACGCCAAAATCATTAAAAATGCAGGCGCAGTTATTTCTCACCCATATGGTAGTGTTATGCGTAGCGTACTTGTAGCGCTGTATGAATTGCAGGCGGAAGAAGTTATCGTTTGCGGTCACTATGGTTGTGGTATGGCTGCACTGAATGCAGATCATATGATTAATGAAATTAAAGAGCGCGGTATTTCCCCGGAAGTGCTGACAACTTTAGAGCATTCTGGAATAGATTTGAAAAGTTGGTTACAAGGGTTTGGTAATGAAAAGAACGGGGTAATGAAAAGCGTGGATATGATTAAGAATCATCCATTACTTCCCCCCCATGTACCTGTGCACGGCATGATCATTGATCCCTCGACAGGTCAATTGGAATTGCTCGTGAACGGTTACGAACAACAAGAATCTTCCATTTAGCGGACAGGCTGCATGAATGGCATACAACATGCCAGCATGGCGATCCATATGCCGCCAGGACACAAACCTTCGTTTGTGTCCTTTTTATTTATGTCTACCTTTCGCATTAAAGCAAAGTAACTTGTAAAATATGGGACTTCCGACCATTATCAAAACATACATAAAAAATATTTCAAAAAATAATAACTTTTTTGAATCCTTTTCGATTTTCATACGTACGGGTACATAAGCAACATACTGTTCGTCATTAATAGCACAGTATTTTTGCCAAAATTTGTATACCAGTACAATAAGCACAACGTTCCACCATACCATGCAGCGGATTGGCCGATCCCTCACTGCTGGCATCAGGGTCGTTTTATGTGATATATAGCGGGAATTCGTAGCTTTGTTACGATTTTAGACTGCTTTTACAGTTGTTATCTGCGCTTGAACTTTGTCCAATTTATGAAATTTGTTTGTCTAAATAGGTCTCGTTACTGTATGGTTTTATCATTTTTACGTGATGGTTTGTTGCGAAAGCATACAGTTGTAGTGTACACTTTATTTTAAATCGGCCGATTTGCTGCTCGAAGATAGGAGAGACTGCCTTATGAATACATTATCTTATGGTTTACTCGCACTGCTTGCCCGTAATCGCTCTTCAGGTTATGACCTTATGCTTAGAATTCAACCGTTCTGGCAAGCAAAACATAGTCAAATTTACCCATTGTTATCTCGCATGGAGGAACAACAGCTTCTTACTGCAGAGTGGGTAAAACAAACAGACAAGCCTGACAAAAAGATTTATGCGATCACTCCGCTTGGCGAGCAAAAGCTTCAGGAATGGATGCAGCTCCCAGCCGGCGAACCTGTCTCCCGCGACGAACTTGTTTTGAAAGCGTTCTGCCTGTGGATTACTGACCGTGATACTGCAATTGCACTGTTCCGCAAGCGCTCCATTTTCTATCAGGAGCAGATTCATTATTTTGAGCAAGCGATTCACAAAATGTCCGACGAGAGCCATCATTTTGGTTCGCCTGATTTCGGATTATACATTTTGCGTCACAAAGCGCTTGGTACAGCTCGTTCCAATATGGAATGGACAACCTGGGTTATTGATATGCTGAAAAATGCAGCAATTCCTGAGGTGCCATCTGAACCACAGCATCATTAATCCGATTATTTTTCTTTTCCTACCCGGATATGTATATACCATCCGGCACTCTTTACGAATACACAAGTGAACCAGACAGAAGTTGCCCTGCGTCGTTATGCAGTTTGGCGATAACGACGCAGCTTGTATCGCACTTGTAGCCTCTTTTCATGTAGTTTGTATGCCATATCGTATGAGCTGGATCGAGCAATAGATACGATTCAGCGGCTGGTATTACAAAATTCGTATATTAATTGCATTTTATTTAAAATTTTTGAAACGAAGAGGCTGACTGTCCGTATTACCTTTATAGAATACCTATACAAAATCTAATCCTTCAGGGGGAACTTACACATCATGAAAAAAGTGCTTATGGTCTTCATGGCATTTACTGTATTTTTTGCTTCGCTCGGGGCGTTCGCAAGTGATGCAGATGCACGACGCGGTGGCGGTGGATTCAAATCCTCACCTAAATCGTATACCACGACACCAAAGCGTTCCGATAATACAAGCGGCAGCGTAAACAGCACCAATCGTTCCAATACAGGTACTGGCGCTAATGCAACAACCGGCAAACGCGGATTTTTCAGCGGCGGTAGCTTCTTTACCGGTATGATGGTCGGTGGTCTGGCAGGCATGCTATTTGGCGGTATGTTCGCTAACATGGGCGGCTTCGGCGACTTCCTTGGTCTGATCGTCAACCTGCTCGCTATTTATGTACTCTTCATTGCAGCTCGCGGCATTTATCGTATGATTCGTCAGCGTAAAAAACCTGCTGACCCTTACGACAGACGATAATGGCAATGCGACTCAGCATGGACGAGATTATTAATGCAGTATGTCTGAACATTGCAGAACGGAAAGGCATCAAGCCAACCGACGTAACCGTTCAGCTAGCCTGGGAGGAAGACACCGGCTTTACTGCTGAAGTGTGGTCACTGGGACGCAGCCAGTACCTCATCGAAAGTAATCTATACGAAGCCATCCTGCGTTACATGTTTTCCGAATACAACGCGAGAGTATTCCGTGATCAAGTCGAACTCATCCTAAATGATGACGAAGAAGAAATCCAGGCCATCATCCGAGATTGATGATACATGTAAAAACCTTCCCCATCCGATCCAACATCGGATGGGGATTTTTTTGCGTTTATTGAAGGATAAGCGAGTTGTTGTAGTTAATATATTTCTATATGTATTTGCCCCGATTCCATCTATCTTCTAAAATATCCCCTACTTATCCCTCACTACCACAAACCACATGTCCACCCTCTCCAACTGCTCCTTGCTCCTTGCTCCTTGCTCCTTGCTCCTTGCTCCTTGCTCCTTGCTCCTTGCTCCTTGCTCCTTGCTCCTTGCTCCTTGCTCCTTGCTCCTTGCTCCTTGCTCCTTGCTCAAAAATTATACGCTTCTCTCTTCATGAACAATCAACTCACTTTTCACCATATGAACAAGCAACTTATAGTAACACACTGCCTACTACATGCTAATTACATACTGAGTAATTCCCTTAAATCGTTTGTTCAAGTGGTCAAATAAATTGCTAGTAAAGTGCATTAAAAATTCAATAATTCTTTTCGATAGGCTAACGAATGAGAGTATTCAACATTAGCAAGAATGCAATAAATGGTCTAACAATAAGCAAAGTTGCTCATCGGGCTGCTTTGTTTTTGAATAATCGTTTCATATTTGTATGTTTGTGTTTTTATATGTTTTTATTTTTTGAATAAATTACCATGAAGCAACAAGCACAGAACGGAGGCAAGGAAATAAGGGAAAAGGACGACTTTGGAGGGGCGGGAATCTACATTATCTCCCTCATCCGTAGATTCCCGCGGCTCCACCGGAGTCCGTTCCCTTATTCCTTGCCGGAGTGGAGCCCTCTCCACAAAGCAAACTCGCTTCACAGTTGACAGCGCCTTCATTGCTTGTTACAGTTGTAGTAACAACTACATTCATTTCAGGGATGTTACCTACCGGGCATAACCTGAACGAACCTGGCGATATGCGTGCATATGTCGGGCTTCGTTCAGGTTTTCTTTTTTTCTACGCCCTCTTCCCTGTTTTGTCCATATTCTCTATTATGCTGCGGAAGGAGTTTTACAATGTCTAATTTTACGTTTCCAGAGAACTTTTTATGGGGTGGCGCGATTGCGGCGAACCAGGCAGAAGGCGCTTATCTTGAAGGTGGCAAAGGGCTAACTCTTGTTGATCTGCTGCCTACAGGCGAAAGTCGTCGCGATATTATGAAAGGCTATGTGCCTTCACTTACACCGCTTGACAATGAATTTTATCCTTCACATGAAGCGATCGACTTCTACCATCGTTACCCGGAGGATATTGCGCTATTTGCAGAAATGGGCTTTAAAGCACTGCGTGTATCGATCTCCTGGGCACGTATTTTCCCAACAGGTGAGGATGCACAGCCAAATGAACAGGGCTTGCAATTTTATGACGATCTGTTCGATACCCTGATCAAGCACGGTATTGAGCCGGTAGTCACATTAGCGCATTTTGATGTACCGGTGGCACTGATTGAGAAGTACGGTAGCTGGCGCAGCCGCAAGCTGGTCGAGCTGTTTGAAACGTACTCTCGCACAGTGCTTGCTCGCTACAAAGACAAAGTGAAATACTGGATGACCTTTAACGAGATTAATATGCTGCTGCACTTGCCGTTTCTCGGAGCGGGTCTAACGTTCAAGGAAGGCGATAATGTGAAGCAGATTCAATATCAGGCGGCTCACCACCAGCTTGTTGCCAGCGCACTTGCCGTTAAAGCTTGTCATGAGCTGATTCCAGATGCGATGATCGGCTGTATGCTTGCCGCAGGTAGCTTCTATCCGTATACCTGTAATCCGGAAGATATATATCAGGGGATGGAAAAGGATCGCGAATCGTACTTCTTTATCGATGTACAATCGCGTGGCGAATATCCGGGCTATGCGAAGCGCTTCTTCCGCGATCATGGTCTGACGATTGAGATGCAGCCGGGCGATGAGCAGATTTTGCGAGAGCATACGGTCGATTATATCGGCTTTAGCTATTACTCCAGCCGTACCACAAGTACCGACCCGGAAGTAATTAAAAACATGACATCAGGTAATGTATTTGGCTCAGTAGCGAACCCGTATGTAGCGAAATCAGAATGGGGCTGGACGATCGATCCGAAGGGCTTCCGTATTACCGCTAACCAGCTACACGATCGCTATCAAAAGCCTTTGTTTGTAGTCGAGAACGGTCTGGGGGCAAATGACGAGCCAACAGCAGAAGGAACAGTCGACGATGATTATCGTATCGATTACCTGCAACGCCATATTGCCGAAATGGGTGAAGCCATTCAGGACGGCGTTGACATTATCGGCTATACAAGCTGGGGACCGATTGATATTGTGAGTGCTTCCTCTGGCGAAATGCGCAAGCGCTACGGTTATATTTATGTCGACCGTGATAATGAAGGTAACGGAACACTGAAACGTGAGAAAAAGAAAAGCTTTGACTGGTACAAGCAGGTTATTGCTAGCCGTGGGGCGGATCTGGGGCTGTAAGTGCAGAAAAATGATGATTTAAGTTTCCATTGCCGCAATAAGCAGAATATATACAGCTTATACACTTTGTTTTATCATGAATCTTATCTATCAGCTACACTTCAACTTATTGGCTGATCTCTATTTGTTTCTCTCAAAACTGGGTATTCCGTTTGTTCAAGTTTCAGTCAAAAAATTTATTGTCCATTAGCTCAAATTGAGTTGATAAACAACATGCTCTATCAGAAATATACTGGTAGAGCAATTTTTATTTTTAGACTTTAAATACATATACTTTTCCTATATTACTGCATTATCAAACAATTTACTTACCATTTAACAACACAAAAAAATTAATCCATACTATTTACAAAAAAATATACTATGTGTTTTAATGGTAAATGTCCCAAAAAAATACATAGGAGGTTTTATAATGTTTGCTTCTCAAAAAATCTTTACAAAGTTAGGTTTAGGCTTGTTTGCTGCTATTTTAGCTCTATCTCTAAGTGTTTCTTCTGCTTTTGCAGCTACTTTAACGTTTAAAGCATCCAATGTAGATTCAAGTCCTCATAAGAAAATGACTGCAATGAATGGTGTTATTAAAATACGTAATGGCGCCAAATCTGTGTCTCTCTCGATCGATCAGCGTCCTAGTGATGGTTCAGGAAATATTGTAGTATCGTACGTGCTCAGAAACACAAACGGAGAAAACTTTGCAAACAATAACAAGTATGCTTACGGTTCTTATGGGCCTGATTACGGAAAAACAGGCAGTGTGACATTTCCTAGTGTGCCGAACGGTGACTACGAAGTCTATATTAGAAGTACGAACAGTGAAAAAGTAACGGCTACTGTACAAGCTTATTTTTAAACAAAAATCGACGATGTAGCATCATAATTTGAATTCCGAATGTAACTGACACTTTGTCTGTTGCATTCGGAATTTTTTGTTTTGTCGATTGCTCTTATACATAGTGAAAGCGTTGACAGCGTGTCAGGTTCAGGCTACACTTGAGTAAGTCATACGCCGTATTAACGGCATTTTATATGGGATTAGGATTGTTACTGGTCTGCAGGCAAAACCTAAGCCGCCCAAGTGAGGAAAGCTGCTCCAGCTCCTTCTATTTGGTCGTGCTTACGGTTTTTTTGTTATATATACAGCAGTGTCATGTCCGTCTCCCAGACATTAGCGCAGTAATCGACAGCTCGCTTATACAATAGCAGGGCATGCCGATATAGAGAACAGGCAGCTTGCCGTATTTTGCAAACTGAATCAGCGCTATGTTATAGGTTGGATTGGGGTATAGAGATCGGGGGTTCATATGAAAATTGCTAAGGTCATTAACAATAATGTGATTAGCGTCTATCAGGCAGACGGCACAGAGCTGGTCGTGATGGGACGCGGTATTGCCTTTAAGAAAAAGCCCGGCGAGGATGTGGAGCAGCATAAAATTCAAAAGGTGTTTGCGCTAAAAAATAAAAAAGCGTCTGACAACTTTAAAATGCTGCTGCGTGAGGTTCCGATTGATCTGATCGTGATCGTAGAAGAGATTATCGCGTATAGCCGCCAGACGCTCGGCAAAACGCTCAACGAAAATATTTATGTCTCCTTGACGGATCATGTGAACTTTGCGATTGAGCGTTACCAGAAAGGGCTTGAGATCAAAAATGCACTGCTGTGGGAGATCAAGCAACTGTATCGTGAGGAGTTTGCGATCGGACTACGCACGCTGGAGCAGATTCGGGAGCATATGGGCATCGAGCTGCCCGAGGATGAAGCTGCTTTTATTGCTATTCATATCGTCAATGCAGAGATCAATGAGGAAGTCGGCACGACGATGAATATTACCAAGTTTATGCATAGCATTATCAATATTGTGAAGTATCATTTTAAAACAGAGTTTGAAGAGGATTCCCTCAGCTATTTCCGTTTTATTACACATCTTAAATTTTTCGCACAGCGTATTATTCATGGCACGCATTACGACAGCAACTATGATCATCTATACACGATGATCAAGGAGCAGCATCAGGATGCGGCTGCTTGTACCGAGAAAATACGCATATTTGTCAAAAAAGAACACGGGCATGAGCTGACCAATGAGGAGATGCTTTATTTGACTGTACATATTGAACGCATTGTTAGCCGTAGATAAAGGGCTCTCTTCTGTGCATCGTCGCTCTTTCACTCCGACTTGTGCAGCACAGTCCTGTAACGAATAATGTACAACAAATATATGCATTGACAAATGAATGAAAGCGTTATATTGTTAGTGTAACAACCGCATATAACCGACTCGGATTGTTACTGGTTATGCAGGCAAAACCTGAGTCATGAGAAACGGTAAGGACCGCTGTGTTCTTTTTTGTCCTCCGTTTGTCATGGCTCAGGTTTTTTGTTTGCCAAAATTTGGAGGTGTCCCCTATGAGTTATGAAAAGCTGGCAAAAGAGATCGTTCAGGGTGTCGGCGGAGAAAAGAATGTGGCTTCTCTCGTCCACTGTGCAACAAGACTTCGTTTTACGCTAAAGGATCAGTCCAAAGCGGATAAAGCGACGCTGGAAAAAACCGATGGAATTATTACGGTAAAAGAAAGCGGCGGGCAATTCCAGGTCGTGATCGGCAATACGGTGCCTGAAGTGTACGCAGCGATCGGTGACGTATCTAACATCCTTGATGATAACAAAAAAGATAACGCTTCTGTTCCCGGCAAAAAGGGATTTGGCGCCATCATCGATGTCATCTCCAGCATCTTCGCTCCGCTGCTTGGCGTAATGGCTGGTGCCGGTATTTTGAAAGGCTTGCTGCTGATCGCTACCAATGTAGGCTGGCTCAGCACCAAAGAAACGACTTATACGATTCTGATGGCAACGGCAGATAGTCTGTTCTACTTCCTGCCACTGCTGCTTGCTGTGACGACGGCTCGTAAATTCGGTGGGAATACATTTACGGCGTTAACGATTGCGGGTGCGCTCGTCTATCCTTCCATCGTTGAGCTAAAAACCGCAGGTACCGAAACAGTCTTTTTCGGAATTCCCGTCATTATGATGAGCTATTCCTCTACGGTCATTCCGATCATCATTGCAGTTATTGTGATGAGTAAGCTGGAGAAGTTCTGCAACCGCTTTATCCATGAAAGTGTGAAAAACTTTGTCACTCCGCTCATTTCACTCGTGGTGATGGTGCCACTCACATTGCTCGTATTTGGTCCATTTGGCGTCTATGTTGGTAATGCGATTGCCACAGGTCTGGTGGCTGCGTTTGGCTTTAGTCCGTTGATCGCTGGTGCGGTTATGGGTGCATGCTGGCAGTTGTTCGTTATTTTCGGTGTACACTGGGGTCTGGTGCCAGTATTCATTAACAATATCGCGGTACATGGACGTGATGGCATCAAGCCAGCCGCTGCTGCTTCGGTATTTGCTCAGACAGGTGCAGCCTTCGGCGTTATGCTGCGTACCAAAAACAAAAAGCTTAAAACCCTTGCAGGTTCAGCTACGTTGTCCGCTCTGTTCGGTATTACTGAGCCTGCGGTATACGGTGTAACCTTGCCGCTGAAGCGTCCGTTTATTGCTGGCATTATCGGTGGTGCAGTCGGTGGTGCGATTATCGGTCAGGCGGGTACACAGGCATTTGCCTCCGGTGCACCGGGTCTGCTCACACTGCCTATTTTCTACGGTCCAGGCGGTCAGGGCTTCCCGGGTCTGATTATCGGTATTACTGCATCATTCCTGATCTCAGCAACCCTTGCTTATGTGCTTGGCTTCAAAGATCCGGTCGAAGAAGCTCCATCGGAAGCACCTGCTACTCCGGTCAAAGGCAATGCCAATGCAGGTCAAGTCGATGAAAAGGTACTGAGCCCGGTTGCCGGTCATATTGTGCCACTGACTGAGGTTCCTGATCCAGCATTTGCTTCGGAAGCGATGGGTAAAGGGGTAGCGATTGAGCCAACTGCTGGACGTGTTGTTGCTCCTTTTGATGGTACGATCACAGTGGCGTTTAAGAAAAAGCATGCGCTGGCCATCGTATCCGATCATGGTGCAGAGATTCTTGTTCACGTTGGGATTGATACGGTAAAGCTGGAAGGTAAGCCTTTTACACTGCATGTGAAAGAAGGCGATCGTGTTACTGCGGGTCAATTATTGCTGGAAATGGATTTGCAGCAGATTCGCGATGCAGGCTGTGCAACAGTTACGCCGATTATCGTGACCAACACATTTGAGTATAAAGATGTGCTATTGCTTACAGAAGGAACGGTACAGGAGCAGCAACAATTGCTTGGTATTCAAGCAGCGGTGTCGGATAGTAGTGCTGCGACGGCTGCGCCTGGTAAGGAAGTTCTGGCTTGAGCTTGATGATGGTATGATCACTTTGCTCACGTATCGGATCACGAGAGCTATAGCGGTATGATTGAACACGATCGTGTATCGTGTATCGTGTATCGTGTATCGTGTATCGTGTATCGTGTATCGTGTATCGTGTATCGTGTATCGTGTATCGTGTATCGTGTATCGTGTATCGTGTATCGTGTATCGTGTATCGTGTATCAGCGATTTTAGACAATCTTAGTTTTGAATACAACAAAAAAGACCATGCTGTACAATAAAATTATTGTGCAGCATGGTCTTTTAATTGAGAAGCTACCGTGTGCATATCGGCTATTATACATCAAAGTGTACTCACAATATGCTTATACTTATGCTTCTGATTTAGGCTCTGCTTCTGGCTTCACCGCTGTTTCTACTGCTTGCTCGCTCTCCACTTCTGCCGTCGCTTCAGATTGTACTTCTTCTGCTACAGGTGCCGGGCTGGTCAGATCAATCGAGATAATACATACATCTTCATGCTGACGGTTCAGACGTGCCAGCTTGCTCAGGAAGGCGTCATTATCAAGATAGAGTAAGCTTTGAGCATATTGCTCCAGCTCTTGAATAACGGTTTTTGGATTCGTGCCGGGACGTGTGATCAATCCATTGGTGTACAGGACGATTCGCGCATTGTCTGTGTAATCGATCACTTTGATATCGGTATTCATATCCTGCTTCATCCCGATCGGCTCCGTCGTTACGATCAATCGTGCCGCAGATTCGCCTTCGGTCAATAGCAATCCCTGTGTGTGACCTGCATTGAAGTATTCTAGCTGTCGCTTGTTCGTATCGACCATTACATAGATCGCTGTAAAATAAACAGCACGGCGCATTTTACCGAACAGCATCCGCATCTGGCGATTCAGCTCGGCACATACTTCTTTCGGTCTGCGATAGATGCCGACAATGCCATCCAGCAATGAACGAATAGACATGCTGATCAGGGCTGCTGGAATTCCACTGAGCGATACGTCGATCAGCAGGATACCATATTGATGATCGTTGAATTGCTTCCAGTAAAACATATCCCCGGACACATCAGATGATTGCATAAAGCTGCTGCGAATGCTGATGCCTGGCTCAGTCAACGGTGGCGTCATTACACTATTTTGCAGGTGACGTGCCAGTTGCAGATCCTTGCTTACACGGCTTTCCCAATCTTTACGCGCATCCATTTCCTTTTTCAAACGCAGTGCGGATTGTACGCGTGCTAACAGCTCATAGTCTGGCCCGCCTTTTTCAATAAAGTCCATGCCGCCTACATTAAAAGCTTCTTTAAAATGCGCTCGGTCCGCAGTCAAGAAGATGATCGGCAGATCCTGATAGGCAGGTACATTCTTTATTCGTCGACATGCTTCGATGCCATCCACTTCAGGCATAACAATATCCAATAATACAAGATCGACTGCTACGGGCTTACGTGGTGTCTGATCACCTTGAATACCAAGTCGCTCATATGCCTCCTGCGCTGAGTTTGCTGTCCATACATCCTCATAGCCTGCGGATTTTAATGTATTTTCCATAAACGCCAGATTCAATTTAGAATCATCGACAATTAGTATGCTGCTCATATTCGTGTGCCTCCTGAGGATAAAGGGTATACTTATTTTTCGTCCAAACGAGGGCAATATGTAATAGCAATTAAGCTACTGTATTATATCGTTTAAATATAAATACGAGGATTAACCGCCAGTAGGCGATATCACCAGCCAAATAGACTGACAAAGACCGGCTATTCGTTTCCCTGCTACAGGAATCGTTTAACCGGTCTCTTCAGCTACCATCATAAATTCAAGCAAAATTGCCGTACCATCCGGACTGGTGTGCAGCATAATGCGATCAGCAGACATGTACATGACGGCAAAGCCTTTGCCGAGTGAACTTTTACTGCTATAGCCAGAAACGAGGATCGTCTTAGGCAGCTCATGCAGCGGAATGCCTGAGCCATGATCGGTAATATAGATTTGCAACCGATTAGCTTGCTGATAAATTCCGATCTGCCCCTGCTCGGCATGCTTGATCAGATTGGTGACTCCTTCGGATACAGCAAGCTTGATGCTCATCAGCTTTTTCGGATATTGCTGTCGGTACCATTCAGGCACATGCTCCATGACAAGATTACGACTTGATGATACATCACCACGCGCACGTACCTCCATACCATCCAGTCGTTCGCCCAGCTCGCGCTCAATCTCCTGCGGATGCAGACAGATATCGATTTTGCTATGAGAGAGCGTACGGATGACATCCCGATAGGAGCTCAGTGTGTTGTAATGAAGGTCTTCCCGATACTGCAAGGCTGGCGTAATATCGGTAAGCACCACATTGATGCGATCCGGTTCTGGATAAAAGTAAGCCTCATACGTCTTCCCTTCACTCGCCAGCACTTCATAAAAGCTTTCAGCTACCAGCAATGCTCGTTCTGCCAGCACTTCGGCATCGCTAATAATACCAGCCGGCACATCCGATAAACCGGTTCCAGATAGCTTCCCCTCTGCTCCATAGCGCAGCAATCTTGTTCCACCTGTTATACTCGCTAGCTGCTGTGGTGGCTTCTCCCCATCATATCGGATAACGGAGGCAAGCTCGTTCGCTACAGGCACATCGTCATGAATGACATACTGACGCAACCAGGCGATGGTGCCAGCGTGAATACGCCAGATTAACTGCGGATCGAGTTCTTTCCCTGCCATTCGCTGGAGATGACTCATCACGTCTTCATTTTGTGAATATTGACGAATCAGATATTCAAGCTGATTGCACAAATAAATAATTCTGGATTCGTATGGAATTGCATTTCCTTTGAGTCGATCTGGAAAGCCTTTGCCATCAAATCGTTCATGATGATGCTTGATCCATGCTGCGGCACGGCGATCACCGGTAATATTGCCGACAATCTGCGCTCCCTTGATCGTGTGGGATTCATATTCATGCTGCTCGCTTAGCGACAGCGCCCCACGCTTGGTCAGCACCTCCAGCGGCAGCAGCATTTTACCGATATCATGAAGGGCTGCAATATTGATCAGCTCCGGTCGCTGCTTTTTCGGATAATTGAGCAGTTCCAGCACATGCTCGCATATAATCCCCACATTACGCCCGTGTCCTTCGCGATTGGAAAGCCGCAACTCGCCGATCCGAATAAATTCCTCCACACCCTGTCTGCGCAAACGAACCTGCTCAATATATCCATGTGAGAAGAAAATAATGAGCAGTAAAAACAGCGCTGTATACAATGTTTCGTACACAATATAGCCGAGCGATAAATATTTCAAAAAGTGCGGTACAACAATCGTACATAACAGGACAGGCACGATCAGCTCTTTTAATCGGAGACGCAAGCTAGATAGCAAAGGCACATGACCGATGCTATTCGATACAACAAGCGCCATAAGCACATACAATCCACTGAATAATAAAGCGCCAACCGCCGCCTGCACATACACATTCATCGACGATTGTACAATGCCATCTATATGCTGCATCGCTTGGTCAGCAACATATAGACAGATTGCATATTTGCCCTGCGTGGATAATACGCGAAAGCCATGAATGTGTCGCCACTGAAAGCCTGCTCGTCTAAAATGAGTGACCACATTACTGAGCGTAGCCCCTACCAGCGCATAGGTCGGCCCATACGCCAGTAGCAAAATCAGAAACCCTGCTACACTTGCACTATATTCCTCACCACTTAATAGACGGACAGGGAACAAATCCAATACGACGATAAATAGTAGCATCGGCAGTCCAACCCAGATCAGACCATCCAGATGCCATATCATATACACAAGGCTGGCCAGGCCTATCATACCGAGCGGAATCGTATACAGATTCTTTTCGTTCAACTGCTAAAAACGTCCTTACCCAAAATTTCGTCAAGCTGTAGCAGCTCAAATACTTCCATCACTTCAGGCTGGACTTGCTCCAGCAATACGACCCGCTCCTGCTCCTTCAAGCCCTGTACCAGCCCAATCAATAACCCAATGCCTGACGAATCGACAAAATGAACCTGATCCAAATTCAATACGATCTGCTCTTGCGACTGTAATGCTGGCTCTAACTGCTCCTCAATCATGTCGCCCGCATCAATATCGATATCACCCTCACAATAAACGATCATTCGTCCATCCTGCTCCTGCAATCGATAAGAAAACATCATCATCACTCCCCATGCCATACGAATTCGTTATCATTGTTAATATGAACGGCTACATGCTCCATATCCTTCGTAAACTGATGCATTCGATCTCCCACCTGAATCGTTGTGCCTGCTAGAATTTTCTTCGCACGGATAAAGGATTGGGCTCCGACATGCAGCGATGTGCTGCCTGTTCCCGGTGAGCCTGCTTCCTGAAGCGTCATCCCGCCAACCGCGTGATAGGTGCCGCCTCGTAAACTCCCATTTGCCTGCAGATGTCCTTCGCAATACAAATGGGCATTGTAGCAGCCTTTTTCAATAATCAGATTCCCACCGCAGCGCACATGACTATTCTGTACATGATGTAACCGGGCAAAGATCTGCTCCATCGCCGGTATGACCACAACCGAATGCAGATAGCGTGTGCGCCGGATCAAGCTTTCTAGATCATCGGCTGTACGAAAATGGCTGGACTCCCCTGTTAAAAACCCACGTTGCAGCTCGTCATAGTACCGTTTCCAATCATCGCCTGGAAGCGCTGGATATTGCTCCTTCAGCTTAACTATACGCTGAAGCACTTCATGCATCCCGCGGAATCTGCCCTGAAACAATACTTTAAACAGTGGAGCCAGTCCATGCTCGTCCATATCATCCAGCTTGAAGGCAGATGCGCTGCTCACCTGACGAATCGCCGCCTTAAGTAGCTCAGACTGCTCTGCAATCGATTGAAGCAGCGGAGAAATCTGACCGTAAAACAGATACATTTGTCCAACGACAACCTGACTGCTGATCACATTAGCATTCACAATTAGCGATTGACCGGCTACAATATGCGCCATATTAATATTGCCGCGAACATGAATATTGCCTTCCGCTTCTACCTTCATCGTATCCTGTACAGCACCGCCAATCTCCACATCACCGAGAAAATGAATATTCCCGGTCGATAGATTAATATCGCCGCTTTGCATCAGCTTCGGTACAATCGAAAGCTTGATATGATATCCCTGCTTCACCTGAGTTGGCATGCCTGCACGCTGAGCGATAGCACGCAGACCATCATCGGATAAAACAACATCCTTACCTGCCAAAATTTGCACCTGGCGCACGGGTGGAGCTGCCACCGAACGCCCAAACACATCCATTCCATCTTGACCTGGCTCGGCTGGACGTACAACGCCAATCAGATCGCCCTCGGCCACAGACGGGAATTCTCGTGTCTCACGGTAATCGATCGTACCGTCATTACGCAGCTTGGGTTGTACTTTCTTCGCTTCAGTATCTGCGCGTAGCTCGAATCTTCCATCTATACCTGGAATAGGCTCCATACCGCGTGCAATAATGAATTCGCCTGACTCAGACGAACGACACGCCATGTTAATCGCCTCTTGATCTATCCCATACACGACACCAAGCATTTGAAGCTGCTCGCTAACTTGTGCAGGCTCAATCGGCAAACTCTGGCGCCGCTGCCCAACCCGCAGCATTAATCTGGACTCCGGCTCAGTATCGAGCAAATAACGCTGAATATGACTTCCAGACTCTACATGCACACTCACCTGCATAGCCTGGGGATCAATCCGTATTTGCCAGAGCGGCTCACGCACCTCCTCGGTGAGCGTAACCTCAATGCGGTCATGCTCGCTAATCTCAGCGGTCTGCCCTGCCATTAGCGGCTGTCCATTAATGAGTATGTCCCCGCTTTTGAAGGCATCCAGCTTCGGTAAGCTACCGCCAGGGAATGTGCGTACCTGTATTTTGCCACCCTCGATCCAGATCTGCCCGTCCTGCACGGCTCTGCCAGCTTCGGTATAGGAAGACGGCTGACTCGCATCTGCTGTCAATTCAGATGATTGTGCAGTATCGAGAACAGATAATCGTTGCCGAGCAGAGGCCGTTCCAGCAGATTCACGCTCCGTAGCGCCCTGTGCCGACGATGGACGAACCGAAGATGAAGCCAGTCCGGAAGTATCATCGGTTGATGCATGATCGGACTGCTCTTGCATCAACGTGACTTTGACTACCGCTGGCCGGACATTGAAGCCGAGCAAGCCTTTATTTTCCTCATCGATAATCTCAATACTGACCTGCTGCTTGCTCACTTCCAGTAATGTCAATGCACGATCAATCGCTTGCTCTACTGTTTTGCCTCTGGAAACTATGCTTCGTTCCATCGATCTCTCCTCCAATCCCGATCGAGTATCAATCTAGCTCAATTGATACGATGCAAATATCATCTTCTCGATTGCGATTTAAACGCTCTAATTTATCCACAAACGACTCATTGCTAACATAATGCAGGCTGTCTGCATATTCTTCCAGACGATCAATGCCAAATTGGATCGACATTCCAGGACGCTCCACCAGACCATCGGTATACAGTACAATTCGGCATGGTGCATCATAAGACAGCTTGACTGTATCCAGCTTCATGTCCGGCTTGATCCCGATGGGAACGGTGGTGCCCTTGAGCTTTACAGGAGATGCGTTCTGCTTCAACAGCAACCCTGGCGGATGACCAGCATTCACATATTCCAGCTCACGCTGCTCCAGATCGATCAGTAAATAGATCGCTGTAAAATAAGCTGAACGCCGCGTTTTACCAAATAACAGCCGCATTTGCCGATTGAGCTCCGCACACACGTCACTCGGCTTGCGATACAAGCCTACAATACTATCAAGTAGTGAACGGATCGACATGCTAATCAGTGCTGCCGATATACCATGCCCGGATACATCAATAAGCAGTACACCACATTTGCGGTTCGGGAACATTTTCCAATAGAACATATCACCGGATACTTCCGCTGATTGCATATAGCGGCTATGGATGCGAATGCCTTGCTCGTCCAGTGGCGCATGAAGGACGCTTCGCTGCAAATGCTTGGCAAGCTGCAGGTCCTTTTGCACCTTTTCTTCCCAATTTTTACGTGTATCCATTTCCTTTTTTAGTCGTAATGCCGATTGGACACGCGCCAGCAGCTCGTAATCAGGTCCACCCTTTTCAATAAAATCCATACCGCCCGCGCCAAATGCTTCTTCAAAATGAGCCCGATCCGCCGTCAGGAAAATAATTGGCAAATCCTGATACATCTCTGTATTTTTAATCGTACGACACGCTTCAATGCCATCGATATCCGGCATGACGATATCCAGTAGCACCAGATCGATATCACGTCTCTTCTTCGGATGCTGATCCGCGTCCATACCTAACTCATGAAACGCTTCCAGTGCCGAATACGCCAGACGAATATTCTCATATCCAGCAGTGTGCAAAATATTTTGCAGATAGGCAACATTCAGTCGGGAATCATCAACGATCAGTATGCTGCTCATTAGACTCTCCTCCGCAATCGTTATACTATATTTTTCGACTCGCGAAGCTCATTATGTAATAGGAAGAAGATATAAATTTGGAAATGAGTGCGTTATCAAAACAAGCAGAAGACGAGCCGATTGCGCAGCTCGTCTTCTCCCATTCATCGTATGCTCTTATGATCAATCCCTAGCATCAATACCTTTATGGAGCATCTGTGCGATAACATCCATTTGTACCTATCCACTCTTACGAGCGCTTTGGCTGTAACGCCTCTGTCAGGGCTTCCAGTGTCGTTAACGGTGCATGGCATACAAAGCCTTCGCAAATATATGTCATGGCATCCGATGGAGATAGCTTATCCTGCAAATGCGGCAATAGCTCGCGTGCAGCTTCACCTGCTGCTCCGCTTTCATTGAACAGTAGCGTCGCAAATGGACGATACGCCTTCTGCACCTCGGCAAGCATTTGCTGATATTGCATATCCTCCACTTTTCCAGTGACCACGATCTCTTCCGTACCGTTCAAAATCTGCATTCCAGCCAGCATAAGCATCGTATAACCTGCCGGATACTGCTTTACCGTACCTGCAAAAGCATCCAGTATACGCTCAGCATAAGCTCGCAGCTCATCATCATTCGTCATGGCAGCCAGTCTTGCCAGTACCCAGGCAGCTACCGAGTTGCCGGATGGAATCGCTCCATCATAGATTTCTTTTGTACGGCTAATTAGCTGATCGCCTTCCGCACCGCTAAAGTAAAATCCACCCTGCTCTTCATCCCAGAACAGGCTAATTAATTGAGACTTGAGCGTCATCGCGCGTCCAATATACTTCGAATCGCCGGTGGCTTCATATAGCTCCAGCAAGCCCCAGATCAGATACGCATAATCGTCCACATAAGCCGGGAATGCCACATGACCATCGCGATAACGAGCCATCAGACGTCCATCTTTACGGAACATCGTTTGCCAGATAAAATCAACTGCACGCGCTGCGGCTTGCGCATATTCCGGCTTTTGTAGTCGTTTGCTCGCATGGGCCAACGCAGCAATCATCATACCGTTCCACGAAACGAGCACCTTATCATCCTTAAATGGATGAACCCGTTGCTCCCGGTAATCGAATAGCTTCTGACGATATTCCTCCAGATCGGTACGCAATGCCAGCTCGTTCAAATCGCGTTCCTCCGCAATTTCTGCAATCGTATGGGCAATCAGATTCGGGATATTTTCACCTTCAAAATTACCATCCGGCGAAATATCATACACATTGCAGTACGTATGCATCGCTTCCAGACCGAGCACATCCTCAATCTCATAACGATCAAACAGGTAAAACTTACCTTCTACGCCTTCGGAATCCGCATCCTCTGCCGAATAAAAGGCA
This sequence comes from Paenibacillus sp., assembly GCA_039595515.1. Lineage (GTDB taxonomy): Bacteria > Bacillota > Bacilli > Paenibacillales > Paenibacillaceae > Saccharibacillus. The sequence continues at coordinate 32,260 of JBCNLJ010000007.1, read as the reverse complement.
CCTTCTGGCGACGTCATATCCCGCAGCACATACGTGAAGATCTGCTCTGCAATACGGGCATACTGCTCATCCTCAGTCAAACTGTACGCATCCACATAGGCTATGGCGAGCAGCGCGTTATCATACAGCATTTTCTCAAAATGCGGCACCAGCCACTGCTCATCCGTCGAATAGCGAGCAAAACCAAAGCCAATATGATCATAAATGCCACCACGATACATACGCTCCAATGTCGTGCGCACCATGTCCAGCGCCTGCGGTTGATCATACGTACGAGCATAGGCTGACAAAAACATCAGATGATGCGGCGTTGGAAACTTCGGTGCTCCGCCAAAGCCGCCGTATTGCTCGTCAAATGAGCTTGCCAGCGTTTGATACGCACGGTGCAGAATTGATTCATCGAAGCTCCCCGGCTCCGACTCTGCTTTCACTTCATTCATCCGCTGCACAATCGCATCGCCAGCTTCAACAATGCGTTCGCGTTCATGCTTCCATTTCTCCCGAATCTGCGTCAGCATATCGATGATGCCGATGCGTCCATACTTCGTCTGCTTCGGAAAATACGTCCCTGCATAAAAGGGCTTTTGCTCCGGTGTGAGCAGAACCGTTAGCGGCCAGCCCCCTTGCCCGGTGAGTGCCTGACAGTACGCCATGTACAGATTATCAATATCCGGTCGTTCCTCCCGATCCACCTTGATCGGAACAAAATATTCATTTAATAAGGCAGCTACTTCCTCATCTTCAAAGCTTTCGCGCTCCATCACATGACACCAATGGCATGTCGATAAAAGCCTCACTACGAATAGCCAACAGACAGGAAGACAGGTTTATCTTCCGACTCCGCTTTTGCAAAAGCTTCATCACTCCATGGGAACCATTGCACAGGATTATACGCATGCTGTAGCAAATAAGGCGATTTCTCATGAAGCAGTCTATTGGCTTGTTTATTCGTTGACATAGGGGCATCACTTCCTTTCCACGTTTATTCTATTGTAATAATAAAGTATTATTTTTATTAACCATCAAATTATTTTTTGAACGAAATGGAGAAGGAGTGAGACGCTTATGCGCACTTTATACGATTGTATCGCACATCTGATTGGTTCGAAAGCCATCGCAGCGATGACTGCGGAAGGGATGGTAGAAGCGATCAGCGAGAATCTATATACCGAAGCTAATCGAGCATTATTGAAACCGGATCATCTTCATCAGTTACCGCAGCTCGTTCAGGATATTATCCTCGTCATTGAACTGGATACCGAGTTAAGCATAAATGGGATGTGGGGTTTTTTGCATAATTCAGCAGGGTTACTGCTGGAGGATATGATCGATACGTTATATCGTATTGGAGCGCTGGAGGATTATGCAATTTTGAATGCTATTAGTGGTGTCTTGTCCCGTTATGAACGATCACCTCAGCAGCTACGGGATCGTGCCCAGGCAAGTAGCTTGTATGAAGTGTCCAGTTTAACATCAGTTGATGAAGCTCATATGAAGACTCGTATGGAAACCATAGCTAGAGAAATTCAAGAGCTGGCGCAAAATCTATATGTGTACGACTCGGAACGAAATATTTTTGATGATTTGATTGCGTATGTAGACGTACATAAAGACTCACTTGTAGAGTTCATCACTCAACATGAATAGCTCCAAGTCATCCATTTCCAGATAAAAAGCCAGAGTCAGCACTTAACGTAACGATCTGCTGACTCTGGCTTTTAATATGACTATCTCATTCGTGTCTTATTGTATCTTACTGTTAGGGATGTATGATCTATCATTGTCACCTTGATCGGAACAAAATATTCATTTAATAACGCAGCTACTTCCTCATCTTCAAAGCTCTCGCGCTCCATCACATGACACCAATGACATGTAGATGTAAGCCACACTAGGAATAGCCAACAGACAGAAAGACCGGCTTGCTCTCCCGCTTCGCTTTTGTAAATGCTTCCGTTCCCTATGCCATCCAATTCACCAGATTGTGAGCATGTTGCAGCAGGTAAGGAGATTTCTCGTGAATCAGATTGTTCGTATGTGTATGATCGCCTTCGATAAATTCGCGCATGCTGGATTCCTACTTAAGATTGTTAAGGATAATATAACCCAATGTCGGATAAAAGAAAAAACGAATTCTCCCAACCGCAAGCAGAGGAAGAATTCGTTCCTTTAACAAACGATACAATGTACGCACATGTATCGGTACAGACTCATTCGGAAGCAGTACCTATTTGGCAGCATTAGTAGCAGCCAGCATGTTCAAAATGATGGTGATCGACTCGGCGCGTGTAGCCGAAGCTTGCGGCATAAATTGGTTGCCTGTTCTGCCCTGAATGACTCCTGTTTGCTGTAATGCTTGGACAGCTCCCTTTGCCCATGTCGGAATGCGGGTTTCATCGGCAAAATGAGATACCGTCGTGTTTGGCTCACTCGATTTCATCGCAGCAGCGAGTATCGTTGCCATTTCTGCACGCGTAATGATGGCATTAGGACGGAAATGATTGTCCGGGTAGCCTTTGATGATCTTCGCATCAATCGCAGCACGAATAGCCGGTTCTGCCCAGGTGCCTATCTGTGCCTGATCTTGAAAATGAAGCGTAGTATCGCTTGTCGGCAATTGCAGCGCATGCGCCAACATCACGACAAATTCAGCGCGAGTCACCGACTTGTTAGGCAAGAATGTACCATCGCTATACCCTTTCACGATCCCTAACGCAACGGCACGCTTAATGTTGGCTGCTGCCCAACTGGAATCAATATCGCTAAAAGAAACAGAGTTCGCCGGCGATGTCGTCGTTGGTGCTGTTACAGGCACATCCGATGTTTTGCTGACCGCCATTACGGCAAACTTGGTAAAATGGTTGACCTCGGCAGTAATCTCATTGCCTTTGATCGTCCCCCCCACTTCAATCCAGCGCTGGCTCGATTCACCGTAATAGAAAACGGCTGCTGTCTCGTTAGCACCTATTTGTGCTGGATCAAACGTAAATTGAAGTGTAACCGGATGGTTAAAGTTAGACGGCATATTTTTCAGCAGTTCATATACCGGACTGAGCAACACAGCACCCTGGGTTGACGGTTGCTCGCTCGCGTTCAGCACCTTCATCGTAACAACCAGTGTACTGTCACTCGCATCTGCCGGAATGGATAGCGATAATATATTGTCCACTCGCACTTGCCCGGATTGGGAAGAATCGAGGGTCAGACGCCCATTACTCGAAATAATCGGAACGTCTGGATTCGCGGTACTTCCTGAGCTACTATTACCGGAGCTGCCGCTACTGGAATTGCTGTTACCCGAGCTACTATTACTCGAGTTGCCGCTACTAGAATTGCTGTTACCCGAGCTACCGCTACCGGAACCCCCATCAGATGAAGATTGACGCTTCACAGTTAATGTATACGTCTGAGTCTGACCATTGCGCGCTTGAACCTTGATAGGGATTACATTATCGCCAGAGTTCAGATTAATTGACTGCGCCTGTCCACTAACTGCGGATTGCCCATTAATCGTGAGCGTAGCAGAAGCATCATACACATTCGCCGTCACTGTTGTACGATAAACACTGCTGGCAACCGTGGCGCTATAATTAAGCGTACTCGGCGAAAATGCTGGCGTAAGTGATCCATCCGCAAGCGTCAACCCGGTTAGCCTTGTACTGAACCAGGGCGCAGCACTGCGTGCAATCTGCAAGGTATAGGTGCTCGTTGGACTGGTTCCGTTTGGCGAATATACTTCAATCGTTACCGATTGCTGTGGCTGTGTAATATCGATCTGGTAGCTGTAACTATCGGCGGTGACGCTTCGCCCGTACACTGCACCTGTCACTGTCAATTGCTGCAACGGATGGTGCTTGACAAGCGTCAAGTCAAGCTTGTACACATCGCTGGCAACGTTAGTTGTATACGACGTAATAGAAGGATCAAAATTCGGTGACAATTGACCTTTATCAATGGCTAAAGCAGACAGCTTCGTATCGATCAGCTCCGGCGTTTTCACTTGAATAAAATAAGGAATACTTGTGACGCCGCCGCTCACATACATGACCCGGTACGTATAGACTGTATTCGGCTGCAAATGGCTATGCACAAAAGAAGGATCGCTGCCCGTATAACTAGGCTGTGCATCGTCATTCACATAAACAAGATAAGAAGATGCTCCGCTCACCGGCTCCCACTGTAAATGGATGCTGTTCAATTCTGTATCAACCGATTGCAATTGCTGGATGCCAGAATCATCTGCACGCGGATTATAGCTAAACGACATTTCAGTAATGAGCGTACCGTCACTATTTGGCGTGTCATTGGTATACACGATTCGTGCTTGCTGCACATCATTTTCATTGATTGGCAGCGTGGTCGTTTCTGCTGAATTGTCCAGTGTACCAACTGTTTTCCATTGCAGCGAGCCCCCTACAAGCTGGGCAACCTGGAAATTCGCCTGTGTAATTCTTCCATAATTGAAACCTGGATAATATTGAATTTTAAAGTTAGCCAGATTTACGGGTTTGTCGAAATTGAATACGATCGTATCGCCGTTTTGTTGTGGCATCCAATTGAGCGCATACGTACTCGAATTCCCATCAAAGGCCTGACTGAAATCTACAGACTGATTATTATTACTCTCGTCGTACATCGTTGTGGTGAAACCAAGTGATTTTACATTTTTCATCGCTGTCATAATTTGACTAACCGCAGCATCTACAACCTGTGCAGAAGCAGTCGCATCAGTTAGAAGCGGCTTCGCTTGCTCAATCGCTGCCAGATACGTGGCATACGAGGACGATGTGGCACCGTTCTGAGCTTGCGGATACTTAATCAGTACGTACAATTGCATTTTGGACATTGCGATCAGTTGACTTTTGGCTTGCTGTACACTGCTTAGCGCATTGTCGATGGTCGTCTGAGTTGCGCGAGTATTATCCAGAATCGTTTTAGCCTGCTGGAGCTGCTGTGCATAGGGCATGTAGGAAACCGCAATATAATCGGCAGCCGGATAAGCTGCGGATTGGTCATACGCTTGCTGCAAAGCAGATTTGTCTGTTTTCAAATCGTAAACAAGATGGATCGTCGTGCTTTGAGCGCTAAACGTCCCCTTTGCATTGGCAGGGATAGCTTCCAGACTGTAGCCATATAGCGTATCAGGCGTCAACGTATAAGCAGAACCGAGTGTGCCGAACATTCGACTATTGTATAGCGTCTGTCCTGCATCATCGACAGCATGAATATAAACGACCCCTACACTGTTCGCAGCTATGATATCGCTCGCTGTAGGAAGATCACTGTCGTATCCTGGCACCTGACCGATTTTATCAAACACGCTTTTGAATGCGGCATAATCACTGTAGCGCTTTTCGCCAATCCATGATTTCTCCGCCATTGCGCGCAGTGGTTCATAAACGCCTGCGCTGACCTGATCTTGCGTTTGCGCTGATGGCGTGTCGCTCCAGATCGCAAACGAAGCACCGAGAATCGCGGCTGGATACGGTGGCATATATTCCTGCTTCACGCTCGAACTGATATTCGGGAACAGACCCGGATGCCAGCCGTCATAAATTTTGGAGCCGGTCGGGTATTTATAGCCTGCATTTTCGCCGAGTACATAATAGAAATATGCATCGTTAAAATTAACGAGTTTGAAGCCTTCATCGATAAACTTTTGCACCGGTGCCATATTGCTATCCCATTTCGTCCAATAATCGATCTGGATCGACTTTTTCAATTGAACATGCTCTGTCTGGTCATAGCGGAAATAACCATCGTTCCAGACGCGGACAATGAAGCCTTTTTTCTCCATATGCTCGGCAACCTGATTGGTGTAATCGATAAAGGTATCAATACCAGTGCCGTTGGCTATGCCCAGCACATTGCGCGCATAATTTTGCAGTTGTGGGAAGCGCTCGAAGTGGTTAAAATCGATAAATTCATCGCCACCGATGTTAAAATATTTGCTGTCTTTAAACAGCGCCGCATATTCGTCCAACAAATCCAGAACGTACGCCTTGGCATCGGAATTTGTAATATCCAGGGCACCTTTGCACACTTCTGTATCGCTACATGCATTACCACTGCTATCTTTGAGCTTCCACTCTGGATGGTTGCGCAGTAAATACTGCAAATGACCCGGACTGTCGAAGGAAGGAATAATATCCACCTGATATTGTTTGGCAACCGCCAGAACGTCCTTCATTTCCGCCTGTGTAATATACTCCGGTGACATTACCTCTGGGTGCACCTTGCTTTCCAGCCGGAAGCCTTCATTTTCGGAAAAGTGCAATTCAAGCGTATTAATCTTCAACCAGGAAGACTCCTTAACCTGTTGAATGAGCCAGTCCTTTGTATAAAATTTGCGCGCCATATCAATATGATAGCTGCGCTCCGGTAACGTCGGATAATCGATGATGGTACCGTATTGCAGACCGCCGGATACGAGCAATTGTTGCTCAATCGTACGCAATCCGTACAAAATGCCGCGTACGGTCGGTGCGGTTAGCTTGATCTGGTCAGCAATCTCCAGCTTGTAAGCTTCCGAATTCGAGGTTTCGGATAACTGACCGAGACGGATTATGATATCGCCAGCTTCAGCGAGAGATGCGCCTCCAGTCTGAATCGGTAATGGCTCAGCAGAAGGCAGTCCTTTGGCAGCTAGCTCGGAATCGACCAGCTTGACGACACTTGTCAGCGCCGGATCAACCGTGCTATCTCCATCCTGAAGTAGATACAGTCTCGTGCCTTTTTGCAGCTTCCAGACGGATGTCCCATTTTTGGTATATTGCTGGACACTTATTTGTTGATTGTTAGAGGATGAATTAGATTCACTGAGTTGCTGTTGGGACTGCGCGGCAGCCATAGGAGAGATTGACGAAACGACAAGCAAAAGGAGCATAAGTATTAAACAGCTTTTTTTCAATAGGGTTGCCTCCATATCTGTTTGAAATCAAAACATAGATGTGGGACGATGCTGTACTGATTTCGTCGGAATTAAGTATTCAGTTGTAAAGTGGCTTATACGTATCGAGACGTTGAACGCTTACTACTGGGAACGATGCTAAACGAGGAATATAGCAATAACGCAGCGCTGCAGTCACTGCACATTGTGTATCCTTCGCCCGCGTAACACGAATACTAGGGTGAAACGCAAATAAGAGCACAGACAAAAGAGGCAGAACATACGATATACGTATGCTATAACTACACTCCGTTGCTCGGCTCATGCCCATTGCTGGTAACACGCCAATAAGCGGCTGTTATACAATTGATTGCGATTTCATGATTAGCATATAACGCAGACAAGTCATCGTCAATAACATTTGAACATTTTCATTATGAAAATAATTAAATATCTAATTTAAATGTTATTTTATTTAACATAAGAAGCTCAAACCACACTTATTTCCTTGATAAAAAGCTAAAGCTAGCAGATCATGTAACGGTCTGCTGACTCTAGCTTTTCACCTATGCCTATTTCATAGTTATCCTGTTATAATAAACTTCCTTACTCTGGCCTGGTATAAGTATACTTGGCGGTTCCTAACACTTACTCATCCAATCCTCAAATCTCATGCGTCACACGATCTGCATGAATATTCAGCTCATTCGCCGAGGAGAAGATTGCATTAAACGACTCCATTGCTGTCTGCATGCGCTCCTGTCCGCGTTTTACACTCTGCTCTACTTCTGAGGTTGTATTGGAGATTTTGCGAACCTCGCAGTCCATTGCGTCGACGCTGCGTTTAACCTGAGTAATCGATTCCTGCACCATATTGGACAGCTTGCCAACCTCCTGGGCAACTACATTGAAGCCGCGGCCAAATTCGCCTGCACGAGCAGCTTCAATCGCTGCATTGAGTGCGAGCATTTGCGTTTGCGATGCTATTTTACGAATCGTTTTCACGACATCCTGAATTTCATAAGCCTGCTCCTGCAGACGGTGGATCGTCTCTCCATTAGAAGACGTGACATGAGCGATCTGCTCCATACTTACCAGCAGTTCTTCACTGTGCAGCATGCCATCGGAAGAACGCTGATGTAGCATTTTAGCTGTATTTTGCAGATCATCGACCACATGACTCAAATGATGATGGCGCTCTGTAATATCTGTTGCCACCTTGGTCACACCGATCACATGACGGCGCCCCTGATCCCATACTGGCATATAGGTCGCTTCCAGCCACACCTCATCATCATTGGCGTTGCGACGTAGAATTCGATCGTGAAACGTCGTTCCGGTAAATAGATTAGCCCAGAATTCATTATACTCGGGACTATTCGAGAACTCAGGAAAGCACAGCTCACGATGATGCATCCCAATCATCTCGCCAGGAGAATACCCGATAACACGCGCAAAAATATCATTGACATAAGCTACACGATGCTCCGTGTCAAATCGAATAATTGCCAAATTTTCCTGTAATGCGCGCACGACCAATTCATCTGTAACCTGCTCATTCAATTTTTCCATAGCGGCATATCCTCCTGTAGCGATGTATAGGTTTATATGTGTTTTTATTAATTTATCATGTTTAATTAACCAATTAAATCATATTTTCCCAATTAAAGAATATAATTTAATGAGAGTATTCAACAGAGATATACTTCCTATATTTGGTATATGAGAACTGATTCCTATATCGGCATAACATCGCTCAAAATCAAGATATGTGCATATAAAAAAGACATTATTCTTCTGCCTGAATAATGTCTTTATCAAAATATACGGTTTCCATCCGATCTGGCAGACGTGAGCTGCTTTATATTTGGCCGGTTATCGCTCCATCGTCCATGTACATCCATCGTCAATATACAACATCCATCCACTTCCTAGCGGATGAACTTGGATAATACACCACTCACATCCGCTCTAGCTCACCTCTTCGTCCGCTACGATACATTTCTCCGTATACATCATCTGTTGCCGCAAAAGCTCGTTGAATCAAGGCAGACCATTCCGCCTGCACAGCGTCAGTCAACTGTAAGTGACCTTTACCCTGTTCTACTCCATGAATATGAAGCAATTGAAGATAAGCAGCCGTTTGAATACAGCTATCCAGTATCCAGTAGATCACATCGTGCTCGCGCGTCGGATCGATTTTTTGGTTCATAATTTGAATTCCACGCTCATATAGTAGTAGTCTATATCCATCCGGGTCGATAGCAATCTGTGGCTCCAGATCGCCATGCCATGAATCGTCAAAGGCAGCCTCTACCCACTGGATCAGGTTTTCCTTGTACAGCTCGGTTCGTTGTAGCTGGGCTACGATAGCGTCGATTAGTTGTTGCCTGGTCTTCATAATAGTAGCTCCTTTATTTGAAAATAAGGGGTTGTACATTGCCTGCTTTGTGGCTACAATGCTGTAAACCTTTACACATGCGATTCAAAATGTGTTTTAATGGAAATATTATTGATAACATACGATGTAAAGGAGTGACATTTGTGCAAATCTCACATTTTCTCCTGCCCAAAGAGCAGGTTACTTATGTATCGTCTACAGCCTCCATGCTTGAAGCGCTAGAACAACTGGAGCGTCATCCTTATTCCGCTATTCCCATCATTGATGAGCAAGGGAAATATGTGGGCACGCTATCCGAAGGCGATCTGCTATGGAAGCTGAAAAACGCGTTCAACCTTGATTTTGAAGCGATGCGGCATGTACCGCTTACGGATATTCAGCGCCGTGTACATAACGAGAGTGTCGTCATCACTGCCAACATGGAAGATATGCTCAATCGCGCTGCCGATCAGAACTTTGTTCCGGTTACCGATAACGAGGGTCTGTTCCTTGGTATTATCCGCCGTAAAGATATTATCGAATATTACAATGATACCATTACTGATTGATCGTGTGAAAGGAGCCTGTCCATGTCTACGCGTGTGCTGATTGCGGATGATGAAGCGGCGATTCGCAATTCGATTGCCTATGCGCTCAAGCGTGAGCATTTTACCGTGGAGACAGCTACCGATGGTAAGGATGCGCTGGCGCGTGTAGAGCAATTTCGTCCGGATGTGCTCGTGCTGGATGTGATGATGCCGGAAATGGACGGCTATGAAGTATGCCGCAGGCTAGAGCAGCGCCGCGGCCTGGGCATTGTATTGCTGACCGCACGCGATGATGTGATTGACCGGGTGCTCGGTCTGGAGCTTGGTGCGGATGATTATGTCGCGAAGCCATTTGACATTCGGGAATTGATTGCACGTATCAAGGCGCTCGCACGGCGTGTGGATCGGGAAAATGCCCCACCACCACTCGATGAGCCGCGAACACTCGGTCCACTCACCGTACAACCTGCCAGCCGTGAAGCTCGAATCGACGGTGTGACACTGGAGCTGACGCCGAAGGAATTCGACCTGCTCATGCTACTGGCCACACATCCGGGCAGAGTGTATACCCGAGATGAGCTATTGGAGCTTGTATGGGGAATGGATTATCTTGGCGAGACGCGTACGGTCGATATCCATATTCAACGACTGCGCAAGAAGCTTGATCCCCATCAATCTCTCCTGCAAACCGTTTACGGGATCGGCTATCGCTCGGAGCCACAAGCATGAGAGCCCGTTCACTGCTTCATCCGCGGCTTGGTCTACGCTGGAAATTCCCCTTACTGCTCGGTGCGCTGCTGCTGTTTACCATTACGGTGCTTAGCTTGCTTGTGCTGTCCGGTATTCGCAGTAATCAGCAGCAACAGACCGAGCAGCTTCTGCTTCGGCAAAGTGATCTGATGCAGATGCGTATTCAGCAAGCGTACTTGAGCGGAGAGCGGCTATCGCCTGTCATGTTCATGCAAAGGCGAGCGGCTGAGCTGGCGGTCGATCTGGGTGCAGCCAGTAATATGCGGGTGATTGTATATGATCGAAACGGCGAGCTGCGCGGTGATTCGTTACCGCTGGCTCGCCGTAGTGATGTCAGCGCAGCGATGCGCTATGCGCTGCAAGGACAGACCGCGTATATTACCGAAGGGTCCAATGTACTGTATTTGACCCCGGTGTATGGTGGGGATCAGCTACTTGGTGTGATTCAGCTACATCTATCGATTGCGGAACAGCAGGAATTTTACCATAATATGCTGATGCTCTGCCTGTGGACGGGAGCCGCTGTACTTGCTAGCAGCTTCCTGATCGGCTGGCTGTATATTCATCGTCAGACGCGGGATATTCATACGTTAATGACTGAAGCACGAGCGATTGCGCGTGGTCGTTATCCAGACGAGCGTCATGCTCTGCTGAGTCGCTCCGATGAACTGGGCGAGCTTGGGGATAGCATTACAGAGATGGGCGCCATGATTGAGCAGAGTATGAATCTATTGGAGCAGGAGAAGCTGCAGCTACAGCAAGCGGTCACCAAGCTATCTGCACTGGAGCAGCTTCAAAAGGCATTTATCGGTAACATCAGTCATGAGCTGAAAACACCGGCCACCTCCATCCAATCGTATGCCGATCTGCTGGGCATGTATGGCGATGATCCTGAGCTTGTACGTGAGGCAAGTGCGAGCATTTCATCCGAGATTCGTCGTCTGATCGAGTTAATCGAGGATTCGATTCGTTTATCATTATTAGATAAATATGATTTTGAGCTTCATCCTGAGCAGGTACAGCTTAATGATCTGATCGAGGAAGCTGCTACGCGAACCTATGGTAAAGCGACCAGCGCAGGGATAGCACTGGAGGTGAAGCTTGACCAGCCTGTGCAGCTCCTTGCCGATCCGAAGCATCTGATGCATATTTTGCTAAATCTGCTCGACAATGCGGTCAAATACAATCTGCCGGAACAGGGCTGGATTACGGTGCAGAGTCAGCTTCACGATGAGGTTGTACACATTCGCATTCGTAGCTCCGGTCCTGTCATCCCCCGGGATCAGCAGGAGCTTGTATTTGAGCCGTATACGACACTCAGTCAAAATCGTTCACGTACGAGCAGCGGCACCGGACTTGGCTTACCGCTGGCACGGCGGCTAGCGCAGCGGATGAACGGCAATCTGTATATCGAATCGTCGGATGAGCATGGAAATGTATTTGTACTGGATATGCCGCTTGATCAAGCGCATGGATAAGGGATTATACTAGAGTGGGCTTATTATTTTTCTCTTACTTCTTTCTTATATTAATATCAATGAAAAGAACCTTATTGCTGTTTATGCATGCAATAAGGTCCTTTTTAGTAGAGTCGTTATAGGCTGAGGATGAAGTGCTATCCGGTCATAGCCGATTATGTGTGATCTGTGCTGAACTGTCAGGTTGTCCTGTAATGCAAACACTGACATAGTTCACTATGCATAGACGCATAGCCTACGTATGATCCGAGCTTTGCCCCAGTATACGATCTTCAATCAGATCAATGCCCTGTGGCGTGATGGCAAAATGCATATAGCCCACCACGTCCTTGATATCGATCAGTCCTTTTTTGTGTAAATAATCATAAGCAAGACGGGTTTCTTTATCGGTTAAAGGCCCTACATTTTTCTTCGGTCCAGGCAAATGAAACGAACGTTCTTCCGGTCCAAAATGATAGTCGTATAAGTCCTGCAGAAGCTGTATACGTAGCCGTTGTCTGTCTCTAATCTGGTCGTTCATGCTATTCACCTCCACATGATATCGGCATGGCGTCCACTCCTGCTTGCAGGTTGTACGGTCTTTCCAGGCTAATCATGATGCCAACTGTTACCGCTTCACTTCCTGTTCATCATACCATGAACACTACGTTTGCACGATTAGATAACGAAAGATTCAAAAGCTCTGTTGTTTACAAGTTCGATACAATTGTACATATCACCGAGATGTATGCATAGTACGCTGAATGCATGGATTACACCGCGGATTATCCGAGCGATGGGCTGGATATCTGGTCGGATCATTTTTATATTCAGGAGTTGATTGTTATGGCTGTTCTACCCCGCTTTGATTCATCTCGTTCGTCTCATTGCTCATACGCTTCCGAAGCGTCGCAAGCTTCACAACCTGTGCAAATACATCGTACTCGTCCACGTTACTGGAAGCTACTTGCCAGCTCTGCCCTACTGACCATGTTGCTGCTTACCGGTTGCGGCAACGGACAAACGCTAACCGTAGTCGATCATGCAGCAAGCGTACCAGTCGAGCCTACGATCAGCCTGTCTTCACTGGATAAGCTCGATGACGCCTACGGTCGCACCTGGCTATCGGCGGACAAGATCATTATCGAGCGCGACAACCGTCTGATCGTGCATGATGCCGCTACGGGCGATGAGCACGAGCTAACACCAAATCGTAAAGGCGTACAGCTACTTGCCGAGGCTTCACCGGATGGCAAACATGTATTTTTTACCGAAGGTGTAGCCAATGACCGTTATACGATCAAAGGCTATATTTTGAATATCGCCACCGGAGATATCGTGACCATTGGCAAAATCGATATGGTGAACGAGTTTAAATGGGCTGACCATTCGCATCTGATCAGCGGTACACCGGAGACGGGCTTGCAGATTATTGATCTGCAAGGTCACAAAACCACGCTCCAGCTTCAAGGCGCGAACACGAAGGACACGATTATGCAGGTACAGCAGGTCGGCGGTATTATCTATTTTGTCGGTGGCTCTGCCTTGAATCGCGTGGAGAAAGGTGAACTACAGGCCCAGCCGATCGCCAGTGATGTATGGAATTTCGACGTCGCACCGGACGGAAAGTCGATCGTCATCCAACAGGTCGGTCATAAGGAATCTGAACCGGGTAGGCTGACGGTGATTGATCACAACGGTAAGGTACTCGGCAAAGTCGCCGAAGGCACGCTGCTTGGTCGTCCGGCATGGTCACCGGATGGCAGGATGCTCGCCTTCTCCATTTATCAGGAAAGCCAGCAGGGAATGAAAGGTCTGTACATTTTCAATCGTAATACAGGCACGACAACTCCGATTACGACTGAATTTCAGGCATATAACAATTCGATTCGCTGGAGTCCGGATAGCCGGCGTATATCCCTGTATGCAGAGGATAATGGCGTTGTGACTGCATTGATTGGTATTAACGTCAAATAGCACTGATCGTGTAATTACGTTGCATCCGACCTGTATGATATAACAACAGTCTACACTCCCGATATTCTACAGCACCGACATTCTACAGTACCAACATTCCATATCCCTGCCTTTGATATCATGCAATCGGGCACACTATAAAGCGTTATTATCTACGTATCTATCCGTGCAATCCTTGCTATACAAAAGCAGCTTCTGACGATCCCGCCTTCACAGGCATGAGGATCGCAGGAGCTGCTTTTTGAGCATATGGCTGTATTTTATAGTAGATACTCATCACTGTACAGGGCAATCATTAACAGATCCGTTCCCTATCTGGCTACAGTTAGACACCATGGACATTAAGCATCCCAAGCCAGCATTACCATTGCTTGAGCTTTTGCTCTAATAATGCTTCCTGCTCTGCCTTGCGAGCTTTGCGCTTATCATTATGGCGAGCCAGTACCATATACAGCGATGGTACGACGAATAGCGTCAGCAGCGTCGAGAATACCAGACCGAATACGATCGCAATCGCCAGTGGACGGAATAACTGCTCGCCCACCGTTGCCATTGGCAGCAGCGCGACAATCGCTGCGAGTGACGTCAGCAGAATCGGCCGGAAACGGGCAGATGCTGCCTGAATAATCGCTTCCTTCATTTCCAGTCCTTCATGACGTGCATCCTCAATAAATTCAATCAGTACAATCCCGTTTCGCACGACAATCCCGGCCAGCGAGATGACACCCATAATCGACATAAAGCCGATTGGCGTCTGACTAATAAATAACCCTAATATCCCTCCGGCAGCCGCCAGATAGACCGTTGTCATAACGATCAGCGGAATCCACATCGAATAGAATTGCATCGCGATCAAAATAAAGATCAGTACAACGACGATCGCAAATAGCTTCGCCAGATCGATGAAAATATCGCTTTGCTTCGAGGTCTCGCCGCCTACCTCCCAGGAATAGCCCGGTGGGAAGTTGATTTTGGCCATACCGACATTAATATCCTGCATGACCTCAGTCGCAGTACGTCCATTCACGTCAGCCTCAATCGTATTGGAGCGTGACAGATTATAATGGTTAATCTGCTTGATCGAGAATGCCGGATGAATATTCACGAGCTGTGTCAGCGGAACCTGCACATTATCCGAGTTCGTCACATTCACCTGCTGGAACAGCACTGCCGGATCGGTCGATGGCGCGTCCTTCATATAGATTTTGATATCGACCAGATCGCGTCCATTATCGAACTCGCCTACCTTCACACCGGTTCCAGTCATCAGCAGGGTACGCGTCAGATTCTCATATGTTACATTGTAGCGATCCATTGCTGCACGATTCACTTCAAAATCCAGCGTGTAATCCTGCACGCCCATCGTATCGCTAATATTATTCGTTCCATTCGTCGATGCAACGACATTTTTCACCTGATCGGTCAGCTTGCGCAGCTCCTTCAGGTCTGTACCGAGAATACGGATCGAAACCGGTTTACCGACTGGAATACCTAGCTCGGTCTGTGTGACCGATGTCGTAACCTGTGGGAACATCTGCTTCAATTGCTGTGGCCAGTTTGCTACAGCGGCGGTACTGTCTAGCTGTCCAAGCTCACCTTTTAACAGCACCTCGCCCTGATTGGTCGAGAATGAAGCGATATTCGTAATATTGTAAAAGAGCGGTGGTGCCGTACCGCCCGATGCGGACGATACGGACTCTACGCCAGGCTGCTTTTGCACCCATTTGGCGATCTGTCGCACTGTGCTGTCTGTATCCTCAATCGATGTGCCTGTCGGCATCGTGATCTTGATCGTCAGCTCCGGATTACTGGAGCGCGGGAATAGCTGCACAGGTGTAAACAGCGTCAGTCCATAGATACATGTACTCACAATCAAACCAACCAGTGCGACAAGCATCGGACGCTTTAACACTTTGGGCATCAAGCGATGCGCGTAGCTGTCTGACACACTCTGAATCTGCTTACCGAGCAGTCCAGCAGGCTTGTTATTAGCACGCTTTTTGCCTTTCAAAATATTGCGCTTCTCATACCAAATACGGAAGATCGGAATGATCGTAAGCGACATCGCCATCGATGCCAGCATCGCCAGTGAGATCACAACCGGGATCGGCTTAATAAAGGCACCCACATCACCCGTCAGGAACATGAGCGGTGCAAACGCCGCAATCGTCGCCAGCGTCGCTGTCAAAATTGAGATCGACACTTCCTTTGTACCATTAATCGCGGCATCATACGGACGCTCACGCAGCACCGATAATCTTCGTTCAATATTGTCATTGACGACGACCGCATCATCGACGAGTATACCGAGTACGATAATCAGACCGACAACCGTAATCTGATTCAGCGTAATATCCATGCCCGGCAGGAACATCATCGCAATCGCAATCGAGATTGGAATCGCCAGTGCGACAAATGAAGATGTCAGCAGGTTCAAGCCCATCATACAAACGACGATAACCACAGCAATCGCAGTCAGCATCTCCACAAGCAAATTATGGAAAATACGATCCGTTTCGTTCTTTTGAGCAAACAGAGAATCAATCTTCAGATTAGATGGTAGTGTGGTCTTCAGCTCATCCATCTTTGCATTCACACGCTCATACATGGAGGGTACGTCAGAACCGACCTCACTGTTAATCTGAATCGAAATCGACGGCTGCCCGTTATAGTAGCTGTTATACTCTACCTTCTCATTGCCCATCTGTACGCTGGCCACATCCTTCAGATAGACAGGTGTACCATTTTCAGACTTGAAAACAACAACCTTTTCCAGACTGGACGCATCATGATCGACAGGCACCGTAAGCTGGTAGCTGCGCTTCTCATAATCTAATGTACCTGTTGGCACACGGTCATTTTCCTTCTGCACCGCGTTCAGAATCGATTCCCATGGAATACCATACTGCTGTAGCTTGGACATATTCGCTTCAATACGCACCTGCTGCTTCGGCAAGCCTGTAATCGATACATCCGTCACACCTGGAACCGAGCGGAGCTGATCGCGCCAGTCGGTCATCAGGTCCTGTAGCTTCCACAGATTCTGCGCGCTATCTCCATAGATAGCGAACGACTGAACAAATGCCTTCGTCAAATTATCATTAATGACCGGTGCATCCGCACCGTCCGGCAAATCCGCCTTCGCATCCTCAACCTTCTTACGCAATTCACTCCATACCGTTGGTGCATCCGCAGTGGGCTGCGTCTCCAGTGTGATGACCGATACGCCTGACATCGACACCGAGCTAACCGTCTTCAGATTGGACACTTCCTTGATCTTCGACTCCAGCACCCGCGTGACCGTCGTCTCCACCAGCTCCGGTGTCGCTCCAGCATACACGGTTGTAACGGTCGCCTGCTTCACCACGATATCCGGCATAAGCTGCTTGGGCAAACCGAACCCGCTGAATGCCCCAATACCGATCAGCAGTGCGAAAAACAGCAGTGTAATCTTACTTTTCTTAACGAGATATGGAATCATTGCGCACTGCCTTCCTGCGATCCGCTGGTAGCCTTCGTACTTCCTGCAGCCTGCGCCGTAATTCGATCACCATCCATCAAACGATCTGCACCTGAGGTGACGATCGTATCGCCCACTTTCAGCCCTTCGGTAATGACCAGCTTGTTGTCCATCAGGTCGCCTGTTTTCACTGGTGTACGTACCGCCTTCCCATTCACACTACGGTACACATAGGGAGAATCATCCATGCTAACGACCGCTTCGACAGGCACCATAATGCCTTTCTTCGACTGCACATCGCGGGATGCCTTCACCACCTGACCCGGCTTCCAATCCTGCTTCGGATTGCTGATCTGTACCTCAACGCTAATCGTACCCGTATTATCATTCGTCTTCGGATAAATGTTCGTTACCCGTCCGGTGCGCTGCTCATCATATAAGCTCAAGCTGACCTGCTGACCGGTCTTCCACTGAGCAATCTGCTCATCCGGTACAGGCAATAGCACCTTCAATTGATTCATCTGACCAATTGTAAATGCCGTCGTCCCTGCGGCAACGGTCTGTCCGACCGAAACGTCCTTTTCCAGTACAACACCGCTCACCTGCGACTTCAACTGGGACTTGGATAATGCCAGCTTCGCCTGAGCGAGCGATACATTCGCCTGGTCATAGGATGCCTGTGCCTGTTGTACGCCTGCCTGTGCTTGCTCAATGCCTGCACTTGCTTGAGATACTTGCGCCTGAGCAGACTGTACGCCTACCTGCGCCTGCTTCACCGCAGATGCTGCACTTGCACGATCTGAATTGCTTGCACCTGCCAGCGTGAGGGAAAGCTGCTGATTCGCATCATCCAGTGCATCCTTCGCTGTAGCAAGGGACGTCTGTGCCTGCTCGTTCTCCTGCTTGGTCAGCAGTCCATTCTGGAACAGTGTCTCCGCACGGTCAGCAGCCGATTTCGCCTGATTATACGCCGTCTGCGCTTTGCTCACTGCATTACGTGCCTGCTGCTTCTCCTGCTCGCGCGCTCCATCCAGCACACCCTGCTGCTTCGCCTTCGCACCTTCCACCTGCGCCTGGGCTGCGGATACACCCGCCTGCGCCGCCGAACGAACAGCCGTTGCATTTCGGAGTGAAGCATTCGCTGCGGTTAAGCCTGCACTTGCTTGCTGCACTGCCTCCTGCGCTTCACTTACCTTTAATTGCAGATCTGCACTATCCAATCCAGCAATCGCCTGTCCCTTGTTAACCGAATCCCCAACATCTACACGGATACTATCGACCGTACCGCCCAGTTCAAAAGCAACCGGCGATTGCTGTACAGCAGCGAGCGTACCGGACAGATCATATACCGTATTCAAAGGTACAGATTGAACCTTGGATACCGTCACTGTACTTATATTCGTTGCCGTCGGTTCCGCTTCCTTACTTGAACAGCCTGCCAGTATAATCGTTAATGCCAATCCTGCAGCCCAGAGGGGCTGTATTTTCTTCACCATCGTCTTGCTCCTCCATTTCCATATCCCAGCCTGGCGTGAATCGCCCTATGAATTCTATTTATAGGTTGTAACAGTACGGTAAGTAATCGTTCAGGATCGATTGACCTGTATAGCTCAACGCTCCTGAACTCAGTCCATCGTTTTCATATGAGACGTGTTGAGTGATGTAAGGTGTAGATTACATAAAGATGTTATAGATTCAACTTATAAATGACTATGAACACCTGAATATTCGCTAACCGCTTCCTCAATTCGTTTCCTACACTCGCTTCCTACATCCGTTCCCTCCGCCTCAAGTGAGGAATTTATGCAGTCTCTCGAACACTTCATCATTGCTAAGTGGTTCATTTTCCTTTTCCCAGTGCGTTGTCATCGCATCATACATATGAATAAGTATGAGTGACGTCAGCTTCGGATTGTCCATCGGGCGAATCAATCCCTGTGCGGCTGCCTGCTCCAGCAAGCGGCATACCGCTGTGTTGACAAACGAATCGATATGGCATAACGCATTATGCGATGCGGCGGTACCGAACTCCTGCAGCTCCTCTGCCAGACGATCTGCAATCGTATGATAATCGCGGAAGCTAATACAGGTGTAGATCGCGCGATACATCCGATCCTTACTGTCGCCTTCGCTGTTAATAATCTCCTCCGCCTGACGCACCATCTCCATCAGCGATACATCCAGAATCGCATTCAGAATCTCTTCCTTCGTCTCGAAAAAGAGATAGATCGTACCTTTCCCGATCCCGGCATTTTTCGCAATACGGTCGACGGTCGTGCCTTTATAACCAAACTTGGAAAATACATCGCGTGCAGATTCAATAATTTTCATATAGCGCTCATCATGTGAATGATTCATCATACGCTCCTCCTCTAACAACAAATGATCCAGCATAAACGATAATTTGATCGGTTCATCATCCCAAAATAGCTCGTTCATCGCGTTCCCTCCTGTATCGCCTTACTGTCTGGATTCATCCCGTACCATTCAGGACAGGCGTCATCAGTCAGTACATAGCGT
This sequence comes from Paenibacillus sp., assembly GCA_039595515.1. GTDB lineage: Bacteria > Bacillota > Bacilli > Paenibacillales > Paenibacillaceae > Saccharibacillus. Next base: position 12,279 of record JBCNLJ010000007.1, on the reverse strand, counting down.
TGTAGCCCTGTTCAATAAGCATGAAGATGAGAGTTTGTGCAGCAAATATTCTTTCGTGACCAAAAAACCATTTCGGTTCTGTAGTCAGAATATAGCATGCTTTCTGACTGAATGCAACTTTTGTGTTGAGATCGATGGGTAGGATGAAATGCTTCAAAAGAGACATAGAGAAATCGGGGTTAAAAAATATACAAAGATAGGCGTAAAATGAAGGAAGCAAAATGAAAGAAGTGACCGTAAAAGAGGCAACAAAGGGAATAAGAACGGGAATATCAAAGAGAACCACAAAAAAACCGGATGCATCTATCGCATCCGGCTCATTATAATTACCGTTATCATGATCGTTCTTATTTCCATGCTTGTTATGGAATTTCAACATCGATTCTCGTTGTAGCAGGTTGTTACAGCGTGTCGACTGGCATGATGAAGTGTCGTCTCCATCATATCGTTTCACTGTAGCGTGTGGCATATCGTCTCACTATAACGTTTGGATAGCGTTGGATGGCGGAATCCGGTGACCGATACGCTAGAAATTCTCGTTCAATATCCACTCTGCCTTCGCATCATCCGGTCGGAAATGCGTAAACACCTGATTCATCGCATGACGAATCGCCGCTTCCGGCGTATGCTGCCCCGCCTGTTCTAAAATGTAAGGCGCCGCCTCACTGCCTGGCTGGTAAAAGTGGCTCACGTCATGATAATACTGCTCATCCCGTCCCTGCTTGATCCGTACAGCAATGCGCGTCTTCCCCAGCTTCGCATGCTGCACCCAGACCTCCCATTCGCCTACGATCGTATACCGATCGACAATATACTCATAATCATCAAATAGCTTGATTATCTCATTCATTGGTTAACCCTCCGTTTGTAGAAATCAAGGTAGTGGAGCTGCATGTAGGTCACTAACTTGATATAGTGATATAGAGATGCGGCTCTCATGAGTACGTATTATAGTTGGGTGGGTTGGGGGAAGTCAAATTTTGCTTAACAGCAGCTATGTCTATTTTGAAATTATAAAACATATATAAAAAGCATCTATTGCAATATACTTACTATATATGCCCATAAATGGTGCCATTAATATTTAGTTAAAATAATTGAGGATGTGTTATATAAATTGTTATCTATTATCGAGCGCAAACATAATACATAGGAAAATAAGGATAATAAACCAAATATTTCTAAGTTATCATCCATATCATAATTTAAGAAAATATTACACTTTAATAAAAGTTAAATATCATAGGTCTACTAGATAGACTTTGTTAATGTCATATTTACACTTCTTCAATTAAATGTACATTGTCTACACCAAACCATTTCTTGGCTTTAGCTATAACTTCATTATTAGGTTTGTGATAATAAACAATTAAATTATCTGTAGCCCTAGTACAACAAACGTAAAATATTTTTTGTGTCCTAGAAAGCACTCTTTCGCTACTATTATCTCCTGTAAATAACCTTTCGAAGTTAAAGTTATTCCATTTTCCATTATCTAAAACAACGAATACATTTTTAAACTCAGCACCTTTTATCTTATGTTGAGTGGAATATGGAGTATATCCCTCTAAATATAAGAAAAGGTTTTGAAACTCTTCATACTTAACTTTTTTAACTTTATTGTAGAGATAATCATTTTGCTCTATAAAATAGTTTAGTTTATCGTCTTTATAACATATACCAGTTTCATCTGCATAGTTTATAACTTCTTCAATTGTAGAATTAGACATACTATCTAATTCTAGGACAATTTCTTTCAATCTGTTTTTATCAGATATATTTTTAATTAAAAACTCAGTTCTTCTAATAAATTCATCCATAGAATTTTTATAAAATTCAATTAGAGATTGTATTTTGAAAAGATGTTTAATCAAATAATCTCTTTTGGAATTACTTTTACTTATATCATCTTCATTTTCCTTTTTATCATCAATCAAAGAATCACGATCTAAATATATACGTTTGACTTTTGAGAACAGTTGATGTCTTAACTCTTCATAAGACTCCTTATTTTTTTCATTTTGAATTAAGACATCAATTTTAGCTTGTCCACTATACTTTTTTGATCTGGAACCATATACAATATTAGCTTCTCTAATTGCTTCTTCATATGTCCAGCTTTCAGCTATATCTGTTTTCTTCTCTTTTAGTCTTTTAACAACCTCTTGTTTAAATTCTATTATGGGATCTTTGTCATAAATCATCATTAAATTAGAGAATCCGACTTTAGGCGCTATAAGATTGTGAGTTAAATACAACTCTTTAGTATTAGTTGAATCTTTGAAATTCCACCCATGAAAATGACTGGTTTTTTTTATTTCCTCTAAATTATACTCATCCTCACACTCCAAAGATGAGTATATAAACTTAATGTTCCCTTTTTTTATCTCACCATTAATCATATTAGGGGCATTAGTATCTGTTGAAGGAACTTGTTGTAATCCGTCTACTCTTATCAAATTTGCTAATTGAATGACTTGTTGTGGATTTCTACGATTTTGTTGTTTTTGAATTTCGCATACATCATTATTTTCTAAATATACATTCAAGTCTCCTATTCCAGTATCATAAATCGATTGCATTGAATCTCCAAAAAAACCAACAATATTAGTCTTTTGGCTTTGCTTCAAATATTCTAACAATATTTTAATTACTAATGGGTCAGTGTCTTGATATTCATCAATTAGAATAAAAGGATACTTGTCTTTCAATATGTCGCAAAGTAATTTGTAATTCTCAAACATATAGGATGCAATCTTAATAACTTCATCGTGAGATATAATACCATTTCGTAAACGTGCATTTTCTCCATATTCCACCAAAAAATTTGTCGACTCAAAATACTCGTCTTCTCGGAAGTTTTCTCGATCTATATTTCCGATCGTCCCCTCTTTCATAAGGTATATCAGTGCTTTTTTTAGATCACGCTGAAAAGTCTTTATGTTATCCCAAATAAAGTCATGAATAGTTGAAACTATTAGATTAGGATCACTTACTCTATCTCTAATTTCTCTTACAGCAGCATTTGTATAGGTAATACAAGCAATTCTTTTATTGGGATGTTCCAAAATGATCTGATTTATGATTTGCACTAATGAATAAGTTTTTCCACTTCCTGCGCCACCACTGAGCAAAAAATTTTTGTTGTGACTAATTAATTTAAGAGCCTCTTCTACTTCATATTCTATTTTTCTCTCAGCCATAGTAATCCCTCTCTTATATACGACGGAATTTTCCAATCCTCATTTCCTAAACTATTTAGTAAAATTTCCATTGCAAATGATGGCTTCTTATCAATACATTTTTCTGCTAAATAATATGAGTCTTTACTGTAACCTCTAAAATACTTTCTGTTTTTTAAACTTTTAAAATCGTCTAGTCTATTAACTATAAATTTCCTATTTATATGAAAAAACGAGTCTTCAAAACTTCTAGCACAGTAAGAAATATTTTTAGTATTATTTTCGTGTGTCTGATACACAACTAATACATGACCTTTCGTATCTGGAATCCATTTTCTAGTTTTTTCACATTTTTTTATGATTTTTTCTTCTCCCGATAGTGAAAGTAGTCGACTTAAATCCATTTTCTTTGTACTAGTGTTAACATACGAACCCAAAAAATAGCTCAAAGAATGATTAGTTGTGAATAAGCCATTGTCTACCCTACACTTTTGCTCGACAGTTTTAGTTTTTTCGTTTTTATCAGTAGTGGTAACATAGTGTGATGAATCTATATCTGTAATAATTAAAGATTTCATCCCTATAAAATCAATAAACTTTTCAAAAATGTGAGCATATGCTCCAACTTCAATGATGGAAATATTTTGAGAAAGTAATGGGTTAGTCGTAGTCGGATCCGCAGCATCTATTTTCCGCATCATTTCAGGTAGCAATATTCTTTCTGTATCACCTTCTATAAAAATTACTTTATCAACGAAGAAAAGTTCAGAGCGATGTATAGTTAGATATTGTTTTAAAAATCTAAATTTTTCTTTTTCACCGTCTTTCTCATATTCACTTTCTAAATCCCTCAAATTTTTAGCTATAACGCATTTATTTGGAACTTTATAAAAGTACTTAATATCATTAAAATCACTTTCAGACGTAATGTGACAGGAATGCGTAGTGATAATAGTTTGTAAATTAAATGGTAATCCATCTTCTTCGCCTCTACTGCTCTCATTAAGAACGTTTTTGATATTCTTAATAAATACATACTGCATTTGAGGGTGAGTATGTGCCTCAGGTTCTTCTATAAACAATAAATTTATGTCTGCTGGTTGTTCATTTCTATCTATTTGTTTTTTAAAGTTGTTCAATAATAATTCAATTTCAAAAATTATATTTATTAGATTCAAATAACCCAATCCATTATAATTTTCTGGCAAAGAATTCTCATCGCTATAGTTATACATAACTGTTGTATTATCACGTAATAGTTCTTTGTGCTGTAAAGTAGATTTAATTTCAATTACAGAATCTCCTGGGCTTGTACCTCCAAATTTCCCGACTTTTTTTATAATGTTTTCAAACAACGTAGTATAAACCTTGTTTAAATGTATATCTGTTTTACTTAACTCTTCTTTAAATTTTCTAACTTCTTCTGTTTCATTTTCCCTATTTTCTTTCAATTCGTAATACCTAGATGAAAGAATAGACAAATTCTTATTAGATTCTAAATTAGAAACATTTCTTCTAGCGCTTATTAGTTGAAAGTTTATAATTTTTTCTAAGATTGTTTTATCATTTGTTAGATTAATATAACTTTCTTCATTTGTTATTTTAGTACTAAAATCGTACTCTAAAGATTTTTTTCTAATAGAAAAGTATTTTTTATGGTTGATTTTTAAAAACTCAAAGAGTGATTTTTGTTTTATAGATTGGTCAGTTGTTTCTGTTTCCTGTGTAAGTTTGGATTTTTCATAGTCTGATTTTAGTATCCCAAAATCTTTTTCTAACAGAATATATTCAAACTTGATTACAATCATTTTGTTCTCTGGATCTAAATCAAGCATCAAGTAGCTAATATTCGATAAATCATCTTCTTCATTGTAACTGATGTATAAATATAACGATATTTCAATACTGGGAGAATCATTATTTATAGCTTCTAAGTGTGTCTTTATATCTTTTTGATAATCAATATTAAAATCGTCGAAATTAAATGGTTTATTGTTCAAAAACTTATCTAAAATTGCAAGCAATGAGGTTTTTCCAGAATTATTTTTGCCGATGACTAAAGACAAATCTTCTTCAAGATCTAATTCAAAAGATTTTAGCAACCTAAAATTAGATACTTTTATTTTAGAAATTTTCATAATCGCTTGTTCCTCCATTTATTTAGACAAATGTATTTATTTCTTACTTTTCACTCTCAAAATCATCTCCACCAACTCATCCCGCCCAATCAACCGCACATTATTAGACACCGCCAAATTCCTAGCCTGCTGCGTATACCCACTATTCGTCACAACCCAGCCAGCCGACGCTTTATAATGCGCAATTGCACCATGAACCTCTTGTACAGCTTTCAATCCGACATTCTTGCTATACCGCTTCGCCTGCACTACAATCTTCTCACCATTACGACTAATCACGAGATCAGCACCGTAATCACCTTGCGCACGAGTGGCATTCGCCTTATATCCCTGCAAGCGGAACAACTGCTCCAGATACTTCTCAAACTGAATCCCATCCATTTTGTCGATCTGCTCAATTCCCGAACGCCGCAATCGTGATACCTTTGCTTCATGAATTAAATAAGCGATCATTGCGATTACAACCACACCAATCACGATAATGACTGCTGCTGCCATCAAACTTTTTGTGAAATATAATGTCCCTGTGCCGATCAGCACAACAAGTGCTCCCATCGCATTAATAGTTTCTTGTTGCTGCTTCTTTTTACTTCGTCTACGTGCCATTTCTACTTCCCCTTTTGTCTCTAGTCTCTATTTAAAATGAATTGCATCATTTTCCCGCAGCTAGATGTGCCTTCTCATCCACCCACTTCGCAAACCCTTCCACCCGGCTATAACTCAAATACAAATACTCCATCGCCCGTGTCATCCCGATATACAACCGCGACACTTCCTCATCCCATTCCTCATCCTTCGCCTTCTCTCTCGGCATGCCATCCACATTCACGATAAACACCGCCCGAAAATCCATTCCCTTCGCACTATCAATCGTTGAAATCTTCACTGTCGCTTCATAACGATCAAAGCTATCCTTCGTGCGCTTATTCTCCGTGAACCAGTTAAACGGAATCTCGCTTTGCTGCAAGCCCTGCCGGATCGCATCGATGATATATGTGTTTTTATAGCTTCCCTTCACCCGATACAGAATCGCCATATCGGCATAAGCGACCTTCTTTTCCCGGTGCAAATGCTGAATCTGCTGAGCGACCCACTGCATCTCGTCTTTGATCGATGTACAATGGCGCATCTGTGGTTCAGGGCCTTTGCGCTTGGTGCCTTGAGGTGGAATAATCTCTGCGACGTCATTGGAGTTGAGCGTAGTCTGGAATTTGTCTTTGAGCTTGGAATGGGAACGATAGAATTCCCAGGCAAAATGAACGATCTGTAATGTGTTGCGATAGTTGATATTTAAAATTTTAGAGCGTCCGCGGAAATCAAGTCCGGTGTTACGAGAGAGGCTGACTTTGCGACGGAAAATCTTTTGTGCTTTATCCTCTACGATTAACAGTGATTGCGTGTCCGGGTTGAGTGACTTCGTGATTAGCTCCAGCCATTGCGGCTCCAGATCTTGACCTTCGTCGATTAGAATCGCATCGTACTGTGGAGCAGCAAGTTCACCACGTTCCAGTTGATCGAGCAGCTCTTGAATGTGCTGTTCGTTTTCCTTTTCGCTTCTGGAGAACTTCAATGGGAAGTGCTTATACATCCAATCGTGGAAGGTGCCAATCTCAAGTTGTTCATCCCACGGTTCATTGGCCTGTTCGTCTTCACCCTGTTCTGTCTGCATGGCTGACCATTCGAACAGATCCTCCGGCTCGCGCAGCTTGTGCATGATCATGCTACGAATATTGCACGATAGTGGACTGCCATAGCAGAGTACGAGAATACGCCAATCGGGATGCTCACGCAATAGTATACGTGCTCGCGTAGCAAGCACAAGCGTCTTCCCGCTGCCTGCAACGCCGCGGATCAATCGATGCCGATCGCCGAGCTGGCGAGCAAGCGATTCTTGATGCAGATCCATCGCTTGAATATTGTGCAGGGATAGCAGTACATCGTCCTGGTAATAGCCGCGATGTTGAATATCTGCGCGGATACGTACTTCAGGAAATAGATGATACCGAATCGCTGTCATATCCTCCTCACTCAGCCACTGACGCTGATGAAAGGGAATCGGGAACATATTGCTCATACGCTCAAGCAGATGGTCTGCATTAAACTGCTCATCATCTGGATCAATCTGCTCACGAGTGAGTACGAGATTGAGATCGATGCAGCGATGAATTTCATTGCGAATCATATGCACTTCCTTCATACGTGTGAAAACAACGCCATAGCCATAGCGAAATTTGAGACTGTTCGCGTAAACGCCTTCCTGCTGGAGCAGATTGCGGTCTTTTTTCAGTTTGTTATGAATATGGAATGCATAGTTACGCGCTTGTGTGATCGGATTCTTCACAGTTTCCAGACTTTCGGTGCCTTTGTTGGTATGTAATTGCCATTCATCCGGGCTTAACTGATACAGGGTGTTATCCGTATAATCCTTCACTTCGAGTACAAGCAGTCCGAGATCAGGACCGATAATGACATAGTCGGGGCGTCGATGATGACCGTTATTAATATGGGGTTCATAGTAGACGATATAGTTGTCGGGAAGATGTTTGCGGAAGGTGTTGAATAGAATGCGTTCTCCTTGAGTAGCTGAGCCAGGAATCGTTTCCGGAATCATGTATGCCATATGTGAGTTCTCCTTGCTGCCGTTGATTCCGCGCTGCCTTTACTTTCGTTCCAGTGCTTCTGGAATACTAACGGAGAATATATTTAATTTTTAGGTATATAGACAGGTGTCATAAGAGGTGAATATATTGCTTAATCTTCTTCATAATACATCTTTTGCACTATTATGGAAATACCTATTTTTCTAGTTTATGTATTAAATATATTTATTTTATTATTTTTCAATTCATTTCTTCTCTAGTTGCTTATCCAACCAATATGAAGACAGCAAAAGGCAGACCAGTGAGTGCTGATCTGCCTTTTATGATTTACGTATTATAATTAATCATCGTAATTATCTGTATGAGTTCGCATATTGTACTTCGCTTGTTCACTGCCATGCTATTAGATTAGCTAAGGAATATACTCTTTCTTGCATCTCTATCGTAACCTGTATCCCTAAAACCTCCACCAATTTCGATAACACTTCCTATACCAGATTCTTTTCCAGCACAATCTTGAACGATCCTCGTGCATCGGTGAACGTATCCACAATATCAAAGCCGTACTGAATATTCAGCAGCAGCATATTGCGCCAGCGATTCATCGTTTTCGTCTGGACTTTGCGGTATCCGACCTGCCGCAGATGCTGATGCTGCGTGTCCATGAGTATCGATGCGATGCCTTGCTTGCGATAATTCGGATCGACACCGCCAAGCCAGCTATAGAACGTATGCTGATCCTCCATTAACGGATAGCCGATTTTGTAGCCGATGACCCGATCTCCATCCAGCGCTACGATGGTGAGCAGCTTCTCGATATCCGGTATGGTGACATTATTATGTATTTTCTGAACGAGCCCGTCATCTCCCCTACCTGTAAATATGGATTCATGCAGCGTGGCAATACGCTGGAGCAGCTCTGCTTCAGGAAGCCCATGCAGTATACGGTATTCATACTTTGTTGAAGCAGGATGTTGGTGTTCGGATTGTGCGTGTGAAGAGGTTTTGGCGCTGGGTTCGACTGTGTTCATCGTCTCAGATGACTCCGTTGCTTGCTCCGTAGATTTTCTGTTCGTCATCGATATAGACTCCTTTTCCTATAAAATAAATGTGCGTCTCCTGACCTGCTCCTATTTATCCCTTCAACGCTTTTCCGGTGGATATGCCCAGTAGCTAATAGCTAATAAAGCACCGACAATCACGCTAACGAGCGTTGCATTAAATAGGGCATCCATCACATACTCGTCCAGCGGCGAACGCATAACAGCACTGGAATCCACAGTTGATACCGCTACCACTCGATTCGTTAAAAAAGAATAAAATAATCCGACAACAAAGCCATAGCTCATATACTTGATCAATCGTTTTTCAAATTTACTCATCCTGTCCTCCTGTTCATTAGATGTTACTGACTACGCGCTGTTTTCTCTTTTGTTTAATATCCGCGTTCTGTAAGCAGCGCATGTACAAACTCGGCAAAGCTTCTCGCCTATACTTCTTCTGATCCGTTCATCCTATCCACACGCATAATCGGGTATTCTACTGCAATACCAGGATCGTGGACAGACTCACTTACATCCCAATAATAGCTTTCATCCTCATCTGGACGGTAGATATATAATCTGCCTCTGTAATCCATTCAGGTAAAGCTCCATTTGGGGTATGACTATACGGGTAATCCTCCAGACGTGCCTGCAATGAACGATACATCAATTCATCTCCGTTCAGCTTTATTTCTATGTACAAGAAACTCAGGAACAAAATGGATTTTCTTTACGTCTTCTATTATAGGAGGTGGACGACATGAATAGAAGGATAAATGGTAAGCTTTTTGTAATATGTGTGCTTGTGATCGCCATTATAGGCTGTACCAAGCATACACCAGCAGCAGTTACAGACCACCATGTTCCGCCAGGTGGAGCTTCACCTGCATCTCCAATAGCAGAAACGACAACAACCATGACACTAAAACATAAGAACACATCCCTGCACCCCTTATCTGATAATGTGTTGCCTGTATTACAAGTTAACGCAGGTACTACTACGATTCCGGCTATGCAGGACTCTTATTGCTGGGGCACGAAGGGCTGTGCTGATTTTGTAGGTGGCGCAGCGATGTTGAAAGGACAGTCACTGCCTACCATTCAGGCTGGAATGAGTGTACAGTTGCACTTTCCTTACACACCTCAACCTGCGGTGATCGAGCTGGTTCAATACCCCCTTCGCCTATCCGAGAATACGAGTAATTCACATGTTCAAAACATGTCTGATCATCCGCCTATCTCTATTACAATACATGATGGAGCATTTCAGGCGCCTCAGAAGGCAGGCAATTATTATTATGGGTTTGGGGCGAGCTGGATGAGTGAGGCTGGCAAGTATTCTAGCGGTCAGACCTCGTTTGTGTTTGGTTTTACAGTGGGCTAAGCTTCGACTCACTCGACTTGTATCTGTTCTGCTCTGCTCGAATAAAAAATGCCCTTTGTAAGAATAAACATAATAGACAATCGTTGAATAATGTAGACGGAGCTTAGCCAATTTTTGATGATAGTAATATTGCCACATCAGAGCTATTTTATACGATCATCATCATAAAAACTTTGCATCTTCCAAAAACAAAAAGCACCTTCAAGCTCGTATGTCGCACTGTGATAAGGCGGCTCGTTCCTGAAGGTGCTATTTGGGCTACTGTTATTATATTATGGCTACTCTCTACTCTACTATGCTATGCCGACTCACTTCATCGCTAATTGCACCGGCACATGCTCCCTCGCTTCGATCTCTTCCTCCTTATGCTTATAAGCATAACTGTGGTGCAGATCGATGCCGTCACGCGGCCCGGCATTGTACTGGGTAATCAAGCCTTCGCTGCGTTTGTAATAATAACGTGCATCTGGGTCATCCTTGAAATGCACTTCGACGCCCAGCAGCGGATTCATGCCAAAGCTGGCTTTGACATAGTCAATATCCTCGGCACTGTATTGCCGCTCATTGACCAGATATGCTTCGACCTGTCGCTCTAATCGGGCTTCGCTTGCAAAAGCACTAATCCAGATAACGGCAGCGACTAATAACAATGTACTGAATATTAAATTACGTTTATCGAACGTCCCCATCTCTCTACCCCTCCGTTTCAGAATGGGCATCTGCATCACAGCGATGTAAGGATGAAGCACATGTCACTGAAATCAAGATCGCTATCCTACAGATGCGGCATGTATTGATGTACAGGTTGTTCCTTAATACTGCATACGGATCGACTGGCATAACGTTTCATATTTTTGCTCAAATTTCGTTATTTTAGACGATTTAAGGCGAAATAAGCTCATTTTAATAAAATACATATGTAATGTTGTACATGGGCAATAGCGGTGTACTGTTACTTTATGCTATCCAACCTGCAAAAGTATAATTCATGAAATCGATAGCAGTCACAGCAACCTCTTCTTGTAGTAAATATTTAAAAATAATCCCGCCAGGCAACCAGATCCGATATAATAAATGATAATGAATCTCATTTACAGGAGACGCATGTATTTTATAGCAGCATTGCAGGAGGTCAATAATTAATGAAGCATTTCCAATCTACAGGCTATTCGCCTTCGCGCGAGCATATAGCCGACTACATACAACACTGGACGCGCGCTTCCCTCTCTCTGATCGATATTCGGCATGAATGGTTGCACACCGGGCAAGTCATGAGTCTGCATCCCGCACCTTCCAGCCTGTTTATGTTCTCCTACGGCGGCGCGGCGGATGTGGAGTTGAACGGCAATCTGTACAGCATTGACCGATTTGGTCTGTTTCATACGGGCAAAGGTTCGTCGATCTCAATCCAGCCCGGACAGGCGGGTATGGGTGTGTACACCTTGCTATATCGCGCCGAACCGACAGGGATATGGAGCAGGCAATTGAAGTCGCGCTATGATGCCGCTCCCTTTCGCGAATGTTATGGCTTTGAACCGGATGATCCGCTGTTCTTCGCCGAGCATTTACGCCAGTTACAGGAGCGCTGGGCAGGCGGCGAATCGCTCGATCGGCTGTATGGCAAGGCGGCTCTGCATCAGCTAGTGTATCGAGTGTATGAGGAACTGGAGCGCGGCGATGTTCGGCGTCTACAGCCGGATGCGGTATCGCTGGCACGCCATTATATGGATACGCATTACTATGAACCGGTATCAATGCGGCTTATTGCGCAGTATGTACATATGAGCGCGAGTAATCTGAATCGGATGTTCCGCAAGCAGCATGGCGTCTCTCCACAGGAGTATCTGATTCGCACAAGGCTGGCCGCGGCGGAGCAATGTCTCACTTCCACCGATGCCACGCTGCGTGAAATTGCCCTCCGCTGCGGCTTCT
>JBCNLJ010000006.1:0-112666 GCA_039595515.1 Paenibacillus sp. | reverse complement strand
ACTATTCTCTCCATACCTCTACTATGTAGGGAAATTATGGCAATACAGAGTTAGCTGTAGTACATACGTTTTACCTCTCTATATTCAGGTATACTTGCAAGCTCAATGATGAAGTAATGCCCCCTCCGCCCTATCCTAACTTCATATAGGTTCGGAATACTTGAGTGATATTATCACAGCTCATTTACAATGCTAGTCATGCAATCGATAACATCAACCCGGCATAAAATACATGCTATAAAATATTTTAAATTAACGATAACATATGATTTTTTCCTTACTATACTGACTCTATTTCAACTGGTCAATCTTTATTCTGACCTATGAATAGCTTCTAAACACAAAAAAAGTCCAACCGATAGAATCTATCGGTTAGACTGTCTTATCCGCCGCGGCAAAGCCAAGCTTTTTTAGCATTGGAATCACGACCAGTTTTTCTTCCTGTGTCAATCCAGCCATCGCTTCTACAATGGCTTGCTTATGTTGATCGAAAATACCTTCAAAGAATGAATTCCCTTCCTCCGTCAGTTCAGCGAAAATAACACGACGGTCATTGTCGCAAGAGCGGCGGGCAAGCAATTTTTTCTTTTCCAGCTTGTCGACGACATAGGTGATATTACCGCTTGAGATCAGTACCTTTTGTCCAATCTTCTGCAGTGGCTGTGGCTCATCGCTATGATACAAAAAGTCCAGTACACCCAGCTCGGTCGGGTTCAGACCATAGCTCTGGATATCGGCATTGATCAGCGATACAACCGATTGATAGGCTCTCGATAAAACCATCCACAAATGCAGAGACTCCTTCTCTACATCGTTAACAGGAGCGGTTGTGCGATTGGCCTGTTTCATGATTTGTTCCTCCCTCATGATGTATAACGCCTGAACGTACTACAAACATGCAGTACGTCCAGGCGCTATGCTAATCTATGGATCGCTTCAAGGATCACGTATGAATACATCCATTCCATTCATTCGGCAGCGGGCAGTCGCTGCGGGCATGATCTGCCAGTGAGTATGAATCGCATTCGATACTATACTTCGACATCGGCATTCCATATTCCTTCCGACTCCCGCTGCTTGCATGAAAGGATATTCGCTGTAATGGGAATCAGAGACAAGCATGAGAGCCAGTCAAACGCCAACAGGCGGGTCAAGCCATCTACAGCAGCAAGCTGTCAGAAGCTTAAATTAGAATTGTTTTGCAACTTCTTTTGCTTGCTCCAGACCTTCTGCAACGATTTGTGCAGCACGGTCAGGGAATGCGTTGTGACCTTCGATCAGGAATTTCTCAACATCAGTGATGCCCCAGAATCCGAGCATCGATTTTACATAACGAACAGCCAGCTCAACGTCTGCGCCAGGGCCTTCGGAATATACGCCACCACTTGCGTGCAGCAGCATTACTTTTTTACCGCCAGCCAGACCTACAGGACCTTCTGGAGTGTATTTGAATGTTTTACCTGCTTGGGACAGATAATCGAAGTAAGTATGCAGAACAGCCGGAACTGTGAAGTTCCACAGTGGGAAAGCAATAACGATTTTCTCAGCAGCCAGGAATTGGTTCATGTAACGGTTAACACGGTCAACAGCTACTTGCTCTTCAGCGGATACGTCAAAGCCTTGACCTGCTTTGTAGTTCGCACCGATTACGAATGCATCGTAGTAAGGAGGATTTTCTTCAAACAGATCCAGCACTTCTACTTCATCCTGTGGATGGGAAGCTTTGTAGCTCTCCAGGAATGCATCGTACAGTTGTACGCTGATTGCTTGATCGGCAGGACGGTTGTTCGCTTTTACAAATAAAACTTTAGACATCGGTTTCTCTCCTTTGGCTCTTCAAAAAATTATGATTTAGTAAATCTTGATTTAAAGATAGTATAACAAATCATTTTTGTCAACCGTTATTGGCAAAATCATAAAAAAAACCGGACCCGACTACATAGCAGTCGATCCGGTTTCGATATTCACTCGTTTTAACATTTCCATTCGCAGGGCAAATCTACTACGCTTCTGCTTGCTGTACTTCTCTCTATTGAGGATTCCCCACGTCTATACCTCTATAGATGTGCTTATATAGATGTGCTTACTTCCCAGCACGCTTCACTTCAATTGTCCCACTATTATAGGCAACAATAACCGCGCTTGCCAGACCGATAAACAGACCATTGTCCACTACACCCGGAATATCATTCAGTTGACGATGCATACGTGCCGGATTCAGAATCTCTTTAAAATGGCAATCAACCGTATAGTTCCCATTGTCCGTAATGAACACATCACCGCTTTCTGTTTTGCGCAGCACAGGAGTACAGCCGAGACTTTCCAGCTTCTGAATCGTCCACTCATGAGCAAATGTAACCACCTCTACGGGTAATGGGAATTCACCCAGACGCTGCACCACTTTGTTCTCCCCGGCTACGATCATGACCTGGCGACTACGCGCAGCTACGATCTTCTCGCGCAGCAAAGCACCACCGCCGCCTTTGATCAGATTCAGATCTGGATCAACCTCATCCGCACCATCAATCGTCAGATCAATAATGCCCACTTCAGCAAATGGCAAAATCGGGATCGACATCTCACGAGCCAGCTTTTCCGATTCTACAGAGGTAGCTACTGCCTGAACACGCATCCCCTGCTGTACTAATTCGCCAATTTTACGGATCGCATAGACTGCAGTTGAGCCTGTGCCCAATCCGATCGTCATTCCATCCTCTACCCAATCTACCGCTTTTTCAGCAGCCAGTTGCTTAATATTCATCGTATCCTTCACTCCATAGCTCAAATTTTTCGTCCCTTTTCGCTACTTCTTCTGTTAACAATTCCTATACTATCCCAATCAAATGAGAGAACAATAACATTCCAGTTCTGACATGTATGCCTTTTTATGTATTAAAATACTACCGCATACATGGATTTCCTGAATCATTTGAACTATACTGAAACTGGCGAATACACACCATCTCAATCTCAATTCATTCCCACTTGAAAAGGAGCCTGCCTTATGCGAACCGAAGATCAAATCAAGGCCAAGCTGCATGAACTCAATACGCAAAAGACGAATTTACGCACCCGTCTTTCCACACTTACTCCAGAAGCTGCTGCTTACACCTCATTACACCAGCAACTTGCCCGGCTTGAAGATATGTCTATCATGCTGGAATGGGTGCTTGACCATCCTCAAGGCAATTACCATAGCTAATGACGCCCTATTTTATATTTTAGCCCATGTATTTCAGAAATACAAAGCAAATCGCTCCGCGCGAATCATGTCAAAACATGTAATTTCTTATCTTTTGCGAAAAATAATTTTAATTGTTTCAAACCGTTTTTTTCAGGGTATATGCTAATAGTCTAAAAGAACTACGACGTGACTAGGAATTTAGCTCCTGATAAATTTTCGCAATGCTATAACATAACTGCCTACAAATTCCGACATATACATTTGTGTGCTGGCTTGCAAATAGAGATTTTATTTCTAGTATTAGGAAGAATTTTACCTTATTTTTTTAGGTAATACTAATTCTTACATTCGGAAAAATAATCCAAAATACCTAATTTGCTAAGTCTTGCAAGTCGTCGGAAATGGCCACTGAATAACCATTCGGTGCCTAAACCCCATTCTATACTTACTACAGGAGTGAAGATCATTGAAGAAAATAGGCAGGCTATCATTCGTTGCAAAAAATCTGATCATTTCAGCAATTAGCATTGTGTTGCTTGGTGTCATCCTGCTCGTCAGCAGTTATATCACACAACGATCGATTCTGATCGATCAGCTTCATCAACAGATTCAAGCGGTTACCGATACGTTTGCTCAAGGCATTACATCTCAGCAAGTCCAACAAGCTATGACTGAAAAAAGCTATGAAGGCACCGTCCAAAGCGAATTGCGTGCATACCTGGATAATGTAAACAAATACAATCCGAACATTGCACAGGCTTATGTATTTGGGACAGAGCTGGAGAACGGCAATGGTACACAACTTGTTGCAGTTCCAACGAAACTGATGGAAGCTCTCAAAGAAGGCAAAGTTAACATCGGTGATATGTACGAGCAGCCTGAAACGATCGTTGAAGGTATTCAAGAAATGCTGAAAACTGGCCAAACTACCTTTACTAGCTTCTACAGCGATGATTTTGGTCTTTGGACAACGATCCTGTATCCAATCAAAGATTCCAGCGGTAAGATTTTTGCATACTTTGGTGTCGACGTAGACGCTAGCGCCGTACCGGATGGTCTGCATCAGCTTCTCATTCGCGGAATCACTATCATGGTTATCTTCCTGATCATCATCTTTGTACTGCAGTTCTTCATCGTACGTCGTACGCTGTCTCCGATTCGTGAATTGATTCGCGGGATTGAAGAAGTCAGCAAAGGGAATCTGGATATTCATATCAAAACCGGTAAGGACGATCTCGGTATTATCAACCAGAAGTTCAACGAGATGGTCGCTAAAATGAACAGCGTTATCGTTAACGTACAATCCGCTTCCAAACAGGTTACCGAATCTGCGAAGATGTTGATGGACAGTGCATCTGATCACAGCAGCCGTTCACTTAGCCTCGTTAATAGCGTGCAGGATATCGCTGACGGTATGAGATACCAGGAAGCAGCTACAGAAGAAACGGCTAAAGCGATGAACGAAGTATCTACTGTTATCAGTACGATTGCTAAAAACTCGTCCACCGTTTCGGATGAAGCTTACGCTATGGAGCAAAAGTCCGCACATGGTAATGAGATCGTAAGCGAAGTGACCAACCAGATGGCAATGATCTCCACTTCTGTGCATGAAACTGCTCAAGCGGTTGAATTGCTGGAAAGCCGTTCACAGGAAATTGGTAATATTCTCGGCATCATCACGGGCATCTCCGGTCAAACGAACCTGCTTGCACTCAACGCATCGATTGAAGCTGCGCGCGTAGGCGAGCACGGTAAAGGCTTTGCTGTTGTTGCTGGCGAGGTACGTAAGCTGGCTGAGCAATCAGCCGATTCCGCAAACCAGATCAGCACATTGATCGTTGAGATTCAAAACGAGATTAAAAATGCCGTTACTTCAATGAAAAAAGGAACAACTGAAGTCGAACACGGAATGTCGATCGCGGATCAAACAGGTAAGCTCTTTGCCGAAATTCACCTGGCAACCAAAAAAGTAACCGAGCAAATTCAGGACATCTCCAGTGCAACACAGCAAATCTCTGCCGGAACAGAAGAGATGGCTGCTACAACAGAGAACCTGAGAACAACAGCGAATGTCGCTGCTGCCAACAGTAACAAAGTATCTGAAAACCTGGAAGGTCAAAAAGCAACCGTCGTATCGACGTCTGATGCAGCGAATCAGCTCTCCAATATGGCTGAGCAACTGCAAGAACTGATCTCCCATTTCCATGTTCGTAAATCAGATTAAAACAGAGTATGCAGTTATAGCTACACATGAATTAAATTGATCATTCTCCTGTACAGCCAGGGAAAAGAATGCCCTCCACATTGCGCTGGAAGGCATTTCTTTTCTACCGGCTTATGGAAGAAATCATATAATCATATAGGTATATGAAACAAAATGTAACAACGCAGCTCTCTTTTCAACTGTGCCAATACAACTTACAGTTAATCAACTTCACTTTTAAGGAGAGATCATTATGTCCTCACCAGAAAATACTCGTTCAGCCGATAAGCCGCTCCAACTTCCAGCTCTACAAATTCCACTTGATCATGCCCGTCAGCACCAGAAGGATACATTTGCGATTCATCGCTTTGATCTGGGTCAGGTGATTGCCGGTTATGTATCTGGTCTTGAAGCTGGCTTTCAACAGCAAAGCCTGTTACTCGCTGCTTATCTGGGCTGGATTCATCGCATGTCCGCTGAATATGAAACTGCCGTCTTGTTTGCTTCCAATAAAGGAACCTTCCCCGTCTCTGTGTCTTTTGAAGAGTCTCCTTCCTTCGAAACGATCGTCCAGCAGGTATATACTCAGTTAAAAGAAGGAAAGTCCGGACAACGTGTTCAAGCTGAAACCATATTCAGTTTTGGTCAAACGATTCCAGCACAACCTGGACAACTGATCAACTGGACGATTGAACCACAGCCTTCTTCATTAACGATGGTGGTAGAATATAATGATTCTCTGTTTAAGCCAGCAACGATTGCTCGCTTCTCTGCGTATTACATTCGCCTGCTTGAAGGATTGCTTGGTGATCCGCAGTTACCTGTAGGTGCTGTGAACATTTTGAATGCCGAGGACGAAGTGTTATATTCTGCTCTTAATCATACAAGCGCGCCTTATAACAACGAGTTGACGTTCCACAGTGCATTTGAGAAAGCAGTGGCTGCTCACCCAGCTCGCCCTGCTATTAGCTTCCGTGATACAACATGGACATATACACAGCTCAATGAGCAGGCCAACCAGATTGCACATCACCTGTTATCCAAAGGACTTCGTAAAGGTGAATTTGTCACTATGTTCCTGGATCGCAGTCTGTACAGTGTGGTCAGCTTACTCGGGATTATGAAGGCTGGTGGTGTGTATGTACCGGTGGATCCAGCGCATCCGGATGATCGCAACCACTATATCGTACAGGATACACGCTCTGCCTTTGTGCTCACACAGAATGAGCATTATCATAAAGTACACGAGCTGACCGCAGGCATCTCGACTCTGCGCGGCATCGTACCTATCGAATCGATTCGTGCTGAACAAACGGTAAACAGTAATCCTGATGTTGGGGTACTGCCGGATGATCTCGCTTATGTCATCTATACATCCGGTTCGACCGGCAAACCAAAAGGTACACTGATCGCTCACCGTGGTGTCGTCAATCTCGGTCAGGTGCTGAATGAACAATTTGAGATTGTGCCACAGGATATTATGGCTCAATTTGCTAGCTATAGCTTTGATGGTTCGGTATGGGATACCATTGCGCCTCTGTTCCACGGTGCTCATATGTACATGCTGGATGCGGATGAGCGTGTATCCATCGAGGAGTTTGCAGTAGCCATCGAGCGTACACAGACAACGATCGTCACTGCACTCCCTACAGTCTTCTTTAATCAACTATCCGCTTATCTTTCGCCAGAAGGCTATGGTCGTCTGCATAGCCTGCGCTTGCTTGCTGTAGCTGGTGAAGCACTGTATGGCGAACGCGTACGTGCATTCCAGCAGAAGATGAGTCATCCTGTGCATGTCGTTAATGCTTATGGTCCGACAGAGTGCACCGTCTGCGCTACGATGCACAAAGTAAGCGATAATCTGCCACAGCATATCGTAAATGTACCGATTGGGCGACCGATCAACAATTATGAAGTATGGATTATGAACGATCAGCAAATGCCTTGCCCGGTCGGCGTTCCTGGCGAAATGTACATCTCGACTGTCGGTATCGCTAAGGGCTATCTGAATCAACCGGACAAAACAGCGGCTGCGTTCGTGCTTCACCCACATATGGAGGGCGAAACACTGTATCGCTCCGGGGATCTGGCGAAGCTACTGCCAGATGGAACAATTGAATATGTAGGACGTCGTGATTCTCAGATCAAAATTCGTGGTCATCGGATTGAGATCGGTGAGATCGAGGATAACCTGAACAAATACGAAGCGATTCAGGATGCTGTCGTTGTTGCCAAAAAGGATGCCTCCAATCAAAATATGCTGGTTGCCTATTTTACAACAAGTGACGGTAGCAAGTTATCCCCAGCGGTGATCAAGCAATTTTTGGCAGATCGCTTGCCTTCGTACTTTGTACCGAAGTTTGTCTGCCAGTTGGATGAGATTCCAATCTCGCCTACCGGCAAAGCAGAGCGCAAAAAGCTGGTCAATTACCCGAACACCGAGCTTGCCGAGCAAGCTGCAGGCTATGTAGCTCCATCGACCGATACCGAGAAACGTCTTGCTGAAGCCTGGTCCGAGGTGCTTAACCGCGAACAAATTGGTATTCACGATGACTTCTTCTCCATCGGTGGCGACTCGCTGCATGTTATTCATGTCCTTGTTCTACTCAAATCGGATTATCCGGGGCTTAAAATCGCTGATTTCTTTGAATGCAAAACGATTGCTGCACTTGCAGCCCGTGCCGAGCTTCCGGGTGGTGGTCAGGCGGATCTGCTGCCATTTACGCCATCAGGCGAGCTCATTGATCTGGTTGAATTTCCAGAGCGCGTGAATGCAGCGGAACCTCAAGCAATGCTGCAGCCGACAACGGGTGTATTGCTTACAGGTGGAACAGGATATCTCGGCTCCTATTTGCTGTATGAGCTGCTACAACGCAGTGAGGCACATATTTATGCCCTTGTGCGTAAATCCGGTAATGCTAGCAGTCTTGATCGTCTCAAATCGACGATGGAGCTTTATTTTGGACGTAATATGCTGACTGGCTTTGATGAGCGTGTAACCGTGATTGAAGGCAATCTTGAACAACCGGGACTGGGTATTAGCGAAGCGGATCATGCCCTGCTTGCACAGAAAATGGATGCAATTATTCACAGTGCAGCAGATGTACGCCACTTCGGTGATCCAGAACATTTCCGTAAAACGAATATTCTGTCCACCAATGAGCTATTAAAGCTGGCAACAGTACGTAACGGAATTCGCTTCCACTACGTATCGACAATGGGTATTCCGGAAGACCTATCTCTTGAAGGTAAATGGCAACAGGTCGTTGAAGCAGGCACGCTTCCAGATTCACTACGCGCTGAAAATGTATATACCAACAGTAAGCTCGAAGGTGAAAAGCTGGTGCTGCAAGCAGCAGCGCAAGGACTTGCCGTTAATATTTATCGTGCCGGCAACCTGTCCAGTCACTCGATGACCGGCAGCTTCCAGCGTAATATCGACAGTAATGCGATGTATCGCATGATCAAAGCGATGCTGCTGCTCGGTAAGGCACCTGCTGTCGATCAATGGATGGACTTTACGCCAATTGATTATGCGGGACGCTCAATCGTACATCTGGCATTACAACCAGATACAGCGGGCCGCGTTTTCCACATTTGTAATCCGCAACAGTTGCTTTACAGCGATCTGATTAAGCTGATTAACGAAGCAGGGTATAGCGTTGAACAGCTTCGTCCAGATGCATATCATAACTGGCTGCTGGATAGCTCGATTCGTAAGCCTGATGAAGCTATGCAGCTAGCGATGGCACAGCTAGAAGGCGATGGTGCACGTCAATCGCCGTATCGTCTGGCTAATCCTCTTACAGCAGCGCGTCTGGAGCAAGACGGTATTACCTGTGTTGCGCCTGATCTAAGCTTTATTCGTGTGATGCTGAGCTATGCAGCGGGTATTGGCTATTTCCCAACACCCTTAATCGATTCGGAACATGTCGCTACCCCATCAGACAGCCCGGCAACCAATGAACCTGTATCTTCTCGTTCTTTAAACGCCTGATGGCAAATAGATCGGCTACAATATAGCAGCGTATAATCCTTGCATTGAATAGTCATCACATTGTGTCATTGGTAATAGGAATGACATGGATATACCTGAAAGGCTCCTATCGTTTATAATGAAGGGAGCCTTTTGGGATATTTTTAACGATTACATGTGATAGTGTTGCTCAAGAGAGAACTCTGTACACTAATTTCAATATGCTCATAGCTAACTTTCTAACTATCGCTTTATGTTCTCTATTACTTTCACTTTCTCTTTCACGTTTACTAGAAGATAGACAAAAGTCACAAAAAATTAATTAATTTTATACAAGATAGATTGCAAAAATGTGATCGGCTATCGATTCTTATAGCTATTTTAATATATATTCACATTGCAACGACTTGCTTTACTTCGCATTATAACGATTTTTCGCTCTATTAAGCTTCTCTTTTATATTAAATCCATTTTTTATTACATAATACGACAAATTATTACAAAAAATATTATTAATTGCTTATAGTGTCGAAAAAGGTTATAATTTAACAGATAATACTGATTAATAACATGATTTTTGGGTAATAAGACTTAAATCTTTTTACCCACACTTCCAAGGAGCTACATTGATAATGAAAAGTGTTAATATGTTTAAAAAATGGAAAAAGTCGACCGTATCTGCAACCATTCTAATTCCTATTTTATCCGCTGCATTTGCAGGATTTTATTATGCTAATCACACATCTAACGAACAGCGCTATCTCGTTCAATATTCTACCATCCAGGCTAAAGAAGCGATTGCTGATGTTTCCGGAACAGGGCACACTGAATTTTTCAATCATCTGGACATGGCAGCATTAAGCTTAAATGACGAGCAAAAGGAACAACTTTCTCATACCTCGGGTGTCGTCAGCATTGAACCAAGCATCACGTACGCTTCGGCAGCACAAGCGTTCACACCTGACGTCAATGCCATCACAGTACAGGGCAAGGAACAAGCCTCATGGGGTTATGGTACTGTCGATGCTCAGCTCGCTCTACAAAAGGGCTATACTGGTAAAGGCGTTAAAGTCGCTATTCTGGATACTGGGATCTCCAATCATTCTGATCTGAAAATCGCAGGTGGTGTATCGGTCGTCGATTATACTTCCTCTTACGCAGATGATAACGGACACGGAACATTCGTAGCCGGCATTATCGGCGCACAAAACAATGGTAAAGGGCTCATCGGTGAAGCACCCGATGCCAGCCTGTACGCTGTTAAAATTTTGGATAATCAAGGTAATGGCTCAACTGAGCAACTGGCTGAAGGTCTGAACTGGGCCATCCAAAATAAAATGGATATCGTTAATATGTCGATCGCCTTCCCGCAAGCTTCGCCGGCTGTTCAACAAATGCTGCAAACGGCTCATGATCAGGGCATTTTGCTTATCGCCGCTGTAGGCAACAAAGGAACCGCAGATGTGCAACAGGATACTGTAGAATTCCCAGCCAAGGCTGACAATGTTATCGCTGTAGCCGCTATTGATGACAATCTCTCCCGTCCATCCTTCTCCGCTACAGGCTCTGAAGTTGATGTTACAGCGCCGGGTGTGCATATCGTAAGTACAGCCAGCACAGGCAAATATGAACTGCGAGACGGTACTTCTGTCGCTGCTCCCTTTGTCAGTGGTATGGCAGCGGTATTAAAACAAGCCTATCCTCAATTGACCAATGACCAGCTACGTAGCCTGATCGAGCAAAATAGCGTTGATCTTGGTACACCTGGCAAGGACAATATTTATGGCAACGGTATGATCAGCTTCCAGCATGTATTTGATGGAGTTGCCAGTAAGTAATAAGATAAAGCTTTATCGTATGAGATAGCTATATCAAATGAATGGATGCTCTAAACCAGCTCAAGCTACATCCAGCTCAATCAGTCTCATTACAAAATAAGTTGTATGATCGTTGGTACAGCATGCAGAAAAGCCCGCACTCCTCAACAATGTTGATCGAGGAATGCGGGCTTTTCATTTGAAGCTAACGCCATATTAAATGTCACCCACGGACACGCTCTGACGCAGCCACTGCATTTCATTATCCATTATGGCGTAGTCCGTCCAGTTCAGCTCTTCGTTGACCCAGTTGCGATAGTCTCGAATATGTCGATACAGACGCTCCAGACACATTTCGGATGGTGTCACCATTAGCGACTGCATAGACGACAATAGCTGCTCCGGCTTGCGGCGAGCATGCTGGAGCATATGTACAAGCAGCTTTTGCCCGGGATACAGCATTTCATTGTGAGCAAGAATCAGACGTCCTCCAAATAGCAGCAGATTCATAATCGACTGGTGCAATACATAATGCTCCTGCTGAACAAGCGCACGCTTGCACTCCTGATACCACGCCTCAAACTGTGCATAAAATCGGTTAATATTCGCCTGCTTCAAATGCAACGGATATTCCGTGATCTCATTGAGCATACTGCGCAATTCAGGCAAGCGTGAAAACACAATCACCGCTCCCATAAAAGCAAAGCGTGCTGGTTCACTGCCCGCTCGTGCAATCTTTTCCAAATAACGTGGAGAAATGTATCGACCTGTCACGATCCCTTCCTCTATAGCTGGATCGGTCATTTTATAATAGAGACGTCCATCCTGTAGACGCTGTTCGAACTCCTCATCGGATACGACAATGATCACATTTAATTCGGCACCAGTTGTTCCGCTATAGCTCACTTCCTCTCCTGCGAGTAAAAGCGCCAGCGCAGAACAATCATGCTGTAGCTGCTCGCTTAAATGTGACAGATGCCCGGAAAAGATACTCATCAAACTCCTCCTTCTATGGCTAGACGCCAAATGAATTAGCCGGACAATGTCCAACCTTGATCTATATAGCGCACTTCGTATGAATCTTACTCCGGTTAGATCGAAATGCTAACTAACCGTTCGTAACATTCACCGGCGCTTGCATGTAATGATCTACTTCTGCCCGCCTGTAATCCTTTTTTAATTGAAGATGATAATCATTATCAATTAATAAAGTCATTGTATAGCACGTTTCGCCTTTTGGCAAGAGATTGTGAGCAGATTGTGTCGTGCGCATTGGCCTGGGTGCTTGTAGCCGTTACCTGTTTTGTAACAAAATAAAAATAAACCAACAGGCAAACCTTATAAGCGTCATCTACCCGCTTGCATGGTTTGCCTGTTGATTTAGGTATGAGGTAATTAAAAATGGTCATGCGGTCAGCACAATGAAGCGCTATACTGACCGCATAACCATCTATACGTAAAGATGTAGGATTCAATCTGATTACACGTTCTAATCAGGCTTTCGGATGAATCATTTTGGAAGGTACTACATATTCGTCGAATTGCTCCTCAGTCAGCAGACCGCTTTGCAGCGCTGCTTCACGCAGAGACAGTCCTTCCTTATGTGCATGCTTGGCGATTTTCGCTGCATTTTCATAACCGATGTACGGATTCAGTGCCGTAACGAGCATCAGTGAATTGTCTAGATTGAACTGGATTTTGTCCACATTAGCTTCGATCCCTACTGCACAGTGGTCATTAAACGAAATGATCGAATCGGTCAGCAAACGTACCGATTGCAGGAAGTTGTAGATAATAACCGGCTTGAATACGTTCAGCTCAAAGTTACCCTGACTTGCCGCAAAGCCAATCGTTGCATCATTACCCATGACCTGAGTAACGACCATCGTCATCGCTTCGGATTGGGTTGGATTGACTTTACCTGGCATGATCGAGCTACCCGGCTCATTTGCAGGGATTGTGAGCTCTCCCAGACCGCTACGAGGGCCACTTGCCAGCCATCGTACATCATTGGCAATCTTCATCAGATCGGCCGCCAGCGCCTTCAGAGCGCCGTGTGCGTACACTACCTCATCATGGCTTGTGAGTGCATGGAATTTGTTTGGTGCGGATACGAACATTTTGCCAGTCATATCAGCGATCTTTTCAGCAACAAGGCGACCGAAGTCCGGATGGGCGTTGATTCCCGTACCTACCGCTGTACCACCGATTGCCAGCTCCTTCATTTCGCTGGAGCTATGCAGAATCATCCGGCTTGTTTTGTGCAGCATCGCTTCCCAGCCGCTGATCTCCTGACCGAGCGTAAGCGGCGTAGCATCCTGCAGATGCGTACGACCGATCTTGATCAGATTCATGAATTCTTTGGATTTGCTCATCAGTGTGTCCTGCAGCTTCGTAATCGCAGGCAACAGATCATTTTCTACTGCCAGTACACCGGCTACGTGCAGAGCAGTCGGGAACGTATCGTTGGAGCTTTGAGACATGTTCACATCGTCGTTTGGATGCAGACGATCGCTTTTGCCCGCTTGCTCCAGCAACTGGTTACCGCGATGAGCGATGACTTCGTTCACATTCATATTGGACTGCGTACCACTTCCTGTTTGCCAGACGACGAGCGGGAAGTGCTCATTCCATTGTCCTGTCATGATTTCGTCGGCTGCTTTGACAATCGCATCGGCTTTATCCGCAGACAGCTTGCCAAGCTGCTCATTCGCCAGTGCTGCTGCTTTTTTCAGCATCGCAAAAGCATAGATCACCTCAACCGGCATCTTCTCGCCACCGATTTTGAAGTTTTCTTTACTGCGCTGGGTTTGTGCTCCCCACAGCTTATCGGCAGGAACCTGAATTTCACCAATCGTATCTTTCTCTACACGGTATTCCACTGAACAAGTCCTCCTTATGGGTCGAATCGACTATTATCGTACCACGGATCAAGGCTTCGTTAAACCTTTATAATTGTAACGCTTACATGGTGTAAAAATCCACCTGTTTCCGTTAAAATTGATGGATCTTGATGGAGAGCAACCGTGGATATTCATTATTCATTATTGCCTATCTACGTTGCCACGCATTATTCTCACAGAACCGATAATACAAAATTAACAACAATATGACCATACAGTATTATTTGATTACAATGCTTATGTAGGCGAATCAGCGTCATTTCGTAGTGGATCGATTAACGAAGCACTGGATAACTTACCGAAACACCACTCCACCATTATGCCTGTTTAGTCGGGCATTTATAACGCTCATCCCCACGAAGTGCTCTTTTATACGGGCTCTGCCGGCACGCACCAATCGATTGGCTGCATCCCTTGCTGCTGCAAAAATTCATTTGCACGCGAAAATGGACGGCTACCAAAAAATCCCCGATGAGCAGACAATGGACTTGGATGTGGTGACTGAATAATAAAATGACGGCTACGATCAATATTCGCACCTTTACGCTGAGCATGACTGCCCCACAAAATGAATACCGCAGGCGTCTCGCGCTGGTTAACTTCTTCAACTATACGATCGGTAAATGTTTCCCAGCCTTTATTCTGATGCGAAGCAGCCTGTCCACGGCGCACGGTTAGTACGGCATTCAGCAGTAATACGCCCTGCTTTGCCCAGTGTACCAGCGAGCCGTGTCCCGGCGTTATACAGCCCAGATCCTCGTGCAGCTCCTAGTAAATGTTTTGCAGGGATGGCGGAATGGCAACGCCTGGCTTGACCGAAAAGCTCAGTCCATGCGCCTGCCCCGGTCCATGATAAGGGTCCTGTCCCAGAATGACCACCTTCACTTCGGACAATGGCGTGTAATGAAGCGCATTGTAGATATTATACATATCGGGATAAATTGTCGTCGAACGATACTCTTGAGCAAGAAAACGCCGCAGCTCCTGATAATAAGGCTTCTCCAGCTCTGGCTCCAGCACCTCTGCCCAATCGTTATAAAAAATCTTGCTCATGTCGAGCGCTCCTTTCTTTCTATTCCATAAATTAATCCATAAACAGACCTCTCTGTTCCCATTATCGAAAAAACGAACGCTCCTGTCAAAAATCACACCGTTTCATATTCCAAACACAGCAAACAGGCATAGCAAACAGCTACTCGCTTCCAATGAAGCTTGCTGTCTGCTATGCCTGTACAATGATTGAATCTTGCCCGGTGTTTATCTATTTATTTAGCTTGAAGTAATGATGAAGTCGAGTAGCTCAGCATGATGATGCACCACAGCACTACGCTATCATCATTACACAATTACAGACGAGACTTCAGGAACAGTTCCGCAAAACTCTTGAATTCATGGCTGACACTGTTCAGCTTATCAACCAGTTCGCTGAATTCATTTACGAGTCTTGCTTGCTCTGTGGAAGAATCCGCAACTGCAGAAATTTCACGTTCCATTTGCAAAATCGATTGCTGCACGCTGCCAAGCGAGCTTTCGATATTTTGCGTAGCATTTTTCGTATCTACCGACAGCTTACGAACTTCGGAAGCAACGACACCAAAGCCTGCACCCGCCTCGCCCACACGAGCTGCTTCAATGGCAGCATTAAGCCCAAGCAGATTCGTCTGCTCCGAAATTTCGCGGATAAAGCCTGTTACCTGATTAACTTCTTTGGAGTTCTCAACCGCTTTACCGGTGTTCGCTTGAATCTGGCTCGCTGTAGCCGACAATTGCTGCGATTGAGCAGCCAGTAGCTGTACCATATCGCTAAGCTGTTTGCTGATCGTTTCAATATCAACGGTTACATTGGCCATAAATGTATTGTGCTGTAGCGTATAGGCTGAAGCAATCGCGCCTACGATATTTCCTTGACTATCTCTTAAAGGTACAGAGGTCGCATCCAGCTCGAAGCCATACGCAGATGCTGGTACCCGGTTCACTGTTATCACTCCGTTTTTAAGCGCATTGTTCAGGTTCGGGTCATCTTTGGCAATCGGTGTGCCCGGACGAATGCCCAGATCAAGCTCCTTTGCCGGCTTGTAATATTTGAACTCATGCAGGTCGGTAACACCCAGCATCAGGTCATCTCCAACAACATGCTCAAAATATTTCATACTTTCAATTACCATATCGACTACACTAACGTTTTCAATCGCTTTTGCATCGCTTTTACCATAACCCTGTTGAGCCATTATTGTATCACTCCTGTTATTCTGTCTTCCTGATCATCGTTTGTCTGCAAATTATTGAGTGACAGGTACGACCGCGTTTGTCGTTACCCCTCTACACACCAAACAGTCATATCGATGAGGCAGATATGCATGATAAAAACGATGGGCAAAACGTCCTGCATAATTAGCCACTAGCTCTGCTCGTCTATAATCCATACACTTACTTAGATTATTTCGACAAATTTACGTTTATTTTTAATAGCATACAAATTTATTTTTCGTAATACGATATTCCTGAATTATTTTTCATGCAAGAAATGGATAAGTGTCTCGATTGGCTCTATCGGTTTAGATGATTTTGATTTGTTTGCTCGTCTCTTTTAGCACAAATATAAAATCGGATATAAATTGATAGCGTTATCCATAAAATTCTTTTGTTTTTTTGAAAGACTCATTTTGACATTCATAACAGCGATTTTTATACCATATCTAGTTTTCAGAGTTTGTAAAAATCAACATATTGGTTTGGGTTTATCTTTGCTTCATTGTAAAGCGCAGGTTAAACGAGTCCAGCCCCATTGTATGTTGTTTGGAATTGTGGTAAAAACTAAATATAGCTAATTTCACGTTTGCGGTTTGAAGCGTGAGATTTATCGGCAGGCCCCCTATTCTGCTCGCAGAATATCGCAGCTTGTGTCAAGCAATTTGTACGCACAAATAAACATCCGGCACCGGGTGTACATATGGGTGTTAATGGGTAATGTACACATATGCATATCCCGATTGCACTGGTGTATTGTCGCTGGCAAGTTGCCTTATGCTAGGGCAAAACCATATATATCTATTTTGAGGAGGAAGAGAGCAATGAAATTTTTCTTGGACACAGGTAACCTTAACGAAATTAAACGTATCGCTCGTCTCGGTATCGTAGATGGTGTAACAACAAATCCATCTCTGATCGCTAAAGAAGGACGCGTTTTCAAAGATGTTATTGACGAAATTTGTGAAATCATCGATGGTCCTGTAAGTGCTGAGGTTGTTAGCCTTGACGCTGAAGGTATGCTGAAAGAAGCTCACGAAATCGCAAAATGGGCTCCAAACATCGTTATCAAGCTGCCTATGACTGAAGAAGGTCTGTATGCTTGTAACCAGCTTTCCAAAGAAGGCATCAAAACAAACGTAACGCTGATCTTCACTCCAGCTCAAGGTCTGATGGCTGCTAAAGCAGGCGCTACTTTCATCAGCCCATTCGTAGGTCGTCTGGATGATATCGGTATCGACGGTATGCAATTGATTCGTGACCTGCGTCAAATCCTTGACACTTACGGTCTGGAATCCGAAATCATTGCAGCAAGTATCCGTAACCTGGAGCACGTAAGAGCAGCAGCTCTGGCTGGCGCGCACATCGCGACAATCCCAGGTACACTCGTTCCTACACTGTGGAAACACCCTCTGACTGACAGCGGTATTGAGCGCTTCCTGAAAGACTGGGAAAGTGTTCCACAAGCGAAAGAACAAGTAAAAGAAGAAGCTAACACAAAATAAGAAGCTGCTTGAACGCCCTGACCCACTTCTAACGAGGTGAACATCATCAGGAAAGTGATTGCAGGCTTCATTTATGAAACCACACACCACGCGGGAATCTTTGAGATTCCCGCTTTTTTTATTGCAAATTTTAATTGCATTAATTATAATTGCATTAACAACTAATTATTTGGAACGTAGTGAATCGCTATGCTTGGTATTCTCTGGATAAAGAAAGGAGCTTTATGTATGACCATACAAGAGCTGGATTCGATCGGGTTTCTTCTGGGCAGCACCTATCGCAGAGTGAGCAATATGTTCGCTGCCAAATTGAAGGAATATGATATTACACCTGAGCAATGGGGCGTCCTGTATTACATTTGTGAACAGGAAGGTATGAATCAGAAGGAACTGGCGACCCATGCTTATAAGGATCAGCCCACTACGGCGCGCATTCTCGATGTGCTGCACCGTAAAGGATTGATTCGTAAGGAAATTGATCCGCATGACCGGCGTGCCTTCCTCGTCTATCCCAATGAAGATGGACGCGAGCTGATGAAAAAGGTGCATGCACTGGAAGCACAGCATAACGCAGAGATAACAGAGCTGATCACACCTGAGCATATGGAGCAGCTCAGCCAGCTACTGCATAAGCTGCGCTCCCGGCTGGAGGAAGTATAAGCGGGATGACGTCTGCTCATATGAACGTGTATTTTATAGGAAATGGAGAACTGCAATATGGAACAAACAAAAACCGCTATACCTGTACAGGCAGCCGATGGAGCTGCAAAGGGGCCTGTTGCCCGTCTATGGACAAAAGAATTTCTTGTCCTGACCGCATGTAATCTGCTTGTATTTTTAAATCTGCATATGATTCTATCCTCGCTCCCGCTCTATATGAGGGAGCATTTTAATGCCGGTGACTTTTATGTCAGTCTGTGTACCAGTCTAATGGCATTATCGGCGATCGTATCACGCCTATTTTCTGCTAAAGCGCTGGAGCTTGGTAAACGCAATATCATTTTATTTGGCGGACTGGCGATTGCACTGCTCGGAACGGTCGGCTATTATTTCAGTGCTTCGATCATCGCCCTGCTGGTGATGCGTGTCATCTTCGGCTTTGGATTCGGGATGTACAGTACAACCTTCCCGACGATGGTGTCGGATATTATCCCTCGTAATCGGATGGGTGAAGGCATGGGTTACTTTGGCTTATCGACAACGATTTCGATGTCGATGGGACCACTGATCGGGATGTGGATTGAGAAGCAGTACGGATTCACACCGCTTGTCGTGCTTGGCTCGCTGTTTATTATGATTCTGTTCCCGCTCGCTTACAGTTTAATCTCCGGCAAGCATCGTGCAAAACCAGCAGATACAGCGAACCTACACCATCCAAACGATACCGCTACGCAGCCAACAACTATGCAAGCTAGTTCACAGGCATCTGCTTCCGGAACAAATATGGCGAGCAATCAAGATGCAGTGAACACAAAGATCATGCATAAGCTGGATGGCAATTCACAGCCTTCCTCCACTGCACCACGCAAAACATCAAGCTTTGAACGCAAGTTGCTGCTGCCGAGCTTACTTAATTTTCTAATGTCTGTAACGTATGGTGGACTGGTGAGCTTTATCGCGCTGTTCGGCAGTGAAGCCCATATCGCTAATCCGGGTTACTTTTTCCTGTTCAATGCCCTTGCGGTAATCCTGATTCGTCCTTTCTCTGGTAAACTGTATGATCGCTTCGGTCCAAAAGCGTTGTTAGTACCAGGGGCGTTGTTATTGATCGCCGGTCTGCTATTACTTTCGCTGGCGCATTCCACACTCGGATTGCTTGCCGCAGCACTCTGCTATGGTCTTGGCTGGGGAGCACTACAACCAACGATGCAAACATGGATGATTCAGGTCGTTAATCCACATCAACGCGGCATGGCAAACGGCATGTTCCTTAACTCACTTGATCTGGGTGTCGCTCTCGGTGCGATGATTCTCGGTACGATTGCCAGCGCAACAAGCTATACGTCGATGTATCGTTATTCAGTCTTCTTTATCATCGTGTATATCGTGATCGGTGCGATCTATATGGTACGTGCTAAAAAAACACCTGCACAGCAAAGCCCATCGATTCATATTAAAGTCGATTAAAACGGTACTAATTGTTGTTTGTGCAAATGTACAAATATAAGAAAAGCGGCGATCTCGTTTAAGATGAGATCGCCGCTTTTTTGTTAACATTCTGTTTTGCTACTATTGTGTATGGCTGGGTTAAGCTGTTCTGCATGATTGATGCTCTATTAATGTGGTGTAGGACTGAGCTTCTGTTTTACGCTTGCCCTGCTTAAATAGACGCTGGTTGCTCGGAGTCCATATTCGTCTCGCTGGACAGCTCTGGAGCGAGTGCAATATGTATCGTAATACGACCATCCGGCTCATATTTTTCATAATCAAATGTATACGCGCGACTCAGCTCACCCTGCTCCTCCAGTTGCCAGATCTGCTTCCATAGCTGGATAACGCCTTGCGGATCGCTCGTTGCTGCTTCAAATACCCGATATTCAGCAGTAACAGGCAGTTCAAGCTCTGTCGCTCCACCATGACTATCAGCCAGTGCTGTAGTGAGGGAATAATCACCTTTGTAATCGCTCTCATAATCGTGATACACACCGTACAGTATTGCTGGCTTGCCATCTAAGCGGCTATAGGCTTGCTGCCATACGTCTTGAATCTTTTCCAGCATCTCGGTGTCTTTAAAGTTGTTCGTGCGGATGGAATGAATGGTGTACAGTTTCATAATAAAGCCTCCTTGTGTCGATGTGTAATGGGGGGTGAAGCGGAAATGATTATGAACTTCTTTGCATAGCGTTTTTTATTATCTTAGAACATTCGTTCTTTTATTTCAACTTTTATACAGTTTGCGGGGTGGATGATAGGCGGATGTGCGGATTTTACAGGATGAATTGGTTGTTGGGCTTAGACGGTCGGTATGGGTGTGAAAGGTGGGCTGTATTAAGATAAGCGACGCGTTCAACAACTGTGTGCTGGGGCATCCATCACTTCCGGTAAGGAATAAGGGAACGTCCTCAGGTGGAGCCCGGGAATCTTTTGGATGAGGTGTGAAAGAAGAT
This sequence comes from Paenibacillus sp., assembly GCA_039595515.1. Lineage (GTDB taxonomy): Bacteria > Bacillota > Bacilli > Paenibacillales > Paenibacillaceae > Saccharibacillus. The sequence continues at coordinate 91,724 of JBCNLJ010000006.1, read as the reverse complement.
TCCCGGGCTCCAAAGTCGTCCTTTTCCCTTATTTCCTTCCCTCCGTTCCGTGCTGGTTGCAACAAACAGGGCAACTTCGTATAAGCAACATTTTCCCTTTTGGCATTATCTTAGTATTGAAATCAACATTGTGATTCTATATCTCTCTTAATAGCTTTTTCTAATAGCCTTACTTTTTCTCATACTGTTAAGTAGTTAGTCACAATCATCCATTTAATGCGTTACTGACAATAAAACTTGCATACGAATCGTGATAACAGAAGCAAGTCCTTGAGTATCGTTGCAGGTGCTTACAATTATTTCTTCTCTCCTTTGCTGGTCTAATTCTGTTTTTAGTTTTACTATCTATTCTTTGAATCGTTTAAATCGTTTAAATCCTTTAAATACTTTGAATCCTTTAAATAATATGCGAAAAAGGCAGCCTGCTGGTGAAGCAATAGCTGCCCTTTCGGGTTGTAAGTGGTTGTCATTCTCGTAGGTTGCCTTTTAAGGCTTGCAAGTTTTTTAAATCTTTAAGTCTTTTAAGTCTTTTAATTTTTATTGTTTTAGATAATTGCATTTGGTAATAGGCAAGGTAGTGATCTGAATTTGCCTTATTTTTGGATACGTTATAAAGGCTTGAATGTTGCTTATGGAACAGCAATTTTGATAGTAATGTGAAGCTGACTGTTTTAGTTTGGTTTGAATGAGATGAGTTAGATCATGCGTTTTAATGTAGTACAGGTATTCGTTGGAGCATCGGCGGTTATGATAGTTTGATCGATTCGTAGCTATTGTAGCTAGTATGGTGACTACGATTCGGCAACGCTATTCATTCAGTCTATTTTAACTACACTTACAGCTCAATGCGAACTGTAGTTATGTTTTGATCGGTAGTGATGATCGTGCCTTGTTCGCTGGTAGTGGATGAGCCGCCGGTTGTTGATGCTATGTTTGATATGCCGCGTAGGACGATCGACCAGTTGGTGATGGAGCCGGTTGTTGTGAATTCGATCGTGTTGCCGCTACGAGTTGCGGTTACGTTGCCAGCGGATTGTCCGTCCATGTTGACGATCTGTGCGTTAGCGGTTTGGCCGTCTGCGAGTTCGAACAGATGGAGTTGAACGCCATCGGCATAGTTGTAATCTGGCTTGTTCTCTTCTGCGCCAAAGGCGATGAGGCTGCCTGGTTTGACGAGCAGGGGCAGGTTCATATAATCGTACGTTTCCTGATACCAGCGTCCACCCTCTACCGTGTCGCCTGTAAGCAGGTTGGTCCATTTGCCTGCTGGCACATAGTACGTTGCTTCACCTTGCTCATTGAAAATCGGTGCAACGAGCAGCGAGTCTCCGAACATGTATTGACGATCCAGCGTATGGGTAGCGAGATCGTGATGGAAATCGAGCACCATGGGGCGCATCATCGGCACGCCTTGCTGTGTCGCAGTTACGGCTGCATCGAACAGATAAGGCATGAGCTGGCATTTGAGCTTCGTGAATTTGCGCAGCACGTCTACCGATTCCTCGTCAAACAGCCACGGTACACGGTACGATTCATTACCGTGCAGACGGCTATGCGAAGACAGCATACCGAACTGTACCCAGCGCTTATATACGGATGGAGCGGCTGTCATTTCAAAGCCGGAAATGTCATGACTCCAGAAGCCAAAGCCGGATACACCGAGCGACAAGCCGCCACGCAGTGATTCAGCCATCGATTCAAATGTAGATGAGCAATCGCCGCCCCAGTGAACCGGGAATTGCTGTCCGCCCACCGTTGCTGAACGTGCGAACAATGCGGCTTCATTAACGCCAAGCTGCTCTTCCAGCAGTTCAAAGACGACTTTGTTATATAGGAAGGTGTAATAGTTATGCATTTTAACCGGATCGGAGCCATCATAATAGACGACGTCTGTCGGAATACGCTCGCCAAAGTCGGTTTTAAAAGAGTCGACACCTTGATCGATTAATACTTTCAGCTTGGATTGATACCATTCCACTGCTGCTGGATTCGTAAAATCGACCAGTGCCATGCCTGCCTGCCACATATCCCATTGCCACACACTGCCATCCGGACGCTTCACCAGATACCCCTGCTCCATACCTTCGTCAAACAGGTATGACTTCTCAGCGATATATGGATTGATCCAGGCACAGATTTTCAGTCCTCTATCTTTGAGACGCTTCAGCATGCCTTCCGGGTCGGGGAACATACGCTCATCCCATTTAAAGTCACACCACTGGTATTCACGCATCCAGAAGCAGTCAAAATGGAATACTGACAACGGCAAATCACGCTCTGCCATGCCATCCACAAAATGATTCACCGTCGCTTCATCATAGTCGGTCGTGAACGATGTGGTCAGCCACAGTCCAAATGTCCATGCTGGTGGCAAAGCTGGCTTACCGGTCAGCGTAGTATAGTTGTCCAGCACTTCCTTCGGATTGCTGCCGCCAATAATAAAGTATTCCAGCGTCTCGCCTTCTACGCTAAATTGCACCTTCGATACATTTTCGGAAGCAATCTCATATGATACACGCTCAGGATGATTTACAAACACACCATACCCACGGCTGGACAAATAAAACGGAATATTTTTATACGCCTGCTCGCTGCTTGTGCCGCCGTCCTCATTCCAGATGTCAACCGCCTGTCCATTTTTCACAAACGGTGTAAAACGCTCACCCAGTCCGTAAATATATTCCCCGACACCCAGCTCTAACTGCTCACGGAAAAAGACGTTGTCCTCCGGGCCGTTAATGTAGCCAGGACCGCGATTTATACTACCTGTAAGGTGACGATCACTATAGTCGAAGCTAATGTTCCAGCCTTTATTTTTGTGCACGGTTGCTTTGAGTTCGCCGCTCTGGAAGGAGAATAGCTGCTCGTTCTCTTCCACCTGAATATTCGTATCCAGGGATGCCAGCTCAAACTGCGGTGATTGCACCACACCGCCTCTATGATGGTTAAGCGTTACTTTGATCACATTCGGGATAGGCGAGCTGAGTGTCGCCTTGAGCAATGTACCATTCAATGTATCGCCCTTACGTTCGATTCGCTTGGTCGCGGCATAGAGAGTCACTTCATCTCCTTTGCGCACGATATCACGAATATCCATCGGGTGCTGCATCGTATAGCCTTTTCGAGTCATCCAGTAGCCATCGGTAAATTTCATTGTATTCGTCCTTTCTCGCATTCAACTGGCATTTTCGCCTTCAATTGAAGGATTGATGAAAAATAATGCCGTATATCAAGCTATGATTTGTTTGTGTTATTCGTCTATGTGTATAATGATATTGATTAAGAAAGCGCTTTTCTTCTTTTATTTTGATAAAAAGTAGCAGGATTTTGATATAGAGGCGATATAGACAATCAAGGGGGATGTACGATGCAAAGCTTTGAGCCTTTACGTGAGCGGCTGCGTGAGGATCGGATTCATGGCAGTCTGATGTATCCGGTTAGCATTTATGAGATGGGTAATCTGCATGACGATATTATTTTGGAATGTCACTGGCATGAAGAGCCGGAGTTTATTATGGTCACGGAGGGTAAGGCGCTATTTCAGGTGGGGGCGGTTAGCTGTGAGGTGAAAGCAGGCGAAGCGATTTTTGTAAACAGTGGCGAGATTCATACGGCGTATCAGATTGACGATCATGTATGCAGCTTTGCTGCGATTGTGTTTGGCATGTCGCTGCTGAATAGCAGCTCATACGATACGATTCAAGCGAGCTATCTGGACCCGTTACTCTCACAGGACAAGCACCCATTGCTTCATATCGATGGTAGTGTCTCGTGGCAGCAGGATATTTTGCGCTTGCTCCAACAGATCGTGCAGGTAAATCTAAGCAGACCGGTTGCCTATGAACTGACGACCAAGGCGTATCTGTGTCTGATCATCAGCATGATGTACGAGCATATGGATCACCAGCAAGAGCCCGCACCTGCTATTGCCTATGATCGGATCGAGCGTCTAAAAACGGTGCTCCGTCATATTCACACACATTATGCACAACCGCTCCGCTTACGTGAGCTGGCTGAGCAGGTGAATATGAGTGAAGGGCATTTTTGCCGCTTTTTTAAAGCAATGACACAGAAAAGTCCGATCGATTACATTAATCGCTACCGTACGCAGCAGGCATGTCGTTTGCTGAAAAGCAGTGATCGTAAAATTGTCGATATTTCGCTGGAGGTTGGGTTTGATAGCCTGAGCTATTTTATATCGGTGTTCAAGCAGCATCATGGATGTACGCCGTCCCAGTATCGGAAGGAGCTGCATCGGTTATATGCCGGGCGTACGACCGAGTTGCTGGTGGAACTACAATAAGCAAACAGGCAAGACTTACTACACTATTGTGCAAAAGCCCTGCCTGTTTGTTCTGCTTATTTTATTCGGATCGTAAGCTGAAGTCATACGCCGGTACACAGATTACAGATAGACGTATATTTTTGCCTCTATTCTTGCTATGCCTTTATCTATCAACCGCGATAATCATGCTGTTCATATAGCTGGGAGTCCAAAGCGCTAATAAACGGTGTCACTTCGCCAACAGAGTAGGCGTACAGCAGATGCATGGCGCGGGTGCAGGCGGTGTAAAACAGCTTGCGCTCTGCTTCACGGTGATATTGCTCTGTCGATGCGTTGTACAAAATAACGGCATCAAACTCGACGCCTTTGGCCAGATAAGCAGGGATGATGATCGTTCCCTTTTCAAATACAGGCGTGTTTTTGGTCATTTTACGCATCGTGATCTGGTCTTTGAGTGCTTCGTAGGCCTGCGTACATTCACTTTCAGTTTTACAAATGATAGCGGTGTACTGATAGCCCTGCTGTTGCAGGTCGTGAATATTGCGCACAATCTCCTGATGCATATCTTCACGGTCATCATACATTGCGACGACAGGCTTATTGCCCCGGCGGTTAAATGGAATGATCTGCTCGCCGCCAGGTAGCATCGCTCGTGTAAAATCAACGATCTCATACGTAGAACGGTAGCTGCGCGTTAGACGGATCAGTTCAGTCTGCTCGCGTCCATACAGCTCCATTAACGGCGTTTCTTCATCGAACACCGAATTATGGCTGTAGATCGCCTGATTCAGATCACCAAGTGCCGTCATACGTGCGCGTGGGAACAGACGCTTCATAAATTCAAGCTGGAATGGCGAGTAGTCCTGCACCTCATCGACGATAATATGCTTGATCGCCGTGTTGGAGCGGAAGCCCTGTAGCTGTTCTTTTAAATACAGATACGGTGTCGCATCCTCATAGCCCAGCTCCCCCTGACGCATCCGCTTAACGGTTTGTGGTGCGAATTCTGCCCAGCCATCCGGCAATTCGCCATCATGTATACGCTGGAACCACTCCTCATCCTCGAACAAACGGCGATACAATCCGCCCAGATCGATAAACCGCAGTCGTTTTACCCATTTACGCAATGGCTTGAGCCAGTTGTTCACAACCATCCGTGCAGCCATTTCCGTTTCCAACTGAAAATCGTCAAACGATACCGTCTTATTCTTCTGCTTGCGTCGCATCATCGTATACGCGCGATGGTAGTCATCCGTGGTGAGCATCTGAATCTGTTCCTCTACCCACGGTTCTTTGCGCTCACGGCGTCCAAACTCATTCACTTCCTTAAGCAACCAATCGCGCATCAGCTCCATCCGATTGCCCAGCTTGACGGCAGGATCGTAGCTGTAGAACTTTTGCTCCATTTGCTGTGTGGATACAATCTCATGCCCCTGGAAACGAATCGGTCTGAACTTCATGCCATCATGCAGCAGCAATTCGGCATAACGACGAATCGCTCGGAAGTAATCGAGCGATGACTTGTAACGAATACCCTTCACGCGTGCCGGATGTCCATCATCGTCTGACCAGGCAAGCAGGTACTCCATCTGTGAAAATACATCTTCCAGATCGAATTCGCGGCCGATCCGAATTTCTAGATAAGCCTGAAACGTCGTCTGCTGCATATTTTCTTCACCCAGCTCTGGCAAAACGGTCGACACATAGCTGTTAAACATCGAGTTCGGCGAAAATAGCACCATCTGATCAGCACGCAGATTATCCCGATAACGATACAGCAGGTAGGCGACCCGTTGTAGCGCAGCCGATGTTTTACCACTTCCGGCAGCCCCCTGTACGATGAGCATCCGGCTTTTGTCATTGCGAATGACGCTATTTTGTTCCTTTTGAATGGTAGCGACGATATTTTTCATCTGATTGTCAGCACTATGACTCAGCACCTGCTGCAACAGCTCATCGCCAATCGTAACCCCGGTATCGAACAATACTTTGATCTCCGCATCACGAATAACAAATTGACGCTTCAGCTCCATCTCACCTTCGATATTGCCTACCGGTGTGCGATACGACGCATGTCCGGGTGCACCATCGTAGTACAAGCTAGATACAGGCGCACGCCAGTCATATATTAAGAAATCTTCTTCATTATCATCCAGAAATGAGCCGATCCCCAGATAAATACGGTCGGTTTGCTCCTGTCCCTGCTCTCTAAAATCAATCCGTCCAAAATAAGGAGACGTGGACAGTCGGCGCAGCTTGTCCAGCGTAAGGCTAGAACGACGGTGGCTCAGCTCCAGCTCAGACAGTACCTGAGATTGCTGACGTAAGCTGGTGGATGTTTCACCTACATCATCCTGCTCGCTAAAGTTAATCGAAACCTCGTCCCAGAAGTCCTTCCGCATGCCAACGACATCACCGCGGCTTTCACCAACCTCCTGTTCCAGCACCGACATTTTACGATTAATTTTGGCAGTGACGTCATCTACACGCTGCTGTTCCTGTTTCCAATCCTGTTCCTCGGTTGCCATACTGCCATCACCCCTTCAAAATTATCTATTGACAATTCTCTATCATGTATGTTATGATTCGTAAGTATATAAATGCATCGAACTGTTCTGCTTTTTGGCAGAGCATTTTTTATTTTACGACTTTTTTTTCATATTTGCAAATAACAAAGCCGCACGACGGAGATTCACTTCTGTCATGCGGCTTTTTCAGTGTTATCGGGTCAAAATGATCGGCTCGCCCTTGGTAATGATCAGCGTATGCTCATATTGTGCAACATAGCTACCGTCATCTGTTTTCAATGTCCAGCCATCACCGGATTCATATACTTCCTCGGCTTTGGTCGAAACGAATGGTTCAAAGGCGATGACACTGCCTTCTTTCCACAGATCGTTATCGGTTGGATCATAATAGCTTAAAATATATTCCGGATCATCATGCAGCGATTTGCCAATACCGTGACCGGTCAGGTTCGTAATCACTGTAAATCCGAGCTTGCGTGCCGTATTATGGCTTGCTTTACCTGCATTGCTGCGTTTGGAGCCGGCCTTGATCTTTTTCATCGCTGCATCAAATGCCTGAATGGACGCATCGCAGAGCGCTTCCAGCTTCGGATCACCTTTGCCAGCAACAAAAGATACGCCAGTATCTGCAAAATAGCCGTCCAGCGAAGCTGATACATCTACGTTTACCAGATCGCCTTCCTGAATAACGCGGTCACCCGGAATACCATGCGCTACCTCTTCGTTAACGCTAATGCAGGTGTACCCTGGAAAGTCATACGTAGATTGGGGTGCAGAGATTGCACCATATTGTTCAAACAATTCACCAGCACGACGATCCAGATCAATCGTGCGTACGCCAGGCTGTGCCATATTTTTGAGTTCGTCACGAATGATCGCGACGACTTTACCAATTTTCTTTAATCCTTCGATATCCTGTTCTGTTTTTGCAATCATAAGTAATCTCCTTTTCCGTCAACATCATATTCTACTATACTCTATTATACATGGTTTTGCACGGGGCTTGGTTGTAAGTTGCATGTTGAAGCTTGCCTATATGAGTAGCTGCTTGATGAGGTATGAAGTGAGTTTGGAAGTGTAGGTGCATCCATCACTTGCGGGAAGGAATAAGGGAACGTCCTTATTTCCTTCCCGCAGTGAAGTGCTACTCGCATCATACCTTCATTCTTTAATTCGTTTACAATAATTACTTCATGTATAGGTAATATTATACTATTTGCTTTTCAGAATTAAATAAACATAAATTGAGCAATCCTTGCCGTTTTTGGAGATATTTTATACATACAAAAAGGAGTCGATAATCAGATACATTAATCTGATCATCGGCTCCTTCTCTATACTGTTTGTACTGGTTTATTAAAGTTTTATCCTCATCCAGTATGATCATGTCGTAGCATAGCAATGCATACCGCTATGGAATCGATACCTTACATGAGAGTATTCTGTAATTGAAGCGAATGGTATGACAATGTTATTTTACGCAATCTGATCCAGGCACAGATACATCGGGTTAAAGATGCTCGCTCTGCCTTTAGGCAGCCATGCTGCGACAGGCTTCGGCGCAGTGGCGGCATGCTTCGGCACAACGCTGGCAATGGTCGTGCTGATGCTTTCCGCATTCCTGGGCGCAGTCTTCGCAGATTTGTGCACACAGCTCGCAAATTTGTTGCATATACGGGCTATTGGAGCTCATCGCCTTAATCGCAAACTGGCACATATCTGCGCATTCGCGGTCAAGACGAATGCATTCGCGCATCATCGCGATATGCTCTTCGCCCAAACATGACACATAACAGTTGTTACATGCCTCCACACATTCCATACAAGCTTCAATGCAGCGTTGTCTTTCCTCAGTTGATATCATCGCTTGTCCCTCCTGTTGTTTTCTCATTAGCCACTATCAACAATTTAACCATAATGGCAAAAAGATAACGGTAGGGACAGAAACTCAATCCATGTTTTTGATAATACGGTCAATCATTTTCGCGGTGAACTCGCGTTCTTCCGAGGTAAAGCCTTTGAAAATTTCTTCGATGGTCTGATAGGCCTTAGCTGCCAGATCATCGAGAATACTGCGACAATAATCGGTCAGATAAATCAAATTCGTACGACGATCATCTGGATGAGGTACGCGAATGACCATTCCCCGTCGAATCATATTGTCAATCAGCCTGGAGACACTTGGCTGATCTTTGCGCGATAAGCGAGCCAGACGATTCTGAGTCTGTCCATCGCGTTTCCACAAATATGAAACAAGTATCCATTGCTCATAAGTTACTGGATAACCGGCATCGCGGAACTGCTGATTAAGACGATTACTTGCAAGGCGTGAAGCAATTGTAAGTTTATAACCGATAGACTTTTCCAATTCGTATGGGATTCCATTGATCATTCCCGTCGATCTCCTTTAAACCGAATGCGTAATTTTTAATTTTACATATTAGATGTGTACATTAGCCCGGCCCGGGATATCACTTCCAGGGCCAGGTTGGAAAATTCCGTCTCGAACGCTTGGAGCGCGCTTCGGCATCAGATTGCAGCTCATCGTGAAGCTTTTGACCTGAATCGTCATCCTTCGCATGGTCCTTGTCGCGTCCGGAGGAGCCATTCACATGGTCAACCAGTCGATTCAATCGCTCTAACTGGTAACCATAATCATACATGACTGCGGCTACGATCGACAATCGCAGCACACCGCCAAAGTTTTGCTGATAACGCTCGATCATCGTATCCAAAAACTTGTCATTGGCAGCGTCGACTTCGGTTGCCTCACTACCGTTTTGCTTAATTTTGTTATCGGATTTTAGCAGGATGTGCTCATGGAATTTGATCAGCTTTTCCAGATGAGAATCGAAATATTCATCGATCTCCGGGCTTCGTTCCGCCTGAAAATAATGCTGCTCAATTGCCGTCAGCACGTCCATTCCTTTACGAAGTGTCGTCACCATCTGCTTATTCACAACCAGATGACGCTGAGTCGTCATCGATGGACGATTCAACTTACCAAGCTCTTCTTCCATCAGATTGTATTTATCGGACAGCGATTGAATTGATCCTTCAAGCGAACGCTTTTCATCACGGAATACCGCTTCCTTGATCTCATCCGATACCGCTGTACGAAGCAGCAATGACATTTTCGCAAATGTACCTTCAATTTGTCCTTTGAATTGCTCCAGTGGCTTGGGCGGCGCGACCAGCACATTAATCAGAAATGCAGATACAATTCCGATAATACTGAGTGTAAATCGATTCAGCGCAAATTGCCATTGACCCATACCCGATACTTCCATCACGGAAATAACAGTTACCAGCGTCAAGCCGATCGTATCGCCCATATTCAAGCGCAGACAGATCATAATGACAACAATACACATCAAGCCAACCGCAATCGGATCGTTGGAAAAGACCATTCCGCCCAGCAAGGCGAGTATAGCGCCAAGTGTATTCGTCTGAATCTGATCCAGAAAGTAGCGAAATGAGCGATAAATCGAAGGCTGCATGGCGAAAATGGCAGCAATGGCCGCAATGACAGGTGGTTTTAAATCGAGCCAGGAGCTTACATATAGGGCAAGTGTGACCGCGATACCGGTCTTCAGCATGCGGGCTCCGAAGTTCACGGGTGTTCCTCCTTTAGAACCGAGTAGTTGATCATTAGCTGTGTCGGCAGTCTGTGACTGTGCACATCCTTACTGTGAGCACATCACAGACTGCATTTCTTCCATACTGAAGATTGAAATCGTATTGAAAGAAATAGCAGTATACATTAATACCCTTGTTTGGCTGACTGGTTGCAGGAAGAATTATTTTTTACCGCGCATCAACTGAAGCAGCGGCTTGCGGTATTTGAGCATCACCCATTTAATCACCACATAAATCAGAACGGCAAAGATTATACTGTTCACAGCCGCCCCGGTCACAAAGTACATCCCTGCATCTCGCAAGTGATGTGACGCATGTAACGGCTGCATATAATCCTCTGGCCAATCCGGCATTTTGATATGAAGCATTCGAGACGGCCAGCGTGCCGAATGAAACAAGCTAATGAGCAGATGACCGGTATGATAATTGAGAAAAAAGGTAAGCGGCCAGACAAATGAATCGAGTGAAGCGGCAAAAATGGCTGCCGGTAATGCACCTTTAACTAAACGATTAAGTCCGAGTGACAATAGTGGACCAATGCCAAGCAGTGGATACCAGCTTGGAATCAATCCCACTGCAAATCCGATTGCGACCTGATGCGCGCCCTTCCGCAATCGAAGCAGCCGAATGGTGTTAAGCTTCAAGTAGCGTCCTATTCGTAATTTTCTCATTGCTTATCTCCCATGCGGCGCCAGGATCATGGATATCCATTATTGTAACCATTTCTGTTACGCTTGGAAAGTTTCAGTTTGGTCATTATTATCCGTTGTTTCCGTGGCATCTAGTGTGGTTTAACCTCCGCTGTCCAATGTCAGCAATCAGCAGGGGCAGACTTTAAACATACCACAAAATAACCGAAAACACAGCTTTATACAACACAAATCGCACCGCATACTTTATATAACGTACGCGGTGCGCTGATGTTGAATAGACAAATGATTTATTATTGTAATTTTATCTTTTATTCATCTTTATAACGGGTTACTGATCTGTCCGGCAGTGCTATGCATCAGCTCATGAAGGCGATCTGGATAATCCGTAATAATACCTGCACATCCCATATCGATTAGCTGCTTCATCCGCTCTGGATCATTGATTGTAAATGGATTACTAATGATCCCCGCGGCATTGGCATGCTGTACGATGAACGACTCCAGCGTCACATGATAGGGATGCAGTGCTTCAGCGCCTATGTTGCGTGCATAATTCCACGGATCGACCAGATTTTCCACGTACAAAATACCTGTACGCACTTCCGGTGCAATTCGTTTACACGTTACAAGCGAATAGTGGTTAAAGCTGGAAATGATCGTACGCTCTTCCAAACCGCGTGCGCGTACAGCATTTAATACCTTTTCCTCCATACCTGTATAGGGCTCGATATTATTTTTAAGCTCCAGATTCAATGTTAGCTCTGTATCCACCGCCCAGTCCAGCAATTCATCCAGTGTCGGAATCGACTCACCGGCAAATTCACGGCTATACCAGCTTCCTGCATCCAGACGGCGAATTTCGTCGATATGTAGCTGGCTAATCTCTCCCGGCTGTCCGGTTGTGCGTTGTACACTTTCATCATGAATAAGTACCAGCGTACCGTCCTTGCTCATTTGCACATCAGTTTCGATGCCGGTAGCTCCTAATTCTAACCCACGGCGAAAGGCAACCATTGTATTTTCCGGACAATGACCTGATGCGCCTCGGTGGGCATAGTTGATGATGGATTGCATGGGTGATTCCTCCTTTGGCTTATGCTGCTCTGGGGCAGCTAGGTTTTACTGTGAAGGGTGGTGTGTTCTAATGTTTATTATGATTGGGGAGTGTTTGGGCAGTGTCAAATAATGAAGTATGTATTGGGAATTCATTTATTGCTCGCGGGGTTGAGTAGCACCACTCAGGCAAGGAATAAGGGAACGGACTCCGGTGGAGGCACGAGAATCTACCGATGAGGGAGTACCTGTAGATTCTCGCACCTCCAAAGTCGTCCTTTTCCCTTATTTCCTTGCCTTCGTTCCGTGGTGATTGCTACATGAGTTGAGCATTAAATTCATTAAAGTGTGGGTATAGAGGTACTCTAAATAATAATTCTTTAAACATGAATGATGCTCTGATATTGCTCTGATGTTAGAGCTATAGAATGACTTCATATTCAGGAGCAATTTGAAAGTCTGATCTATTCTATACTTATGGAATCTACGCTTGCATCATATGATGAAGTCAATTCTGCTATGCAACATCGTGTTCACAGTTAATAGTGATAATATACTGACAGGTGGTGGCTCAGTAATCTCTACTTCACCAGTGCATGGTTTGCCAGTGTCTGGGTTTCGGTTAGCATGGTGGCGATGTCCATGCCGTAGTGATTGCCGAGCAGGATGACCATGACGTCGTTGTCCAGGTTGTAGGTGAAGCCTGTAGCGTAGCCGGTGCCGCTGCCGTTGTGATAGATGGTGCGTTTGCCGTCTATGTTTTTGATCAGGAACGCGTAGCCGTAGGGCTTCAGGTTAGAGTATGGGGTGAGCATGCGGTCTACGCTGGACTGGCTTAGGATGGTATGGTTAGCAAAGGATTTGTACCATTTTATCATATCGTCAAGGCTGGAATAAAAGGTGCCGGTGCCGGATTGGGACCAGTAGTAGTCGCCTTCGATCCAGTCGTCTGTTGCTTTATCCTTAACAAAGCCTGCAATGGTTTTGGTCGCTCGCGTAGCTTCGCCGGTATGGTTCATCTGTAGCGGGTCAAGGAAGGTATGCTGGATGTATTGACCGTACGTCTCGCCGGAGACAAGCTGCACGATATAGGCGAGCAGCACATAGCCCTGATTGCTATAGTTAAAGGTTGTACCCGGCTCAAACCGTAGTGGCTTCGTCTTGATCTCGTTCACGGTATCTTCCAGTGTTCTGCCCTCAGCGCGTGTGAAATTGGAGTTAAAGCCTGCGGTATGGGACAGCAGCATATGCACGGTAATTTCATCGCCACGCGGGAAATCAGGAATGTATTGGGTCAGCTTATCCTCCAGGCTGATCTTACCATCCTCCATTAGCTTCATTATCGCCGCCGCAGTAAATGATTTGCTGAGCGAGGCGATACGCGAAATACCATCCGGACCTGTTACCTGATTAGTTCCTGATAAGCCGTAGCCTTTTTTCAGGACAACTTTGCCCCCGGATTCAACGAGTGCAAGACCGGAATAGCCTTGCTTTTGCAAATACGTATCTACGCTCTCCGCAGCACTGGATCGTACTGTCGATGCATCTGGTGTCAGATTAATCGTTGCTTGCTGTGGTGTAGAGTTTAGCGTCAGCTCTGCTTTGAAGGCGTCTGCTAGAAAGCGCGCAGGCACCATCATCGTTCCGTTCACATTGCGTGATGCTTCTGGCATATGCAGGGTAAAGCCATCCAGTGTAATCATCTTTGTGCCTGGCGCATGGGCGATCCGGTCGCCGTTATTGTACATAACGACAGAGCGTGTAGCTGCATCCCATGTCGCCTGTGCACCAAGCTCTCGTGCCGCTTCGCGAAGCGGAATCATCGTTGTTCCTTTCATTACAAATGGAGCCGTTGACCAGTTCACCTCTTTACCAGCAATCGTAATAACAGCAGGCTTCTCGCTTGCAGCCGCCTGCGCCTGTGGTGCTGCATAAGGAGCAGTGGCAAGCGAAAGGGCGAGCGCGGTTACAGTAGCTAGTCTGGCTGTAAGTATGAGCTTCGCTGTGATGCTTCTGAATATCATGTCGTTGATGTCCTCCTGATTCGGTATGCCCTATCATGTGATTTTGTGATTCCAGTTGTACATTTGTACGTTACAATATGGTAAAAGTTGTGCTTTTCCAGCGAATGTACTCCCTGCGATTGCATAGCAAAATCCCTGCATTCCGTGATGGAAGCAGGGATCATTTAACATGAAAGTATAACTTTATAAGGCGCACACATGTTAGGAATATACGTATTCTTCATAAACATGCCGTTGATCTGACGAATAATCTACACGGTATAATCTACCACTCGTTCAACATTACTCAAAAGCAATGATACACATACAGCTTCCCTTCCATACGACGCTGCTGCGGGTCATAGATGTACGAATCCAGCAGTTGTTCTACCCTTAGAGTCAAAATGAACTTTTGCAGCTCACGCTGACTTTCAAATTGTAAACGGAGGCGTTGCTGTTGTTCATCCGTTAGTTCAATATCCCATGTCGTTTGTTGCTGGCTCATAGCTTCTCCTCCTTAATGGATTACGATCTACTTTATATGCCCTCAGTAAAATGACGGCGTTGCCGCGGCTGATCAAACTTATTGCTGTTATACTGTGCCGAACGCTGGCGAGGAATAGATAGACTGTCCCAGCTCGTCGATTTTAACATTTTGGCGGCATACACGATCTGTCCTACATGATAAGGATAATGGCATAATTGACGGTTGATCGCCTCCAGTACGGTATGACCCTCATTACGAATATAGATGATCGTCATCAGTTGCTCTGGCTGTAACTGCTGTAACGCATCAAGCAGACATTGCCAGCCCTCGTCCCAGTACTTCCATACCTGTTCCGCATCCACGTCTGCCCATTCAAACTCCTCATCACGCATACGCCACGGCTTCTCTCCATCACTTGTAAGCAGCTCGGTCCAGCGGGAAAGCATATTGCCCCATAAATGCTTCACAATGACAGCGATGCTATTGCTATCTTCATTCGGAGCTACAAAAAGCTGCTCTGGCTCCAACTGTCGCATCGCTTTCTCGCCTAATTCCTTATAATGTGTAAACTGACGAATCGTACTTTCAAGCATATTCGACTCTATACCCATCTCCTCGCCTCCTGTCTCAATTTTAATATAGAGCTGATACGATCTGCAAAGCTTATCTTCTTAATTGTTGTACCGCATTCTGAAGATGATAAAAGGACAGCTTCGATCATTCGAGCTGTCCTCTGTATACTATTGTTTACGTTATATTTATTACACTTCCGCCGGTATACGTATACGATACGTTGCAAACCCATCTGCCTCCAACTGTACAAAAGAGAATAGCGGATGCTCGCTCAGCCAGCCTTGTGCATCAGGCGATGATTGGAATACTGCCTGAACCGTAGCTTGTAGAGGCGCAGGATGAAGCTCCACAGCGCTTTGCTGTCGCTGCTCTGATACGGATAATACTTCGGATGCTTGCGCGGACAATTCGTCATGCCGCGGGGGATGAGCGAACGGATTGGAAGAATGAGATGCTCCTTTGCCCGTTGTATCTGTATCTTTATCCGTATACCCTGCATCATAACAGAGCGACCAGTTATGATCCGCTACAGGCTGGATATGGCCCTGCTGACGCACATACTCGATTAATACTTCCCGGTTTTCAACGCCAGCATCCACAATAACGCGCTGTCCATCCGGATTGGCAAGCGGGGTGGAAAAGGCTCGATATTGATTCGTTGCTACTGCAAACTCCATCGCTGCGGTTACCGGTTCGCCGTTATACGTCATATCGATAATACGATGATGATCCGCATGGATAAGCTCACCCTCTGCATTATAGCGTGGCGGTACACCTACATTAATGCGATAGGACAGACCATCGATCACATCAAAATTAAATGGCGAGAATGCTGTATTCAATA
Source organism: Paenibacillus sp. (assembly GCA_039595515.1). Classification (GTDB taxonomy): domain Bacteria; phylum Bacillota; class Bacilli; order Paenibacillales; family Paenibacillaceae; genus Saccharibacillus. The sequence continues at coordinate 75,659 of JBCNLJ010000006.1, read as the reverse complement.
ACGCCTGCTGCTCATCGTCAGGAGAGAGCGTATTATACAAGCCTGCCGACCATTCCAGCCATTCACGCACCTCATTCCCATCTAACCGTACGATACAAAATGTATTCGCATAGCTATAAATGTCCGACATATGCTGTAACGTAAGACCGCCTGGCGTAATTGCTGTATAATGCAGCGGGCCATACCGTCCACCTGTTTTGAATGGAGCGGCAGCAGACAACAGCGGCAACGACGCATATGGCGTCTGCTCCAGCAAACGAACGCCTGCATAGCACTGCGCTTCATTAATGAGCTGTACAACCGCAGTATCCGTAACGAGCGAAAAGTAGGTGTGCAGCGGCGCATCCAGTTGTCCTACGGGTGTATGAATATACGCCAGTGTTTTCGCATGAGCATCAGCAGCAGCCTGCTCTAGCTCTGCAACTGGCTCAACAAGTGCCCGATTCGATACCGGATCAAATATAGGGCGTACCCTACCACGTCCTGCAACGACCGACCATGCACCTGCTGTGCGTTCGAGTTCCAGATCGATCAGCCCTAGATGGCTTCCCCATACCCCTGGCTCAGCAGCAGGTACGCCATGAATCGTCCCTTGCTCCAGATCAACGCCCGGTCGTCCGGCAAATTCCTCGCCTGGAAATAGCTTATGCGCATGTCCAAAAAATAACGCATCCACACCTTCTAATCGACTGAGCGGCAACACTGCATTTTCGCTAATCGTTGGCGTATCCTCCTCGGCATAGCCGCAATGTGCAAGTAGAACGACAAGCTGTGCACCCCCCTGGCGGGCTGCTGCCACTGCGTGCTTCGCTGCTGCAACCATATCCATCGCTTCAATATTGCCCTCCAGATGCTTACGATCCCAGTTCATAATTTGCGGAGGAACAACTCCAACGACTCCAATGCATAATTCCGCTTCTGCTCCGTCCACATCATATAGCGTACGAGGAAGCAGGATATACGGCGATAGCAGTGGACTACGCTGCTGTCCACTCCACTCATACACATTGGCATTCGTATACGGGAAATTAGCACCCGCTATACATTGCTCCAGATAGTCCAGTCCATAATTAAACTCATGATTTCCCAGTGTCGCTGCATCATAATCCAGCTTATTCATCAGGTCGATCAGCGGATGCGCCCCTGCCTCCGCCTGTTCCTTTTGCCAGTACCGATGCTCTGCGGCATAATCCCCTAACGGATTGCCCTGTAAAATATCGCCATTATCAAACAGCATATGATTGGTAACCTCGCTGCGCGCCTGCTGAATTAATGCAGCCGTGCGCGACAGCCCCATATGATTCGTATCTTGATCACGATAATAATCATAGCCCGTCAAGCTCACATGCAGATCCGTAGTAGCCATCAATCGTAATGCAAAATGCTGCTTTTGCTCCGGCTCATTGGGAGTTGTCGTCGCTTCATCGTCTGATTGTTCACTGCCTGATCGATATGAAGCTGACCTATATATAGAAGAAATGGCTTTCATGTCTATCGTCCCTTTCTGTTCTGATCCATCAAACGAAATCACTTTATCATATGAATATTATTACATTGTAAACAGTGACGTTTACATTGCGATACGTGTTTACATTTTTATTACATAATTCATCTTTTGTTTTGACCCTTCCTTTTTCGAACGCTGGTAGAATACGATTTGTGAACCTTGCCAGTTTCCAGCTCCACTGTATTTTATCACCAATCCCATTGCATGATTCTGTGTGCAAAGGGGCAGCATATTGTGTGGTCGCTGAATCTGTTCATAGCGTTACATAAGCTTATATCTTATGACATCTTAGGGGGAAATAACGTTGTTTAAAAAAGTATTAGCAATCGGCATGACTCTAGCTTTTGCAGTCGGTCTGACTGCCTGTGGAGGCAATCCTTCCACATCCGCAAGCTCTGGTACAGCAGCCAGCACGGCGTATGTACCAACAGAGCTGAAAGTTCAATTCGTACCATCACAAAATGCAGAAACACTGGAAGCTAAAGCAAAACCACTGGAAAAACTGCTGGGCGACAAGCTGGGCATTCCGGTAAGCGTATCCGTTTCTCCAGACTATAACACGATCGTTGAAGCGATGGCATCCCGCCAGGTGGATGTAGGCTTCCTGCCTCCAAATGCGTATGTACTCGCTCACGACAACCGCAAGGCTGCTGACCTGCTGCTGCAAGCGCTGCGCTACGGTGTAAATGACGAGACCGGCCAACCAACAACCGAAAAAGTTAACTACTACAAATCGATGATTATCGTCAAAAAAGATTCCCCAATCAAATCGCTGACTGATCTGAAAGGCAAAAAGATCGGCTGGCAGGATGTAACGTCTTCCGCTGGTTATGTATTCCCGGCTGCTGAGCTGAAAAAAGCTGGCATTGACCCGGATACAGATGTACAAGGCGTAACGATTAAAGGTCATGACGCTGCGGTTATGGCGCTGCTGAATGGTCAAGTCGACGCGGTAGCAGTATTCCAGGATGCACGCAACACCGTGAAAAAAGACGTTCCAACCGTATTTGATCAGACTCGTGTAATTCACTTCTCCGCTCCAATTCCAAACGATACGATCAGCGTACGCTCGGATATGGATCAAGCATGGAGAGACAAAATCAGCCAGGCGTTTATCGATATCGGTAATGATCCTGAAGGACAAAAGATCATCGAAGATATTTACACACACGTTGGCTATGAAAAAGGCGATGACAAAAACTTCGATCCTGTACGCGAATACGCGAAAGAAGTCGGTCAAGCACAATAATCCAAACCAGCTCATAAGGAATACGAGCAACGATATACTCGACATTACATGTTCCATGACTAAGGCAGCACCGTCCTTCTTTTGCGGGCGGTGCTGCCTGTCTTCGCTACGAAAGTAAACAAGCTGTTACTGGCTTGCTTAAATAGCTTCCTCTCGCCTACATTCTCTGCTCAAAAACAAGTACGATTTTATACAGAAAGTTGGGCTTTATAATGATTGAATTCCAAAATGTATCAAAAGTATATCCAAACGGAACACGAGGTCTGAACAACATCAATCTAACGATCGGTGAAGGTGAACTCGTCGTGATTGTTGGCCTTTCCGGTGCAGGTAAATCGACATTGCTGCGCTCGATTAATCGACTGCATGATATTAGTGAAGGGAATATCGTGATCAATGGACAATCGATCACGAATGCATCCGGCTCAGGCTTGAGACGGATTCGCCGCGGAATCGGAATGATCTTCCAAAACTTTAATCTGGTGAAACGCTCAACCGTGTTGCGTAACGTCTTATCCGGTCGTGTAGGTCATCATTCCACATTACGTACAATGCTCGGTATGTTCCCGGCAGAGGACACACAGCTAGCAATGGACGCACTGGAGCGTGTCAATATCCGCGATAAAGCTTACAGTCGCGCCGATCAGCTTTCCGGTGGACAACAGCAGCGTGTATCGATCGCCAGAGCACTCGCGCAGGAGCCGCAAATCATTTTAGCCGATGAACCGGTCGCTTCCCTTGATCCGTTGACTACCCGTCAGGTTATGGATGATCTGCGCCGCATTAATCGCGATCTGAACATTACAACGATCATCAATCTGCACTTTATCGATCTGGCTCGCGAATATGCCACTCGTATTATCGGTTTGCGTGCCGGTGAGATCGTATTTGATGGTACACCGGAAGAAGCGACAGATGAGGCGTTCGCTCATATTTACGGACGTTCTATTCATCGCGATGAAGTGCTCGGTGCACAGTCTCCGTCAGAAGAAGTCGTGACACTGGATGGCACACCAGCAGTCGGAGCGGCTGGTGAATCATCATGAGTACAAATACCAATCATACGCCGCCTGTAATGACCGCACCGCCGCGTTATAAACGCTATGCTACATGGGCGCTGTTCCTTGCTCTGATCATTGTCTGCTCGATTCAAACGGACGTGACGCCTTATCAACTCCTACGCGGTTTACCGCAAATGGGCTTTCTGTTGAGTGAAATGGTGCCACCCGATTGGAGCTATTTACCGAAAATCTGGGAGCCGATGGTCGAAACGATTCAAATTGCGCTGGTGGGTACGATGCTCGGTGGACTGCTGGCGATTCCATTTGCCCTGTTATGCGCCTACAATGTAACGTCCAATCGCTGGGTTGCAATGCCTGTTCGTCTCGTGTTGAATCTGGTACGGACAATTCCGGATCTGCTGTTTGCCGCTATATTTGTAGCGGTATTTGGGATCGGGCCATTTGCTGGTATGCTGGCGATTCTGTTCTTTTCATTTGGATTGATTGCCAAGCTGACGTTTGAAGCGATCGAGTCGATCGATCCGGGTCCACTGGAGGCGATGACTGCGGTGGGTGCGAATAAGCTGCAACTGATTGTATTTGCTGTATTGCCACAGACGATGCCATATTATATGTCGTATCTGCTGTATGCATTTGAAGTTAATGTACGGGCGGCTTCGGTACTCGGGCTCGTTGGTGCAGGCGGTATCGGCTTGCTGCTTGACCGCTCGCTCGGTCTGTTCCGCTATGATCGCGCGGCGATTATTATTTTACTGACACTGGCTGTCGTGCTTGTGATTGATTACGCCAGTACGGTCGTACGGAGGAAATTGCTATGAATTCAATGACTGCCAGAAGACCACTATGGCATCGTATTCGCCCGTGGGTATGGATCGCAGTACTGATCGCTGTATATTTGTGGGCATTTAATGGACTGAACTTTGAGGGAGTGCAGTCAACAGCAAAGTCGGTATCCCTATCGATTTTGAACGGGTTTATGCATCCTGATTGGGATTATGTATATGATCCTGCCGGGGAGGATCTGTTGCGCGGCCTGCTGGAGACGCTCACGATCTCTATTCTCGGTACATTTGTATCGGCTTTTCTGTGTATCCCCTTTGCGTTCTGGGCGGCTGCCAATATGAGCAAGCTACGTGCCATCTCCGGTACAGGTAAAGTGGTACTCAGTGTGATCCGCGTATTTCCCGAAATGATTGTGGCGATTCTGTTTATCAAAGCGGTCGGCCCGGGTTCATTTGCCGGTGTACTCGCGCTCGGTGTACATTCAGTCGGTATGCTCGCCAAGCTATATGCGGAATCGATTGAAAGCATCGATCAAGGTCCATCCGAAGCATTGACTGCTGCCGGGGCAAGCAAGCTACAGGTGCTCTGGTTTGCCGTGTTACCGCAGGTCATTCCACAGTTCTTCTCGTATGCTCTGTATCGGTTCGAAATTAACATGCGTTCGGCAACGACACTCGGTCTGGTTGGCGCAGGAGGTATTGGTACACCGCTGCTGTTCGCGCTCACTTCGCGTAACTGGAATCGTGTCGGTGTAATTTTGCTGGGGATTATTATTCTCGTTATTTTGACAGATTTGATCTCAGGCTGGATTCGGAAGAAGATTGTGTGAGAATGTGAGATGAATGATCAAAAGCGCTCCATTTAGACGGAGCGCTTTTAGTTTTGCTGTATGAGCAGGTCTAATTAGCTAAGCAATATTTAAACCTTTACATTCTATACTCCTCAGCATATAAAATATCTCGTATTTCCTTTATGATAAAAGCTTTGTTTATATCTTCCCAGTTCAGATTGCTTAGAAAGTTGTGCAATAATTCATGATGCGTTTGATGTAAATTCATTTCGTATAAAATGTAAGTCAATAAAGATGCCTGAAAAATATCTTTCTCAGATTTCTCAAAAGAAACAAACGCATCTTTCCATAGTTCAATTACATCGACCCGATGTATCTGGAGTTGTTCAAGTAATATTTCCATCACTGTATAAGACGATTTATAACATTGATCAGTTAATTCATACGATTCTTCTGTACCCCAGTAATGAACTTGCTCCAAAATAGGAAGCTGCAAAATCCGCTCTTTCTCCTGCTCAAAATGTTCATCTGCCTGTTTCAAATCAGGACGAATACGATGAAGAACATCAACAGGAATGAATTCGCGAATAGCAAAACTACGATCAATCGTTTCGCCATCAGCAGAAGCATAAAAAATAAAATCTGGTGCTCCCTTCACATGCTCGTAGACATAATCTTTTAAACGGTTAGCAATATCTTTAACAATCATATAGTTAGAAAAATCCATAATTAAACTATCGAAAACTATTTCAATATCATCGAAATTACCGTTGTAATCGGCAATCTCCGTTTCATCATCTTCACAACAGGCAAATGCGTCTTTTGCTATATTTAGATTTTGTTGCATTTTAAAAATCAAATCACTTTGCGCCTCAGTTTCATATGAGAAATTGCCTAGATGGTATTTCCAATAGTAAGCATCAGTTTCAGAATGGAATGTAGTTGGGTATTTTTCTCTGAATTCTTTATAATTTTGTACATTATTTGCATAAAAAGAAAAGACATGATACTCATTTGTCGCTAAGGAAATTGAATACACATCTTTATTCCATGGTGTAGCTAGATACTTCTCAACTTCTTGCTTGTAAGCCTGGTATAGCATTTCCTTCCATTGAAGTAATGAAATACAGTCTATGTTTTCAGGCAATACATCAAGCTTATATAGTTCATTTTGTTGCGTCACTACATAATGTGTTCGCTGTTGTGCATAGACAGCAAGATTTTTCATTACTCGGCAAATTTCAATATCATATAGGCGCATCGTTTAACTCCTTATGAATCAGATTAGTTAGCAGCCATTAGTCTTCCAAAATTTCACTACGACCAATACCAATCAATAAGTAAATAACAATGATTCACTTATTGATCAGCTAGTTATCCAGTTGTTAAAACATGTCTAACTTCATGTCATCTCCATTCAGCTCGTATATAACGGATATTTCTTTGTAGACAACATGTGGCGAATGTTCTTTATAGTCCAGTCATATTCCTCTGCATCCCATTTCTTATCCTCAAGAAGCAGTTTGATCTCCTCTGTATACGTTCCGTTCTCATTCAGTTCATACAAAACGTATGTCATCAGTAATAAGGGTTCGGTTTGATTCGAATCTTTCTCCCAATCTTGCAGCATTTCTTTCCATAATTGCAATGGATCTACTGCGTGAATATGTATTTGCTCTATAACGGACTCCATTATTTGATAAGGCGTTTTATTACAAATTTCCAATACACTTGATGCTTCCTCACCAGTCCAATAGCGTAACTGCTCAAGGAGCGGCAACTGTGACATAAATTCTTTTTCATGTTCAAACTGCTTATCCCCTTGCTCCACAATCGGCTGAACACGATATAACAAGTCTGTCGGGATCATTTTTCGAATCGCCAAGCTATCATCAATATAGAGGTTATCCGCAGATGCATAAAATATAAAATCGGCTGATTGATGTACATGTTCATCGACATAAGCCTTCAAGCGCTTAGCCACATCCTGTACAATGACATAATCAGAAAAGTGAACCAATCGACTATCTACAATATGCTGAACATCTGTAAAATCTCCTGTATACAATGGCAACTCAATATCATCATCAGAAAAGTCATAGCTGATCATAACGATCGCTTGCTGAAAATCATTAACTTCATCATCGCCTAATTGTGTACAAAACTCAAAATTATCAAAAGAGTACTTATAGTCATCCTCCTCTGTTTTTGAATATTCCTCTCTAGATTGCTCATAATCTTCCACATTATTCGCAAACAGTTGATACAATCGGTATTCATTAGTAGCAATAGCCAGTGAATAGACATCCTGATTGTATGGAGACTGAATAAACTCATCAAGCTCCTGCTTAAATGCTTCATAAAGCATATCGCTCCATTGCTGCAAAGAAATATATTCGATATGTTCAGGCAGTTGCTCTATTATGTATACTTTTGAGTCATTCGTTACAATATAATACATCGCTTTATAATCATATACTGCCAAATTGTCTATCGCCCTGCATATCTCAATATCATACAAATTCATCCACATCATCTCCTCAAAATAATTGGGTTGCTTGCTAACTATATCGGTACAAGCAACCCAATTATTTATCTAAAGCTACATTATAAACAAACGGGCATAATTTCCTTTGTAGATTACGCTTGTTTTAACTCGTTTTGCTACAATCTTATCTGATGAACATTGCTACTTACTCGCCCCGATGATTACAAATGACGGCTTCCGTAGCTCATTCACCAGTTGTGGCATTTTCTCCAGTCCTTCCGCAGTCGGTTCTGGCTCCAGCACAGCATCGATGCGAAGTCCGCTTCCAATAACGCCGTTGATCAGTGTAGAGATACGGCGATGATATGTAATTACGTCGTCGACTACCCAGTGGGCACGCCGGATTCCCTCCTGGCTGTAATTATCGATTGCATAATATAGTCGCTCTCCTCCCTCATCCTCGATCCAGCCTTCCTTATCCAGCTTGGCAGTTACAATCGGATGCTCGGTTGAAAAAACAAGCTTACCACCGTCCTTGAGCCAATAAGCGATATGTTGCATCATTTCTTCATACTGCTCCACATAATGCAGTGCGAGCGAGCTAACGACTAGATCGAATGAATTTCCCGGGAAATCGAGTTCTTCCATCGGTGCTTGAATATATTGAAGCTGCTGATGCTGTGGTGCAAGACTGAGCATACTTGTAGAAATATCTGTACCGACTATATGAGCAGCGCCTTGCTCCAGCATATACGCAGCCAGTTGACCTGAACCACAGCCCAGATCAAGTACCCTTTTTCCCTGCAATGTCGGCAATAGAGAACGAAAGGCAGGCTGCTCCACAAAATCATTAAACGTAATTTTCGATTCACGTAAACGGGTATAATACTCGAAAAATTCTGGATTGTCGTACAGATTTTGTTTCATGTGTATCGCATCCTCTCTTTTGCTTTAAATGAAATGAAATCAAGCAGGCAACCATGAACAAATATCCATTACTTTCCAGACGAACCAATAGCAAAACAGGTTGCAGCGATACGGCAGTAATTGCCGCTAGCTCTCCACGGCATATTCGCCAAAATCATATATCTACCTCGCTTCCTCCTCCAATTCCAGCCGTGCACGACTCCGGCACAGGTCGGATTCAGCCTGTGGACGGATGCACATTGATACTAACTTTGATATGTTGGAAACAACTAAAGCACGAACCGGAGTGATACTGTATGAAAAAGCTCATTTTACAGATTATCGTCATAACGATCATCACCGTCATTGCTGTAACATTTGTATACCGAAGCAGCATTCAGGTTACAGAGGGCACGTATCAGATCATCGGTGTAAACGATAAAGGTATCGTGATCCAGCTCGGCAATAAAGAGCAAACCTTGCGCACGACCGACGATATTGTGCAACTCGTGAAGCTGGATCACTATTATGAACTGCGTTTTGAAAAAGCTCCATTACAGCAGCCAGAGCTGGATTATATTCGTCTAGGCAGCTCCAATACGAATAGCCACAGGTCGTAGCATACGCGACTGTGGCTATTTGTATTACCTTCTATACGATTCGACTATGCTCATTCACCAACATTCAGACTATGTCCATACCCGATCCAGCTTATCCGCATAAAAACGCAATGCTTTGCTATATTGCGTAATCCCTGCATCTGAGCTTGTTGCCGCAAGCTGCTCCAGTAAGAGGCCAACTGCCTCAGCAGAGCGTCCCAGATTGTATAATGCCATGGCATAAAAGACCTGCAACTCTCTGCGCTCTGGATATTCAGCAATCGCTGTTTGTAAAAGCTGCTCTGCTTGCTCGTATCTGCCCAGTGTACGATAGGTACTCCCCAGACCGAGCAGTGCATCCGGTCGATCCTCGCCTTTTAACCCGTGCTGTAGCGCTTGCTCATAATAGGGTACTGCTTCACGCTCCAATCCTAGATTATCGCATGTCCAGGCAAGCTGGTACAGCACATCTGGTTGATGAGGATGCAGTTGTAGCATTTGCTCCAGTAGTTCCTTTGCTTGCTCTGCCTGTCCACCGCTGCGTAGATCAGCCGCATATTGAATCGATTGCTCCAGTGTCATATTCATGATTTTGCCCCTTTTGCATGCTAAGTGTTATTGTTGTTCTACATATGTATCTCCTTTAGTGTATCACAATGCAAAAAGACAGTGCACACAGGGTGCACTGTCTTTTCGTTTATTGAGCGGTCAGTAAGCGTAGTACATCTTTAATTTGCATCGTATTAGCGATGGCTCCGCTGGCAAGCCAGTAGTTATTTTCCACCTTGTAGGCATGACCATCACGCACCGCAGGGAGCGACTTCCAGATGGGACTGGATTGAATCGTCTGCTCATTGCTTACTGCATCATCGCCCTGAATCGTATAGAAAATATAATCGGCATTCAGCTCGGATAATCCCTCCAACGACAACACCGCAAACTTCTCCCACGATTTCTCTTTTACAAGCGGGTCCGGGGTCAAGCCAAGATCCTGATACAGAGTCACACCGCTAAAATAAATGCCCTCCATCAGATTGATTTCCTTTGGCTTGATACGAACAATCGCAAATGTTTTGCCTTTAGTGATGGGCTCAAGCTGCTGACGGGCTTGCTTTACCAGCTCATCATAGTTGTCGATGGCCTGCTTCGCCTGAGCCTCTTTGCCTGTCAGCTTACCCAGCACTTCAACCGTACCCTTCCAATCTCCAGCCGCGTCTGGAAATACATACGTAGGCGCAATACTCGAAAACTGCTCATATGCACCATTAGCCGCCATTTCCGAGCTATATAGCACAATAAGATCAGGCTTCGCTGCCAGCACCTGCTCGTAATTGTTACCACCGGAAAAGTCGATTTTCGGCACATCCCCAAGCTGCGACTCGAGATATTGCTGCACCAATGGACCATACGACCATTTCAGAACCGGCTTCATGCCAAGCGTCAGTAATGCATCCTCCATATACGGCGCATAAATGCGTTCTGGCTGATGCTCCAATGTGATTTCGCCAGAAGCATGCTTCACTGTCATTGGATATGACGTTGAAGATGATTCGGCTGGATGAGCAGACTGTGCTTGCTCTGCTGCTTGTTCCGTTGAACTGGATGCTCCATTCTGACCACTGCTCGCTGCGCCACATGCTGTAAGCAGCAACAATACGCTGAATACAAGCGCGATTACACCAGATATTTTTTTTACGCTCATGCTACCCCTCTTCACTGATAATAATTCTCATTTACTAATACCAAATGATATCATTCGCTTCTGCTTTAGACTAGAACCGATTGTGTGAAGTTTGGATGGCACGATTGTGCGGTGTCCAGGTATCGATGTATCCATGTACTGTACTATTCATGTGCACAATAGCGATTACTAACCAGGCTGTCGCAATAGGCATCTATTCTATGATTCCTGCTAGGACTGTAAAATAAACGGGATTCGCTCTGCCATCCATTGATGAGCAAGTGGGCTATATTCCAGCCATGGCATTTCAGCAACGGAATATACTCTCCCTGCACGTACAGCCGTCAGCTCCTGCCAGCGCTCCTCATGACGAATTCGCTCCCAATGCGCGAGCGATATCGGCTCCTGATCGACAACGAGTAACAGATGATACGGATCACATCGCTCTACGAAGTCCAGCTCGACGATATGCTCAACATCAATCGATGAGCTGTCATACGGACAGGACAGCTTCAGATCGTCGTACAGCACCGCACCTACATTACGTCTACCATATACAGCCAGTTGATCGCCAGTGATACGAAACAGCATGACGCTATGCCCGGCTACTGTGTGCTCCAGCCTGTGACGGACATTATGAATGTTCTGCTCATAGCGTTCCAGCCATAATGATGCCGCAGACTCGCTATGTACATATTCGGCTACCTGACGTAGCTGACTTCGCCAGTCGAGCTGCTTCCATGGAATATATAGACATGGAGCAATCTGTTCCAGTTGCTGTCGATACGGCATACGTTCCTTTCCATCATCGCACAGAATGACACTGGGAGCCGAGGATGCCAGTAGCTTCATATTATGCTCCCATAGCGCCTCGGTCATCTGACGATGACGCAGCAAAGGAACCGCAATAGACGCATGATAGGGGCGGCGATGAATGTCTCGCTCCTCGTTGATCATTGCCGCGCAGGGCAAAATCTGTAATGCTAGCAGATGTGGCACATAGGCGTAGGACATATCCGCAATACGCTCACGATTCTGTCCGGCAAATCGCAGTGGTGTTACGCCTACCGAAGCTTTAAAGCGCCGACGAAAATAGCTCTCATCTCGAAATCCGCACCGATCCGCGACCTCGCGCAAAGGTAGCTTACCGATCACTAGCTGCTCCTTCGCACGACGCAGTCGTAATTCATTCAAGTATGTCATCGGACTCATTCCATACCGCTGCTGAAACGCAGTTGAATAATACCACGGGCTAAGCCTTGCAATGCTTGCCAGCTTATCGCGCGTGATCGATTGTGCATAATGACGCTCCATATAATCGATCGTTTGCTCCAGATATGTATCCGAATCCGGCTGCGATTGAGTAACAGACGGAGGCACCATACCGAGTAGCTCGTGAATGATTTGCTGAAATCCTATCGCTTCCAGATTCCCTGCATTAATCTTCGAATTGGTATTCGTAGCTTCCAGCGATGTTTTCCCTTCGGTCTCCGCTCGCATCATCTGCAGGCTTGCAGCAAGTCGCAGCACTTCCCCACTCTGTCGTGCTGGCAATACACCAGTACAGGCAAAAGGAGCTTTGGTGCAGCACCATCGTCTTTCTTTATCATTGAACATGGTAAGCTTCGTGTTCTGACTGACCTCCGCATCGGGTAGCTGTATTTCCTGCATGTATTCAAAAGCTATTTCCAGCCAGCGTAGAGGCTGCTTTTGCTTGCCGTTAGCAGAAGCCAGGCGCTGACTTGCGGATTCAGCGCTGTTCCAGTCCGCATCCACATCTCTATCGATTGCTTGGCTCTCGTGCTCAGCAAGCTCTATCGTGTAGTGACAATCTGGCTCTAACAGCACACATTGCCCTGCCGATACAAGTTGTTTTGACTCTTGTTCCAGCGTTAACCAAAATGCTCCACTCTGTATGATCCATAGCAAATACTGGCTCGTAGTCGCTATTACGGGCTGATTGAGCAGCGGTTGAGCCTGGTATCGAGGCATATCATGAAGCAGATCAGGTTGACGATGTACAGGTGAACATTGTATATCCGCATCACCAGCAACTCTTGCTGCTCCGTAGAGCTGTATACCATTTAACACATACATCGATCGTTTCGCTCCTTTACCAAAACGACCATACGATTCCCTGAACGGAAACCTATGGTCGTCTGTACATACTGTGTAGTTGTTCATTCACTTCGTTTAGTTCGTTTAGTTCATTCACTTCGTTTAGGATGATGGTACTTCATTTACGATGCTTGATCTACTGTTTATTTGATTTGCTGAAAGGATCGATAATGATCAGTCGTTTTATAGATCAGACCATCGGTTGAATACAAAATGCGATTTGCCCCGCGAAAGCCTGATGTGTAGTTAATATCTGCTTCATGCCATTTGCGGCCGGATGCTTTAGGCAGCAATCCTTCGCGGTTACTGAACGTATCGCCACCGATGCTTTTACCCGGTGCGACCTCAGCCAGATTACCTGCTGACGAGTCCCAGCCCAGGCGTTCAGCTTGCTTTTTCGTAATATAATTGCATGGCAGCTCGCCATCATGCTGACGCAAATAATTAGCTACACCGTCAAACGTATTAATAATGGTACATGTGTCCGACGTTGCTGTACCGGTAGCGGCTGTGCTTCCATTTGAAGAAGGAGCGGAGCTGGTTTCATGATTTACTGTAGTTGAAGCGCTCTGCTTAGCAGGTGTCTGCTGCCCATTCCATTCATTGGCACCAAATAACACCGCCACGATGGCGATAATGACAAAAAGAATACTGGATAACGTTTTTCTGGACATAATTTCTCCTGTCTGTTGTATAGTCTGCTATATCTATAAAAAGTTTGCCGTTCAAGCAGATTACGATAGAGCCTCTGCTTGAATCCCGATCACACTTCTTATAATCATACCAAAGTATACAGCAACACTATCAAATGTTGTACCCCTATTGCTGCTCATGATCCAGGCATTGGGGAATGGAAACATCGTCATCGTGAATGGTGATCACGCTATTGGCTTCCATCATGTTCGGCCGCTCGCATCATAGTCTGAATTCGACTCCACCTGCATAGGGGCGTAATGATAGTGAGAAAAGTGCATCTGCAATTGCTGCTTCAACTGTTCCTCATCCAGTGTATCTGCGCTGTTATCATATTCAATTCGATCCACTTCATCCCACAAACATACCTTCTGCCGCAATCCCTCTACAAACTCATCCCAGTGCTCAAATTTCCATTGATCACGTTCCAAATTCCGTTCCTGTATACGCTTACGTAAAATGTCCACCTTTACATTCACCTGGAATACAAGTGGATGAACATGATTCGAATCCCACCCATAGTGCTCGACAATTCCTTTTATATAATCCCGCTCTGCAAAATAACTAAGAAATGGCGCATCCAGTATGACAGATTGACCTAGTTGTACATTCTCATTCGCAATATCAAGTAATGCACGATATTCCAGTGGCATAACAACATTACGATAATAATCGCAACCATCCCGTTCGTAAGCAGCATATCCATTAGCTTCTAGCAAAGTGCCGGTAAATGTATTACACACGATATCTTTATCCAAATACGTACACCCGTATCTACTCGCAATATATTTGCCAATTGTCGATTTCCCTGAACCCGCGGAACCGATCAAAAATATAACCGTAGCTTTCATTTGATTACTCCCTTTCCCACTGAATAAGCATTGGGTAAATGTCTGACTAATGATAAAATAGCACTGATAAGGCTCATTGTAGCGTTCTTATCTCGTAGTGAATACGCATACAATAAGACACATAGACAATACAATTAAAGTTCACATATGCGAACTGAGTTCCCTATATCGAATGATTAAATTTAGCGTATAACGTTTTCATTTTTATTTCAATAGCTTTTCCCATATACATCGCAAATTTTTTTTGCGCAAAAGTTGTTGAATTTCAAAAATGTTGTCTATATAATAAGCCGTATATTCGATATAGCGAAACATGTTCACATATGCGAACTTTAAAACATATTAAAGGAGTCCATATGGAAAAATTTCGTGTGAACAAATCTGCTGAACGGGTCGTCGACCTGCTTGTATTACTCGCCAAAAGCGAATTGCCTCTGACGTTAAATGAAATCTGCAAACAATTAGAACTGCCCAAAAGCAGCGCTTTTGAGCTGGTTCAAACTTTATTGTACAAAGGTTTCATTGAGTTGGATGATGCGCGCCTGAAAACGTATCGTCTGGGGCTTGGTATTTTCGAAACAGGAATGTCTTATGTATCTAATCTGGAGATTCCCCATTTGGCAAGACCATTCATGCAGGAGTTGAACCGACAAACAGGCAGCACTGTTTTTCTAGGTATCGAAGATAAAGGTAAAGTCGTTTATTTGGACAAAGCGGAAAGCTATTCGGTTATGCGCCCGACTGCGAATCTTGGTTCTCGACGTTATATTCATACAACCGGTCTGGGCAAGTCGCTACTGGCAGCAATGTCTGATCAACGGGTGACGAATTTGCTCGGGGATGGCGATCTGCCCTCTCGTACCTTATATTCCAAAACGACTCTACCTGCATTGCTGCAAGACCTGCATGCGATCCGCAAACGTGGTTATTCCATTGACGATCGTGAGGATAATGTGGAAATGTATTGTATCGCCTCAGCGATTTATGATCAATGGAATCAACCGGCAGCCGCAATTAGTGTTGCGAGTATGTATTCCAGTATGAATGAAGAACGTGAGCAAATGATTGTAACACTGGTTAAGGAAACAGCGCTCAAGCTATCCAATCAGCTCGGCTATCGTGGACAACAATTGTATACCCATCTGGCTGATTAATCGTTCTTTTTATACTACAACTACTACAACGCAATGTGCAGGCGAATAACCAACTGGAGGATACAACAATGTGGAGAAAGCTGGATCATCTAAACCGAATCGCCGAGACTGGCATCGTGCTCATCATTCGTCTGGATAGTGAAGAAGAGGCGCTGGCAGTTGCCGACGCGGCTGTTGAAGGTGGGATTAAAGCACTGGAAATTACAATGAGTGTTCCCAATGCACTTGGTATCATTCGTACACTGTCCGACAAATATAAAAACGATGATGTACTGGTAGGTGCAGGCACAATATTGGATGCTGAAACCGCACGCGCTGCCATTCTGGCGGGTGCTGAAATGCTTGTCAGTCCACAGCTCAATCCGGATATGATTCGTGTGGCTAATCGTTATCAGGCCGTAACGATCAGTGGTGCTTATACACCAACCGAAATTTTCGATACGCTGCAAGCAGGTGCTGACATTGTAAAGCTATTTCCTGCCGAAACACTTGGGCCACAGTTCGTCAAAACGGTCACTGCCCCCCTTCCGCAAGCGCCAATCGTGCCAACTGGAGGCGTAACTCCACAAAATGTGCAGGAATGGCTGCAAGCAGGCTGTATCGGCGTCGGTGTGGGTAGCTATATTACGAAAGCTGCCCAGCAAGATGGCGACTATAGTCGGGTTACTGCTGCTGCAAGAGAATTTCTGGCTGCGGTAGCTGCAGCACGTTAAGCGGAGGATACACGCTATACGGCTGTAATAAACACTAACGAGTGATATCCGTACAGACACGTACAGGTATTACCAGCATGATCACTTACATTGGACGGAGCATGTTCAATATAATATGCTCCGTCCAATGTACCGATCACATATGTACGGTACGCAGATTGTCTATTATTGCTAAGGCATCGTATTGTTTTGATCTGTTTTGTAAACGTAAACATTTGATTGGAGCTATCATTTGATCGGAGCTATTGAATTCGGTATAGATATAACGGTGTATTTCTGCTAAACGATAAATGATGCCTGACAATGTACTGAGCAGCTATAATTTTCAATCATTAGCTGGATATTAGCTGAATAGTTTCAATCATTTCGATCATTTTGATCTTTTCGGTCATTTCGGTGCAAAGCTAATTAAGACTATTTTTCTTATAACAACCTATTTTAGATATTTAATAGACTATTTATGTGCTTAATTTAACTATTTATTCAATGATAAGGAGTGTTGACCAATGGCTATTCCTTCTACTCCATCGCCGGGCAAAACCTCACCGCAAACCCCGATGACTTCCAAGCCTAAATTGCGATGGGGCATCGTAATCCTGCTATTGATTGGAGCGGTCATCAACTATTTAGATCGCTCGAATCTGAGTGTCGCCAATACGACGATTGCTGAGCAATTTCAGCTATCCTCAACTCAAATGGGTCTTTTACTATCCGCATTTCTGTGGCCTTATGCTATTGCCAATTTGCCTGCTGGTTGGCTGGTGGATCGCTTCGGACCTCGTAAAATGTTTGCCTGGGCTTCCGGTTTATGGTCAATCGCCACATTGATAAGCGCGTTTGTTAATTCCTATTCGCTGCTGTATGCTATGCGAATGCTGCTTGGTGTATCCGAGTCGCCATTTTTCACTTCAGCATTGAAGTCCAACGAACGCTGGTTTGCCAAAAAAGAACGCGGCTTGCCTACTTCCATTATTAATACCGGATCACAGATCGCCAATGCAATTGCTCCACCATTGTTAACTGCTTTGATGCTAACGATGAGCTGGCGCGGGATGTTTATTGTCATTGGGGTCGCAGGGCTACTACTTATGATCATCTGGCTGAAAATATATCGTGATCCTACATTTGCTGAACAACAGCTCATTCATACATCCGATGAACAGACCAACACACCGTCCGTGAATCAGCCCCAGCGTGAAGCACAGACAGGCCAAACTCAAGCTCCTACTGCGAGCTGGTCTTCTCTATTCAAGCATAAAAGCACCTGGTTTATGATTATCGGCAACTTCGGCATTATGTTTACGATCTGGGTTTATCTGACGTGGTTACCAAGTTATCTGGAGAAGGAACAGGGCTTTACCCTCAAAGAGACGGGCTGGATTGCTTCCATTCCATTTATCGCCGGCATTATCGGTGTGCTTGTTGGTGGCATCATTTCAGACTATTTTATCCGCAAAGGGGTAAATCCCATTACATCACGCAAAGTACCGATTGTAGGTGGTGCGATACTGGCAGCCGCCTCGGTTGCACCGATTCCATTTATTGATAACACTGTACTCAGTATCGTTCTATTGTCGGTAGGCTACTTTGCTTCTCAATTGCCATCCGGAGTGATCTGGACATTGGCGGCAGATATCGCCCCGGGTGATCAAGTCGCTTCACTGGGTGCCATCCAAAACTTTGGCGGCTTTCTCGGTGCTGCACTCGCGCCGATTATTACCGGTTTGATTCTGGATCAGACGGGCAGCTTTAATAATGTGTTTCTGCTGGGAGCAGGTTTATTGCTACTTGGTGCCATATCGTATGGCTTTTTCCTCAAAAAACCGATTGAGCCTGTCACCTCGTCTACTTGACCAGCTTTACTATACCTAATTAAACATGCAGTCACCAAAAAACCGACCTCACAGGGTCGGTTTTTGGTTGATTTTCCATAGTCTTTCATAACGATATTCAGCAGTATGGGATACTACCATGCAATAATATGCAATGACGCTTAAACTTAACGACGTGCTTCTTCCTCCACGATAAAAACAAAGCCGATGTTTTGATTGTGCGCTTCCTCCAGCACAGCTCGTGTACGTTGCGCCTTTTCGCCAAGTCGCTCCTCACTAACCTCATAATGCTTCCAACGCAGCTCCAGCGGTAGCTCAATCATACCGGTTATACAATCCCATAATGCATCCAGGTTCGCACCGTAAAAGTCGGGGAATTCCAGCTTTTTCTTTAATAGCTCATGCAGCTCTTTATAACTTGAAATATAGCGTCCATCAATATTCACTTTTTTCATATGCTCACGTCCTTATGTAATATTTTTACTCAGCATCTTGGATGGGCCATAGCCTGTATTCAGCAATACATCGCTTAGCTCAGCACGATGAATATAGGCATCTTCAGACAGATACTCATTTACTCCTATATTACCTACCCTATCCCTATGTAACAAGCCCGCCTCCCCAACGCCAGCTAAGCGATGAGGACAACGGGCTTGCCTGCCTTACAGATGGTAAACAATTTTGATCTACATATTGTATAATGCCTGCACTTCAGGGTATAGACTATGATACGCTAATCCATGACTGATGCTATCTCATACGAGTAAAGCTCTCATAATGATCAGTCGTTTTGTAGATCAGTCCATCGTTAGAGTACAGAATGCGTTTGGAATTACGGAATCCAGATGTATAGTCGATATCGGCTTCACGCCATACGCGTCCGCTTGCTGTTGGCAATAAGCCTTCACGGTTGCTGAACGTGTCGCCACCGATACTTTTACCCGGAGCTACATCAGCCAGATTCCCCTTGGAGGATACCCAGCCAAGTGAGCTTGCCTGTGACTTCGTTATGTAATTGCAAGGCAGCTTTCCATTGGCAGCTAAATAGTTAGCCACACCGTCAAATGTGTTGATAATCGTACATGTTGCCGCAGACGCTTTTTGCGTGTTTGCAGCAGGAACCGCCTGTGACCCAGCAAAAAAGACTACAACCAGCATCATTGCAAGTAAAGCTGTTGACCAAAACCGTTTCATCCTGTCATCCTCCTGTACAATGCATAATGTTGAATTCGATACCCTAAAACACATTCATTGTTTATAGATATCAACCTCCACTTACCATTTATACCATAAGATGTCGTTAAAATCTTTAACTTTATGATTCAATTTTGTAAAATTTTAAATAATTATTTAGAATATCGCTATTTTTATACTTCGTTATTCCAGTATTTCAAAAATTATCGTGAGCCGCTCCTTTTACATCCGATTATAGAGAGAACGATCGATACGAACATGATTATCCACAGGCTCACGAAAAGCGCACGAAAAAAAAGCCGCTGCCCTTTGCTGCCATCCTCCTATCACTGGCAGCACCAGCACAGAATAGCGGCAATACAAAGGACATACGACTTTTCAATTAAGTAATAGAGCAGTATGGTGTCCACATCGTATGTACAAATGGCACGATGCGAATCATTCTAGGTCGCTCTGACTTCATGCATCCAGGCTCACTATGCTCAAAATGCCATTGCATCGCTGCTTTGCAGCACCCAGACTCGGAAGCCATTGCCTTCGCCCTGCACTTCCTCCATCAGTCCAAGCACCTGCTCAGCATAGCTACCAAGGCGTTCATAGCTTAGCTCATAGTTGAGCCATTCAATTTGCAGTGGCAGCTCGATCTGCCCGGTTAATCCATCCCAGAGTGCATCGAGATTGGCACCATAATCAGCAGGCAATTCCAGTACCTGCCGTAGTGTCATATGCAGCTCCTCCACCGTTGCAAAATCTTCCCCGTTTAATACGACTGTCTTCATATTTGTTCTCATTGCCCACACCCTACCTTGTTCAACATTTGTATACCATATTTACAGTCTCCGGCATCTCAACGTGAACCTGTACGTCTGCAGTCGCCCACTCCCGAGCGTTGCTGTAGCGTGACAGTCGCTTCTGCACCAGTCAGAATCGGTACTGTCTTTTTTATGCCTGTAAAAATTGTTTATTGCTTGCTGTTTATTTCCCCCTATCTTTTATATCATATTCAGGCAAAAAATAGACCGATTTTCTTACGAATTTTTGTAAAAAATAAATTGCTCCAGACAGGAGCAAAACCCTGCTACCGAATGGCTGGCAGCAGGGTCTGCGCAGATGCTATTTGTTCATTGTTTGGATAAACCAGATGCTTCTGATCGGTCAGAAGCGTACCACCTTTGGGCTCTGTCGTATCGCGTTGGAATGTGATTCATCAGTGACGTGCATGCTTTTGCTTGTACGCATGTGAATATTGATCAGCCGCAATAATCGCATCCTTCACATCAGCAGCCGTTACCGGAAACGGCAAATTATGCGCGGTTTCGTCCGGCTTGGTTGCTGCTTCTGCCACACGGTATAGATCTTCATCCGACACATTGCCAATATGCAGATCCTCCAGCGTTACCGGCAAACCAAGACTAATATAAAAAGCGATATATTTCTCAATCTCGTGAATAGGTCGCTGTTCTAATGCTAACTGAGTCAATGTACCAAAAGCAACCTTTTCGCCATGTGTCATATGGTGGATATCGCCCTCTAACACAGTAAAACCGTTATGGATCGCATGCGCGCCCGCCAAACCGCCACTTTCAAAGCCAAGACCACTGAGCAGCGTATTCGCTTCAACGACGGATTCCAGTGCTGGTGTAACAACTTTACGCTGCACTGACTCGTATGCAAGCAGACCGAAGTCGAATAGTGTTTCTTCACATTTACGAGCGATCGCTTCTGCCGCCAGTGTTGGCAAGCCACCAGCCATCGTATTCGCGCGAGCCTCGATAACCGCTCTTGTCTCTACCCAGGTTGCCAGCGCATCGGCAATACCTGAAGCGAGGAAGCGCGGTGGTGCGCCTGCAATGATTGCAGTATCAACCAGAATCAAGTCTGGATTTTTGTTGTAAAATTTGTAGCTTTCGAAGATACCTTCATCCGAATAAATAACCGACAATGCACTCGTAGGCGCATCGGTAGATGCGGTAGTCGGCACGATAACCGTATAACCACCAAGCGAATCACTGACAGCCTTCGCGGTATCCAGCGTTTTACCACCGCCGACACCAATAACAATTCGTGCATCCTGCTCACGTCCGGTTGAGGTTAACCGTTCGATCTCATTGGTCGATGCCTCACCGTTAAATACGACTTTTACATATTCGACCGAAGATTGCTCCAAACTATGCAGCACCTCATTGCCTGCAATATCCCATACAATTTCATCGGCAATAACTAACGCCTTTCCATCATCCAGCGCCTTCACATACTCACCTGCTTTGGCGATGACACCGCGACCCTGTACGTATTTGCCCGGACTAATAAATACTCGTTCTGTCATTGAAATTGCTCCTTTCAATTATAGACATCGTATTTTGCACGAAGGCTACGCTCTCCAAATATGTACCTGTCCTTATCGTATACTTGCTCCTATGATGCTTATAGGTGGATATTATTCGGACGGCTGCATGGGCATAGCCCTCTTACTCTATTCACCATAACAGGCCACAGGTAACCGGGTATTTCCGCACAATCCTGTGAAGACTGTTCCCGGTACCTGTAGCCTATGCTGTTTCATATAACCCGATACTTACGTTAATCCGTCGTTTCTTACCTGCTAATCGGGCTTTCTAATTGGACGCTTTACTAGTAAGGTAATCGTTTATCTTTCTGTTGCTCGTTCATATAGCAATAACTTTATGATCTCTGTTTATGATCCATAACAGCTCTGTTCCACTTTATTCTGTTTCACTTCAAGATTAACGCTTCAGCAGATCCTCCCGAATCGGGGTGAATGCATCCAACAAAGCGGAATTTTCCTCCAGAGCGACCACACCATGACGCGCATGCGGCGGAATAGCAATCGTCTCGCCTGCGCTTACTGTCGTCTCGACATCATCGATCGTAAAGATGAAGGAGCCGCTCAGACAGTAGCTCATCTGCTGATGCGGATGACTGTGCTGATAGCCTTCCGCTCCCTTTTCAAAATGAACCTCCATCATCATCAGCTCACCAGCAGCGTTCAAGATACAGCGCTTTACACCGGGCTCTGCCGGCTCCCATACTCCAATATTGCTCATCCTACACAGCTCCTTTTCGTTTACAATTCCAAAGCAACCATAGAGTCTCCAGTAGTATTATTGACTACCACTGATTACAGACTCCCTTGCTTGATTATAAAGTATATCTTTTCGGAGCGGACACGGACAAATCCATTTCAGAGGGGGGATAAAACGACTAACTTACAGAAAAATCGTTCTACTGGCTCAGGTTATGTACACAATATGAAGTTATAAAACTACTTTTTAATCCAAATAATAGAATGATAGAGAATAAAAAAAGTTCACCATTGCTTGCGCAATAGCGAACTTCTTTCATCAACATAAAATGCGGTCGAGAGGACTCGAACCTCCACGGGGGTAAGCCCACACGGACCTGAACCGTGCGCGTCTGCCAATTCCGCCACGACCGCATAATGGAATGTTACCGTTTCATCCTATTCGATTTCCCGGCGACAAGAAATAGAATATCATATTAGTTAGCGAGCGTCAAACGTTTTATTTATAGATCGCTTTGTACATGGATATTGAACAATCGCATTACGCATACACCGCTACTATGTGGTACATCAAACGATTTCACTCCAGCTATATGAATCATCCTCTGGCTGCTTCCGCGCTCCGATCCCATGATAAATAAAAACCAGACCGAACACGAGCTCGGTCTGGTTTTTACAAGGAATTCTAGCTCAAGATCTTATCTAGCGTTAGCAAACGCGACGTCAGTCATATCATCAGTTGTTGGGTGATGCCTGACGCTCTACAGCACAGCAGTATACATCCTACTAGTTTCATTATTCATAACTCGTCACAGGAATACGACCACATTTACTCCGCGTTTCTTCTATAGAAAGGGAGCTGTTCACGAAGCGCGAACAATTCATCGTAACTGTGAATAACCGTATTCGCTTGCTCCAGATTTTGCGAGCCTGAGCCCGGGTTCTGGTGACCGATGCAGCGCATGCCTGCTGTACGAGCTGCCTTCACACCGTTACGCGAATCTTCAATAACAAGACAGCGCTCCGGCGGAATACGGAGCTGATCCGCAGCATGCAGGAAAATGTCAGGTGCTGGTTTACCGTGTGCAACCTCTTCCCCGCTTACCATACCTTGAAAATAGTTTCGCAATTCTAACCGCTCCAAAATCAGCTCAATCAGTGCACGCGGCGAAGATGAAGCGACGAACATCGGTACGCCTGCTTCCTTCAACCAGTCCAGCCATGCAATCAGCCCTTCAAATGGACGAAGCTGTGGATGCTCGCGAATCACATCCATAACATGCTGCACATGAAAAGCAAGCATATCGTCAACCGTGCAACTCAGACGATGACGCTGCTGCACCTGCTCGAACATGGACGCAAGCGTCACACCTACATACGTATGATGCTCCGCTTCTTCGACCTGTGCACCAAAGTGAACAAATGTACTTTTTTCAATGTCAAAATAGATCGGCTCACTGTCGATCAGCACACCGTCCATATCAAAGATAACGCCTTCGAGCGGCTCGATGAGCCAGTCGGCACGCTCGCCATCATTGGTATCTGCAATTACCGATGTAGCTGTTTGTTCGTTTGTCATCATTCATTCCTCCATCCATTCCACAAGCTATGACCATTTCACACTTATTTTCGCATCAGGTGGATTGCAATACAACCTTGATCGCACCGGAAGCCGTCTTGAGCGTACCATCATCCAGATCGCAGCCGAGCATACGGAATGCTTCCTGATACGATTGCAACGGATACGTATGTGTGATCAGCTTTTTCGCTGGAACGAGACCACGTTCGATCATATAATGCGCGGTTGCAAAGGTGCCCAGCGAATCGATCGAGCCGATAATTTTCAGACTGCGATCGACGACTTCTTTTGGATTGAAGCTGCTCACACCATCGCGCAGACCGACCAGCATCAGATAGCCACCATGTGCCAGATTGGACAGCACCTGTGTTCCGATAGCACCCGTCGTATCTACAATCAGATCCACCTGATGATCATCAGGCGAGATTCCCTGTACCGCCGCATCGAAGGAAGCATAGGTATCCCAGCGATCCGGTGCGATCGAACGTGCCAGCTCCAATCGTTCCTCGGAAATATCAACAATACTACCGATGACTCCTTTGGAAGCAAGTGCATAGCTATACAGCATACCGATTGGACCTGCTCCCAGAATGATCGTACGGAAATTCGGCAGTAGTTGAATCTGATTAATACCGGTCAGCATGCAGCTCAGTGGCTCGGTCAAGGTCGCCTCCTCATAGCTAACATGATCGGCAAGCTTGTACAGGAAGCGATCCTCTGTCACATAATAATCTGTAAAGGTACCATCACTGCTCACACCGGTCTCTGTGGTGCTTTTGTGCAGGCAATGATTTTGGCGTCCGGTACGGCACATTTTACATTGACCACAATAATAAGTCGGGTCGATTACAACGCGATCTCCCGGTTGTAGATTTTGCACATTCGGTCCAATCTCGATCACTTCGCCTGCGGATTCATGACCGAGAATGATCGATGATTTGGCATGATATTTGCCGCTAATAATACCGAGGTCTGTACCGCATACGCCTGTAGCGTGAATACGTACAATGACATCGTGGTCACCTTTAATCTGCGGACGTGGACGTTCCTCGAGCGCTACATCCCAGGCTGAACGATATACAAGTGAAAGCATAATAATTCTCCCCTCTGCTGGTTAACCCATTTTTTGTAGAACGCGTTCCAGACGACCAACAATCTCCACAATCTCATCTTCTGTTACAGTAAGAGACGGACGAACTTTAACGACATTACCGAATCCGTAGCGCGAGCCGCGTAGGATCAGATTTTCATCCTGGAATGCCATATCGATAATCGCATTGGCTTTGCGTGAATCTGGCGCATTATCCGCATCAACGATCTCCAGTCCCCACATCAGACCAACACCGCGCGCTTCGCCAATCGTGTCTGGATACAGCTCTGCCAGTGGTGAGAGCAGATTGCCGAGCAATTCACCTTTACTGCGTACGCTTTGCAGGAAGCCCGGTGCGGATACGACTTCCATCGTCGAGCGTGCCGCTGTCAAAGAGATCATATTACTGCCGGATGTAAAGGAGTGCTCGTGCTTGTCCAACACATTCAGACGAGACTGCATAAGTACGGCTGCTACCGGTACACCGATACCGCCCAGACCTTTTGCCAGCGTAATAATGTCGGGCTTAATATCAAACAGCGTACTCGCGTACATATAGCCTGTACGTCCAATACCTGTCTGTACCTCATCAGCAATCAAAATCATATTATGTTCATCACACAGCTTACGAAGCTGCTTGAAATACTCCATCGGTGGAATGATATTACCGCCATTGCCAAGAATCGGCTCAATAATCATACATGCAGTAGAACCGGAGCCGCCAAATTCAAGCTGATCGGATAGCGCTTCAATACATTGCATCGCGCAATGATCCGGGTCGCTCTGGAACGGACAACGATAGCAATACGGTACAGGAACATGGAGTGAATTCGGTACAGAGGAATTCGGGAAGCCTTTACGACGGAATGCGTTACCGGAAATGCCGGTCGCAAACTGTGTCTGACCATGATGCGAATAGTACAGGCTAACAATATCGCGCTCGCCTGTATACTTTTGCGCAATCTTGGTTGCACATTCATTTGCAGTTGAGCCGGTAATATCACGCATCCAGCCTGCATCAATCCCATTTGGTGCTTCCTCCAGCAGCAGCGACAATACTTCCTCCACATAAGGCTCAGTAAACGAAGAAGACATATGCGTCAGATTACCAACCTGCTCCTGAATTTTCTCCACAACATAAGGGTGATTGTAGCCCAGTGACAGGTTAAACGTACCGGATACACCATCCAGATACTCATTTCCGGCATCATCGATCAAACGGATTCCTTGCCCCATCGAAAAACGGCTTTCTGTAGTTGTTGACATGTATAATCCCTCCACATGGATAGAATAGCAATACAATCGAAAACCAATATTACGGCATGATCGTCCTGTTATAGCCGAACTGCGTTTGTCTGTTGTATACGCATTCGGTCTGCTTGCTGCCCTTATGATATGATCTGCCCTGCACCTCAACATGCTTGTACGCCTTTACAAACATGTGCAATCCATTGTCTACGCCGGACTTGTGACCGGGCATAGTTGAACGCAGCATCATAATTTTTTTGCAAATAAAGTACCATTCGTTTTATTATCATTTATACATTGTTATAAGAAATTAATATCTTTAACACCGTAAAATGATAGCGCGTTATTTCAAATCGCCTTTATGTGTGAATATGCCCTTTTTGCTCTGATGATGATAACGTCAGACTATTGCCCGTTTCCTGTAAACTGCTACCATTTATGTAACAGTTACTGCTTCAGGGTACATGTACTCCCGGATACTATGATCGTTTACATGTCCCTCTGCTACTGCATGATTCCTGATGACCGATTCCCTTTCCGGCTACAGTATAACCGAAAAGGCAGGCACCACCTCCTTCACGTAGATCGATCCTTATACTACGGTGTAGCGTCATTGTCTGTCCTACCTGGATTGACGTAACAACGATTTCCAGATTATAAAATCATAACGGCTATGCTGGATGTGCCCACACAGGCTGTCGATTAATATTTAGATTCCATTCCCGCACGTACAGCGGTATTACCAGTACGAAGCTGCTGCACAAGCACAATGCTGATAAGCAGTACCAGTGCAAATACGGCAAAGATCCATAGCGTCGGTCTAACCGACCAGTGATCCATACTCCACCCGATCATATATTGCAGTACCGATCCGCCAATGCCGCCTGCGGCGATCAGTGTACTTGTCGTCCGCTCGACCATGCCCGGCATAAGCGTATTGGCAAATACGAGCGCGATGGAGAACAAGCCTGAAATGCAGAAGCCGACGCCAAAGATCAGCACATACATCATGACCGGACTGGAAAAGAGCGCCAGTGCAATAATTAGCAGCATAGAAGCAATGGTGCTGCCAATTAAAAACGGTGCATAGCTCATCGATTCAGCCATTCGTCCAACAAACAATCGTCCAATCGTAATCGCTCCCCAGAAGAATGTGACACTGAGCGAAGCTGCCGAATCGCTAATTCCAATACTTTCGATCAGAATCGAAGGCAGAAAGTTCATCATCCCAAGCTCAATCCCCATGTAAACAAAGAAGAATAGCACGAAGATCGACAGGATTTTGAATTGACCGGCTTGATATTTCGGCTTGGCTGGCGTAGCTGCCCCATCCGTGCTGGTCTGATCCTGGTGTAGATGGGCTGAGCTATCCGCAGGCATTCTCATCCAGAACAACAACAGCACGAACGTAGACAACGCCACCGTATAAAACGATAGATTCCATACGCCCAGATAAATATACAGACTTGCCAGCGCTGGAAGCAGCATCGAGCCGACCCCAAAATACACATCCAGCTTGGTCATCGCCACCGCCTTCTGCTCCTCAGCAAACTCGATCGTAAACGCACCAATCGACGATTCGATAATACCGGAGCCAAAGCCGACAAAGATCGTCATCAGCACCATCAATCCCCAGGCCGGCATCGTACCCATAACCGCATACGCGAGTGTAATCGCTATCAAAGCAATCAAGAGCAAACGTTTGCGTCCAATACCAGACGAGAGTGAAGGTGAGACCAATACACCAGCTAGAAACCCGATAAACTGTAAAAATAACAGTGTCCCGCCATCGCTGTAGCTCCGATGATAATGCGGCAAAATAACCGGCAGTAACGCTCCAAGCATAACGCTCGTAATACCGATCAAAAAGTAAAATGCACAGCTCAACCTGAAAATTCGTTTCATGTTCACCGTCACCTTCCCATAATTATGTTTAGGAGCTTGATATTTCCAGTTAATTTCAACATAATGAATGAGCGCACAGACCAAAAGGTGCTGCTGCCCACAACAAACCGATGCAAAGGAGCAATGATAATGACAAATGTGCTGGAAAATTTCACTGAGACGACATTGGACGAACGACTGAAATGGCAATCTCCACCTGAAAAATGGTCCATTTCTCCACAAAAGCAGGTGCTCACATTTGAGCCGCTGGCGGAGACGGATTTCTGGCAAAAAACGCATTATGGCTTTCGTGTAGATAACGGACACTTTTTATTCGCTGAGGTCAAAGGTGATTTTCAAATGACTACACGCGTCCGTACATACCCGGTGCACCAGTATGATCAAGCCGGGTTGATGGTTCGGTTTTCCGATCGCTGCTGGTTAAAAACATCGGTCGAATTTGAAACCGATGGTCATGCTAAACTGGGTGCAGTTGTGACCAATAACGGCTATTCCGACTGGTCGACGCAAAATTTCAGAGCAGGCTTTACCGAGCTTATGTTCCGGATTACCCGCGTCTCTGGTGATTATACGATCGAATATGGAGAACCAACAGACGATAAAGCATCAGAACCGGCATGGCATCAGATGAGAATTGCGCATCTGTTTGATGATGTAGATAACCAGACTCCCTTCCAATGTGGTGTATATGCATGCTGTCCACAGGGACATGGCTGTCAGGTCGAGTTCGACTTTCTGCACATCGTCCAGAAGGACATATCAACCATATAATCCTACCATTTAATTTTATGTATATTAATTATATATATTACAATTATTAACTATAGTCGCTTTTATGATGACGTTCAATGTAAAATTTACGTCACTTTTTACATTTGAAAGCTGTTTAATACTCCATATCTCTCCTTATGCATGTCATAATATGGAAGACGGAAGCTTGTTGCTACGATTATTTGATGCGAAAGTATACTCACATCCGTTTAACTATATAATGTCTATGCAATAAAACCGAAAAGCAGGAACAAACACGCTCTCGTTCGTGTCTGTTCCTGCTTTTTTCACACGCTTAACAATTGCTTTCTAACCCCTGAAAAATCACTTTTAAATGCGCCCATATTCCGCTCCATGAAGCCGTTTATCGAGTCTAAATCCGTTAAAATTTATTTGCCTATTTTATACAAATAAGGCTTGCCAATATGCCCTCTGTTCGCTATAATGAGAACATAGGTTCCCAAAACATTAGTTCTCATAAGGTGGTGACATGAATGGCTGTCTTTTTATCTGCAGAAGAACGTTCCCTGGTAAAAAGCTATTTGCTGCTGACGTATATTCAAAAGAAATTCGACCGAGATGCCCGTGCCATGGAGCATCAAGACTCACTCGATAATGGTGCATTGTACATGGAGGTAATCCAGGGTGGTACGGATCGTACCAATTTGCTACTGTCTGAAGTACGACGTGATTTGCGCAAACATCAGCTTCGGCTGTATGAGGTTAATCAATCTGAGAATAGCGTGGAAGCGCAAATCCTGTGTAAGGGTCATCATGGAACCTTTCGCATCCCTGCTGACGAGTTCCGTAGCGAGGCATCTGCGCGTATGCGCGCCTATGTGGGCTTAGGGCCCATCCATGCAGCTTCTTCAACCTCTGAAGAGCGACCAGGCAAAGATAACGCTGCTCCGTCCCCTTCGCGTGTACGTGAGCCAGCACGTTATGCAGGCGGCTATGCGCCTTATCGGACAGGAACATAAGTAATGAAATAGCATAGGCATCAAGACGGAAACGGTGCGATTGCACGTCATTCCCAGCATGCTAGCCATTATTGGTTTGCCTCTGTCTCTGCTTGTAGCACGATATATAACGACCCGGCTTTATAACGATATGAATAGCTTTACCCTGATAAGTAAGACTACCGATATCATAACGATTAGCAACACCATACTTCGGTATGGAAAAGTATACGCTTTGTTCCTTTTCAACATACAGACAGCGATTATCCCCCTATAATCACTGTTTGCACACTTACGACGACGATGTTCAGGCTCTAGCAGAGACAGTTTGAGCATATGTAGCTTGGCCATCCCATCTTGAGCAGTCTTCTATAGCTACACGAAAGACCTTGCGATCCGCTATGCGGTGCAAGGTCTTTTTTGGTGTGCAGGTTATTCCTCAGTTTTTACTTCCGCTGGAGCTTCTTCATCCAGCGGGCTGCGCCGTGCTTCTTTGGAGGGCTGAATCAGGTAGTTGCGACTCAGCTTCACCACATTTCGATTAGGACGACGAATCAGTACATGCTCATCATCCCAGGCAATGACGATCCCGCGTACATCATTGTCACGAATATCATCGCGAACGACCCGTACCTTTTCCCCGGATAGACGATAGGCGTCCAATTGTTCCTCGCTAATCATGCCAATCTCCTCCCTCTGACCAGAATCTAGCCTATACATCGCCGTTTAACGGCGTTACATTGCATCGTTGCCGTTCGTATCGCCGGGACAGCTTGAGCGGCTTGAAGTACCGCAATATCTATTGTACCGAAAGTACACAATAGATGTATATATACCGAGACCAATCCGGGCAATAACAACAGAAAAAGACCTAAATGAATAATCATTTAGGTCTTGTTAAAGCAAATGGAATGATAATCCAGATATGATTAACGCTGTGCGTGCTCTTTGGAATCGTTTTTCTCGAACCAATAATCCAGCACTTTAGCGGACATCACACGCTCATTGACGTACTCTACCTGATGATCGGAAAATTGTGATTCCCAGGCGAAGTCCAGCTCTTTAGACAAGTTTACGATAGTCAGCAATTCAGACCATGCAACATAACGTTTGTACCAAAAGAACTGAGGATGCTCAATCATATAGGGATACAGGTCATCAAATTCAGTGTGCTTACAATCCAAAGCACGTTCGAAGTGTACTTTTGCGTCAGCCAGTTTGTTCAGGAAAAACTCTTCAGTAATCGGCTCTTTGCTCATTAGTCTGCCTCCCCTCCCTAACATATCTTTATTATAAGACAACGAGACCCCATTTGGAAAGAGAATATCGTATTTCGGTAAAATTGGTGTAAGATCATCCACGTCTGATGTTGCTTCATGGGGTTATATTTACACTATCGGTTACGTATGCCTATATCTTAAGATAAACCAGAATAAAATGCATGAATAATTTTAACAGATTATTTTAGCAAACTATTGTGGTGACTTTCTTTTGCAGACTTGAGTGATGAGGCATCAAGCACTCCGGCAAGGAATAAGGGAACGTCCTTCGGTGGAGCCTGGGAATCTACGGATTAGAAGTTATGGTAGATTCCCAGGCTCCAAAGGCGTCCTTTTCCCTTATTTCCTTGCCTACGTTCTGTGCTTATCGCGTCATGTTGTCTTTTTTCGTGCACCCTTTAATTATGGTGTACACTACACTTAAATCGTGCAAGTTACAGTGAAATGGATAAGATGACAAAGGGAGAATAAATTAGCGATAACAGGGACTGATTAGGACGTATGCAGCCAATCAATTCTAATGAGTTTAAAAATCTAGTGACCTTTAAAGTTTACATATGCGTTAACAAAAGTCATCGTACTTTATGAATAGCAGTTTAATAGCACTTTTTGATGGCAGCACTGTACTAGTTTCATTATTTCATTCCTGCATTACTTGCATTACTGTATGACTAGCATGTCCCAACCAATTGCTTGATTAACCAAATGTAATATTGCCATCCTCTAGCGAAGCGATTTTAACGAGTGAATCCAGGCGGATGCCTTGTTCTCGGATCGCGTTAGCGCCATTTTGGAAGCATTTTTCGATCACAATACCTACGCCGACGAGGGTGGCGCCGGAGCGTTGGATGATTTTGACTAATCCACGGGCTGCGTCTCCGTTGGCGATGATGTCGTCAATGAAGAGGATGCGATCGTTTTCGGTTACGAATTGCTTGGACAGCATAATGTCGGTTACGATGCCTTTGGTGAACGAAGGTACACGTTCTACGAGTGCATCAGGGTCAGCGAGCAGTGTTTTTTTACGGCGTGCAAATACGAGCGGTACGCCCAGTTCCAGTGCGGTTGCGAAGGCGACCGGGATACCGGATGATTCGACGGTTACGACGCGCGTAATGCCTTCCGCGCGGTACAGGTTGGCAAACTCCTGCCCCATCTTGATCATCAATTGTGGATCGACCTGCTGATTAAGCAATGCATCCAGCTTGAGTACATCGCTCGATAATACGGTTGCTTCTTCCAAAATACGTTGTTTTAATTCTTCCATCTTCCGTCCTCCGTCACTCATATCGGTCGTGCCGAATTCATGCAAGCATGTCGGCTCCTTGTACTGGTGCTTCTGCTATCACAGTCCTGTGTATCTTGTTTCAACGTCTCTTGCGCTTTGAACCTTATACTTCATGTATTCGTCGTCTGACATTCATTTCCTGCCTGTATCCAAAATGCGACGATTACTCGCTATCTGATTGTCCTGCCGCCATATCCGTCATGCTCGTAATCGGTTCTTCAGGTACCAATTCCAGATACAGCTTTTTCAGTTCGTTCACGACATGTCCGAGCGAATAATGATTTTTGGCCTTTTCCCAGCCCGTACGTGCCAGCTCATAGCGATACGATGGATCGGTAATTACCTTTTCCAGCGCCTCAGCAAGCTCCTGCTCATGATCTGGCGGCACCAGCAGACCGTTCACACCGTCCTCGATCTGCTCGGCAATACCGCCCACATCTGTTCCGACCAGCGCAAGCCAGCACAGGGCAGCCTCAGCAAATACCGAGCCAAATGCCTCTGCTCGTGATGGCAGTACAAAAATATCGAAAAACGGCATGAATTCTTCCGGATGAAGCGTATATCCGTAAAAGATCGTATCCTCGTAAATACCAAGCTCACGCGCCATATCTTCCAGCTCGGTACGACTTGGACCATCTCCAATAATATGCAGTACATACGCATGGCCACGCTGTTTTAGAATCGCACACGCCTTCAGCAGCGTATCTAATCCTTTTGCCGGTACAAGACGACAAACCGTCATTAGCTGCGGCACTTCATTTTCATGCGGAATCGGCTTGAAGCGCTTTTCATCAAAGCCGTTCGGCAGCACCACGATGCGCTCCGGGTACTCCACATACGGAGTCAGATAGCTTTTGAACGATTGGGAAACGGTCATCAGTCGGTCGGTTCGCAGCTCCAGCTCCCGATAGAGCGAGATCAGAAACTGCTGCTCGATACTGCCTTCTTCGATTTTCCCGTTCAGCATCAGCTCGCGCTCGTAGCTGGAGTGGATCGTTTGAATGATCGGTGTCTCTGGAAACACCTCTCGCATCACCAATCCAACGAGCGGATGGTGAGAATGAATCAGATCATACGGCTTGGTTAACCTGAGCTTTGCCCACCAGCGATAATCACGGTAGGTTTGAATGTACTTCTGCACGATCGGGCTTTCACCATATATCGTCCAGTCAAACGTTTCAAATACGACATCGTCCTTGCCTTTGTTGCGAATGCGTTTGGGCAAAGAAAATAACTCCATCTCCCAGCGAGCTGAGCTAAAGCGCTCCTGCAGGTATGGAATCATGGATGATACGCCTCCCGGTTGTTCAGGAGGAAAAAACAGGGCTTGCAGCAATCTCAAGAATATTCCTCCTTTCCTGCCAGTTCATTGTCCGATGGATCGGTCATCGGTACACACGTCTGAGCTTTCTACTACCCGATTGTATCACGGATTGGCATCAACCAACATCAAAAAACCGCTCAAAAATCGAGCGGTTCGACAAGAATATGCCATTTGCCGTTGCATTGTCTGTCATCAGCCGTCTTTTTTACTGCTCCATTTCAACGGGTAGCTGGCTCACTGTTACACAGACACATCACAATACTTTTTCAGCATATGGTATACGCCATCCTCATTATTGGAAAATGTCACCTCATCTGCCGCTGCCTTCACATCGAGCGGTGAATTATCAACCGCAATGCCGAGTCCCGCATAACTGATCATTGACAGATCGTTATAATAATTGCCGATTGCCATAATATGCTGAGGTGCAATTCCTTTTTGCTCCGCGAATGCTTGTAAGGCTGTGCCTTTGGAGGCATGCGGATGCATCAAGTCGATAAAGAATTCACCACTGCGCTGAATATTAAAGGTCGGTGTCCACAGGCTCCAGTCCGCATACGCCCCATCCAGCTTTTCCGTTTCTGCAAATACACTTAGCTTGAGCACCGGCTCACTCAGCTCGCTCCAATGCGGCAGTAACACCGGCTTCATATCGAAGCCTTGAAATTGAGCATACATCTCCTGCGCTGCCACTTGCATATTTTCAAGCGAATCGACATAGATGCTATACGCCGTATTCACATCAAAATGCAGCTCATGACTGCGGCAATAGCTCATATAGCTGTCTAACGCTGCTACATCAAGTGGGAATTGATGCACAATCTTGCCTGTTCCGGTATGAACGGTTGCTGCGCCATTATGAACGATCACATGCCCATCCTCATGCAAGCCGAGCTGCTTCATATACGGAATCGAGTTCGTCGGCGTGCGTCCGGTACAAAATACAATTTCCACACCGCGTCCAGCCAGCTCCTGTAACGCCTGCGCTGTACGTGGCAAAATTTCGTGATCGTCCGTTAATAATGTACCATCCATATCCAGTGCAATCAGTTGATAGTGCATTTTTCCATCCCCATCCTTTGTTAGGCTTGTCTGTCTTTTGTCGGTCAGGCGTACTGGTCTTTTACCTATATACCGATACCTGATCCAATGCGATATAGCATTCCAGTAGCATGATAAGTGTTCAGGTGATACCTCAGGCGGTAGGTTCTTCACTTCGGCCAAGCAGCTCCAGCTCGATCGCTGTCAATTCGCGATAATGACCGAGCGGCAAGCCTGGATCAAGCTCCAATGCCCCCATCGAAATGCGTTTGAGATAGATCACCTTTTTCCCTACTGCTTCGAACATGCGCTTCACCTGATGGAACTTGCCTTCTGAGATGGTAAGCTGAATTTGCGAAACGGTGCCCTCCGGTGTCTGAGACGATCCGGTAATCTCCAATGCAGCAGGCATCGTTAAGTATCCATCATCCAGTGTTACGCCTTCCTTGAAGCGCGCCACATCCTGCTCGTTTACATCGCCCAACACATCTGCGATATATGTTTTCGGTACATGCTTACGCGGCGATAGCAGTTCATGCGCAAGCTGGCCATCATTCGTGAGCAATAACAATCCCTCGGTATCCTTATCCAATCGCCCTACTGGAAAAGGCTCAAAGATACGAGAATCATCGTCCAGCAGATCGATAACGGTACGATCGCGCCGATCCTCGGTTGCCGAAATGACGCCCTGCGGCTTGTTCAGCATAATATAAATGAATTCACGATATTCCACACGCGTTCCATCAAATTCAATCACGCTATTGTAAGGGTCCACCTGTAGACCGCTGTCTTTAATTGTCTGTCCATCTACCTGAATGCGTCCCTGCTTCACAGCACGCTTCAGCTCGCTGCGTGTACCATAGCCGAGATTGCCAAGTATTTTATCAATTCGTTGTTTTTTTGCTGTTGTTCCCATTGTCTACATCCATCTCCATCCTGCCGGGTATTCATTTTTCAGGTTGCCGTCTTGTTGCCATTTGCCCCAGCCTACGGAATAGCCGTCAATACATACAAGCACATAGCCTTTCGCTGCTATATCCGGATCACAGTCGATCCGTTCCTCAGCAACCGATAACGTTTGTCCTTTTAAATAAGCGATCGCTTCTGCCGAATCCAGCTCCAGATTCAAACGTCGCTTTGCTTCATGTGGCACAAGTGCAGTAGCCAGCGCATGACTGGCGCTAAAGCGTCCATTTTTGAATGTGCCAAGATACCAGCCTGGTCGAATGACCTTCAGTCCATGCAAGCGTTGCTCATTCAGCGGCGATACATATAGATTGCTGCCATACACGATCATATAACGCGGATCAGCACTATGCTCATCATTCAGTTGCATATTCAGCTCCTGCTGTTGGAATGGCTTCCATGCAAGGATACCGTCCTCCAGCTCATGGGTGGGCTTAGCAGCAGTACGTGCAGCCTGTCCTTTTCGCTCATTTTTTCCGTACAGCTTGCCGCTTTTACCACCTGAACGACGATCATTCTTCTCATTTGTATAACCGCCATGTGTGCCCTTGAGCTCCTTGCTCGTATGTGCCGACTTATTGCGGCGCATATGCCCTGAAGATGACCCCTCATCTGCATGATTATGATTTGAAGCATCTGCTGCCTCAGCGGAAGTGATCGCAATCGAACGCTCACGGCTGCGTGCTCCCGTATGATCCAGCACCGCCAGATAATGACCTTCACCCTCAATATGATGTGGCCATAGACGTACTGTGCGGTCTGTTTGTGCTATCGCCTCAGCGGATGGGGACGGCTCGCCGGCTGCCATTTGATTGAGCACAGAGCGCCCTTCGGCAAGCTCCTGCTCTACCAGTGTTGCCCAGCGGCTCTGACCGGGCTGGAAATGTTCACTGCCTGCTGGCAGCGTTGCTCGAAATTCTGGATGCTGATCAAGAAAAACGGCAATACTGCGCTCATTCTCCTCCGGAGCAAAGGTACAGGTCGAATAAACGATTCGTCCACCCGGTGCAAGCATACGCGCGACCGTACGCAAAATATCGCGCTGCATAATCGAGCAGCTTTCGACCGAATGGTTCAACCATTGCCGTGCTGCATCCTCGTCCTTACGGAACATGCCTTCGCCGGAGCAAGGAGCATCGACCAGTATTTTATCAAAAAAGCCCTCAAAACGATCTGCAATACGATCCGGTGTCTCGTTCAATACGATTGCATTGCGTACACCACATAGCTCCAGATTTTTGCCCAGTGCACGAATACGATCTGCGCTCAAATCATTCGTTACGAGTAAGCCCTGTCCCTGTAAAGCGGCAGCAATCTGCGTTGATTTGCCGCCCGGTGCTGCACACAGATCAAGCACGCGATCACCCGGCTCCACCTGCAACGCTTCTACCGGACTCATCGCGCTTGGCTCCTGAATATAATACAGTCCACTGTAATAATACGGATGCTTGCCCGGACGCTCTTC
Organism: Paenibacillus sp.; assembly: GCA_039595515.1. GTDB lineage: Bacteria > Bacillota > Bacilli > Paenibacillales > Paenibacillaceae > Saccharibacillus. Next base: position 38,120 of record JBCNLJ010000006.1, on the reverse strand, counting down.
TGCGCTCAAATAGTAGCCTGTGTCACACCACGGAATCGGACGCAGCTCAAACGGGGACTTGCTCCGAAATTGCTCATTGCTTATTTTTAATGTATTTACACGCAAGCCTGCACGCGGAGATTGCTCATAGCTCTGGAGAAAGGCTTCATATTCGTCTCCCAGTAGCTGCTCCATACGCTGCAAAAATTGCGGTGGTAACTGTACCGCCATATTCCATATTGCCCCTTTGATTTTAAAATCAGTTCCTTTTATTGCTATCGAATACCGCATACAGATCATCTGTATGCCTATCCGTCATGCTTAGCTCGTGGGTATGCCAGCAACTATTTTAGCACAATCCGGGCAAGATCGGTCCCTTCAAATCAAAAAGCTTGCCGTAATCGGCAAGCTTTTGTGCATACGTGTAAAGGTTCCATTTTATAGCTAGCATATATAGCTAGTAGTCTGCTTTGCAGCTACATCGCCCCAATTACTAATCCGTTGGTAGCTCCTTCGCTTTTGGTCCTCGTTCATAGCCAGTACGCAGCGGAACATGCGGAGACAGCTTTTTGGAAGCAGCCTTTACTTCTTTACGAAGCAACGGGTCAGTAATGCAAATATCCAGCGGGTAGAAATCAAACGGCTCTTGCTCATAGCGCTCCAACCGTGCAATATAGTCACGTACCTCTGCGATCAAGCGCTGCATATCAATGCCCAGCGTATGAGGCGAGCTCTCCGTCAGCCTGTGCAGACTGCTTTGAAGCATTTTGATTGCGCCGAGACGTTTGTTATACATCGAGTTGACCGTCCCATTGCGAAAATGGAACAGCCCGACTGCGACTTGAAGCAATCCCTTATATACCGGCTCCCTGTTCTTTTCCAGCCATAGCTCTTCCAGTACCTCATGACATTCAAAATAGTCACGATCCCGGTTAAAATAGACCAGATAAGCGATATACAGCGGGTCAAACTCATGACTCATTGTGTTCCTCTTCGATCAGACGGGCGCCAGACTTGCGCATCTTTCTTACCGATTCGCCGAGCTGCTGCAAGCCTTCAAAGTCCTGCTTTTCCCACAGTTCATTGAATTTTTGCTGACTTTCCAACGCCTCGGTAACTTTGTGCAGGAAGTATAAACGATGGATATCCTTCAACACCCGCTGTACCAGATTCGCTTCATCCTCAAAGCTCTTCTGCGCATCCAGAATATCCTCACGAATGCTGGACATTTCGTTATCCAAAATCATCGCTGCCTCGGCTGCTGTTTTCAGACGATCTCGAATCGGCGCCGGCAAGCTCTGACGATATTTATAATTGAGCGAGTGCTCGATCGTTGCCCAGAAATTCATCGCCAGGGTACGAATCTGAATTTCAGCAAGCACGATTTTTTGACCGAATGCAGTTTGCACCGGATATTCAGCAATCATATGGAAGCTGCGATAGCCGCTTTCCTTAAAGTTGGTCACATAATCTTTTTCATAAAGAACGGTCAGATCTTTGCGGGCACGAATATATTGTGCAACCCAGCGAATATCCTCCACAAACTGGCACATGATCCGGATGCCTGCGATATCCTCAATTCCTGTGTCAAACTGATCCATTGGAACGTCCAAACGCTTCGCCTTATCCAAAATGCTGGATATTTTTTTGACACGTCCGGTTACAAACTCAATCGGCGCGTACTCTTCTCTCTTTTTCAGCTCGGCGCGCATCGTTTTGAATTTTACCTTTAATTCTTCAACCGCTTGTTCATAGGGAAGCAAGAATAATTCCCAGTCTCTATCATCCATCTTCATGCCTCCTCAGTGTATGACCTGTTTCTTTTAACATGTAATAAGATGTTGCCTGTTAGCGGTGCGCTGCTCCAACCGCTTCCGAAATATGTGCGAATCCGTCGCGCTGCATCAGCTCGCGAATCCCATTGTGAAGGCGCCGTGTAATCTGCGGTCCTTCGTAAATAAACGATGTATAAATCTCCACCAGGCTGGAGCCTGCCTTGATTTTATCATATGCATCCTCGCTCGAAAAAATGCCCCCGCATCCAATGATCGGCAGCTTGCCTTCCGTTTGGCGATACACACGAGAGATAATCTCTGTTGAACGTTCGGTAAGCGGACGTCCACTCAGACCGCCAGTCTCACCTGCATGATTATGCGTGAGTCCATCACGGGAAAGGGTCGTGTTCGTCGCGATAATACCTGCTGCACCGCTTTGACGAATCGTCTCCACCATATATTCGAGCTCAGCGTCACTCACATCAGGTGCGATTTTGACCAGTACCGATTTGGGAGTACCGTGATTTTGAGCCTGCGCATCCATCTCCTGCATGACTTCAGCGAGCAATTCCTTCAGTTCATTACCATGCTGCAAATTACGCAGATCCGGCGTATTCGGTGAGCTGATATTCACAACGAAGAAATCCGCATACGTGTATAGCTCACTAATGCACGCTTTGTAGTCTTCTGCTGCCTGCTCATTAGGAGTCACTTTATTTTTACCAATATTGACTGCAATCGGAATCGGATGATCAACCAGATGACGCAGACGATCTGTCATTGCCCATGCGCCTTCGTTATTGAAGCCCATTCGATTAATAAGTGCTTGATCCGATGGTAAACGGAACAGGCGTGGTTGCTCGTTGCCCGGCTGCGGCTTAGGTGTAACCGTACCGACTTCCATAAAGCCGAATCCACATGCAGACAAGCCAGCGACAGCCTGTGCATTTTTGTCCAGACCAGCAGCAAGTCCTACTGGACCGGGAAATGTAATGCCGAATAGCTCTGTCGTCATGTCCGGTGTACTTGTAATGCCATACATGGACTGCATTGCCGCGAGCGTGCCGGGAATGCGCACTCCCGCGCCTAACCCTCCGATGATCAGATGATGCGCCTTTTCCGGGTCCATCTGAAAGAGTACAGGCTTGAAAATATTACGGTATAACAAATTCCATTCACTCCGTTCCTGGCATAGGCCTAAAGCCATGATGCATAACGTTTTGCAGGGCTGCTTAAGGCTCCATGCAAGATTATTCTCTATTATAGTTTATCCTGTTCTGCCCTAAAAGAAAAGCGATCTTCTCGTTTTGAGAAGACCGCCCTTGAACGCAGTATAGCTATCCGTCGCAGACCGTGAACCAGGCTACAGTCTGCTTGAATCATTCTAGTTTAACCAGTGATACATGCGGCTTGGATCGGTCTGATCCTGCTGCGGCTTTTTATTGGACGCATAACGCTTCTGCGGTATTTGAATCTCCTCCGGTAGCACATCGCTGGCAATCGTTACTTTGGTGCCGAGCGGAGCCATATCGAATAGCTCCTCCACGTCATCCTTGCTCATCCGTACGCAGCCAAGCGATTCATCTGCACCGATGCTATCTGGATCGTTCGTACCGTGAATCGCATAGTTCGTATCTGAAAGCTGCATGCCACGACTGCCGAATTCGCCATTCGACTTGCCATTCGGATTCATTACCTTGATGGAGAGATGGAATACGCCTTCCGGCGTTTTCGTTCCTCCTAAGCCGACCGGATAATTCCGCAGCAGCTTCGTTCCACTTACCAGACCGAGGCGATGCTTTTTCTTATCCACAATAATCTCAAGCGGCTCGCTAAAATAAGGTCGGTTCCCTAATGTGCTGGCAAATAGCTTTTGCATATTACCGCTAAAGCCATTTTCCGGCATCGTGCCAGCCGCATCAAGCGGATACGGCTGTAACGTTTGAAATGACTGATCCATCAGTGGTGTGGTGCCGGAGAGCCAGTTAGTTGGGAAGGATTGATCAAGCTGCCCTAAGCCCTGCGGCAATTGTCCGCGTGCCGCCTTGAAGCTCGCCAGAGCTGTCTGCATGACAACAAGCTGCTCCTGCTGCTGCATCCATGCGGCTGCATTGGCAGAGCTTACACCGGAATCACCGGGCTTGCAGCGACACGCAGCGGCATGATACGACTGCACCTGTACTTGCGCAGGGGTATCATTCGCTTGCATCGTGTACGCCACTGGCAACACATGCTTCCATAGCTCCCACTTGCCGGACTTGTCCATTCCTAGAATTGCTGCGCGTTCCGGCTCCGTACCATTGAGCTGCTGGGCGATAAATAGCGCTAGCCCGTTTCCTGCTGCTACACTTCCACCTGATGCCGCTGTAAAGCTGAGCGGAGCATGATACGCGGGTATGCTCTCAGGCTGCTGTTTCGTTCCGGTTCCGCTATTCACCCCATTTGTTGTTGTGGCTGGAGGATTCTCCATCGCCATTTGATCATCCGCTGCCGGTAAACCGATCGAACGCATCATGATTAAAAATAACAGCACGATGCCAAACCAGATCATACGCCGCTTATGCAGCTTCCGCTCGCGCGCATGTCCCATCGCCATCACTTTCGCTTCGTAATCCTTTAGCACTTCCGCTGGAATCTGACTCTGTTCAAAAGCTTCATACACATCGCCCGCACGATTGTAGCAATAGTTGGCTTTGCCCATCTGTCCGTCGGACTCATACTCCTTACCAAGCAAGTACCAGCCCATGCGATTATCGGGATGCATCTTCACATAGCGTTTCAAATAAAGTAGGTTTTTCATGGTGTCTCCGGACTCCCGCTCCGGATCTCCTTTCCCGGGCTTCACGGCCGTTTATATGTATGTTGCTTCGGCTGTAACGCCAGGTTCTTTTGCCATGGTGCACGAATGAAGGCAAAAAAAGCCTATATCTCTTTTATCGGTCACAAGCAATCATTTCTCGATAGAACCGATGTAGGGCTGTCGAATCAAATTATCGGTCTGCTCCCATACTTTATTTTCAGAAATGTGAAATAGCAACCGTGCATAAGGAACCATATGTCTTATCCTTATCGCTACTGTAATTGATAAAATTTAATGAAAAAAGCACCGTACTGGCTATGTAGCCAAAACGGTGCTCTTTCTCGCTTATACGTTACATATGCGTACGAGCGCGCTCAGGATTACTCCGCGTGCGGCTCATCAGCAATAACAATGGAATCGGTTGGGCAACCGTCACAAGCGTCCAGCATATCTTCATGCATATCTTCTGGAATCGCTGTTACACCACGGTTACTGTCGCCGCCAAAGATCACTTCTGCCAGGCCTTCATCATCGTAGTCGTAGATGTCAGGTGCAGTAGCGCCGCATGCACCGCAAGCGATGCATGTATCTTTATCAACCCAAGTATATTTGCTCATGTGTATATCCTCCTATCATTACTTTCCAGTTGTCTATTTATAGGACACCAGTCTGTACAGATATTCAAAATATAATACAAAGCCTCAACAATTTCAAATAAAATCAATTTGACGAGTGCGTCATTCCGGATATATCTGTCACACAATGATCATGGAATCGAAACTTCGATATGTCCTTTTTACCCTTTCGTATCCGCCGTTAAACGTCGTCCATCGGACAGATCAATCCGATTCATCATAATCAAAGCGTCGTCCATCCTTCTGGAGTGATGTGCCGCGCAGCTTATGATTGCGAATTAGCACCGATGGATCATTTCCGAGCATCCCTGCGGTCAGCACGGCACTTTCGCCGAATTTGTCGCGTAGCTTATCGATCGTTTCGTTGAGCTGCTCCTTTTGCGGTTGACGCTCATAGTCAAACAGATCAAGCTGAATCGCCGCTTCACTGCGTGGCAGTAAATTTTGCAGCGTTACACCGAGCAGACGCACCGGCCCCTTGCCATGCCAGTGCCTAAAATATAGCTCACACGCCTCATGATATACCTCTTCTGCCGTCTCCGTAGGCACAGTCAGTGCACGCGAACGAGTAATCGTCTTCATATCTGGCGTCCGAATCGTAATCTGTACCGTATGTGCCATCAGTTTCTGCCGACGCATGCGCCGACATACCTGATCACTCAGGTTAAGCATCACACGCCGAATATCCTCCAGATCCTGAATATCAGCAGGTAGTGTCGTTGTATGACCAATCGATTTGTTCGGTTCATGATCCGGCTCAACCGGTGAATGATCGATTCCGCTCGCTGCCTGCTTGAGCCAGCTTCCCATCACGCCAAAACGCGCCTTCAAGCGCGCTTCATCTGCTGCCGCAAGCTGACCGAGTGTGCGTATGCCCATCTCGCGTAGCTTGGCAGCCGTTTTATGCCCGATACCGAACAGCTCAGCACACGGCTGCTCCCAGAGTAGCTTCGGTACGTCACGAATGCGCAGAATCGAGATACCGTTAGGCTTTTTCATATCCGATGCCATTTTGGCGAGTAGCTTGTTTGGCGCTATACCTACCGAGCAGGGCAAACCTAGCTCATCTCGAATACGATTTTGCAGCTCGGTAGCAATCTCAAGCGGTGTCCCAAATTGGCTGGAGCCTGTAATATCCAGATAGCATTCATCGATCGAGGTCGCCTGTAGCAACGGTGTATAGCTGTAGGCAATATTCATAAAAGCAGCCGAATATTTTCGATACAAATGAAAATCCGGAGCAATTAGCGTAAGACGTGGACACTTTTGCAGGGCCTGACCGACAAGCATACCGGTTTTCACACCCATTCTGCGTGCATCATAGGAGGCCGTAACGACAATACCTTTACGTAGCTCTACGCTTCCTGCTACCGCTGTCGGCTTGCCCGCATATTGATCCGGCTGCTCCGCTGCATGCACAGAACAATAAAAGGCATTCATATCGACATGTAAAATAACCCGCCCACGGGTTGGATAATGACTGCTGGTGTCTTCCCTCATCTGCTTTCTCCCCCTGCCATCTCCGACTTCTCGCAGACCGTTCTTCTGCTGGTTATAGACGATTTATAGACGATTCTATGGTTGCCATTTTCGGTCATCGCTTTCCAGTATATTTGAGAAGAAATCGAATCAGGTAACCGATAGGACTGTCGCCAAAATCACTTTCCATCAATCCCGTACCAGGAAATCGCTAATACGATATATAGCGAATATGTGTTCTGTTTTATTATAAAAAAAGAATAGCCATCTGACAATGACTATTCGGCAGTGCTCTTGTTTGGATGTAGCTGTAGCTCATAATGCTGACAGGCAATTTCAAACACATCATCATACGTAAACAGTATAAAATGACGCAGCTCCTTTAGCTCTTGCTTCCCCTTCTGCCGCGCTCGTTCCAACAATGGAGACTGACGATATTCCAGCCAGTCTGACTTGATGTCCGTTTTCCCTGTCGGCGGCTGGTCACCATGCAAATCCAGCTCTACTTTACTAAAATAGTACACTCCTTCAAAGTGGAGCGTGTACATAACAAAATCGTCTGACTCGCTTTCACTTGCTAGTGCACCATTAAACTCACCTGCTAAAGTCACATGGCCGCGACCCAGCTTATAGTCAAGCTTATCCACATAGATCGCATCACGTCCATACAGATAACCGAGTGGCGTGATCACCGCTTCAATCTCGATTGTTGGCTCTGACAATGTAATTCCCTCTTTCATGATTGATTTTATATTTGTACATAATGGTAGTGAATGTAGATATTGTACTTAAAATAACTAGTATAGGATCAATACGACCATAAGATCCATATGACCAACTTTACCATGAAATGCGCCGGCTATCGTCAAAAAAGCCGCCGGTCGGACCCTCTTCGTCTAACGTCGCCAGTTGAATCGCAATCGCAGCACCTTCATCAGGTGTACGAGTTCCGTTAAAATCATTAAAATCTGTAGCTACATGTCCTGGTGCAGCCGCGTTCACTTTTATTCCTTGCTTTGCTAATTCTCTCGCATAATGAACCGTGAGTGCATTAAGTGCGGTTTTGGAGGAGGAATAGGAAATGGACGGCTGCCCTACAAATGCTCCTTCATCTCCGAGTGATCCTCGCAAGCTCGATATATTCACGATTCGTGCAGATGATGACTTTTGGAGTAACGGTAACATCTGATTTGTTACTGACACTACACCAAATACATTTGTCTCATAAATGGCTCTAAATTCTGTCACATCCGCTTCTCCAGGTTTCTTTCTTGAAGCCGCTACACCTGCATTATTAATCAAAATATCTAAATGTCCATACTGCTTCTCAATCGCTCCATAAGCCTGCTCAATAGATTGTTGATCCGTCACATCAATCTGTACAAAATAAACCTCACCTTCATGTTGTAGCTCAGCTACAGCCATACGGCCTCGTTCAGCATTTCGGCTTCCTAAAAATACAATGATTCCTCGATTGGCAAGTCCTTTCACGATTGCTTTGCCAATGCCTTTGTTAGCTCCGGTAACGAGCGCAATTGTTTTAGATTCCATTTTGTTTATGCCCCATTTCATTTTTAAGTTTGATTTTTTTTAGCTTGATATCGATCACGTTTTGCAATTCCAATAATTGCTGCTGGAGCTTTTCCTTGTGCGTATGAAGCATTTGATATCGATCTTCGGATACATCGATTTGCAGGTAGCTTTTAATATCCTCTAGCGACATACCCGTTTTTTTCAGGCAAGCAATGAGATGAAGCGTATCCACATCCTGCTGACTATACATTCTATGACCTATTTCATTTCGGGCAATGGTGGGAAGTAGCCCTGTCTTTTCATAAAAAAGGATCGTGTCTTTGCTTAATCCACTAAGCGTAGCTGCTTGCTTCAAAATATACATGTCCTTCATCACTGCACCCCTTTCTGTCCTTGATACATCCGATACTACACCCCGGAGTTAACTCCGGGTCAACTGTAAAAAAAGCAGATTGCGAAATGCATAAAACAGTCCCACTATTCCAATAGAGAAAAGGAAACCAGCATAGTTTGCGGGCTTCCTTTTCATCTATAGTCGATATGAATTTGTCCTGTCATGCTTCCCATATCATGCCAAACTTAAATAATATATTTTCGCGTCACCTATAATTCCTCCCGAACCGCTCCCGGTACAAGCTGCTCCATCTGCTCATCGATAGCCTGTAACCAGGGCGCAGCGAGTGCTCGACCAGCATAAGAGACGATATACAAATATCGCTCGCCAATCACGGTTCCTTCCAGCTCTCCCTGTGACGTATCGATATAAACGTTCATGATATCAGGCCACTTCTCATTCTCCTGCAGGATAGCCAGCTTCTGATTATCGTACGCAATCCAGTAAGTTGGATCAGCACTCAACACTCCAGCAAGTCGGGAATAGAGCATATCCATGATCTGCTGCTCTCGTTCACTTTGAAGCTCTGCCTTTGATTCATTGATGCGTATACCATATTCCATGCCCATATCGAAACCTCCATACTCCACTCTCTATGTATCATTTAAATCTGCACCAGATCGTGATAGATCAACCGCTGGCGATTCGGCAGCTCCACATCCTGATGAAAATGTCCAAACCACCACTGACGATAGTTCAATTTATTCTGAATCGTTTGAAAATACTCATGCATCGCATCTGGCTCAACTTCAGTATGATAATGCTGCTTCATCCAATTCAGGCTCTCACTTGAACAGGTGTGTGTAATGACTACATCCACATCCCAATTATGCTTTTCCAATTGCTGTAACCCATACTGGTATTCCTCTGCGGAAGGCATTTCACGCGCCCACCAGCTTTTGCCTTCAGTCCGGTATTCACGATCATGTGATGCAGCACCGCCAAATGTGAAAAAGCGCTTTTCTTCTATGGTGTATACCTGCCCTCTCATCAGATGCAGTACACTATTGTTAATCCGATGCACCTGTCCGCCATTCCACTGCTCTACCGGAAACTGCTCCAGCAAATCAAAGTTCTCATGATTGCCATCGATAAACACGGTTGTAAAAGGCTTTACCTCATCCAGCCATTTCAGCCAGAAGCGATCTTCCTTTTGCAAATCCCAGATCAATCCAAAGTCACCTGCAATGATGACAATATCCTGCTTCGTTAATTGCTTTTGCTGAGGAAAAGATCGTGTATTCAGCCGCCGATTCAGCCAGGGCACGCCATGTATATCTCCGGTAACATAGATCATCAGTATCCCTCCTTTATAGCATAGTATAAGGATGCAGTTTGTAGAGTTCAACCGGGTTTGTGGAACATAACCGTAATACAGATATCGAGGATAAAATGATCGCTGCTATTCGCATTAGTATTCGTACGGGTATTCGCATTGATGTTCGCATTGCTATCTAAGCGCTCAAAATAAAGTAACAACTCAGTAGCAACGAACTACCGCCAGCCTTCCCACATAGCATCCAGTCCACATACATATTTGGATAGCGAATAATTATGGAAGCTGGAGGATATAGCTGGAAGGCATAATTGAAAAGTAATCCCCAATACGAAAAGGCAGGCGCTATACGATGGTATATGCACCTGCCTGCTGTACGATCTCTATTCTTTTTCACAATAATGCTTGGCTTAAATTTCAAGAAATGAATCAGCTACACGCTAGCTATAAAGCCAGATTCAGCACCAACTCAACCTTCCACAAGCTCCGCTTTAATCTTTCCGCAGAAGAAGCTGCCCGACAAGCCCTGCGCCGCTTCAATATCGACAACCAGATCCGTTACCTCATACCGAAAATCCATTTCCGCGATCACATTCAGACGCGCATCTGGCGGGGAAAATTCCACATCAAATGCTTCCAAAAAGGTCAGCTTTACTTCCTGCTGCTCATTCGGTTCAGGCAATTCTATCGTTAGCTCTACTCGATCTTTGCCAATATCATAATTCGTAATAATCGCTTGCTCAAAGTCCGGAAAATAACCGAGCTTTTCAATGATCGCAGCACTGCCTTCAATCGAAACGGTTGGTGAGAAGGCAAGCTGAATAATCGTCTGCTCTCCCCATTGCAATTGTTCTTCATTAATATGAAGCGTAATCTGCCCTTCATCCAGCGCACGCACACTGCCAACCACATAATCTCCCGCCTGTACCATCACAATATCGTGCAGATCAAACGGCAATGGCTGCTCCAATGTATAGTCAATGGTATAGTTTTTCCCCTGCTGCTCGACTCGTTTAATTCCTATCTGCATGATGACATTCCTCCAAGAGTTTACATTTATCTTTTTCCATTGTACCAGAAGCATCGGACACAGCCTATGCCGTAGTCCATTCCTGCCTGACAGGCAAACGCTCTATTTGTGCATCATGCACAAACAAAGCGGTAATTTTTACCCCATATTCCGGCAAAATTACCGTATACCTTACATAGCCGATAGTGCTATAATAACCAATTATACTCAGGTTTCATGTGTCATCCACAACGATAAATGAGTGCTTATGAATCTTGGTCCAATCAAAGGGGGATTCCACATCATGTCCAAATCCATCTCGATTTTCGATACGACGCTGAGAGACGGTACACAGGGGGAAGGTATCAGTCTATCCGCAGACGACAAATTGAAAATTGCGCGAAAGCTCGATGAGCTCGGGGTGCATTATATCGAAGGCGGTATTCCAGGTAGTAACGGTAAAGATATCGAATTTTTCAAGCGTGTACAACAACTAAATTTGAATGCTAAAATTACCGCTTTTGGGAGCACGCGTCGTAAGGGCAGCACCGCACAGGAAGATGCCAATCTGAAACGGATCATCGAATCCGGTGCACAGGCAGCCACGCTGGTGGGAAAATCGTGGGATTTCCATGTGCATACCGCATTGCAAACAACGCTGGAGGAGAATCTGGCGATGATTGCTGACTCCATCGCTTATTTGAAGCAGCAGCAAATGGAACTAATTTTTGATGCAGAGCACTTTTTTGATGGCTACAAAAACAATCCGGAATATGCGGTTTCCGTCCTGCGTGCAGCAAAGGATGCTGGAGCCGATTGGCTCACATTATGTGATACGAATGGTGGTACATTGCCGCACGAAGTCTATGAAATCGTATCCAAATTGATGATTGAGCTGGATGGCGCCTCGATCGGTATCCATACGCATAATGATTGCGAGCTGGCTGTTGCCAATACACTAAGCGCCGTGCAGGCTGGCGCACGTCAGGTACAGGGTACGATGAACGGCTATGGTGAGCGTTGTGGTAATGCGAATCTGTGCTCGATCATTCCGAATTTGCAGCTCAAGCTCGATTATACGTGCATTGCGGATGAGCAACTGGCGCAACTGACGAATACCGCTCGCTATGTGAGTGAAATTGCCAATGTGCATATGCCGATCAATCAACCGTATGTAGGCAATGCAGCCTTTGCGCATAAAGGCGGCATCCACGTCTCTGCAATTTTGCGTGACTCTCGTACGTATGAGCACATCGAGCCAGAACGCGTCGGTAATAAGCAGCGTATTCTTGTCTCCGAGCTTGCCGGTCAGAGCAATATCCTGTCCAAGGCAAAGGAAATGAATCTGGAGCTGAACCCGGAAAACGAGGAAACCAAGCAAATCATCGGCAAAATCAAAGACCTGGAGCATCAGGGCTACCAATTCGAAGGTGCCGATGCTTCACTGGAATTGCTCCTACGCGAAGCGAATGGCGAGCTAAGCGAGTTGTTCGTGTTCGAATCATTCAAAATGCTCGTCGAGAAAAATGCTGGTGCTGCCGTTGTATCCGAAGCGTTCGTCAAGCTACGCATCGGCGGTCAAAGCATCTACACCGCCGCAGAAGGCAATGGCCCGGTTAACGCGCTCGATAATGCACTACGTAAAGCGCTGGTTGAGCATTATCCAAGTCTTCGTGAAATGCATCTGTCTGACTACAAGGTGCGCGTGCTCGACGAAACCGATGCAACCGCCTCGAAAGTACGCGTACTGATCGAATCGCAAAACCTGCAAAACACATGGAGCACCGTTGGTGTATCTGCTAACGTGATCGAAGCGAGCTGGGAGGCACTGGTAGACAGTATTCGCTACGCCCTGCTCGGCCAGCAACTGCCTGCACACAATCAGGCGACCGCCTCCGGCACGCAAGGCATCGTGAATCATTAATTAGTGTCATGCTATCGATATACGATTTTCATTCAAAGTAAGATTTTAATTCAAAAACAATAAGAAAACGCTCGGTGCATAAGTCATTGCTCCGGGCGTTTTCTTATTATTTTTGGATGCTTATGAATGTGTATTTTGTCTCCTCAACCGCTTCAAAATTTGAGCAATGGTTTTTAGGCTTTGATATAACCTAATTTGAGACCTTTTGTTACCGCTTCTAATGCGGAATTAACATGCAATTTATCGAAAATATGTTGAATATGGTTGGACACCGTCCGTTTGCTAATAAACAGATGATCTGCTACATCTTCGCGTTTATACCCATCACTTAACATTTGCAAGATTTTGGTTTCCTGCTCGGTGAGTTGTTCAATCTCTTCTTCTTCATCTGGAAAATACGTACAACCTGCATGAATCTGAAGCAAGATATGTAACAACTGATCAGGAGACACATTTTTATTAATAAATCCGCGTGCACCTGCTTTTTTGGCTTCATAACGATAAACCGGAAGATCAAATCCTGTCAAAATCACAATATTTAAATCAGGATAGGTATTAGATATCGATTGGGCTACAATTAAGCCATCTTCTTCACTGATATTACTTAAATTAATATCTACTAATAAAATATCTGGTCGCTTTTCCTCTATACTTTTTATGACCTCTGCCACTTCTTGCACGGATCGAAAACTACTCACTTCTGTATAATCCTCAAAAGCAATCTCCAAACTTTTGGCAAATAATACATGATCATCGATTAATAAAATATTCATACGATTGTTCTCCTTTCATTGGGAGTATGATTTGAATACTCAATCCATGAGGCTTACGCATCGTAAAGCTCATCGTTCCTTCTAATAATGCAATCTGTTCTTGAATCGAATAGAGTCCGCGGTGTCCATGCTTATGCTTATATTCAGTAGGATCCAGACCTATTCCATCATCTTCAACCGTTAACTGAATCTGCTCCATATGCTGGGTTAATTTGATCCATATCTGACTTCCATGCGAATGTTTAAAAGCATTGGTTGTAAGCTCTTTGATAAGACGATACAAAATAAAATGATACGGCTCGACTAAAAATAGATCTTCTTTACAAGTGAATGAAATATCTATTTGTTTATTGGCATAGTTTTTTTTGATAATCTGCAACAAATTCTCGTAATTTTGCTTGAGTGTTAATGAACTCAACAGAGTAGGATGATATTCTTGCATCTGATTACGAATCGACGTGTTCAATCGAGTTAATGTTTCTGTAATCATCTGTTGTACTTCTGCTTTATTGGATTTGTTCATCATATTTTTGACAGCTAGTAAATCTTGTAATATCTCATCGTGCAGGTAATCAGAAAATTCTTTTTTGATCTGTTCTTCTTTCGCAATCTGTGTCACTCTACTCACATATGAATCGTATTGCTTCTGCTGCGAAGCTTGTTCCACTTCTAAAGACTGCTTGATTTGTTTGTACAATAAAAGATAATAAAAGATCAACAACCAAACGATAGAATGAAAAACAATCATATAAAACAACGGAGCGACGTTGAATATTTGACCAAGTATAACGACACCTGCAACGGATACGATCATTAGAATCCATTTGTTCAATGTACTGAGCTGGGTGAGCTGTATAAATTTTTTGACATTATTTTGCACAATACTGTAGACCGCATATAACGGAAAAATAAAAATAAAATAGAATACCATATTGGTAAACACATTTTTCGCTTTATCCATAAATAAAATATAGGTTCCAAAAGGAATAGCCGTTATCATCAGCGCATACGTTAAACTTTTCGACTGCTTGTTAAGAAAAAATTGAATTCGTTTTTTATTTTTAAATACTGTAATAGCAATTAAAATTCCACTAATAACCCATTGCCAGAAAAACATAATCGAATACAATTGTTTATCATAAATCGAGATCAACGTTAATAATGAGATTACTCTTAGTGTCCAATCCACCTGCTTTTTGTGTATATAGGCAGAATCTTGAAAAATAAAACGTAACAAAAAACGCAGCAATGTATACGATACAAGCACATTTAAAAAAACGACGATGTCATAAAAGAACGGCTCTTTTCCAAACATTAAAAGAATTTGCCAGGAATATAATAACAATAAATTCGCAAATTGATTTAAAATTACACTACCATTCAAATTCGTCATTTTAATATAAGACAACACATAAATAGCGATCGATATAACGACCAGTGACATTATATTTGAGATATTACTATTTAAATGCTGAATATATTGATAATACAAAAAACTAATCACTAGCGTCTGATTAAAAAGGATGAACACCTGTTGCTTTATGTATTTATCATGCATATAGAATACCTTTCTATGCGATGTCATTAATAATTATAGCCCACTTGTATAATATACCATTTTTCTGTAAAAAAAAGTAAAGCCGATATCCTTAGATATCGGCTCTATATTCCATATTATTATTCGATCCTTTAACAGCAAACAATAATAGAGTTAGGACAATCATCTGTCAAAGTTGTAATCCATCCATCACCTGGAGCTACTGCTGCTTGCAACTCTGCCTCTGTAATATCCTCAACAGCCGACAAATCTACAAATAATTCTTTCATATTCAAACACTCCTTCAGATTGTATTGGTGAATCACTTTGAGCCATATTGATTTTAAGTGTGTAAGTATGCAGTAAACTGTTATGTTCCTTTAAGTTCCTCGCCTGACAACATCGAATTAACAGCACACAATAATGGAGTTCGGGCAATCGTCTGTCAAAGTTGTAATCCATCCATCGCCTGGAGCTACTGCTGCTTGCAACTCTGCTTCTGTAATATCTTCCACCGCTGACAAATCTACAAATAATTCTTTCATATAGCACGCCTCCTCCCTGCATGATTTGTAGCAATCAATAACTACACACTAAAAATAACAACAATTACATATTTTGGAGTGAGTAAAAAGCGCAATTTATTATGTTATGTGCGAATAATAAATAGGATCGAGAGCATGTATACAAATAAAACAAAAAAAGAAATACACTTGTAGGGTGTATTTCTTTTCTATATTGAATCCATAATGCAATTAAAGCTGTAACCACTACACTATTTATAACTACGTGCACGACGTTTTCCGAAAGAAGAGACATACCCTTTCGAATCAGAAGGTCGAACTTCAGTGGCAGCTTTGACTTTACGACCCCAGATCACTTTATACGACGAATACTGAGTGATTAGATAATATATTCCATAGATGATAGTAAATATACCGATTGCTACAATCTCCGGTAACCAGAATGCACTGGAATCTCCAATTAAGTTAGGCATCAATGTTTTGAAACATTCTAAAGCGAAAATGCTATGCAGACTACCTAAAATATACGGAATAATCAGTGTGATAAAAATTTGATAGTTGACAATTTTTTTAATTTTTGATTTTCGATACCCTAACTTTTCTAAAATTCTAAAATCATTGATTTTGGAATACGTATTCGAAATATTGGTAAAGTACAAAATACTCCCGGTCGAAATTAAAAAGATTGTACTTGCAAAAATACTAATCAATAAGGATGAACTATTCGCTTGTAAAAAGGCAGTTCGTTTTCCAATCGCACTTTGAAAATACACATTATCTGCAAAAAGAGAGCTTAGCTGCGCATGAACAATAGAATTATTACGCAACCCTTCACCATAAATACTCATAATCTGACGTGAAGGTACTCCTGTGGCTTGAATCTGCCGATATAGAGCATCCGGTACGACTAATGTACCTACACTATTGGCAAAAGAGATTGTATTTTCAAGTGTCGTATTCGTAATATCGAGGTCTATGGATCTGCTTTGTGGCAGCTTTAATGTATAGACCTTGCCACGTTCATCTACATTGTTTTGATTATATTTGATGAAAATAGCCTGATTACCTGTTAGCTCCTTCATACTCTGAGCATCACCTTGCAAGACTAATGAGCTTTGATAATCAGATGCTGAGATCAGATCAAAACCAGCCTTTTCTTTAGCACTATACTCAAAAGGTAGATTTTTGGAAGATGATTCTACCTCCAGTATAGTCGTCTGCTTGGATTGCATATGATCTGCACCAACATTCTGCTTCACAATATTTAAAGCTTTCTGAGTTAATGCTTCATCTTGCATCGGAAATTCAAATGCAGCCGGATTAGTACGTTCAATGGCTTTGACCGGATAATAAAAGGTAATCACTCCAGCACCTAATAATCCTAAGGCTGCCGCAGAGACCAGAGTAGAAACAATCAGTGTTCTAGAATTGCTAGTAATCCGCTGTACGAATTGAGGAATAGTAATAATCATTGTATCCCGATAAAAAGAATGCTTAGCGGCTTTTATTTTATTTAAAGCATAGGGTAAAAACGAATGAATAGACAGAATCGTTCCAACAACAATCAGGATAAATGTCAACATCGATAGAGGAGCAAATCCGACCGTCACCCATAAAGAATCGGCTTCTCTTTTAATATCAAGTGCCAGTACATAACCAGCGACAAGAGAAACAAACCCAACAATAGCTTTCCATAATTTAAGCTGAATCGGTTTCTCGCGTGTACCCTCAACTTTGACCAGATCAAGTAACGTATGCTTACGAATAAATCGATAATTGGAAAATAATAAAACGATTAATGCCAGTACAACAAAAGAGACGGTAATCATTACTGCATTACTGTTGAACCATACAATACTGGACGGTTCTAGAGAAATACCAAGCCACTGAATCAAAATCTGAATCAATACGATATACACAATACCACCGACTATAATTCCAATCCCAAGTGCCAGCAAACAAATAAAAATATTTTCTAACACTAAAATCAAAATCACTTTACGTTTATTAAAACCAAGCAACGAATAAATACTCAATTCTTTCATTCTTCGCTTCATAAAAAATGTGTTCGAGTAGGACATATAAAACAATACAAAAGCCATAAGTAGAGGTAACACGACTTTAATCATCGCTTGTAGCTTGTTATCCCCCATCAAGCGAGACACGATCAGATCATTGCTTCCAAAAGAAATAGAAAAATAGAAAATCATCAGTACAAAAGCAACTGAACCTAAATATAAAGAGTAAAAGGAGAGATTTTTTTTCAAATTCTTTTGTACAATACGGAACAAACTCACATATAGACCTCCTTTAATGATTCTTGATCCTACGCTTATATACTGGTGGAAAGAGTTCGATTTGAAAGAGCCGCAATTTCCTCTAATATTTCCTCAAAAAATGTTTGGCGGCTTTTTTGAGCCTTGTACAATTGCTTGATCGTTTGACCATCTTTTAAAATAATAATTCGGTTCGCATAGCTTGCTGAATATGCATCATGAGTGACCATCAGAATCGTAGTGTGTAACTCCTCGTTAATTTCTTTAAGCTTCTCTAACAGTTCCTGAGCAGAATTAGAATCAAGCGCACCTGTTGGCTCGTCCGCAAATAAAATACTTGGATTTTTGATCATTGCTCTGGCTGCGGCAGCTCGTTGACGTTGTCCACCAGATAATTCATTTGGATATTTGTGTAGCTGATTTTCGATACCAAAACGTTTAGCTAATGCTCCAATAGAAGCTTCAATTTCATTTGGTTTCTTTTTGAGTAGCGTCAATGGCACAGCTATATTTTCTTGAATCGTTAAGCTATCTAATAATAGATATTCCTGGAAAATAAAGCCCAGATAATCTTTGCGAAAATCACTTGTTTGATTATCATTTAATCGGCTGGTCTCTATTCCATTGATAAAGATTTCGCCATCTGAAATATGATCAATTGTAGATAATACATTCAATAATGTTGTTTTCCCTGAGCCCGAGGAACCCATAATACCTACAAATTCTCCTTTTTGAACATCAAATGATATCTCATTTAACGCTTTGACATGATCGTAAGATTTGACAATATTTTTGGCGATTAGTACAGCATCGTTTGTCATTATCTATTCTCCTTTACATTTGAAATGAATATCTGTAAATATTGATAGTTAGGATCGAAGCGGTAATTCCAGTGTGAGTATGGATGGAATGCGATAAGGATCAACAGTACGTAATAATTGATAACCAATCCCCGCTAAGCCGATCATCAGCGTTGGTACTTGAGCTGTCTGCGGAATACCGCTATACCATTGATCCGCTTGCGCGCTCTGAACCAGATCCCCGACAATGCGTTGTGCGATATCCAAGTGTTCAGTTTCACCTAGATGTTGAGCAGATAGTAATAGCAGGTCTATATTTCCCATTGATCCATGACACAGACAGTCACTACCACCTAATCCTGCTTGTAGTGTTTTTTCAATTGCTCGCTTAATTTCAATACCTGTCTGCTGTTCATTAATAATATTCATCACTTTGATTCTTGCCATACCGATGCCTGGTGCGCCATGGCACCAATTCACAGGTTCGGGAAAGTTTTTTTGGATACGATTCTGGCGATTACGTAGATCAAACCAGTTATTTTCCTTAGGTGAATACATTTCCCGTTCATAAGCAAGCGCTTGAATCGCATAATGCCGAAACTTTTCTATACGAGTCTCTTCATACAACTCCGCTAATGCCCATGCTATACCTGCATTACCATGTGACATGCCTGTAAGTACACTGCCATCGCCGATCGCATTTTGCCAGCCTATACTATGGTCATTGATTTGACTAGCATGCTTGATCAGATGTTCTCCACATTGAATGGCTATCGACAACACTTCATCCTTAAGGCAATCTTGATATATTTGTAGTGCTACAAGCAGTGTTCCAGCACAACCTGCCATCAGATCATATTGATCATCTTCAGCTATTTGGTTGCCACAATGTAAAATATGCTGTATGCCTTGCTCTTTAAGATCTTGACGCTGTAATAATAGACCTAAATAGTAATAGCTATAGGCATAACCAGCTTCTCCTGTAAAGGCAGATAACGATTGCGGTTTATTGTAAAGCATCTTATCCAAATTGACAGCGACAAGAATTTTTTCAACGATATCCAGATAACGAGCTTGTTCAGTCATCTGATACATCGTAGCGAAAAACAAGGCATTTCCAAGTAACCCTTCATACAACGAGTTATCTAACGGATTAATAATCCACTGCTCATCATTACCAATGGTTATATTGCCCCAACTGATATCGGCAAACTCTGTGGTCGTCGTACTGAGAGTAATCAGTTGATCTGCGATCCGGGTTGCTTCTTCAATAAAATAAGAGGCTGGCTTCTGTTCCAAATGATCATAAGCACGATAATCCTTTTTATATTGTTTGAGATCCCACTTTTTGATAGGGGTGGCTAATGCCGTCTTAATCATCTGTACTTGAAATGCTTGATCAGTATGATCCATAGCCTCTATACGTTGTATGACTCGATCTAACAACGTTTCTTGATGGAAACATTCGTATTCGTTATCACGGCTATCATAGATCGATGTATGATCGACATACGAATAAAAATATGGAATATCCATATGCAATAAATCATAAATTTCGGCTGGAATAATAGGCAGCAGACGATGATTACGATTAGAAATCGCCCACATCCGGTCAAATAAACGATTACGATATAACGCATCTATCAAATAATTTGGATTGGTCGAAGCATTTAATAAAGTACTGTAATCACTCGTATTACGAACAATCGTACGTACTTTATCTTTGGCAAAATTCCGAATCCATCCATGCTCTCCTATAAAATCCGACTTGTGCTGCGTGATAATCTGATATGCCTTTTCAAATCCTTTAACGATTGAAGTGACATATTGTCTTGGATTTACTCTTATCCCATTGAGCAAAGGGATATTCTTTTTGTAGGTAGTCGTATAGCTGGTACGAACTAGCTTGATCTGGTCTGTATAATTATGTTCAAATGCAAATTTTCCTTTGCTGATCGTTTTGTCTCCAGCTCCAGTCAGACCACTGATATCTAGATTCGACTGTTTATCCAACTTAGCAGGCAGCAAGCAGGTACGAATCACTGAATCTTTAATGTTATAAAGCACTTTTTTATAAGCAGTTTCTTCATGCAAGCTTTGACTATCATAGCCTTGAAATAAAGATTCCAAATCTACAAAATATGGATTATTGCCTGACATAATTATATTTTCAGCATGCATATCACTTCCCATTAACAGATGTAATAAGCAGAGATATACGCCTACCTTGTAATACAATTCTTCAATCTCTGCTTCGGACATACTACTAACTTGTTCGATATAGGCTTGCCATCCATAATCTTCACAAGCCAGTACAGGCAAAGGCTGAATGGAATATTCTAGTCCTTGATTATTCATATATTCGATCATTTGATTCACATGGATATTTACTTGTAAAGGCTTCGGTTTATATACAACCTTCCCATTTTCAAATCCGCAGATCAGCACTGTTTTCTTACCACAATGACTGTCTCCTTTATTCATTTCTATCGCAGTCAAAGCTCCTAATACTCCAAATTGAGCTTGAATCTGATTAAAATCTGAAATTAAATGTTGTACGGCTTCAAGTAAAAAGGTTTTTTGTTGTATACTTTCTTCAATAATCATGCGAAACATGGTTGGATACTCATAAACTAACTGTGTAAAGTACTGCCGTTGCTGCAACTTATTAAGAAAATTCTGATATCTTGCTTCAGGCGTATTTCCTGTTAATAGAGAATGAGTACTAAGCTTGTTAATCTCTATGGTCAAGACCTTCACAGATAATTTCAGTACCGTCTGTAATGTGGCTTCCAAAATCGCAGATACAACAGCCTGTGGATCCACTTTAGAAGTCTGAGGAATATCAGTCTCAATGATCTGCTGCATCCAGTGTAAAAAAGGATATGTAAAACATAAATAAGGATGATCGGTAGGAATATTTCCTTTTACCGCATATAACACACTTTCATTAGCATCAAAATTACTCATCAATTGCTGTAGATCATCGATCCATTTTTGTTGATCTGCCAGCTCTATATCGGGAGCAAGATGATCGGTTAACGAGCTAAATTCTTGTTCAGACTTACGGTAGCTTTCCAAAAAAGCGTCTCTATACTGTGCAGGTAATTGAATATATTCTGTCCATTGCTCCAATGCTTCATTCGTTGTGGATACAGGTACAGTGATGACTCGTTCTTGTAGATAAGTGGCCGTTTTTAATTTACAAACATCTAATAAGGTCATGACGTATTTCTCCCCTTTGCATTGGATTACATGTAATATTAACTATTATTATAATTTTGATCCTCCAGATTGAATTGAGTATTGAACGCACACTTACAGATACGATGCGATGTATATTCTTTCAACGATGACTCGCTATAGTACAGGACAAATCTGGTTATAACGTTTTACCAGTACACGCCAAAAAGACTTTCCTCTTCTAACGGAAAGTCTTTTACAGGATCCTATTTGTATAGGGATACCCTTAATTTTTTGTACGGCTGTCAATATACTCTGACTGAGATACGTGCTTATAATGCTTCAGTATATCTTTTTACATCTACAATGCTTTTCATTAGAAAAATTCTTCATGTGCTGGAGAATCTATGCCGAACAATCAATGAAAAGTCTCTTAGCCTATCCCATATAAACAGAAAGAAGGTCGTATACTTGAAGCACCATCCACACTATTCAAACCAGATAGACCGAGCAACCGTTCACATCGCCCCATCCGTTTGGCACGAGTTGATCGACCATATGCGGTCAGCTCCGGCGCATGAAGTATGCGGAATACTGCTCGGTACAAAAACGACTACAGGCACCCAGCTCCATGCCTATCGAAGACTGCATAACGTCTCCCTTAACCCTGCACATCATTTTCAACTCGACCCAGCCGAATGGATTCACTGCTGCTACAACGAGCCCCATCTCATCGGTCTGTTCCACTCTCATCCTCATACTGCACCACTACCATCCCAGGAGGATCTAGAGCGACTCCCCGACTTTGCCAGTATGATCTCGGTCTACTTAATCGGAACCTTATCTACAGCAATCGACGATCCAGAACAAGGTCATCCACAAGCATATGCCGAGTCTTTATCAACCAATTCAAACCAGCATTCACTAGCCTATACCCCGGATTGTAATATCCAACCTATCCGCGCCTACAATATCATCCAACATTCTCCCGAGCGAATATCAACCATCCCCACTCATTCATCCTTACAATACGACCTGACACCTGTACAACTCCTACAAAAATAAAGCTGTCTAATCAACAGCTTTATCTACTGATCTATTCAAATGTCTATACAATATACCTACAAAACTACAATATCAAGCTAGAATACCTCCACCCATCACGCTACATATCAACCATCAAACTCCTATGTACTTCATTTCTTCCTATATCTACATCCCTTTAAAACGATCATTCCAAACAAAAAGTCAAAAATCATTACTTATAAAAGCTAAAATACTGCTGAGAGCTAAATACTTTTGAAAGCTAAAATACTGCCGCTCTCCCAAATGTGTGCATAAATCCGAGCAGTTGCGAGATGCACAGAACGCAGGGAAGGAAATAAGGGGAAAGGACGCCTTTTGAGAACAGGAATCTACATTTCCACCTGCTTCGTAGATTCCTGTTCTCAATCTAAGGACGTCCCCTTATTCCTTTCCTAAGTGGTGTACCTCTCCAACTCCCATTCGGTTTTGCACCCACCTACTAAAAATTACTCAAATGCGCATACAAATCCTCCAGCGTATCCACTTGCTTGTGACGCATGAGACGAAGATATTCCTGCCATAGGCCGGCTGTCATCTTTGCATCTTCCAGCGCGTGATGTCTGACCGTCACAGGAATATTAGCCTCCTCCAGCACCTCATCTAATCCGTAACTACCAAGTGAAGGCTTCAGCCATCTGGCGATCATCATCGTATCCAATATGCGGTGAGTTAATTGAATTTTGGACGTTTTCCATAAGGCAGCATTTAGAAATGCCTTATCATGTCCTGTACCATGCGCGATCAGCACCGAACGTCCAGCAAATGCCATAAAGTCATGCAGTCCATCAATAAGAGACGGCGCACCATCGATCATTTCCTGGGTAATACCGGTAAGCTCCGAGATATTATCCGGCACCGTTACCTTTGAATTCACAAGTGTATAAAACTCTTCTTTTACCTCACTGCCCACAAGCTTGACCGCGCCAAAAGACAAAATTTCATCCCCGTGCTGAGGGTGAAAGCCCGTCGTCTCCAAATCGAAAACGACGGTTTCCAGCCTGCTCAGTGGATAATGAAGCACCTCTGGACGACGCTGCTCACGCGATAGTGAACGTATAAAAGCCATCTGCTGTGCAGATGGTGCACCAAATACCGAAGCAATCGCAGAGGGAACGCCCCCACTGCGTAAACTCCGCCAAAATCCGCTGCCAGCTTTTGCAGGTTCTTTCATAAGCGTCTCCTTTCCAGAAAGCGTAATTGTCGTTGTAGCTCACGGTGCGCCTTTTTGACAATACCCAGACTTTCTCTAAGTTCATGGAAAAACGGCTTTTGCCGCCAATCCTTTTGCAGCATAAAGCCTGTACTCATGTACAATCCGTCCTCTTCCTTCACCGGCGTCGAATTACGCATACGAAGCGCTGTCAAAAACGCCTCCTGCATCATTTCCAGCAGGGCAAGCGATGCCGCTTCAAGCTGAATCAATCGTTCCAATCGCTTTAATGTGGACGATTCATAAATACCATTTTGCACAGCCAAAAAACGCGATGCATTCACGAGCGGAATATATATTCCATATTTTACATCAAAATCGCCTGCATGTTCACCAAAACGCTCAGGTACAATTTGTCCAAGTACATTAAGCGTTGCTTTGTGACGAACCGTATTGCGCAAAATCGCCGCTGCCATCGCAGGCGTTTCCTTCAAACCTTTATAAAAATGCGCCTGCCAGCGATCAGCAAGCTCCTGATCGCCTGCCATATGACGCATATCGGAAGCAATAATCCAGTTACGCACCGGTTCCCAGCTCAATTCCTCGCGCCAGCTATCTAGCTGCCGTTGCCATGCTTGCAGTGTCTTGCGCCACATCGGTTCTGAGCACATCACTTTTCCCTGACACTTCTCATATCCGACCTGCTCCAAAATATCCGCCAGACGGCTGCCAAACGCTTCAAAATAACGATCCTTCTGCTCGTGCTGTTCATCACTTATGATCAAGCCATTATCCTGATCACTCCAAAGTGTCTGCTCACATCTTCCTGCGCTGCCAAAAACAATAAAAGAATATGCAACAGGAGGCGGACCGTAGCCCGCCTCAACTAATTGTTGCTCACATATTGTTACTGCCTGCCGCATAATCCCGTCATGCATATCGTTGACTGCCGCTACCCATTCCCGAATATCGCTATCGTTCAGGGAAGCATACAGTTGCTTTTGGATCAGGATACGTTTGGTCTTGAGTGATTCCGGACAAACGGCATCGGTCAGCTCCAGCAAGGGAAGATTGAGAGAAGTCTTCTTCATCGGCTTCATCCCCCAGCACTTGTAATGTTAATAGGTATATTTAGAAGTATTAGCTATTCGCTCTTGAGCGATCTACTTCACCTACTGCTTTCATTTGCTCAGGATAACCGTAGGAACCGTGCTCACTAATATCCAGACCCATCATTTCTTCTTCTTCCGTTACACGAATGCCACCAAGTGCTTTCATGATACCAAGAATAATGAAGGAAAGCACCAGTACGAAAATGAAAGTACCGATCATACCGAGCAACTGTACGCCAAGCTGGTGGAAGCCACCGCCATAGAACAGACCCGCTCCACCTACGTTAACCTGCTTAGCAAGCTCCGGTGTAGCGAACAGACCTGTGGAGATTGCACCCCACATACCAGCGATACCGTGTACAGAGAATGCATAGATTGGATCATCAATACCTGCTTTTTCAAACCATTGTGCAGTGAAGAATGTAACGACACCAGCAACCAGACCGATAACAACCGCTGCCCATACATCTACGAACGCACAGGAACCAGTGATTGCTACGAGCGCAGCCAGTACGCCGTTGAGCATGCTAGGAATATCGGCTTTGCCCAGTACAACCCAGGAGATCAACAGTGCCGCGACACCGCCTGCAGCAGCCGCCAGGTTTGTAGTCAGCGCTACATAAGTGAAGAAGCCGCCACTTGGAGTCAATGCACTACCAGGGTTGAAGCCCATCCAGCCGAACCAGAGAATGAATACACCGATAACGGAGAATACCTGGTTATGACCTGGAATGATGTTAGGCTTGCCATCCTTATTATATTTACCAAGACGTGGTTTCAGCATCAGTGTTGCTGCCAGACCTGCTGTTGCACCTGTCAAATGGACAACGGTGGAACCCGCATAATCCTGCATACCGATTGCTGCCAACCAGCCGCCGCCCCATACCCAGTGAGCGATGATTGGATAGATGATAATCATGAATAAAACGCCGAAGATAATATAGACGCTAAGCTTTGCACGCTCAGCGAATCCGCCGAAAGCGATCGACAGCGATACCGCTGCAAACGCCAGGTGGAACAGGAACATCATGGAGATTGGAACATCAAGACCGGCAAGTGCGCCATACAGTGGCTTCATTTCCTCGCCACTCAGGAAAAAGCCCTGATAGCCAAAAAATCCATTACCATCTCCAAAGCCAAATCCAAAACCGAAAGCCCAGAAGGCTACCAGTGCGATGCCAAGAGTCAAAACTGTTTTACCGGCAACGTGCCCGGCATTTTTCATCCGTACAGAGCCTGCTTCCAAAAATGCAAAGCCTGCTTGCATGAACAGTACAAGTGCGAATGCCAGGAAGACAAAGAATGTATCCAGATTCGTTTGCACCGTTGTCGCAGTAACCTCATCCGCAGCAAAAGCGCTGAACGGAAAAGTTAGAAGTGCGGATGCCGCTAACCCCATAACGGCCCATTTTTTTCTCATTTGACCCACTCCCCATGTTATATTACTTCACATATCGTGAAATCCTTAATGTCATTATAATCAGATTAAAACGCGAATGACAAGCATTTATTTTCAAAATCGTGAAAATAGTTTCTTGACACTTCAAAAATCTTGTTTTTTTACAGGTTTCAGCATGACTTCATATGAATTTCAGGTATCTTTAAGCCTGAACAGGTATGCTATATACAATTACTTCAATATATTGTTATATCAATAGTTCTATATTTACTTTTTATAGAAAGAAATAGCGTTTATGTCCCGATGTTAAAGGGTATATTCGCTTAAGCATTACGTTTGACTGTATGGTTTAAGTTCCTGTAATATAGGCAATAGGATTCAGCAGTGTTGAATCCTCGTTTATATGAACAAAACGGGGGTGAATACGTTGGGGATATGAAATTATACCGAATTGGAGAGCTTTCCAGAATCGCAGGGATCAGCGAACGCACGGTGGATTACTACACTAAGCTTGGTCTGATCGAGCCTGAGAGTCGCTCTCTTAAAAACTATCGTCTATATAGTTTTGAAACTTTGGCTCGTCTGGAACGTATTACAAAGTTAAAGCAGGACAAGTACACATTAGAGGAAATCAAAGACAAATTGAGTGCATGGGATCGGGTTACCGATGAAGAGCAGGTTACCCAGCGCTTGACGGAAATTGAGCTTCATATGGAACAATTGCAGCGCGAGGTTCGCGAATTGGAGCCGCTGCTGCAACAAATGAAGCCGAATCAAGCCAGACGTGCATTCATGAATCTAGTTCCTCAGAGTGCTGCTTGCATCGAAGCGCTGAAGTTTCTGCTTGGTCAGAGCTCCGGCATGATGTAATCTGCTTTATATTTATATGGAGGAATGAATCATGAACGCTATTTTTCTTATACTCATTATAGCTGCGTTTGGTTTAACGATCTGGGCACAGTTCCGGGTCAAAGGAACGTTCAACAAATATTCTGAAGTGCCTAATATGCGCGGACTCAGCGGTTATGATGCCGCTCGTCATATGCTTGACTCGAACGGTTTGCACGATGTGCCGATCGAACCGATCGCAGGCGCACTGACAGACCACTATGATCCGGTGAATCGAGTTGTTCGTTTATCGGAGCCAGTATACTATGGAACAAGCATTTCTGCCGTTTCGGTAGCGTGTCACGAGATTGGTCACGCAATCCAGCACAAAGTGCATTATCCAATGCTGGCGATTCGCCACCGCATCTTCCCGGTTGTTAACTTTGCTTCCGGTATTGCACCGTTATTGTTGCTTGCAGGCTTCCTGTTCCAATCGTTTAACCTGATCGGTATCGGTGTTCTGTTCTTCTCGGTTGCCGTTGCATTCCAACTGATCACATTGCCAGTTGAGTTTAACGCAAGTAACCGTGCTCGTGACGTGATGGTCGCTGAAGGCTATGTCACTCATGAGGAAGAACGTAGTGTAGGTAAAGTACTGAATGCTGCTGCACTCACTTATGTTGCTGCTGCATTGCTTTCTGTACTGGAGCTGGCGCGTTATCTGTTCTTGCTCTTCGGTAACCGCGACTAATTCATTATATACGACAAGTGTTAAATGAAGATCAATTTATCCATCAAAAGCTGTTGTCCAATTCCTATCGGGAAAAGGGCAGCAGCTTTTTTGATCGCTATGCTCGTTTCGATTACTATGCTGCTGGTCGCTAATGACTACAATTATAGATTATTGGTGATCGTATATCCTGATGCTATCACTATCATCAACCTTTTGTGCAATAGATCGGTGACAGTTGGTACGATCAGCAAATCATTACAAAGGCGGGCCCTATGCAGTATGCGGGGCTCGCCTTATTTTATGCTGCTATATTGTTTGTTATATGCCGGAGTATTTCAATTTAGAGCGGTGGATCGTTACGCTCCTGCTCTTCCTTCATTCGTTGCTCTTTCATTTGTTGTTCTTTCATTACCTGCTCGTAGTAGCGCTGGTATATACGCTGCCAGCGGCGTTCTAAGCCCGTTAAACGTAATAGTAAGCCATAGATGAAGAAACCGGAGATGAGCCCGCCTAGATGCGCCCAGATGCCGATTCCAGGCATAATAAACGTATACACCAGGCCCAGTCCTAAAATGGTATAGATCGTCTGACGGGAGACGCGATCCAGCATTCCGCGCTGGAATAGAGCAATGTATAAAAAGGCACCGTAAATTCCATAAATCGCTCCGGAAGCACCTGCTGCCAGATGTCCCTCACTCGACTGTCGATACAGCTCAAGACTGATGATATTCCCGATCAGACCGCTGGCAAAATACAACAGGCCATAGCGCAGCGTACCAAGCAATCGTTCCAGCGGAGGAGCAAAAACAATAATAGCAAATGTATTAAACAGTAAATGATCAAATCCAATATGGACAAACATAGCGGTAAAGGTTCTCCACCACTGATCATAGCCGATCAGGTTGGTCAATGCTCCATATTGAATCAGGGTGGGAGTATTCTGCGAACCGCCGTTAAAGGTCATCAATAAAAAGACGATTACATTGGCAACAACGATAAGCGAAGTAAGCGGGTAAAACCGCAAAAAGCTTTTCCAGTTCTCATAACGGACAAATAGCATATGAACTCCTTTTATTATATGTGACATGATGTAGGATGACTTGAGGACCACGCTGCTTGAGATGAATGGCATTGGATGTTGAGTATTCAGGGATATCGACACAGGCTTTGCTTTATTGCTTCTCCTTTATTATAATGAATTCCGACTGAATATGCGAAAACAGCAATAGTACGGACAGCACCTCAGCAGATCTGTACACCTACATAATATGTACCCCGCTGGCTGTCCTTTTCGTTAGCTATTCATTTCATGTTGAACATCCACAAGGAGGAATTTATAATGACGCAAGAACGTACTGGTGCAGCTACATTTAAAGGTAACCCGATTACACTGATCGGTCCTGAGCTTAAAGCCGGGGATGCAGCTCCTGCTTTTACACTGAGCAAAAACCTGCTGGAGCAAGCTACACTGGCTGACTATGCTGGTAAAATCAAATTGATCAGCGTGGTGCCATCATTGGATACAGGTGTATGTGATGCACAGACACGCCGCTTCAATGAAGCTGCTTCTGAGCTGGGTGAGGATGTTATCGTATTGACGATCAGTGCGGATCTGCCGTTTGCACAGGCGCGCTGGTGTGGCGCAGCCGGCGTAGATCGTGTCGTTACGCTGTCTGACTATCGCGACAACTCCTTTGGCAAGGCATATGGCGTACTGATCAAGGAATTCGTAATCGATATGCGTGCAATCTTCGTGATTGATCGTGAGGATACATTGCGCTATGTGGAATACCTGCCTGAAATGGCAGATCATCCAGACTACGATGCAGCGATCGAAGCTGTAAAAGGCTTGCTCGGTTAATCTAATAATCCTACACGTATACGCAAAATGCACTTTAGATGAATGTTAGCCATTTTATATCGCTAATTATTCATCTAAAGTGCATTTTTATTTCTCTATACGAAGTAGCAAACTTATTTTTAGTTGGACTATAGCTATATTTCAATCTAGTCACTTCGGTTTTAATTTTTAAAACAAAATCATTATATATTTGTAGACATGATTTTTTAAACCTAGTTAATTCAAATATAAATGAAGTTTTATGTAATATATAAATAAAATTCGACCAACAACCTTTTTTTTACAATATTATGATTTTAATTCCTAGACCATCAAACATTTGTATACTATCATGATTTTATACTTTAATATTGAAAGGAAGTAACCTATGACAAACTTTGTGAAAAAATGCCTTCTGCCTGTACTTCTATTATTTTTAGCTTTCAGTTTTGTAGCACCTTCTACATACGCTGCATCCGTAGGTCAACAGCTATTACAGCCTGAAAGTAATTGGGTTAGATTTGATGATTCTTTCTCGGAAATTAAAAGAGATTCCACGTTTAGCACAATCTCATTGCCGAATGAAGCTTACAACGGCAGCTATTACGGCAGCACTAAGAAAGATGCAACTATTTCATTTACATTCACAGGTACTAAAATCCGTCTTATCGCACCTACCTATACTTTTCAATCAAGGGATATAGGAGTAACAATAGACGGTAAATCAGTTGGTAGTTACTCCGCTTACTCTGCTACACGCATGATGCAAGTGATCGTTTTTGAAAAAACAGATTTATCTAATAGCAAGCACACAATACAGTTAAAAAACAACGATGCGGGACAAGAGCTGGAAATTGACGCGGTTGATTTAGCTCAAGGAAATAACATTATCAACACAACCACTCCATTCATTACTTCAGTTACAGCTGGAGATCAACAAGCTACTTTGAAAGTTGATCAGGCCAGTTCAGGTTCTAGCTATACAATTTATTATGGATCGGATGCATCAAATTACACAAATACAATTAACGTACAAGCAGATACATATGGCAATCTAATTGTACCTAATTTGACTAATGGTACTACTTACTTTTTTGCTGTAACTACGTCTACAAACGGTACACAATCTGCCAAATCCAACCAAGTTTCTGTAACATTGAGCAAGTCTGAACCGACTCCAACACCAGTAGAACCAGATTCAAAAGACAAAGCAATTCTAGTTGTAACAATGATTAATGGTCTAGAAAAAGAGTATGATCTACCAATGAAAGATGTTAATCAGTTTATTAGTTGGTACGATGCCAAAGATGCAGGCAAAGGTCCAGCCCGTTTTGAAATTAAAAAGTACAACAATAATATCGGACCGTTTAGCAAAAGAACAGATTCTGTCATTTTCAATAATATTCTTTCTTTTGAAGTCAACGAATACACACCACAATCATAAAGAATAATAAAAAATAAAGCCTTGAATTATTCAAGGCTTTATTTTTTGTGTTTTAATGATCATTTATTTAAACTTTTGTATCTTAAAGCTATTGATTTTATTTTTAAATATATAAGATTTTACGGTTGATCGATCTTGTATTGAGACAGCTTTTTGTCCAGTGCGCTGAACAGCGTTAAAATATTGCGATAGTTAGCGCCCAGATCTCCAAGTGATCCGCGCGAAGCCGAGTGAATATCGATCGCACTGCGAACAGGGCTAACGGATACGATCGAAACGGTAATATCCATAATACGCCCGAAGCTTGTTTTACGCTCCAGCGTGATCTCGCCTACACTATGTACCTCATGCAGAACTTTAAAGCCCGGAATTTTCTTCAATGTGGATGAAACTTCTTCCCAGGCACGCTCACGGGAAAGATTATAGTATCTTGTTTTCATTTGCGGGTCTTTAGCGCGATCTCCCGTGCCTTCCTGGCTGCGGATAATTCCAACTAACGTTCTCTTAAGCGACAAGACGTTTCCTCCTTTGCATGTACAGACCTATCATTACTATCAGTGTATCATTAGTACGTAAATAAGAAAACTAATATTCTTATCACAACGGCCTTCCTGCTAAGCGAATTACCGCTCTTTTGTAGAGGTATTAGCGTGAATTAGCATTCCATCCAATTGCGAGTATATAGCATAAATATCCTGCTTTCTAGCTACATCCACCTGCTCTTTATCCCGTGTATTCATTGTCATTACTGAATAATCATTAATTTGTAAACGCAAACAAAAAACGTTCTGAACAATAGATCATTACGATCCAGATCAGAACGCTTTTTGTTTAGAGCATGTCGACATCAAGTCGGCACCTACCTTGAAAAGATTTTAACAGTCCCGCAAATGCCGTCCGATAACATTGTCTTCGAACCTGCTTAGCAGGTGGGTGATCGCACAACTTGTATTTGAAGTCCCCACATCCAATGGATAGGGCCGGTCAGCCACAGTTGAATTTGAATCTCCCGAGACATCATCATTGGTTCAAAACAACGAGAAATCGAGGCGTACATTGCAGGATGTAAATTTATTATAAACTTCGTGCTGGCATTTGTAAAGTCGATTTCGCTTTTGTATTCCGTTAATTTGTAATCGCTTACAGATATAGGTTTATGCTAATTGGCTGGCTTCTATATTGTTGTATGTCCTCTGGAAAAGGGCATAGTAGATTGTAAATTGTATCATTTGGCTACTTCATTTGGCTACTGACCGCAGGATTTTCAGATCGTCTCTGGCTGACCTGTACAGGCAAAAGCAACTGGCAGCCTATACTTCAATTCCGACAAGCGCAGCCTGCATTCGTACAGGCTTACGTCACTCGCTGACGACTTACTACACACTACTGATTTGAACAATAAAAAGACCCTGCCTGTACCTCCCTCCTCGGGATGATACAGACAGGGTCGTACATATGTGTTTTACCGTTCAACTCGTAGTTACTGCTTGCTATAGAGCTTAGCGTTCGCGCTCTTTATCCTTGGTCATGCTGTTTTTGACATCCTGATCCATAGACGGTTGATTAACGGGTACATCCTCCAGGCGTTTTGCCTGTACAGTTGGCGATTCGTCGCCAGTAGCCAGTTGTTCGTCTGCTTGCAGCTC
Source organism: Paenibacillus sp. (assembly GCA_039595515.1). Classification (GTDB taxonomy): domain Bacteria; phylum Bacillota; class Bacilli; order Paenibacillales; family Paenibacillaceae; genus Saccharibacillus. The sequence goes on along the minus strand of JBCNLJ010000006.1, from coordinate 4,985 downwards.
TTTTTCCTTTTCAGCGGCTGCCTGTTTCTCGGATTGCTCCTGCATTTTCAGGAACATACCATAGAAGTTAAAGAACGCGAACCACGCAATCGCTGAAGCGAGACAGAGCACAAACAATACCGGATAGCGTGTACCGATGAACAATAGCGCTACTGTTCCGAGTAATGTCGAGAACAAACGGAATGGACGCACGATGGAGAGCAGCACCGCATTTTTGATAATGTCCTTCAGCTTCATATGATAGTGCGCAATCATCGAAAAGAAGTTAAACAGCGATACAAACAGCACCAGCAGGAAGATCAGCATAACGATTCCAAGCAGTTGCAGATGCGGGAACTGATTCATGTAGACGGTATAATCTACGTACATGATCACGAACAGCATCGTATAGAAAATACCGCCGATCATACTTTGACGATAATTCTCCTTGTATCCCCGGAAAAATGTTTTGAGAACGGATACATCCCCTTCACCCATCACCCATTTACGCACAACGGTAAATAGTGCTGCCGTTGCCGGAAACAATGTGAAAGGCGCCAGAATACCCATTGCCCAGTTCGCCTGCAAAATGTCATTTTGCGTAAACTGAGGCTGGCTAAAAATAAAACGCATCACCAGAAAAAATAAAAACGGTGAAGAACAAATAACCCATAACAGGTTGCTGCCGGCCAGACGCATAATCCATTCGGATAGCCGATATAATCCGCCCATTACCCCTCTAAACTCCAAAGCATTTCCCCCTTGTCTACACTGGCATCACGATGCCACAACTCTGATGATATCTATTCTAACTATAACCTAAGTTCACATGACAATACCAGCCCTATTGCAAGCGTTATCCCGGTAGCATAAGCAAACAGGCTACCATTCGCCAGCTTACGGCACGGAGTAGCCTGAATTGCCAAACGATATCCGGTCGACAGATGTATATATACTATCTGCTATGCCAGAAATAAAGCTTCATTAGTATGCTATAGCTAAGCTATAGTTAGCTAGTATGCTGCATAGGAGTTGTCATACGCATTTATTTAACGATCGGCTCTGCTGTTAACGTCCCTGAACGGTGATCATGCTCATCATACTGCTCCCGGTAACGGCGCATCGTGAGCGGGAAGATCAAGAACGACAGTAATAACGTCACCAGTCCTATGATGCCAAGTGCGATCACATTGGACCAGATCTGCTCTATCGGCAGACCTTTAACGACAATACTGCGCACTCCCTGTAAAAATTGAGTCAAGGGCAGACATTCGCCAATTACGCGCAATACTCTAGGCATTGCCTCCAGTGGCCAGGTGTAGCCGGACAGCATAAACGATGGCATTGCAATGAGCATCAACACCTGAATCGCATCGACCTGCCGCTTTGATACAACACTGAACAAAAAGCCCAGACCGCAGAGTGCAAAGTTAAAGCCGAGCGATAATATGAGCAGCGGCAATAGCTGTCCGACAAACGGAATCCCGAAGCCATAATGTGCAATCGAAAAGGATACGACCACATTGATCAAGCCAACGAGGAAATAAGGTGTTAATTTAGCCAGGGCTAGCTTCCACGGGGCAAAGCGCCAATCGTAAAACCGATGCCATAGACCTGCTTCCTTTTGCCATGTGCAGGATAGCGCGATGCCAAGCAGCAAACATTGCTGTAGCGCCGCACAAATAACACCGATAGGCATATAGTATTCATAGTTAAACACCGGATTGTAGAGCACTCTGGAGCGATAAGGAATGGTGTTCAGCAAAGCGCCTGCCTGCTCGCTGCTCATGCCTTGTTTATCCAGTGTTTGCAATGTGGCTCCGCTGCTAATGCTCATAATGACCTGATTGGCAATGCGAGAAGCGCTGTTGGAATAGATCATATTGCTGCCGTCAATGAAGGTCATGATCGGAATGTTTTCTCGATGCTGTAAGCCGCTGGAGAAATTAGGTGGAATGATGAGCCCTACGCGTGCCCCACCATTTTGTACCTCCTGCACCACATCCTCTTCGTTCCAGCGCTGTCCAACAACCTTAAAAGTATCGGTCGCATCAAAGGCTTGAATAACCTGTCGACTCAATGCCGAGTTATCGCCGTCATAAACGACGACTGGCATATCAGTAATTCGTTCATGTGAATACAGGAATCCGAACAGCACCGCATAGAGCACTGGCATCAGTAGCAAAATGGCTGCCAGCTTGGGAATGCTGAACATATGCTTGCATTCTTCCCCAATTGCCCTCCAGATGCTCATATTACTGTTCTCCTTTGCCTGTATAGATGACGGTGCTTCCCGTTGGCACCGCAGATGACAATCCTGTCAGTTGTACCTTCACACCAAAGGAGCGAATATCTGTATCTCCTGAGCTTTGACTTGGCTTTTGAATAGCAAAATCGGCTGCGGCATCGATCACCTTCACTTTGCCCGTAAAGGTCGCATCGTCACTGAGCAATTTAAGCGTTACCGTATCCCCTACACGAAGACCGTTCATTGCAGTCTCTGTCATATAAAATTTTGCCCAGCGCTGCGAGGTCGTTTCCAATGAATAAATGGTAGAGCCTGCACTGACCAGCTCACCGGCACGAATGGTACGAGTTTTGATGGTGCCATCCGCAGGTGCGTACAATTTAGCGTAGCCAGCATACGTTTGTGCTTCCTGTAGTGCAGCTTTGGCCTGCTCCACTTGCGCCTGTGCTGCTTCAACCTTAGCTTGCGCCAGCGTCTGATTCGCCTGCGCCTGCGTTACCGTGCCGTTCGCCTGCTCTGCTGCTCCCTGTGCCTGCTCTACTTGCGCCTGAGCTGCTTTTACATCTTCCTGCCGGAGACTCACCTGTCCTTGACCTGCCTGTGCTTCTTTCAAAGCAGCCTGCGCTTGCTTGTATTGGGCATAGGCTGCATCAATCTCTTCCTGTCGGCTGCCTTTTTCCGCTAGCTTTTGCTTTTCGACGGCAGCATCATACTGCGCCTGTGCTTGCTGCTGCTGTAGCTTCGCCTGATCCAGTGTGGCATCGGTAGCAAGTCCTGCCTCATATAGCTGCTGCGTCCGGCTTAATCCTTTCTGTGCTGTAGCCAGCGCATCACGGGCTGAAGCTGTTGCGGTCTTCGCCTGTGCAATCTCTTCTGGACGAGCACCGCTTTTGACTGCCTGCCATTTGGCACGGGCAGCCGCTACAGCGGCTTCAGCCTGCTGTACCTGACTTGCTGAAGATTCGGCTGTGACCTGTACAGCTTTTGTTCCCTGTGATACCTTCACCTGTGCAGCCTGCTCTGCTGCCTGTGCCTGAGTGACCCCGGCCTGTGCCTGCGTAATGCCTGCCTTTGCCTGTGCAACCCCCGCCTGTGCCTGAGACACGTTAGCCTGAGCTGTCTTGAGTGCTGCCTGCGCCTGAGCTACCTTATCCTGTAGCTCGCCGCTATCCAGTACTGCGAGCAGTTGTCCTTTTTTCACATGATCTCCTTCATCGACCAGTAGCTTAGTGACACGTCCAGCTAGCTTGAAGCTCATACTAGCTGTATCCGATTCCACATACGCTGTGGGGGTAGATGCATTATGATCTGTTAATGCATTGCCCTGACGACTGATTAGCAAACTGAGCGCATAAATCGCTGCTACGATCCCTACTACAATAATTCCGTACAATACGTATTTTCTTTTCGTCATGTCTCTTCACTCCACTCTCTTTCTAGTTCATCGATAGTAAACCGTAAGTTAAGGCATCGTTGATACATTCAGGCATATAGCCTGTGTTTTCCGAAATGAGCTGTCTCATTTCCAACCTCCTCCTATATATAAAGGTTACGAACAGGGGAATTGGACTCTTATTTGAATATATCATATACCTCAAGTACAATAAATTTATCAAAAATAGAGTAAAGTGAACTTTTAGGCAACTTAAAATGGAATGAAGAGATAGATTATACGATGAAAAGCATAAAACAGATAACCTATTGGAAAGAGGTCATTACGATGAACATTGAACAGCTTCAATATATTGCAGAGGTTGCCAGAACAGGCTCACTGACCAAAGCAGCCGAGCATTGCCATTTGACCGTAACAGGTGTGAGTCGAGCGATTACGTTATTCGAACAGGAGCTGGGCACACGTATCTTCGTGCGATCACGCGCTGGCGCTACCATTACAGCCGAAGGGGAAAAGATTATCGCCAAAATCAATACGATTCTTGGACAGATTGATGAATTGAAGCGTGAAGCGAGCAGCTATCAGGAGCTTAACAATTCAAGACTTCGTATCGCCTCGATTCCCGGCCCGATCTCGCTACTGATCGAGACGCTATCCGAGATGAAGCGAGAGTTTCCGGGTAGCCGCTTTGATCTGATTGAGGATCATACCCAGGCCGTATTGAAAAGTGTACTCACCGGCACTAGCGATATCGGCTTTGTCCTGCTAGCAGAGCAACGGGTCACACAACCTGATTTGCACTTTGAACGGATTGTTGAGGATCGGCTTATTCTGCTCTGCCATATGGAATCTCCACTGGCCCAGCGCAAGCTGGTTCAACCGGAAGAACTTACAGGTACGCCGCTTGTGTTGTATAACGATTCCAATATTTTGACGCTTGTACAGCAGCTTGTGCCGAATAGTGATATTTTATTTAAAAGCAATAATGTGGATGCCCTGCTACGTGCTGTGCGTGCCAATCTGGCAGTAACGATTGGTACTACCTATTCCCTGCAAACATACGGTAAAGCATTTAATAAGGAAGTAGTCAGCATTCCGTTACAGCTTCCTGATCGCGGCGAAACCTTTCTCTGGCTTGTAACTGCCGCAGGCGTATCCGCCTCTCGTGCAACCGAGCTGTTCATTCGCCGTTTCCGTCATGCGCTTCAAGTACAGCAGCAACCGCTATAGGCGCACAACGCTTGGCGTATGCTTGGCGTATGCTTGGCGTATGCTTGGCGTATGCTTGGCGTATGCTTGGCGTATGCTTGGCGTATGCTTGGCGTATGCTTGGCGTATGCTTGGCGTATGCTTGGCGTATGCTTG
>JBCNLJ010000005.1:0-118907 GCA_039595515.1 Paenibacillus sp. | reverse complement strand
CAAGCAGCAAGCAGCAAGCAGCAAGCAGCAAGCAGCAAGCAGCAAGCAGCAAGCAGCAAGCATAGAGCATGCTGCGTTTTGCGTAATCGAAAATTTCAATGTACAATACATGGATGGCAGTATAGCAAGCTAACGAAAAACAGACGGCACCCTATCCGAATACAGCCCAGATGGCTGTAAGGAGCGGAGCGTCTGTTTGTCAGTTATTCGCAATGTGCCGCTTTAACGCAGCAGGAAAGACAATCGATAAAGAATGAGTGGGATACTAATGACAACAAAAATTGCAATTTTCGGTGTAGGGCTAATTGGTGGTTCACTTGCTCTGTGCTTCAAAGGAAAACCGGGACTTCATGTGACCGGATATACGCACCTGCCGGAATTGATACATACCTTTCAGGAAAGGCAGGTCGTTGACCATGCAACCCTGTCGGTAGAAGAGGCTGCGCTGGATGCAGATTTCATTTTTCTCTGTGTGCCGGTGAGCTTGCTAAATACGTATCTGGAGCAGCTTAGCCGTCTGCCACTGAAGAAAGGCTGTATCATTAGCGACGTGGGCAGTACCAAGGCATCGATTATTGATTGCGCCGAGCAGCTTCAGTTCCAGACGGATGTGCACTTTATCGGTGGTCATCCAATGGCAGGTTCCGAGCGCTCCGGTGTAGGTGCAGCATCTGCGCTATTATTTGAAAATGCTTACTATGTGCTCACGCCGCCAGCAGGTGTGCCCCCTCATGTGTATGACAGCCTTGCTGCCTTGCTATCACAGCATACGCGTGCTCAGATGGTGCGTGTGGAGCCTGTGCTGCACGATGAGATCGTAGGCGCGATCAGTCACTTGCCGCATGTGATCGCTGTAGCGCTGGTTAACCAGATCCGTGAGTACAATGAGCATAATCCGCTTTACCGTATGCTTGCCGCTGGTGGCTTCCGTGATATTACGCGCATTGCCTCCAGCGATCCCATCGTATGGCGCGATATTTTGCTCGGTAATCGGCATGTGGTGCTGAATTTGCTGGAAGATTGGAACAAGGGCGTACAGCAATTCATCGAGCTATTGCAAACACAGGATGCGCGCGGAATTGAGCAGCAATTTGAATATGCAGGCGCATTCCGTGACGAGCTACCCGAGCGTCGCAAAGGCATGATCACCAATCTGTACGATCTGTATTTAGACGTGCCCGATCATCCCGGTATTATCGGTAAAATTACAACTGAGATCGGTAATCGCGGTATCAATATTAGCAATGTGCAAATTATTGAGAGCCGCGAGGATGTACCTGGCGTGATGCGTCTGTCGTTCCGCAATGAGCATGAGATGGAGCAGGCAAAGGCAATGCTGCTGGATAGTGAATATAGCGTCTTTGCACGGGTGTAATACGTGAAGTGAGTCAGATGAATCGATGTTTAGTACAGCATTTTCATAACCGATGGACTGGCAGAAGCGTCAATGGCTGGGATGGAAGTATGGATGCTTCGACTCTGTTCATCACACGTTATACGATGTATCTACAATGGCTTCCTTTGATTGGTATCATTGTATGTGTACCAATTGTGTACCAATCTGTCTGTACTAAATTATCTTTATTAACTTATGTTCATTAACTTATTTGCACCAATTTATCTTTACTAAATGACCAAGGCACCTTATTCATACAGACGGAGATCAGTAGTAGCATCCGTTTATATGAAAAGGTGCATTTTTATTGGAGCCAGTGTACGATACTGGCAAACGTTCTACCTAATAAATACATATCCTGCATATCGAAAATTTGAAAATCCAAGAACTATTTGCCCTGCCCAATAGTCTAACGATCAGTACACTCAAGCGCTTGAGAATTCAACTACAGTATAGTTCAACCATGTACTTCTATCATAAGGGGTGTTAACAGGTAGTGTTCAAACGGAAACGAACGAAAACCAAACCATTACAATTTAACGAACAAATAACCGCCCTACGTAACAAGCTATATCGGCTTGCATACTGTTACGTCAAAAATGAACAGGAAGCACTCGACATCGTATCGGAGGCTACGTATAAGGGTTATATAGCTTTTATGAAGGCGGACTCGGTCACGTATTTTGATTCCTGGATGTCGCGTATTGTTATTAACACGGCAATTGATTATCTGTATCGCAGGAATCCGATGCTCTTTCTGGATCATTTTACACAAGGGCTGGAGGCTCCGGTATCGAATGTTTCCGTTGAAGAGAAGATGGACCTGTACAATGCGCTGGATCGGCTGCGTCCGGAGGAGAAGACGTATATCATTTTAAAATATTTTGTCGGTCTTTCCTTTAGAGAAATGGCAGAGGTTTTATCCGTGCCGGAAAATACAGTCAAATCCAGATTTTATCGTATTATGGAGCAGCTTAGAGTGTACTTGATCGAAGGGGAGGTCGAGTCGGTATGATCGGAAAACAACATTACGATGCTATTGACATTCCCGAGCAACTGGCAGATGTGATAGCGGAAGCGCAGCAAAAAGCAGCCCGAAAACGACAGCAAACAAGACGCCGGATTCGTTATTCCTCCATTATTGCTGCCTGTATCGCTGTGCTGCTAGTACTTTTTCAGGTGCCTACAGTTGCCAAAGCGATATATCCGATACCTGTGCTCGGTAGCATCGTAAAAGTATTGCAATTTGGTCATGGTGGAGAAATGACGGATGGAGCTCATGTGCAGACAACTGTAACGCAAAATGCACTTCATATCCATTTTAGCAATGAAGGGCAGGAGCTGGCCTATGTTCCCGCTTATACCTTCAAACAGGAGAGCGCACCAGACCGTCTTCTATTTACGTTCCAGGGGACACGCTATATGGATTCGGATACAGTACAACAAGAGTTGCAAAAGCTGCCACTCGTTAAAGATGTATAATCCCGTAACGATGCTTGATGATTCGGCCATCTGGTTTGTAGTGGAGCTGGAAGATGGGGTGGATCATACGATCACAGAATATCAGCAACCAGCCGCTATGGAATTAACGCTTCGTTCAAATAGTACACCAGTGCAGCCGCACCGCATATGCGCTTTGCGCACCGTAGCGATGCCTATGGGCGAAACACTGGGGATGCTGGAAGAATTATATCCAGACGAAGACAGTTCTTTTATTAAAATATCCGATCATACTTTTGTCGCTGTGATCGGCGAATATACAACCGAAGCGCAGGCAGAGCGAAAGCTCAAGCAATTAACTTCCGACTCACCAGACGACCAGGACTTTTACGTGGATAGCTGGATGAGTAATGCTAAGCCAGTGGATACGAAATAGCTGTCCCTATGTTGTACCAGTTGTAAAAGAGTCCGTTTGATTTATCCAGCTTCTTGAGCGTATGGAGCGTCATCTGTAGTATGGAGCTTGTTATTACTGATTCAGCTCGTATAATGGAGTCATTCCAAATGAAATAATTAAGTATATATGCAACCCTCGTCTGCACAGCAGTGGGGGTTTTGGCTTAAATACAATCGGCAAAATAATAAAATAGTAAAAAACTTCAAAAAAATTACCTAAAAGGGTTGACGAAATGAAAGCGCATACAGTATACTTTAACTACAGTATGGTTTCTCTCCACTCCTATCCAATAACTGGAGCACCTGAAATAGGGTACTCAGCCGCTAACAAATGTTAGCGGTTTCTTTTTTTGTCTGCAACTTTTTGGAAGATTCGCGTTTATTTAATCGTAGAGCTAGAAGCATTTAAACCAAAGATAGGTCGTATCGGTTTTGTGCTCCTTATTATTTTATGGTATAAAGGAAAAGTGATGCATATTGCTATCTTGCTAAATGCGATATATGTTCTACACATAATCGTCATGAGGCGTGCTTGTTATACATAATGATGGGGCTGACATCTTGCTTTGAAAGTCATGGATAAGACATGGTGCTAGTATCGCATGTTACATGAACTTGAAAGGATTCCGGCAGGATTGAGGAATGAAATGGAAGAATACGGCAACCTTTTGACTTTGCTTTGCGTCTAGAAGTCAGGTATGATGATAAGGTTGTGCGTACATGGTTCGCTTCTTCAGGAAGCGGCAGATGAGACGCTATAGATGACGGCTGATGTTTTTTTGAGGCAGGGTTATACGGATATCCATACATTTCGACATAGATGAGAAAGTGAGCGAAAACGTCTCGCTTTCGGTTACACGACGCCTGGGGAAAGGCATCGTTTTGGCGGGCTTGAGTAAGATCGCTTCGCTAAAAGGCAGGTGCTCCATCCACGATTGACAGTTAGAGTAGCTGTAGCTCGTGGAATTTCAATGATTAACCGCAACTTTTGCCGTCCTGTTCAGTATTAATGAATACATAAGGAACGGGAAGATGCGGCGGCAACAACGAGGAGGGTCGCATTTCAATGACAGATTCCCTGATTATTCAGGAAATAAAAAATGGCGATGTAGAGCTGTATTCAGAGCTTATGCGTCGTTATCAGCGCAAAATTCTGGCATTCATTTATCATATGCTGAAAAGTGCCAATCTGGAAATGATGGCGGAGGACCTTTGTTCCGAGACCTTTTATAAGGCGTACAAAAGTCTGCATTCATTTCGCGAGGTGGATGCATCGTTCTCCACCTGGCTTTACACGATCGCACGCAATACTGTACTGAGTGAGCTGCGTAAGCAAAAAGCCGGTCATGTGCCGCTGGAGGAAAGTGGCTACACGCCGGTCGCTCCAAGTACGATGGTGCCGGAGCATGCGGTACTGCGTGGTGAACGTGTACAGATGGTACGTGATGCTATCGATCAGTTGCCGGAAAAGCAGCGTTCTGCTTTGATCCTCCGCGAATATGACCAGTTGGATTATCAGGAAATTGCCGATATCCTCTGTCAGAGTGTAAGCTCCGTCAAGTCTCTTTTGTTTCGGGCGAGGGCGAGTGTGAAAACACGGTTAGAGCCGTATTTTCACGACTCGGTCTACGATGAGCCTATTGAAGGGATGAAGGGAAGATGAATTGCAGAGAGGCCGAGTTATTATTCGGAATCTATTGGGATATGAAGCCGGACGACCCGCGTCGTCAGGAACTCCATCAGCATCTTAGCGAGTGCGAGGACTGTGCAGCGGAGTTTGCCATCTGGCAGGAAAGTCACGAGCTGATGGAAGCTGAAGCAGCAGCCCTATCCATCGATCCAGAATTGGAGCTGCGAGCAGAGCAAGTGAATCGTAATGTGATGGAACGTATCTATGCAGAGACGCCATGGGTGCTGCAAAACGGTGCCAAACGTGGCCCGATCTCTCGCATGTTCCGCCGCCGGCTGTCCTTCTGGATTGCGGCAGTAATCGGTATCTTCTTATGCAGTTTCGTTTATTTGACACTCGATGTATCGAATAGCTTTCGTCGGGAAACGGTTCAGGAGCCGATATCCGGCATTGTACCGACGGGGGTAGCAACGAGTGACGCTACAACGGTCATGCATTCATCGCTGCATTTTGCAGGCTCACAGCGGGGATTGATCGATCCACTCGTCATTCAGATGGACCCGACTCACCCGCAATACTGGATGATCCTATCGGTAGTCGGCATGCTGCTGGCGTTAGTATCCCTGCGCTTTCTGGCAAGACCACGACCTCAGTAAGGTATTACGGCGACTGCTGTTATTTTAAAAGATTACGGGATTGGTCATCATAAATGATCATAATATAAATGAATATACATCGTAGGAGAATCATTCCTATGACCGTCAACCTGATCTGCTGCCTTGCTGCGACAGATCGGGTTGATTTTTTATATTCAGCTCCTTTATACTTTGGGCTATGTGCAAGGAGGGATCACATTGGCTATTACAAGAACGTGGCATGGTATTGTACCGATTGAGCAGCAACAAGCATTTGAGCTACATTTGCAAAAAACAGGAATCGAACATTCACGCAGTATTGAGGGCAACGTTGGCGCTTATGTACAAATTGTACAACAGGACGAATACGCGCATTTCTTTTTGTGCACGGTCTGGTCATCCTGGGATGCCATCCATCGTTTTGCTGGAGAGCAACCTGGTATTGCTGTAACTTATCCCGATGATGAGCAGTACGGTCTTATTTCAGACCCGTTAGTTATTCATCAGGAAGTGATTCATACCGGGAATCCATTCGTTTAAACACGATGCCAAATGATACATACAGAAAGGAAGACGATACGTTATATGCGAATTGGATTGATCCGACATGGTCTAACCGACTGGAATGCGCTGGGACGTATTCAAGGACATAGTGATATTCCGCTGAATGAGGAAGGAAGAGAACAGGCGCATAAGCTGGCTGAGCGACTTGCGATTGAGCATATCGAGTGGAATCATATCGTTTCCAGCAGCTTGCAGCGCGCTCATGAAACGGCGCAGATTATTGCTAACCGTTTGCATATTCCACTGCTTGAGCCAGACGAGCGTCTCAAGGAACGTGGCTTCGGACAGATCGAAGGCATGACCTGGGAGGAACGGGAGGCGAAGTGGGGCGCGGAGTGGGAAGCGGTCGAGCTGGGACAGGAGCCGCTGGATGTATTGCAGGGCCGGGCAATGGATTTTTTGGAAGCGTCATGGCAGCAATTTCCGAACCACAATATACTCGTTGTCAGTCATGGCGGCTTGCTATCGCAGCTCTTCAAACTACTGATGCAGGAGCGTCATACCGAGCGTGTGGGCAATCTGTCGCTGACCGTACTGGAGCGCGAAGCCGACGTATGGAATACGGTGCTGTATAACAATAGTGACCATCTACGATAAATAATTTGAAAGATAGCCTAGATTATGCTAGGCTATTTGGTTATAATTGGAATAAATAGCCCGTTATTGCTTGCAAATGAACGATAAAGGCTATTTATACGTCTACAGGTCGTTTCTGGCGTTTTTGTCTCTTGTTGGAGAAAGGTCACTCTGTCGTTAAATATGACAATACTTTTATCAAATCCGCCGCCTTTTTTTACAAAATTGTTGATACGCTTACATGGATTTTGGTTAAAATGCAGATAAGGAGCGGATGACATGTTAATTCCCTACAAAAATCAGATGCCCAGCGTGGAGGAACTGACCTTTATCGCTGAAGGCGCAAAGCTAATCGGTGATGTGAGCATCGGAGCATATAGCAGCGTATGGTTTAACGCCGTACTGCGTGGCGATCTCGCTCCTGTCCGAATCGGGCAGCGATGCAACATTCAGGATCTGGCTGTAGGGCATGTGCATGAAATTCATCCATTACTTATCGAAGATGATGTTTCTGTCGGACACTCGGCTATCGTTCACGGCTGCCGGATCGGCAAAGGCTCGCTGATCGGCATGGGTGCAATCGTACTGAACGGTGCGGATATTGGAGAATATTCGCTTATCGGTGCAGGCTCCATTGTAACGGAGAACAAAACGATTCCCCCTTATACTCTCGCTCTGGGCTCACCTGCGCGTGTCATCCGTGAACTCACGGAGGAAGACTTGCAGCGTATGGCCAAAACGACACAAAGCTATGTGGATAAAGGAGCAGAGTTCAGAAATCCCTGAATAGCATATGGAGGTGCGCCCTATGTACAAGATGAAGGTAACCTACGAAGTTATGTTGGGTCTGGCTGCAGAAATGGTATGGGATCAAATCCTACGCGAACATCGCATTGAAGAACTGAACACACTCATTGACCGGGCGCTTGCGGATCGGGATGAACAAGCTTTTCAGCAATGGACAAGTGAACTGCGCTCACTAACACCGGCGATTAATACAACATTGCCAGAAGTGGAGCGTTATGAACGCACATCGCTGTCACACTGATCATCATCAACGAAGCGCAACAGGACATATACGCATTATATTTCGCATACACAATACATTTCGATAAAAGTCCACCTGTATCCAGGGTGGACTTTTTGGTTGTTTACAGGTACAGCTTGTACTTTTACAATGATAAAGATTGATTCCAATCTGGTCACCGTCGCATGAAGACGGCGGAATACCCAATAGAGATAAAGGAGACTGGGAATGCCGATTTCTTATTTTTGGAGCAGAGCCTTTTTGACGAGCCGCTGGCTGCTATGGCTACTGCTGATCTGTAATGCGCTGGGTACGATTTACGGATATTACTGGTATGCGCTACAACTGGAATATACACTGCTGCACTGGCCATCATGGATGGTTGTATTCGTACCCGATAGCCCGACCGCCAGTTTATTTTTCAGCATAGCGATCGCCTTCTTGCTATTCCCGCCACGCAGCCGCTGGCTAAAAGGCATCCGCGCCCTATTCGAAGCATTAGCTGTCGTCACCTCCGTCAAATACGGAGTATGGGCAGTAACCATGATCTTCTGGGGAGCCGCACTGGGCGACACCCTCGTATGGCAAGACTGGATGCTCACCGCCTCCCACCTGACGATGGCAATCGAAGCCCTGATCTACGTCCGCTTCTTCATTTTCCGCCATACGACACTGCTACTAGCACTAGGCTGGACGCTCCTAAACGACTACATGGATTACAGCCAGGGCATCTACCCATGGTTGACGGAGCAGCTTGTACTGCGATTAAATCAGGTGCGCAACTTCACCGTAGCTCTAACACTGGCGTCTGCACTCGCAGGTGCATGGGCACTCTGGCAAGCGCGTGATGAGCGCAAGTGGAATAGCTGATGGTGAGCGTTAGTAAAGTGAATATGTAGTAATGGATAGCGATATTAAGTGATAAGAACAAAGTATTGCATATTTAAAATGAAGCAGATATATAGGTTATTCGCGTAGGATGTTATAGTATTTCTACAGAATAAATTGTGAAGGAATCATGTTCTAATGTACTCACAAAATTTGCTTCGATTTCACTCGAGGCATATTATATTGGATCTTAGTGGATAAATATATTTTTGAATGGTTTTGATCTGAATTTTGCTTGAGATAAATGTTAACAAGTGTAGATCGGATAAGTTAGCAATAAGTGCAGGGAAGATATTGTGAGATTGTATATCTATCTATTAGGTGATGGATATAGCATGAACAAATGAATGAAGTAGATTACAAAGTGTATCTTCACAGTTCCTGTCACTGATATATTCAATGGGAAACTGATACAAAACGCATAATATTCACAATATTGCTGCACAGCCATAAGACCTTTATGAAGCGACAAGCAAGGAACGTAGACAAGGAAATAAGGGAAAAGGACGACTTTGGAGGGGCGGGAATCTTCATGTATTCCTAATCCAAAAGATTCCCGCGGCTCCACCGGAGTCCGTTCCCTTATTCCTTGTCGGAGTGGATTGAAGCACCTGCATTAATTCAGCATAACCGCTCGAACCAAACATTATTTCATTCCACAAAACCATCTACAAAACTACCTGAAAAACCACCAAAAGCCGCTTACAACCAAGCGGCTTTTTATCATTCCCCACCTATACCGAAGTCGCATGCTATTCGTACCTTGATCATTCCACCCGTCAATGCGACTGCTCCTCCCGAAACCCTTCACCATGCACATCGTTCACTTCATTAATAATAACAAACGCCCGCGAATCAATCGCCTTCACGATCATATGTATACGACGAATCTCCTGCCGTGAAACGACGCAGTACGCCATCTGCTTCGCCTGCCCGGAATACGCACCAATTGCAGGAATAAGCGTCACCCCGCGATCCATCTCCTTCATAATCTGCGCCGCAATGATATCCGCATGATCACTAATGATCGTAAATGCTTTACCCGAGTATGCACCTTCCTGAATAAAATCGATAATCTTCGTCGCAATAAATACCGTCACCAGCGTATACAATACCAGCTCTTTGGAGATGAAAAATAGCGATGCGCCGATGATCGCAATATCAAGTCCAAGCATCACCTGTCCAATACTCCAGCCAAAGCTACGGTTCAAAATCGTCGCAATAATATCCGAGCCCCCTGTCGTACCGCCAAATCGGAACACGATGCCAAGTCCAAGCCCCAGTGTAACGCCAGCATATAGCACAGCCAGAATATAATCATGCTCCGTTTGAAAAGGAGTAATCCAGCCCTGCTTGATCAGCCATTCAAATAGCCACAGGAAGAAGGATAGGGAGCCGATACCGACACCTGTATAGATCATTCTGCGCCAGCCCAGCATTTTGAGCCCGATCAAAAATAGCGGAATATTCAATATCAGCGTCGACAAAGCAGGCGCCAGCCCGAACGCATAATTGAGCAAAATCGTAATCCCGGTCACGCCGCCCTCCATGAGCTTATTCGGGATAATAAAATAGAGCAAACCAAAGGCATAAATAGCGGCACCACATATAATCGGTAAAATAACGCGAAGCTGCTTCAAAAAAGGTTGTACCATATACGAAGACCTCCATAAATGTGATAGCCAGAAATGAGTATGTCATTATGAACAAAAAAGCATTTGTTTTCAAAATCGCTTTAGGATAACATGGTAATGATAACTTGCACGAATGGAAGGATACGGAACAACAGGGATGCACCTTGATAGACTGGAGGGCAACCATTCGTTCGTCAGTCGATGACCGCTCCATCCTAACTATAGGAGGAAGTCATGCATTCGGCAATAGGGCAGGAAAAGCCTGCAATGACACGGCTGCATATGTATACAGCAATCGCTTTTTTTATGCTGTATATCGGCTGGAGTCACTTGATGAATTTGGTGGATGGAGGGAATACAGATGACAGAGAAAACGCTGGCAACGATGCAAAAGGAAGTCGATGCTTACATTTCGCAATTCAAGGAAGGCTACTTCTCCCCGCTGGCTATGCTGGCACGGATGTCCGAAGAAGTGGGCGAGCTGGCGCGTGAAGTGAACCATTCCTATGGCGAGAAGCCGAAAAAGAATGACGAAGCAGACAATTCGATCGAGCTGGAGCTTGGCGATATTTTGTTCATTACGATCTGTTTTGCGAATTCGCTCGGCATTGATCTGACTGAAGCGCATAACAAAGTTATGCATAAATTTAATACACGCGATAAAGATCGCTGGACACGGATAGAGGACAGTAACCCGAACGAATCCGAGCAAGCGGGCAAAGGAGAATAAGATGAGCGAACAAATCAAAGTCATTGTAGCAGGAGCAGGCGGACGTATGGGCCGCGAGGTCGTAAAGCTCGTACTGGGCGATGAGCACCTGGAGCTGGCAGCAGCGATTGGTCGTTCGGATGCTGGACGTGATGCAGGTGAACTGGTTGGACTGAAGTCAGTGGGGGTTGCGCTCGTATCCAGTCTGGAGGAAGCGCTCACGTCGGTGAAGGCGGATGTGCTGGTTGATTTTACAACTCCGGAATTTGCGTATGAGCACGCGCATCTGGCTATTCAGCACGGCGTACGTCCGGTAATGGGCACAACCGGTTATACACCGGAACAGATTGAAGAGCTGGATCGTTTGTGCCAGGACGCAGGCATTGGTGGCTTGATCGCACCGAACTTCTCGATCGGCGTCATTCTGATGATGCGTTTTGCCGCTCAAGCTGCAAAGCATTTTCCACATCTGGAGATTATCGAAACGCATGGTGACCATAAGCTGGATGCACCTTCTGGCACCGCGGTAAAAACGGCTGAAATGGTACGCGAAGTACGCGAATCATTCAAGCAGGGCAATCCGAATGAAAAAGAAACGATTCCCGGCTCGCGTGGTGGCGAATTCGATGGCTTCCGTATTCACAGTGTACGTTTGCCAGGTGTATTTGCCCAGCAGGAGGTTATTTTTGGCGCCTTTGGACAGTCGCTCAAAATTCGCCATGATTCATATGAGCGTGCAGGCTATATGCCGGGTGTGAAGATCGGTGTGCAAAAGGTAATGGAGTACACGGGTATGGTATACGGATTTGAACGCTTCGTAGATTAATAGAAGTATCATCGATACAGACTATATGATTAGGGGAGATTGCCATGTTCCAGATAGCTTTTGTCGCGCACGACCGCAAAAAAGATGAAATGGTTAACTTTGTGACTGCCTATGAGCACGTATTCCACGGTCACAAGCTGTATTCGACCGGAACGACCGGACAACGCATTATGGCGCAAACGAAGCTGGATATTCATCGTTTTATGTCCGGCCCACTCGGTGGTGACCAGCAGATCGGTGCACTCGTTGCGCAAAATGAGCTGGATCTGATCATTTTCCTGCGTGATCCACTAATGGCACAGCCACATGAACCGGACATTACCGCTTTGCTGCGTATTTGCGATGTGCAGGGTATTCCGGTTGCTACCAATATCGCAACCGCGGAAATTCTCGTCAAAGCACTGGATCGGGGCGATTTTGCCTGGCGTGAGCTTGCCCATAAGTACAAGCCTGCCGGAGAGGAACTGAAATGAGTAATAAGCTAGATATTCTCGTCTTCGGCGCACATGCCGACGATGCGGAGATCGGCATGGCCGGAACGATCATCAAACACACCTCTGCCGGCCTTCGGGTCGGCATCTGTGATCTAACGTATGCAGAAATGTCTTCCAATGGCACCGTGGAGCTACGTCAACAAGAAGCAGAAGCAGCAGCCGAGGTGCTTGGACTGTCGTACCGCAGTAATCTCGGCTTACCCGATCGCGGACTGGAGCGTAACGCCGAACAGCTTGCAGCGATTACCGCAGAGATTCGCCGCTGTGCTCCGCGCATCGTATTTGCACCTTACTGGGAAGATCGTCATCCCGATCACACCTGGTGCAGCCGATTAGTAGAAGAGGCTGTATTCAATGCCAAACTACGTCGTTACATGCCCGAACTCGCACCCGTGCAAGTAGAGCAAGTATATTATTATTTCATCAACGACACCGCACCCGCAAGCGTGCTCGTCGATGTAACCGCTCAGTACGAACGCAAAGTCGCTGCCTTATCCTGCTACGCATCCCAATTCGGATTAGCACCCGGCAACGACACAGTCGCAACACCATTAACCCAGGGCTACGTCGACCGCGTCCGCTACCGCGACGCCATCGCCGGCCAACGCAACCTCATCCCCTACGCCGAAGGCTTCGTAACCAAAACACCTTTCGTAGCGGATATGCTGCTGTAAAATTTTAAAGTAATCAAACTGCTACCCACCAGGTCCCCTTAGGAGATTCTTCTTTCACTCCTACATCTTCATGATGCGAGTACAAGAGGATCTTAGGTCTTTTGAATACATTCTTTTAAAGGATGGACTTCATTAAAGCGACTAGTGCACATAAGACTTAAAATTGTGTACAAAAGAATTTTGCGGAAAAATTGCTGCATATACAAGAGGTACATCTATATTGATATCTAGATTTATGTTTATATCTAGGTTTGCAAGATGTTCACGCCAACAAGGTTTGCAAGCAGCACATAACGGAGGCAAGGAAATAAGGGAAAAGGACGACTTTGGAGGGGCGGGAATCTTCAATTCCTCCTAATCCAAAAGATTCCCGCGGCTCCACCGGAGTCCGTTCCCTTATTCCTTGCCAGAGTGGTGTATGTCTGAGCGAGCAATCCGCAAGCAAGACGACATGCATGAAACTTAATTACCAAACAAACTCTCTACAATGGCACCAACACGCACTTAAGCGCACTAAACGAACGATTCACAAATGCACTACAATGCAACAAAGTACCGCAAAAACCAAAGCACCATCCCAGCACCACAACTTTGAAAAAGAATACCCACACTCAAAATGAAAGGAAGATTGCCCTTATGGACACGATGCTTAAAATAGGCATCACTTGTTATCCTTCACTTGGCGGATCGGGCGTCGTGGCTACCGAACTTGGCAAGCTGCTTGCTGAAAAAGGGCATGAAGTTCACTTTATTTCGCACAGCGTACCTTTTCGCCTGGGAACTTTTCATAAAAATATTTTCTACCACGAGGTTGAAGTCAATGACTATTATGTCTTCAAATATCCGCCGTATGACCTGACGCTTGCAAACAAAATGGCACAGGTCGCCAAAATGCAGCAGCTTGATGTGCTGCATGTGCATTATGCGGTGCCGCATGCCGTTTGTGCCTTTCTGGCAAAGCAGATGGTCGGTGAGCATCTGAAAGTCGTGACGACTTTGCATGGCACCGATATTACGGTGCTGGCTCAGGATGAATCGCTCAAGGATCTGATTCGCCTTGCAATCAACGAAAGTGATGCGGTTACCGCCGTATCACGCGACTTGATTCGGGAGACACGCGAGCTGCTGGATATTACGCGTGATATTGATCTTACGTACAATTTTGTGGACAAGCGTGTGTATTATCCGCGCGAGATTCAGCAGCTTTGTGATGATTTTGGATTTGGCGATGATCGGATCATTATGCATATTTCCAATTTCCGTCCGGTCAAGCGTGTCGGCGATGTGGTCGAGGCATTTGCCCGTATTAATAGTGAAGTGCCATCACGATTGGTGTTTGTCGGCGAAGGGCCGGATTTGCCTAAAATTCAATGGCGTATTCAGGAGCTTGGCTTGACAGAACGCGTACATTTTTTAGGTAAACAGGATGATATTCCGCAGGTGATCTCCATGGCAGATATTCTTATGCTACCGTCGGAAAAAGAAAGCTTTGGTCTGGTTGCTTTGGAAGCGATGGCATGTGGAGTGCCGACGATTGGCTCGCGTACCGGAGGGATTCCGGAGCTGATCGTACATGGTGAAACAGGCTATTTGTCATCGATTGGCGATACCGAGGATATGGCGCAACATGCGATTGAGCTGCTAACCAATCCAGCGCTGATGGAGCAAATGCGCCAGAACTGCATCACACGCGCGAATGAGGAATTCAGCAATGATGCAATGATGGAAAAGTATGAACAAATTTATTACCGGGTGCTGGGACGGCCAATGCCAACCCCTTCACCGATGCGGGGTTGAATAGACGATATGATGCAATGGAATTGGGTGGAGGCGCAGACGGCGGAACGGGGCATGTCCCTGCTCCGCCGTCTCGCTGACCACGGATATGAAGGTTATTTTGTCGGTGGCTGTGTACGCGATGAGCTGATGGGCCGACCGATCAACGATATGGATATCGCCACCAATGCAACACCGGAGCAGGTACTGGAGCTGTTCGAGCATACGGTACCGACTGGAATTGCACACGGCACCATTACGGTGATTGTAGAGGGTGAGCATTTTGAATTGACGACCTACCGTACAGAAGGACAGTATGTGGATCATCGCCGTCCAGAGCAGGTTGAGTTTGTTAGCGATCTGTACGAGGATTTGCGTCGTCGTGATTTTACGATGAATGCGATTGCGCGTGGATTGGATGGCGAGTATGTCGATCCGTTTCATGGACGTGACGATTTGCAAAAGGGGATCATTCGCTGCGTTGGCGTACCAGGCGAGCGATTTGATGAGGATGCGCTGCGGATGCTGCGCGGTCTGCGTTTTGCGTCGGTGTTTGATTTTGAAATGGAACCGGAGACATGGGCGGCGTTATTGGAGCGTCGCGAACTGATCCGCTATATTGCGACCGAGCGCATTCGGGTGGAAATGGAGAAAATGATCGCTGGACCGCACCCGGTCAAAGGCGTTCATTTGCTACAGGATAGTGAGCTGGTCGGTTCGATGAAAGTGCATGTCCCTTGCCCTGTCGCAAGACCGGAGCTGTTGGAGCGTCTGGAGCAGGTAGAAGGTGAACCGTGGGTACTGCGCTGGACGCTGATTATGCTGGCACTTGGCTTCAATGATGAAGGAGCAAGACAGGCGATGAAGCAGTGGACATTTTCCAATGCGGCTGTAGATCGTGTTGTCCGGTTATTGCGTTTGCATGAGCATCTGCTAACGATTGATAAGGCGGCGATTAACGATGGGCAAACGAACAGCAATAGTGCCCGTCTGACATTGATTGCTGGTGTCGTTCAATATGGACAGGATACAGCAGCACTCTGGCAACAACTGTATACTGCTCTGCCGGAACAGGATCATACCGAGGCGCTTAATCTGGTGTACCAGCAAGCAGCGGCATGGATCAATGAGATGCATGCTTACAGTCTCGCTGATCTGTGTGTGAATGGTCAGGATGTGTTGTCTGCACTGGATACACGCGGAGGCCCGTGGCTTGGTAAGCTGATGCAGCAGCTATTGCTGGCAGTTGCCAGTGGAGAACTGAGCAATGAACGTCATGCTGTGCTGGAATATGCACGTACCCATGCGGAAATAGGAGGGAAGACAGATGCGTGATGAACAATTGCTGGAGCTATTAACCGAGCGACCAGGCGAGTACATTTCCGGTGAGGAAATTAGCCGCCGTCTGTCTGTCAGCCGTACTGCGGTCTGGAAAGGCATCAATCGGCTGAAGGAGCAGGGCTATGAGTTTGATTCGGTTACGCGCCGCGGCTATCGAATCGTGCGTTTTCCCGATCGGTTTGATGAAGTGTCACTGCGCTTGCAGTTAGGCAAGCTCACCTCATGGGGACAGCCACTGCATCTGCTGGAAACGATCGGCTCTACACAGGATATGGCACGGGAGCTTGCCGAAGGCGGCGCACCGGAAGGAACGCTTGTCATTGCGGAGCAGCAGACGGCTGGACGCGGTCGTCAGGGCAGAACCTTTCACTCGCCTGCCGGACGCGGCGTATGGATGACGATTATACTGCGACCCGAGCAGCCATTACAATATACATCTCAGTTAACGCTACTTGCTGCTGTAGCGATTTGTCGTGCACTGCGCAGTGTGAGTGGACTCGATATCGGTATCAAATGGCCAAATGATCTATTGATCGGTAATCGCAAAGTTTGCGGTATTCTGGTGGAGTCGGCTGCCGAAGACGGTCATGTGCGTTATGCACTGGGCGGATTCGGAATCGATGTGAATGTGGCACTGGACGATCTGCCAGAAGAAGTAAGGCCGCTCGCCACTTCGTTACGCATTGAACGTGGCGAGCCGGTGGATCGTACAGCGGTCGTCGCCGCCGTTATCAGTGAGCTGGAATCATTGTACAGTCTATACAATCGTGAAGGCTTTGCTCCGATTGCGGCGCTATGGGAAGCATCAGCGCTAGCGATCGGCAAAGCGGTCACGGTCAAAACGATACACAGCACGATGGCAGGCATTGCACGCGGATTGGGAGAAAACGGAGAGCTGCTATTGGAGCAGCCGGATGGTAGTATCATTCCTGTATATTCAGGTGAAGTCGGGTTCTAAAGTGAGGCTGTCCATCTAGCCCTGAAATATGTGGACGAAGCACTGGCTGGATACAAGTGTTCTAAATTGGGATTACCAAGCTATATGCTATCTAGCCGTATATCTATCTGTATGTCCTATCCATCCGTCCACGTCAGAGCGATGTTTAATGCATCACAATGGTTAAAGGAAAGGGCTGCTGTATCAGTAGTAGAGTCGATAATAGACCGCTACAGATACAGCAGCTCCTTTTAAAGTAAATACGTAACATGGTCTCTACATAGCATATAATTCCGGGTGATTAAATCGGGTATATATACCATTCGTAAACAGCTATATTTTTTATGGCAAAATGAGTGTAATTGCGAGCATACTCTGGTATACTATGCTGGAAGACGGTATCGGCATGACCGAGCCGTACTTTATCATGTTATATTGGTGTGAGCTGGCAGGCAAGCACCGTTAGACGGAGGGCTCTACTATGCCTGGCAGATAACGGAACAGACCGTATGTACGGCTGGTATTCGTAATCTGACCGTAAATGGCAAGCAGCCACTATGTAGCATATATGCAGAGAAGAGAACGGTATCTGATGGAGCCGGATCATCATGAACTGCTATGTGTGAGCACAGGCTATGAAGGGAAGTCTATGACTTTTCTGGCTGATGTGTAGATACAGTCCGACTATGCTGGACAGGCTGGAGTGTGAACTCCATATATCCGGCACCCCTGCTGTACCTAATAATGATTCGTATCCACAACAAGATACGCTGATGAAGCGAGGTGTTGGCACCATTCAATTCTGCTCTGAGCCGTTCCGGGACCGAGACAGAAGAGATGATCGCAAAGTGACTCTTTTTTGGACTCAGGACCTTTTTCGTGCGAGACGAAAAGGTTTTTTATTTTGTCCAAAAACAATATTGAATACAAAGGAGTTTGATGTCACATGGCAGCCAAAACGCCGCTAAATATTGTCAAAATGAAAAAAATGAAATCCGAGCGCAATCCGCTCACAATGGTAACCGCGTATGATTATCCGACAGCTCGTCTGGCTGAAGAAGCCGGTGTTGATATGCTGCTGATCGGGGATTCGCTTGGCAATGTGGTGCTGGGCTATGATTCCACCATTCCGGTTACGGTCGATGATATTGTGTACCATTCCCGCGCTGTTGCGCGCGGTGCACAGTCGACCTTTATTGTAGCGGATTTGCCTTTTATGACCTATCACGGAAGTATCGACGAGACACTGCGTACCGTTAAACGCATTATGCAGGAAGGACATGCTCATGCGGTCAAGCTGGAAGGCGGCGCTGAGATTGCCGATACGGTAGCTGCGATTACGCGTGCGGGCGTGCCTGTACTGGCGCACATCGGTCTGACACCACAATCGGTGCATCAGATTGGCGGTTATCGCATCCAGGGTAAGGATGAGCAGGACGCTCAGCGTTTGCTGAACGATGCCAAAGCACTGGAAGCTGCCGGTGCATTCGGCGTCGTACTGGAGCTGGTAACAGAGGATACCGCTGCACGCATTACAGGTGAGCTATCCATTCCAACGATCGGCATCGGAGCGGGCCGCGGTTGCGACGGTCAGGTACTCGTATTCCATGATGTGGTTCAATATACCGATAATTATCGGGAGAAACGATTTGTAAAAACATACGCCGACATTGGTGCGACCATTCGTACGGCGTTAGAGCAATATGTAAACGAAGTGAAGACGCGTGCATTCCCGGCGGAGCAGCATGTATTTAATCCGGATGAAAAGGCACTCGATTCGCTGTATGGACAACAACGGAAGGTGGAGAATTTATCGTGAAGGTCGTACGCAGCATTGCTGAAGTCAGAGGGGCAATTAAACAACTTCGTCAGCAGCGCAGTCAAGGTGGAATGGATACAGTTGTAGGTCTGGTGCCAACGATGGGCTTTTTGCATGATGGACATGCAAGCCTGATGCGCCGTGCTAAGCAAACGAGTGATATCGTCGTAATCAGCATTTTCGTGAACCCGATTCAATTTGGACCGAATGAAGATTTCGAACGCTATCCACGCGATGAGCAGCGTGATCTGGCGCTGGCAGAACGTGAAGGCGTCGATATCGTGTTTATGCCAACGGTAGACGATATGTATCCGGCTCCAACCAAAACGCATGTCACTGTAGCGGAGCTGACCGATACATTATGCGGTGCTTCACGTCCCGGTCATTTTGATGGGGTATCCACCGTTGTAACCAAGCTGTTCAACATTGTGAAGCCAGACGCCGCATTTTTCGGAGCGAAGGATGCACAGCAGGTGGCGGTAATCAAGCAAATGGTGATCGATCTGAATATGGATATCGACATTGTTGCCTGCCCGATTATACGCGAAGCCGATGGACTGGCATTGAGCTCGCGTAATGTGTATCTGTCAGCCGAAGAACGTTCGCAAGCGCTGGTGCTATCCCGTTCATTGGAAATGGTGAAGCAGCGTGTGATGGAGCAGCCGGAACTCACTGCAGGCGATGTGCGTACGATGCTGCGTGCTGAGATCGGTACCTCGTCGATTGCGGTGATTGATTATGCTGAGATTATGACGTTCCCGCAACTGGAAGCTCTGGAAGACAATACGGTACTGCGTGAACTGTCATCGGAAGTGATCGTAGCGCTGGCTGTGAAATTTGGTAAAACGCGTCTGATCGACAATACGATCTTTGAACCAGCGCTCGCGCCTCAAACGGTTGTACATGCCTGATCATTGATCATTATAGTAGATCCATACAATAACCAATCATATAAAAGAGAGGGGTTGCCCTGCATGTTTAGAACGATGATGAAATCGAAAATTCACCGCGCCACGGTAACCGAAGCTAACCTGAACTATGTAGGCAGCATCACAATCGACGAGGATCTGATGGATGCCGCTGATCTGCTGGAAAATGAAAAAGTGCAGATCGTTAATAATAACAACGGTGCTCGTCTGGAAACCTACGTCATCACAGGCCCGCGCGGTAGCGGTGTGATCTGTCTGAACGGAGCTGCTGCTCGTCTTGTACAGCCAGGAGATAACGTTATTATTATCTCTTATGCGGTGCTGAACAATGCGGAAGCGAAGGAGCATCGTCCAACGGTTGTATTTGTAGACGATGCGAATAAAGCTGTGATGGAAGCACACAAGGAAGTTCACGCGACGATTGTGTGACGCACGATAGTTTAGCGATAGAATATACAAAAAAAGGAGCACCCGTTTCCACGACGGGTGCTCCTTTTTTATTTTTGTTATTTAATGCTTTTGATTCTTTTGATTCTTTTAATCCCTGTAATCCTTGTAATCTCGTGCTTCCCTGTCTCTATACCTTAAACCGCCCGATCAACCCATTCAAGCGTTCCGACAATTCCGCCAGATGATTCGCAGAGCTATTCACATGCTCCATTGCTGCCTGTTGTTCCTCAGCGCCTTCGGTCACCTGCTCGAAGCGGTGAGCAGACTGGCGGGTAATGCCTTCCATTTCATCGACCGAGGCAAGCATTTGCTGTGATATCGCGGAAATTTCGGCAGACGATTCCGATACATGATGAAGCTGAGTCGCCACTTCACTGAGGCGATCATGAATATGTTCAAAGGACTGCCCGGCATGCTGAACAACCTGCATACCCGCGTGAGCCTCGGTTCGATTGATCTCCATATGATGGTGTAACCCGCTAATCTCGCGCTGCATCGCGGTGACAATCTCAGCGACGACGGCTGCGGAGGACTGCGATTGTCCGGCTAGCTTTTGTACCTCATCGGCTACGACAGAGAAGCCGCGCCCATGCTCGCCTGCACGAGCCGCTTCAATCGAAGCATTTAGCGCTAACAGATGAGTCTGTCCGGCAATATCGTTAATAAGCTGCAAAATATCTTCGATCCGATCGGAATGCTGCTGTAATTGTCCTGTCGCTGTTGCCATTCGATCAGACGACTGAGTAATAGCTTCCATCTGCGAGACGGCCTGTCCAATCGACTGTTTGCCTTGAACGCTTTGCTCCAGTGTATCACCGGAACGATCCGATACAATCGTCACTGCCTCTGCAATGCGCTGCATACCAGCGCTGACTTCGTTCATGCCATGCTGCATTTCAATCGCATGAGCAGCCTGAGTCTGGGTATCGGCTGCCGTTTCATGGATATGTCCTGCAATCGTGCGGCTTGTAGTTGCTGTTACGTGAGATTGCTCGGAAAGTCCGACAGCCGCCTGCTGTAAGTCATGTGCACTATCTCGAATACCAAGGATCACCCCATGCGTATCCGTCACCAGTCTGCCAAATGCAGCGGATAATTGACCAATCTCATCTTTGCCCGTACTCGCAATCTGGACGGTCAAATCGCCCTCATTCACACGGTGAACATCACGAGTCAGCCGTTTGAGCGGACGAATTAGATAACGAGCCAGCAGATAGACGAGCACAATACTGACGAGCAAAATAACGACAGAGACGATGATCGTCATCTGCTTGGATTGTTGCATCAGCTTATAAATATCAGTAGCATCCAGATCGGCTCCAAGTACACCGATCGTTTGTCCGGCTGCATTTTTAATAGGAACAAAGGAAGTAATAATCGCGCCGTACTGATCCTGACTCAGATCGCCTACAGCAGGCTTACCTGTATCGATCACCTGCTTCATCGCAGGATACACCTCATCCTCAACCGTACCGAGCGGGGAGAAATCATCTTCGGCTACGTCCTGTGGTGCACCATCTACAATATAGACGTATTGTTCTTTGCCATTTTGCTCCACACGATTTAATGTATAAATGTAGCGGAATCCATTATCCTCTCGCAGTTTGTTCAGTTGCTGGCGCAGCTCAGTATAATACGCTGTCTCGCCGCCTTCCTTTGCAGGAATCGCTGCATACTGTGCCGGATCAATCAGCGCGCTTGCACGTAGCGCCACTTGCTCGGCTTGCTTGCCGATCGATTGAATGACAAGCGAATTGGAGGATTGATATACGGTAATGCCAACGATGGCAATGCCGATTACGATCAGACTGGAGAAAAATACGATCATTCTTGCGAGCAGGCTATTCAATGGACTTGTCCCCTTCATGACGTACGCGCTTGATTAGGGTGTTACATATAGTGGTATAGTTCTTATTAATCAATGCATATAGGTATTTATACTTACTATAATCTAGTGGATGAAGACTGTAAATCCTTGCTTGGTTGCCTGACGAAATTTGTGGAGGATAGCAGTGTGTTTACACAAACCTACTGGAACAACCGTTCGATATAAGGTATACTTAAATTATTATAACGCCGAAGCAGGGTGATACTGTGCGAGCCGATTCGCGCCCGGTATCACCTTTTATTGTGGTTGATTTTCAAAACTGCAGTCTTCTGGTATGCTGATAGTTGATAATTGTAGATCAGTGCAGAAGGGCTGCTGGGAAAGGATTTAGACATCCATGAAATTTGCTGTACTGGATTTTGAAACAACAGGGACCCAGGCAACGGATGATATTATCCAGGTGGGCCTTGCCATTATAGATCATGATATGACGATCAGCGAAGTATACAGCTCGATGGTCAAGCCGGGGGGCAGAATCCCGGCATTTATTACTGGACTTACAGGTATTAGCGATGCGGACGTCAAGGATGCACCTGCGCTTGATGATGTGATGCTGGACATGATTCCGCTGCTGGAGGATGCTGTGCTGGTCGGACATAATGTCGGCTTTGATCTCGGCTTCCTGCAACGCGCGCTTGATCGTACCGGCTATTTGCCGTTTACCGGCAGAGTGCTGGATACGATGGACTTTCTGCGTATTTTCTTCCCGAATTTGCCAAGCTACCAGCTCAGTATGGTGAGCAGCTCGCTTGGCTTTCAGCATGATCGTCCCCATCAGGCGGACAGTGATGCACTGGCAACAGCTTATGTATTTTTAAAATGTCTGGAAGAGCTGGATGGGTTGCCGTTAATTACGGTACAACGTCTATCCGAGCTGTTTGATAATCAGGACAGCGATCTGGGCTGGTATTTTGATGGGGCACGGATGCAGCGTGAGGCGCAGCCTGCGCAGGATCTGGACAGTCACCGTTTTTATCGTCAGCTTGCGCTGAAGGTAGGCGACTGGATCGATATTCCGTCCGCAGCCGATGAGCGTGGCAATATGCCGCTGGAAGATACATCATTTGAGCAGTTTATCGAGCAGGTAAAGGATAATCTGCGGAATTTATTGCCAGACTATGAGGAGCGTACAGCGCAAAATCATATGTTTGATGAGGTTATTCGCGCGCTGACCGATGAGAAGCATTTGCTGATCGAAGCAGGCACGGGTACAGGCAAGTCGCTCGGTTATTTGCTACCGTCGATTTATCATAGCGTCAAAACCAACGAACGCGTTATGCTCAGTACGCATACGATCAATTTGCAGGAGCAGCTTCGCGAGCGTGATGTGCCGCTGCTGACGAAGGTGATTCCGTTTGCTTTTCGAGCGGCGGTATTTAAAGGAAGACAGCATTATTTGTGTCTGCGCAAATTTGAGCATAAAATAAATACAAAGGAATTTCAGAGTCCTAAAGAAGATGTGCTGATCGCCGCGCAGATGATCGTCTGGCTGACGGCGACGGAAACTGGTGACGATGAGGAACTGAACATGGGTAACCGTGGTGGCGACTTCTGGGAAACGGTAGCCAGTGATACCGATTCCTGTCTTGGACGTGCCTGCCCGTGGTTCAAGCAGTGCTACTATCATCGTGCCAAGCATGAGGCGGGCGCGGCAGATGTGGTCATTACGAATCACTCCAAGCTATTTACCGATATTAAAGCGGGGCATCAGCTATTGCCTGGTTATGAACGACTTGTGATCGACGAGGCCCATCATCTGGAGGATGTGGCTGGTAAGCATCTGGGCATGCACATGAAATATTTCACATTGGTTCATCCACTGCTGCGTCTGTTCAAGGACAGCAAAAATGGACAGCTTGCCGTACTGCGTCAGCAGCTTGGCTCGTCCGGTAGTGAGCGGGCGATGGAATGGGCGATTGCGATCGATAATCTATACCCTGAGCTGGCGGATGTGAAGGAAGATTGGGACAAGCTGAACGAGCTGCTGTTTGCGCTTTTACCACAGCGCAGCGATGCCGGGCCAGGAGAAGCGGCGCAGTTTACCCTTCGTCTGTTACCGGACAAGAAGCCGGAGGAATGGGCACAGATTACCGAGCTGGAGAATCGTATTCATATTGCACTCAGTCAGATTATTCGGCAGGGCGAGCATATTATGGGCAAGATCAAGGATTCCGACGATATTGTCGATACGGATGGTCTCGTAACCGATGTGACTGGTCTGTTCAAGGATCTTGGCGGTGTGCGTGATGATCTGCGTCATTTTGTGAAGCTGGACAGTACAGATACGGTATACTGGTATGAAGCGAATGCAAGCTACCGGAGTAAATCGCTGCAAATGTATGCTGTACCTGTAGATGTGAGTGAACAGCTCAAAGAGCACTTTTTCGATAAAAAGAAAAGCATCATTTTGACATCGGCCACATTGTCGATCGATAAAAACTTCCAGTATATGATCGAGCAGCTAGGACTCAAGGAAGCCGAGCAGCAGGGCAAGCTGAATACGGTCATGCTGGAATCACCGTTCAATTATCGGGAGCAATCGCTGGTGCTGATTCCGCGTGACTTCCCAACGTTGAAAGGCAGCGTTGGTGATGAGCACTTTGTATCGATGCTGGTGGAGTCGCTTGCGGAGTCTGCGCAGGCGACACGCGGACGCATGCTGGTGTTATTTACGTCCTATCGGATGCTCAGGCAGGTGTATGAGCCGCTGAAGGAGAAATTATCTACTAGCGAGATTGCAGTTTTCGGTCAGGGCGTGGATGGCGGCAGTCGTACGAAGCTGACCCGTCGTTTTCAGGAGCATCCGGCATCGGTATTACTCGGCACAAGCAGCTTCTGGGAGGGCGTTGATATTCCGGGCGAGGCGTTGACCTGTCTTGCGATCGTCCGGCTGCCATTCCAGCCGCCAAACCATCCGCTTGTCGAAGCGAAAAGCGAACGGCTAAAAAGGGAAAAGAAAAATCCATTTATGAAATTATCTGTGCCACAGGCAGTTATCCGGTTCAAACAGGGCTTTGGTCGACTTGTCCGAACGGCAAACGATCGAGGGATCGTGCTTATTTACGATACGCGGGTTATTGAGGCCTATTACGGCAGACACTTCCTGTATTCACTGCCAGGCCCTAAAATGGAGCATATGTCCACCCGCCAGATGATTCCCCGTATTGCCGAATGGTTGAGTGACCGGTCACAGGAGACGGAAGCTGCAAATCAAGAGGGGGAGCAAGCATGAAATCCGAAAAAATATCTGAAGCCGTCGTGCGAAGATTACCTGTCTATCTAAGATATCTGAATGAGCTTCATGCTCGTGAAGTGCCTACAGTATCCTCTCAGGAGCTGGGGCAAAAGCTGGATCTGAATCCAGCGCAAATCCGCAAGGATCTGGCCTATTTTGGCGATTTTGGACGTAAAGGTATCGGGTATGACGTATCGTATCTCATCGAGAAGATCCGTCATATCCTCAAGCTGGATCAGCAGATTAATGTGGCGTTGATCGGAGCGGGTAACCTCGGTCATGCATTATCGAACTATAACGCCTATTTGCAGGAGACGATGAAGATTGTCGCTGTGTTTGATTCGTACGAGCCGAAGGTAGGCACGAAGATCAACACACTGACTGTGAAGCCGATGAGTGATCTGGCAGAGACAATTCAGGCGAAAAGTATCCGCGTCGGCATTATTACCGTACCCAATACGGAAGCACAGCATGTGGCGGATCAACTGGTCGATGCAGGCATTGAAGCGATTTTGAATTTTGCGCCAATCATTTTGAGAACACCGCCGCATGTGCGTGTGCATACCGCGGATTTTACAACGGATCTGCTCAGTCTGGCTTATTATCTTGAAGACGGAAAGGAATTAGAAGTCAATGAACAACTCTCCGAGTAAATGGATGATTAAAAACGGTATTTTTGCCGTTCTGAACGGACCGAAGCCTGTGCTGCACGGTCATATGGTGATCGAGAATGATCTGATCACATATATTGGAGAAGAGGAGCCTCAGGTAGACGAGGACATCGTCGTTGTTGATGGCCGTCATCAGTTTTTCATTCCGGGGCTCGTGAACAGTCATGGACATGCAGCGATGTCACTGCTGCGTGGCTATGGCGATGATCTGGCATTGCAAGTATGGCTACAGGAGAAAATGTGGCCGATGGAAGCCAAATTCACCAGCGACGATGTGTACATCGGAACCGCACTGTCCGTATTGGAAATGCTCAAGGGCGGTACAACGACATTCCTCGATATGTACGATCGTTCCGAGCGTGTCGCTGAGGTGGTTGAGCAATCCGGTATGAGAGCGGTATTGATGCGTGGTGTAATCGGTCTGTGTTCCGAGGAAGAGCAGACACAGAAGCTGAATCAGGCAGTGCAATTTGTACGTGATTGGCATGGTAAGGCAGATGGACGGATCACAACGATGATGTCTCCACATGCACCGTATACTTGCCCGCCGCAATACATCGAACGTTTTGTACAGGCAGCGCATGATCTGGATGTGCCGCTGCATACACATATGTCCGAGACGGTAGCCGAGGTAGAGCAAAACGTACGTGACTACGGTCTGCGTCCAGTTGCTCATCTGGAAAAGCTCGGGGTCTTCACCCGTCCAACACTGCTTGCTCATGCCGTTCATCTGAACGATGAAGAGATTGAAGTGCTGGCGAAGCATAAAGCAACCATTTCACATAACCCGGGTAGTAACCTTAAGCTTGCAAGCGGTGTGGCGCGTGTGCCTGATCTGCTTAAAGCTGGCGTCGTTGTATCGCTCGGTACGGATGGACCAGCCAGCAATAACAACCTGGATATGTTCGAGGAAATGCGTCTGGCTGCACTGATTCATAAAGGGGTATCCGGCGATCCGACTGCGGTTCCAGCATCAGAAGCCCTTCGTATGGGTACGGAATACGGTGCCAAATCGGTATTTCTCGATAACACAGGCAGCTTCGAAGTGGGCATGAAAGCCGATATTACATCGCTGAATATCGATCAGCCACATTTCCTGCCGTTCACAGACTTTATTTCTCACACCGTATACTCCGCAAGTGCAAAGGATGTGCTGCACGTATGGGTAGATGGCAAACAGGTGATCAAGGATGGCGTATCGCTGACGCTGGACGAGGAGAAAATCCGCCGCGAAGCACAGTCGGCCTTTGAAGGCTTGCTTACACGCTGACTTGCAACAGATTAGAAAGGATGGCGTGTCTTGCGAAATTTGGGAACAGGCAAATGGATTGCGATCATCATTACGATTCTCGGACTGATCGTGCTTGGCGTGAATCAGTTCTATGTCCATGTGATGGCAAAGCCGTGGAGCCAGGAGCAGGCTGCACTTGAGATTGCCCAGCAAAATGCGAAGCTGGCATCGGTCACACACAGCTATAAGTCCGTGTGGAACGATACTTCGATTTACTGGGTTATTGAGGGTAGCAATGAACAAAACCAAAACGTAATGGTCTGGGTTAAATTCAATACCGATGGCACTCCAGCTAAAGGTATTAATGCTGTGCATGTAGAGCAAACGGCAGGTACGATCACCGAGCAACGTGCAGCAGAGCTGCTGCAAAAGGATCTGCCTGGAGCCGAGGTTGTACGCGCAGTGCCCGGTTCGTATAACGGCAAATATGCCTGGCAGGTATTTGCCAAGTCAGGCGAGTATTACTACTATGTATTTTACAATTTCCGTGATGGTACAAAGCTGGGCGGCCCGATGCAGCTTCCGAATACACTCGCACCCTGACCAAAGCGAATAGCAGTTGGATAGGGGAATAGAGTAAAGGTAGGCAGCAAACAGTATTGGTCAGCAGGCGAATCATCGATAGTAGTCACGCGAGACATTCGCACAAAGCTACATGTAATAAAATAACGAATAAACAACAACCGACCAGAGAGCAAGCGATTGCTTCTCCGGTCGGTTGTTTTCATGTGTATGGCGTCATGATAATCCGAGTAGTATGGCAATCAACGAAATGCACGCTCAAACAAGCGATCCACATTGATCCTCTACCAGGTATTCCATTATTCCGCGTTTATCCTATTCCAATCCCTCAAACACCAGCCGCGGCGGTCGATTCGTTCGTAGCCAGCAGTATCGAATTGATCCCATTCAAAAATGCCAGCCCGCTCGCTTTAATAATGTCGGTGTCCATCGCTCTGCCTGTATACAGTTGTCCGGCGTGCTGCAATTGAATATGCACACGACCGATCGCTTCCTTGCCGCTGGAAATGCTGTTGATTTTGTAGTGCTTGAGTGTAGCTTCGACTCCGGTCAGGGAGAAAATGGCACTGTACAGCGCATCGACCGGGCCATCGCCAATCGCGCTGCCCGTATGAATGACGCCACCCTTTTTCAACTGCACCGTTGCGGTTGGCTGCAAGCCGCCGCTAACGACCTGAAAATGATCCAGCTCATACAATGGCGAAGTGATCTGCTCCTGTTCCTCTGCATCATTCAGCAAAAAGAACAGATCGTGATCATACACTTCTTTTTTACGGTCAGCCAGCTCCAGAAAACGGGCAAACCAGGTTTCCAATTGTTCTGGATCATTGGCTGTGTAGCCCAGTCGTGCCATCGCATTTTTAAAAGCGTGACGACCGGAGCGCGCGGTCAGCACCAGTTCCATTTCACCCGCACCGACCTGCTCTGGCGACATAATTTCATACACATTTTTATCCTTGAGCAAGCCATCCTGATGAATGCCGGAGGAGTGGGCAAAGGCATTTTCGCCTGTAATCGCCTTATTCACCTGCACATCCAGACCAGTCAAATGCGTCAGCAAGCGAGAGGTATTCATAATCTCCTCGGTGCGGATACGGGTGCTGCACTGGTAACGCTCTTCACGTACCTTCAGCGCCATCACGACTTCTTCCAGTGACGTGTTACCTGCGCGCTCGCCAAGTCCATTGATTGTACACTCCACCTTTTGCGCTCCGGCACGTATCGCACTCAGTGTATTGGCAGTAGCCAGTCCCAGATCGTTATGGCAATGCACGCTCAGCATGACGCGATCATCCAGATTTTTCAGACGATCATTGATTTTGGCGATCAGATGACCGAATTCCTCCGGCTCCGCATAACCGACCGTATCCGGTACATTGATGATCGTTGCACCTGCACGCACGACCGCTTCGATCGTTTGCCACAGGTATTCAAACTCGGAGCGAGAAGCATCTTCCGTCGAATACTGCACATCCGGCATCAGCGTGCGTGCGTAGCGAACCGCATCGACGCCCATCTGCATGACGGCATCACGAGAACGATTGAACTTTTTCTCCACATGCACATTGGACGTGCCCAGCACGATATGAATGAATGGGTGATGGGCATCACGAATGCTCTCATACACAGAATCAATGTCAGCTTTGACCGCGCGTGCCAGCGCAGTAATGGACATTTGCTGTCCTGCCGTTCGAGCAATCTGCTGCACCGCTTCAAAGTCGCCGCGTGAAGAGGCAGGGAAGCCCGCTTCAATCATATCGACCTGCAACCGTTCCAACTGCCTGGCAAAAGTCAGCTTCTGCTGCAAATTCATCCGTGCTCCAGGCACTTGCTCACCATCGCGTAACGTCGTATCCAATACAATAATATTTCGGCTCATCTTATATTCCTCCCAATGTTTGATTGAAAATGCTATCGCCTGCTTGCTGTACGCTCACGATGGCTCGTCAGCCATGTTTTGCGATGAAAGCAGGAGATCGGTACATCAAAAACAAGTCAAAAGATTGCATCAAAATCAGTCATATGATAGGAGTCAGGCCTGAATCCATAGGTTTACCGCATAATGCGCAATGTACTCGTATGT
This sequence comes from Paenibacillus sp., assembly GCA_039595515.1. Lineage (GTDB taxonomy): Bacteria > Bacillota > Bacilli > Paenibacillales > Paenibacillaceae > Saccharibacillus. Next base: position 89,016 of record JBCNLJ010000005.1, on the reverse strand, counting down.
GTAGGGTATATCTGGGTGCAGGGCTAATTCTGCCCGTATATATCAAGCGAGCCTGTCCACATCCGGAATATGAACAGCAAAAAGCCCCGTCTCCATAATAGAGACGGGGCATTACCCGCGGTACCACTCTAGTTAATCGCCCACTTACAGCGATTCAGCTCATTCGATGGCAATCACCATCTATCCCTGTAACGGGGGAACCCCGGCTCACCCTACATATCAGGCGGCTGCTCATAGACCAGTTCGGAATGATTCTACTACCGCTTCTCACCAACCAGCGGCTCTCTGAAAGAATCCTCATTCGTACTTCTTCTACTCATTGCATTTGATTGTGTTCCAACTGTGTAAATTTGTTACATAATGTAGCATAATATTTTATGAGAAAGCAAGTATTTTATTTTAAAAATACTAATTATTTGTATATTTTAGATAAAATGGAGGTCATATGGACTTTAATTTAGAAATCGTGCTACCAGCGTCATGGAATGTGAATGATCTAGGAATAGATGAGGATTTCATTCAGTGGGGCGAGGAAATCTATCCTTGTGATCCCCCCGTTTATCATTGGCGTGATAAGCTTCGATTAGAGCAAAACACATTACCTTTAATGGTTGAACGACGATTAGATCATGTTATGGCATGTAGTGATTATCATGTGTTCACATGTAAAGGTAGCTCGTTATCCGAGCTTGAATGGGCAGTGAATCACAATAACGATGTAACGACTCATCCCATAGTAGAATTTATAGATACCGTTTTGACTGATTGGAATGGATGGTGTGTGATTTTATCTTTGGACGATGAAAAAATAGATAGAGTGGAACATGTGAATAATGCTACTACTCACTCCTCCATTTTGCTGGATGGATTAAAATGGATAAAACCGCACGGTGTTATAATTTATAATTCTTAACCATAAATATGGGCAGCTCTCTAGCATAGCAAAAGAGAGAGGACATTCTTTTAGATGTAGCAGTATATTAGACGATGTGGAGAATATTAGATGCAGTAGTATTTTAGATTAATATGATATTAAATGGTAAAATATCGGTGCTAATAAGTAGATATTTCACAACATTAGACAAGAATAGGTTGTACAAATGAGGATAGAATTGTACAAATGGCAGATTCTCATGGATATATTGAGAAGAAAGGAGCAGATCGGTATGTATTTTACGATCGCTAAGATGAAATGATGAACGCACAAATGTCTGGATTCATAAGTTATTTTGGTGCTCCTATGAAGCCGAATGATGCTATATCAATTAAGACAGATATTATGAATGCTTTTAGAAAGCCTTATTTCAAAAATGATATGACTACACATGGTCCTTTATGGAATCAATATTCCTTTCCTCAAGGTACAATTACGGTTGGTGATATAGAGCTGGACAACGATATTTCTGGTTATATGTATGTGGAAGGTAAGGGGAAGGATGGAGTTATTTTTTTAACTACGTGGTCACAGTTTGTGAACTATCTTGACGGTCGAGATGATGGTTTATTTCCAGCTATTTATTTTGTGAATAGTGAATGGACTGTATGCCTTTGTGAAAATGGAGAGCGAGGTTCAATGAAACCGATATATCTTTATAAAGGTGAGGCCAGGTGAAATATGAACAAATTGGAAAAAAACATACGGGCAAAAATGCAAAAAGAATATCGTTACCCACACGATATTGAAGTGATCGCAGCAGAGATATATACATGGAAAGTGGTTAACAAGCTGGATATTCAGCCAATCTTAGTAGATTTCTTACAAAGTGTAAATTGCTCTACATATCGTGATATCGTTCACATTACGTACCAATATGTAAAGCGGCTGGCGCAAAATCAAGGCAAGCTATTGGATGAAGAATATCAAAAAATCGCGCATTTGTATGATTCTATACATATATTTGTAGAGCTAGGTATGGAGCACGATGATTGTATGTTGGAGGGGCTGGAAAGGTTGATGCTAGAGGTATTAAGTAAAAGAGGGCAAGCAATATTTCCAAACCTGGACGATACAAAGCCATGGTGGCATGAATTATTAACGAAGTATAACGAGGATCGAAAACAAAAATACAAATAAAAAGGTGACCTATGCTTGATTTAATCAACTCTATTGATGAGACAATACGACAAATGAATCGAAACGAAGTCGCGTCCGAAGATATGTATAAGCTAATCTTACTCAAAAAAGTAGCATTGTATTTAATGGAACATGATATGCCATCCAAAGTAGAAGATATCGTTCAGATCGAAGACGAAGGAACGGGTTACTCGGAATATCGAATTGTAAACGATTGTGAATCTGACGATAGATCATTATGGATGGAATACAGGCAAGGAGAATTTAGACTTCATTCTGGCGATTTGCTAATAAAAATGAAGTAAAACTACAAGTGTTTTCTACTAGCGTAGACCCTCATAATTGTCTATATGAACATCAAATTCTGAGTGTCTGGCTCTATTCAGCAGCGCTGTCTAACTCGGGAAATGAAGCATCAAAAAGCCCCGTCTTCATCATAGCGACGGGGCATCACTCGCACTACCATTCTAATGAATTTCCAGCTCACGCTACCTCTAAGACCGCTACTCATAGAACAATTCGTAATATCTACTACCGCTTTTCACTAGCCAGTTGCTTTTTGAAAGAAGCCTCATTCGCACTTCTTCTATATTTGCAAAAAAGTTACGATCAATCCAGCTTAAACCGTGCCACTGCGTGCTGCAATTTCTCTGCCATATGATGCAGTGTAGCCGTATGCGCAGCGCTTTGCTCCAGAAAGGCAAGCTGTTCCTCAGCAGCGGCACTAACACTTTCGGTACCGGAAGCAATATTCCCTGTAGTGGTGGAAATGTACTCCATCGATTGCACCACTTTACCCGAGTTGCCATTCAGATGTTGTAGCTCCTCGGTGACACTGCCAATCTGTTGCGTTGTGCGATCGGTTAACTGCTTGATCGTATGGAACAGATCATTTACCGACCCTGTTGCTGCTGTACCTTGATGCACTTCCTCAACCATATCGTGTACAGACTGTCCAGCTTTACCGGTTTCGGATTGGATCGCCTGCACCAGATTGCGGATACGCACCGCCGATTCATTCGTCTCGTTGGACAGCTTGCGAATCTCAGAGGTGACCACCGCAAAGCCGCGGCCATGCTCGCCTGCGCGTGCTGCTTCAATCGCTGCATTAAGAGACAATAGATTCGTTTGCATCGCGATGGAGGAGATTGCATTGTTAATTTCTTCGATTTCCTCTGAACGTTTGCCGAGCGAACGAATGACCTGCTCAATCTGTCCCATTCGAGTCTGGATCGCTTGCATCTGCACGGTAACGCGGTGGATTTCCTGCTCCCCCTTGAGCGATTCGGATTGTGCCTGAATAGCGATATCCCGTGCTTGCTGGCTATTTTCATCGATCTGGTGAATGTTTGAGCTAATATCGTATATGGACTTGAGCCCATTTTCGACGGTAGCTACCTGACTGCCTGTATTGCTGGACAGCTCATACATAATGCCAGCCACATGCTCTGCGGCTTTGCTCGTTTCGGACGTGCCACTGGCAACTTCACGCGAGATGGTAATGACCTGATCGGTATTGCTGTTAATTTCCTGTACGAGCTCGCGCAGATTGTTTTTCATCAAATTGAACGATTCGGCTAATTGACCGATCTCATCGCGTTGCTTCACCTGTACATCTGCAATATTCAGCTCGCCATTGGCAATATGCTTGGCGTTATTGGATAACAGACGCAGTGGTTTGGAAATGATACGAGACACGAGTGCACCGATCAGAATGGCAAGCAACAGATTAAGTACGGTAACGATAACAGCCGTCAGACGCGTATTGTTGATCGTTTGCTCGGTCTGTTCGCGTGCAGCCGTCATTAAAGCATCCTGTTGATCGGAAAATTGCTGCGCAAATTTGACGAGCACACCGCCCATCGGGATCAGACTTGTTTTGATATCCAGATAAGCGTTGCTTACTTCCGTAGGAGTCATTTGGATGAGACGCTCAGAGCCGGATTTGTAGTAATCATTCATTTTGAGCAGATAGTCGATCTGCTGTAAACTCTGGGTATCGCTGACTTTAGCTTTCATACTATTCAGCAGCTTGGACGTTTGCTGATTCGCAGCCAGCAACTCGGAGCCATAATATGAATCACGGCTGAGCATGTACGTTAGCATATTGCTATTTTGCACGGTTGCATAAAATTTGAGATTGTCTGCTTCCGATTTAAGTACAGCATATTGATCAAAAATATGATCGGTCGACTCGTGAATTTGATCTAACGAGTGAATATAAATCACACCAGCTCCACCTGCAATCAACGCAATCAGAAGGAAGGAGGCAAGTAGCTTTTGTAATATCGTCCATTTCATGAGCAGGGCTCCTTTGGCTAAAATCAGGATGGGCTTTTATTTCCACTTGGCAATATATTGCTCAACATTGTTTTTGGTTACCAGTTCATACGGCACCATAATCTGCTTTTCGACTGTTTTGCCCTGTGCAGCGGCGAAGGCAGCTTCAATCGCTGCTGCGCCTTGCTCTGGTGCATTCTGGAATACCGTCACCTGCAAGCGTCCAGCCTTCATAAATTCCAGCGCATCCATCGTTGCATCCACACCGGCAAAGATCATGTCCTTGTCTTTATGTTCAAGCTGTGCAGCGAGAATCGCGCCAATGATCATCTCATCATTATTGGCTACAACCGCCTGAATGGAGGTTCCAGAGGCAAGCCATTTGCCCATTAATGCCATACCCTGTGCACGATCATAGTTAGCGGTATCCTCAAGCACCACTTTCATACCTGGATGTTTGCTAATGACACTCTTATTTCCTTCAGTGCGTTTAGCCTGTGCCTCGGTGCCCATCTCGCCATTCATAATGGCAATATTGCCTTTTCCGTTCAGCAGCCTGGCGACTTCTTCCATCTGCATTGTGCCAGCGGTCAAGGAGTCGGAGCCTACATAAGCAGTCGCTTTGTCGACCGATGGATAATAGCGATTGACTACAACGATGGGGATATTCGCTTTGTTTGCTAGAGCGATAGAACTGGTTGCGCTTGCTTCATCGGTGGGAACGAGCACAATTGCGCGCACACCGCTCTGGATCATCGCTGCGACCTGTTGAACCTGCTGACTGCTGTTATTGGCAGCATCTACATAGGTGGCTTTGATATTGTTTTTAGCAGCAGCGGTCTTCATGCCCTGGGTGATATAGCTGACAAATTTATCGCTCATATCAAAAATAGATACACCAACTTCATTCCCACTTGCAGTCGTTGTGGCGGCTGAATCTGTTGCAGCAGGAGTCGCCGCAGGCTGGCTGCCTGAGGGTGCGGCTGTACAAGCGCTTATAAGCAGGACAAGCAGACTCGCAATCAGCATCATTCCAACACGTTTTTTTGTCATAGGACATCCTCCATCCAATTAATAAAGCGCTTACATTAAAACGATGACCGTTAAGCCGGAACGATAAGAGGGCAGGGTTCCATCTGAATGCCAGTTCAGTGATCGTCCATTATCGTTCTACTTTAGCGTAAACTTGCATGATCAGGAGCAAAACCGTTACTATAGTATGCAACTATTACAAGCAGGCAATGATTACAGTAGGCAACGATTGCTGTAGTAATAAGCCATATACGTATGATTGCGAGTTCCTGAGCATGTAAAGTATTGCTTAATGACTACATTTATCGACGTCATTATCCATTTAGTTTATAGCTGTTCATCAGCAAACGACAAAAAATCCGATTCCCCTTGTTATGCGTAGAACAAAGAAGAGGAGAATCGGATGATATGTACAGGTAATAAAAAAGTGCTCAACGTTCATAGAGTTGCCTTAGAATCCGCATATACCCTGTGTTATACTAGAATTACTTGTAAATGGTAATAAAAAAATTTGAAAAGCACAAAAAAACCTGTCGCTTTTTGCTTATCGAAAGGTTCTTGCCAGCCGAAATAAATGTATGGCCTTTGATTCACACATCATGTTGAATGCATAAATTTGAAGGAGGACGTTTATGAAGCTCCGCGCTTTGCCTGTTATCATTACTGCGATAGTGTCGATTGCAGTATTGTTCGGGGGATTTTTCGCTTATCGTCAGCTTACATTGTACAAGCCGCTGATGAATATGGTGACTGCGTACCCTGGTGTCAATTCTGCTCAGATATCCATTAACCAGAAAGAGGTTGATTTGAAACTCGATTTAAAACCAAATGCAGATTTGGGTTCAATCATGGAGGAATTCAACAAGCAGAGTGCGCCGATTGTTGGCACTCGTCAGGTAAAACTGGAAGTGGAAGATCATTCGGATCAACAATTAAATAACATCTGGGAAAATGCAATGTTTCCTGTTTCTCAGGCGATGGCGAATCGCCAATATACGGACATCCCGAAAACAATGCAGCAAATTGCTGGTGCGAATAGCGGTATCTCTGCCAAAGCACAGATGGATGACCGCAATGTATATGTGTCAATTAGTAATGGAAAAGCGAGCAAATTTCTGATCTTACCGTTGACTGCTCAAGCTACAGGAGGGAATGCCTAATGCCAAAATGGACCAAAGAGATTGTTGTCGGATTCGTCCCTGTGCTGCTTATCTTTCTTGCTTTTATCGGATATAACATCGTGCCGCTCGTTCTGCTTGCAGCGGTCATCGGTGGATTGCTGTTATTTATGCAAATGCGCGGCGGTCTGGCAGTAGGTGCAAGTCAGGAGCGCAATCGTAAAAAGAACGGCCCATCCAAGCTGACCTTTGAACAGATTGGCGGTCAGGACAATGCGAAGCGTGAGCTGCGTGAAGCACTTGATTTTCTCGTTCGTCATGATGAAATTAATAAATTCGGCATTCGTCCGCTGAAAGGTATTTTGCTGACCGGCCCTCCGGGAACAGGTAAAACGCTGATGGCGAAGGCTGCTGCTCATTATACGAACTCCGTATTTGTCAGCGCTTCGGGTAGTGAATTTGTAGAAATGTATGTCGGTGTCGGTGCAGGTCGGATTCGCGATCTGTTCAAGGATGCACGTACTCGTGCTGCTCGTGAAAATAAGCAAAGTGCAATTATTTTTATCGATGAAATCGATGTGATCGGCGGTAAGCGTGAAGGTGGACAGCAGCGTGAGTATGATCAGACGCTCAACCAGCTTCTGACCGAAATGGATGGCATTTATAGCAATGAAGCGCCGCGTATTCTTATTATGGCGGCAACCAACCGCAAAGAAATGCTGGATAGCGCGCTTCTGCGTCCAGGTCGTTTTGACCGTCATATCCAGGTCGATCTGCCGGACAAAAAAGGTCGCAAGCATATTTTGGAGCTGCATGCAGCGAATAAGCCGATTGCCGAGGATGCGAATCTCGACAAGCTGGCTGAGGAAGCATACGGCTTCTCCGGTGCACAACTGGAAAGCGTCATGAATGAGGCAGCAATCTATGCGATGCGTCAAAATGAAGAAACGATCTCCCAGCGTCATATGTCGATGGCGATCGATAAAGTCATGATGGGTGAGAAAACGGACCGCGAATCGAGCGCCGAAGAGAAGAAGCGCGTAGCGATTCACGAGCTGGGACACGCGATTATGGCAGAAGTGGTACGCCCGGGCAGTGTAGGGCAGGTTGCACTCAGTCCGCGTGGTCAGGCACTCGGCTATGTACGTCATAATCCGCAGCAGGAGCAGTATCTGTATACAAAGCCATTTTTGGAGCAGCAGCTCATGATTGCGCTGGCGGGCTCGGTAGCGGAGGAAATGTATTATGAAGGCCGCAGTACCGGCTCACGCGGTGACTTTGATCAGGCACTGAATATCGTGCAAAACATGGTTGAGGCTGGTTTGACCGGACTGGGGATCGTTACCGTGAACATGGTGCCAAAAGAGCTGATGATGAAAGAAAGCAACGCGATTTTGGAAGAAATGGGTGAACGGACACGCCGATTGCTGGAAGAACGTCGCTCCATTTTTGACTATTCATTGGAGATTTTACTACGTGAAGAAGTGTTGTCTGGCGAGCAATTCCGCGAACAGTTCAAGAAAAGTTCAAATGTACCGGCTTAATTCACAAAGCCGGTACTTTTTTTTTACTTTTCGGCTGTGCTACGGTATTATTAGATGTTGGAGATTATATAGAAGCCCGGCATTATTCATTCGTTGTTTTCGCGCACCCGGTGCTCGTGCCTTCATGTACAAATGACGTTTGTTCGAGCCGGTTTTGCTTTAATACAGCTTGAGAAGAATTAATGAAAATGTAAGGGCAGCATGGTATACGGCTGTAGCAAGTCACCTGCATGCCATACCAGAATATTGGAAGGGTGGAGTAGAAAGCATGAATTTCAAAAAAGTCGGCGTGATCGGCGGCGGTACGATGGGTCAAGGTATCGCAGAGATGCTCGCTAAAAAAGGCATCGAGGTATTGCTCGTAGAGAAAACGCCAGAGAAGCTTGATAATGCCTGGGACATGATCGAAACGAGTCTGGACAAGCAAATGGAAAAATGGGCACTTACGCAAGCAGAGAAAAAGCTTATTCTCGGCAAAATCCAGAAGGTTACTCATTTTGCTGAACTCGGCTCCTGCGAACTCGTTATTGAGACGATCAGTGAAGATTCCGAAGCGAAAAAAGAAGTATTCGCACAGCTTGATCAAGTGTGCTCCAGCAAAGTTATTCTGGCAAGTAACACATCCACACTCAGCTTGACGGAGCTGGCAAGCTCGACGAAGTATCCAGAGCGTGTGATCGGCCTGCACTTTATTTATCCGGTATCGAAGATCGATCTGGTTGAAATCATTCGTGGTCTGCGTACATCCGATGACACGTTTGAACAAACGAAGCAATTCGTAGAAGAAACCGTTGAGAAAAGAGGCATTACGGTCTACGAATCTCCTGGCTTCGTAACAAGCCGCATCATCTGCCTGCTGATCAATGAGGCATTGCATGTGCTTGAAGAAGGCGTAGCTTCTGCTGAAGATATCGACGACGCGATGCGTGTCGGCTACCAGTTCCAATACGGACCACTGGAAATGGCAGACCGTTTCGGTCTGGATTCTGTCAATGCAGCGCTGGAGCGTATGTTCCGTGAATACGGCGAGCTGAAATATCGCCCGGCTATCATTTTGAAAAAGATGGTTCGTGCAGGCAGTCTCGGTGTGAAAACGGGCGAAGGCTTCTTCAAGTATGACAAGGATGGTGACCGGATATGAAAGTTCTCGTAATCAACTCAGGCAGTTCCTCGCTGAAGTATCAGCTATATGATATGACGGATGAATCCGTACTGGCAAAAGGTCTGGTGGAACGGATCGGAATGGATTCTTCCATTTTGACACACAAGCCGACTGGCAAAGATGAAGTAACTGAAGTGAGCGAAATTCTGGAGCACAACACAGCGATTCGTAAAGTTATCGAAAAGCTGACTGACAGCGTGCACGGTGTTGTAGGTAGCGTAAGTGAAATCAATGCTGTTGGACACCGCGTCGTACACGGCGGTGAGTTCTTTAAAGAGTCCAGCATCGTTGACGATCAAGCGAAAAAGGATATCCGCGCACTGATCGATCTGGCTCCACTGCACAATCCGGCTGCGATTATGGGTATTAACGCATCCGAAATCAATATGCCTGGCGTACCGCAGGTGGTTGTATTTGATACTGCATTCCACCAGACGATGCCAGAGCGTTCGTATCTGTATGCTATCCCACGCGTACTGTACAACAAGTACAAAGTACGTCGTTACGGCTTCCACGGCACGTCTCACTATTATGTGAGCCAGGCTGCTGCTGAATTTCTGGGCAAGCCAATCGAAGACCTGAAGATGATTACAGCGCATATCGGTAATGGCGGTAGTCTGACTGCGATTCAGGGCGGCGTATCCGTGGATACATCGATGGGTATGACACCACTGGAAGGTCTGATGATGGGTACACGCAGTGGTGATCTTGACCCGGCGATCGTACCTTACGTGATGAACAAAGAGGAGCTGACTGTAAGCGAAGTGAACTCCATGCTGAACAAGCATAGTGGTCTGCTCGCGATCTCCGGTATTAGCAGCGATATGCGCGAAATTACGGACGGTCTGGAAAAAGGCGATTCCCATGCAAAGCTCGCATTCGAAATGTACGAATATCGTTTGCGCAAATATATCGGTTCCTATGCAGCAGCAATGAACGGCGTCGATGTACTTGTATTTACAGCAGGTGTGGGTGAAAACTCCGCTGTCGTTCGTAAAGCAGTTTGCGACAACCTGACCTATCTCGGAGTAGAGATCGATGAGGAACTGAACAAAATCCGTTCCGGCGATCCACGCCGTATTTCTACACCAAATTCCAAAGTTGAAGTGCTCGTCGTTCCTACCAACGAAGAGCTGGTTATCGCGCGCGATACCTATAAGCTCATCAACAAGTAAGAGCGGCAGCAACGCATAGACAAGGAGAGAATATAGGAATGTCCACTAAAACCGTTATTAAAAAAGTCAATGAACATGTTGGCGAATCCGTAACGATTGGAGCCTGGATCAACAACAAACGCTCCAGCGGTAAAATTCAATTTTTGCAATTGCGCGATGGAACAGGCTATATACAGGGCGTTGTTGTAAAAAGCGAAGTACCTGAAAGCGTCTGGGATGATGCAAAAAGTTTGACTCAGGAAAGCTCCCTGTATGTAACTGGCGTGATTCGTGAGGAGCCACGCAGTAAATCCGGTTATGAGATGACGGTAACGGGTATTGAAGTGATTCACGTTACATCTGAATATCCAATTACTCCAAAAGAACACGGCGTTGATTTCCTGATGGATCACCGTCACCTGTGGCTACGCTCACCAAAACAGCGTGCTGTGATGGTTGTCCGTGCTGAGATCATCCGTGCAGTACAGGAATTTTTCAACACGAACGGCTTTACCAAGGTAGATCCACCGATTCTGACGCCTTCTGCGGCAGAGGATACTACAGAGCTGTTCCATATTAAATATTTTGACGAGGATGCTTATCTGACGCAAAGTGGTCAGCTGTACATGGAAGCCGCAGCGATGGCACTGGGTAAAGTATATTCCTTCGGTCCAACATTCCGTGCAGAGAAATCGAAAACTCGTCGTCACCTGATCGAGTTCTGGATGATTGAGCCGGAAATGGCATTTACGAACCATGAGGAAAGTCTGGAAGTACAGGAGCAATTCGTATCGCATGTGGTACAATCTGTACTCAAAAATTGCCGTCCTGAATTGGAAACGCTGGAACGTGATGTAACGAAGCTGGAAAACATTCAAGGTTCATTCCCACGCATCACGTATGATGAAGCGATTGAGTTCCTGAAGGGCAAAGGCTTCGATATTCCATGGGGTGATGACTTTGGCGCACCACATGAAACAGCGATTGCTGAAGCGTATGACAAGCCGGTATTTATCACGCACTATCCGAAGGACATTAAGGCATTCTACATGAAGCCTGATCCAAATCGTCCAGAAGTCGTGCTATGTGCCGATATGATCGCACCAGAAGGCTATGGCGAAATCATTGGTGGTTCGCAGCGTATCGACGATCCAGAACTGATGGCAGAGCGCTTCAAGGAGCATAACCTAGGCGAAGCGTATCAATGGTATATGGATCTGCGTACGTATGGTACGGTGCCACACTCCGGCTTCGGTCTTGGTCTGGAGCGTACAGTAGCATGGATCTGTGGTCTGGATCATGTGCGTGAAACAATTGCATTCCCTCGTATGCTGTATCGTTTGTATCCATAGGCTATTATTTTAAAATAGTGGATATAGACAAAAGAGGGTTGAATCGATAAATAAGCATGGTAATATAGAAGCACGAGTTATATAACAGCACAAGCAATCAGAGATGTAAATGAACGCATTTATTTTATTTACAGGCATCCTTCTGATGAGTGTCGCTCCCTGGTTGGAGCGTTCAAGTTACAGGGCACAGATGGTTAGTTCATCGTGCCCTGTAATTTTTGCTCATTAGTGATGCATAGATTGTGCGGAATGAACAGGTTGTATCGTTTCTCTATGGAGAAGCATGGAAAGGTTGATGAATATGGGTGGAGAACAATGGCAATCATGGGCACAGGGCGCTGCCTATGCCATGGGGATGCAAACGGCAAATATTCCGTATGCATTGCTCAAGTATTATCAGGCGCTTGATCTGGACGATGCGGAAGCGATGCTGCTATTGCAGCTTATCTCGTTTCGTCAGGTCGAACATAATGAGTTTCCGACGCTGGAAGAGCTGGAATGGCGTACAGGTGCAGCTCCTTCAATCATCGCTGCCCGCATCCAGAAGCTGATGAAGGCAGGCTTTATTGCGATTGAGGATGAGCAGGACCCGCTGACCGGTGTGCGCTACGAGCGCTACGATCTGGGCGGTCTGTATGTGAAGCTGGGTACTGTGCTTGCTTCGGAGCAGCAGGAGCGGACGAAGGTCGTTCGTAAGGCAGAAGAAGCTGCCAAAACGCAAGCAGCCAAAGAAGAGGATCAGCAGCGTAATCTGTTTATCATTTTCGAAAAAGAATTTGCACGTCCATTATCGCCGATGGAATGCGAAACGATCTCAAGCTGGATCGATCAGGATCGCTATCCAGAGGAATTGATTCTGATGGCGTTAAAAGAGTCTGTATTTGCCGGTAAGCTGCATTTCCGGTATATCGACCGTATTCTGCTGGAATGGAATCGTAATCGCATCCGTACCGTAGATGACGCGCGTGCCTATACACAGAAATTTCGTCAGCGCTAAGCTAGCGAGTGGTCATTGATCTATTGAACGAAGCAGGGCTATTTTCCGTATTGACCGGAAAATAGCCTTTTTAGCGTGCATAAACGCCGATATACAGGCAATGAATAGACAAAATACACATATGAAATCAAGTTCCCTTTTTACGTATAGAATGTTTTAGGGAAAAAGGTGCTTCCATAGAAAGAAAAGTCTTTATTTACAAATTTACATATGAATCGACAAATAAATGAACTGATGTCGATTTTACTTTTTGATGATTTATGATCGAAAAATCGTTGTTAAATGAAGATAGATGTCGTATAAATGTTCTATCCGAAAAGATAAAAAGTAAAATATGTTAATTGTTTACAAGAATTAATTCCAGTAATATACTGTGAATAGTCAAGATTAGAACATAAGCTTAACGACTTGACAGGTTAGTGAATAGGCATGGACTTACATTCCATATGGAGGTGAAACATGAAGTTTTTACATCTGGACGGTAGCGCCAGAGAAGATGGCAATACGGCGACACTCGCTCGTCAATTGTTGTCGGAGCTGGATTATACCGAAATTGCACTGCGCGATCATCGCATAGAGCTGATTGATGATAAGCGGCATGCTACAGAAGGCTTCCAGCCACGTCAGGACGATTACTATGGGGTGCTCAGGTCGTTTTTGGAAGCTGACTATGTGGTATTTAGCTCACCGGTATACTGGTATGGTCTATCTGCTCATTTGAAAGTGTTTATCGATCGCTGGTCAGAGTCCTTACGGATTGTGCCGGACTTCAAAGCAAAGGTACAGCAAAAGAAAATTTTTCTCGTTCTTGTTGGTGGTGATGAACCGCAGCGTAAAGCACAGCCGATCGTACAGCAATTTGAGTATATTGCGGAATTTTTGGAATTGGATGTGCAAGGGCATTTGATCGGGGTTGGCAATAAGCCAGGTGATATCTGGCATGATGCCATCGCACTGGAACAGGCACAACATATTAATAATCAATTAAAACAGGTGGAGGAGCATATACAATGAATACAATTGCCGTGAAATGCTTAACTTGTGGGGCTGAGGTAGACGTAGATGAACAAACAGTAACCGGCGAAATTGTGGAATGCCAGGAATGCGGACAGGAGCATGAATTTCAATGGGTTGGCGGGCAAGCTAATCTGGTATTTGCGCCGGAAGTGGAAGAAGATTGGGGTGAATAATGTCCAATTTGTACGCACCGCCCAAATTATTGTTTTGCGTCACCAAGCTTCGTGAGGAAGAACGTCGCATATATGATTATTTGCTACAGGCAGGAATGGAAGTAGAGGTGTGCACGGATAATATGCAGTTGGAGCTTGCTGATATTCGTCACTACGATCTGGCATTGATCCGCTGCATGTCTCAAAGTAAAGCATTGGAGCGTGCGCAATATATCGAGCTTGCTGGCGTGCGCACGCTCAACCATTATGAATCGATTCGTATGTGCACGAACAAGGCATTTCAAGCGCTACTATTTGAGCGTCATCGCATCGCTCAACCCGCATTTGAAATTGCGTTTACGCTTGATAAGCTGTACGAATACTTGGAACGCTTTAACGGTACATTTGTTATCAAGCCGGTCAGCTCCTCATGGGGCAGAGGTGTAACATGGATTAATGATCGGCTGACACTGGATGCGTGGATTGCTGCTCGTGAATCGATCGATCCACAGGGGAAGGCGTTACCTGTGCTTGTGCAGGAGTATATCAACAAATCCAATTACGATATTCGGGTAGTCATTGTTGGAGACGAACCGATTGTTGCGTTTAAACGCATTTCACATGATAGCTGGTTGACGAATACGCATCTCGGTGCCGAGATTGAACCGATTGCGCTCAGTAAACCAATCAGAGAAATCGTCAAACAACTTATTGGTGCAATCGGAAGTGGAGTGTATGGGCTCGACCTGTTTTATGACCATACCGATCATATGTACAAGGTATGCGAAGTAAACCAGAACCCGGAGTTTGCCAAATCATGGCTGGTTCATGGGGTGGATGTAGCACAGGCGATTGCTGAGCTATGTGTAAACAGCGTCAATACTGGAAAAGGAAGGAACGTGAGTGATGTCGTTAACGAACATACCGGAATCACCATCTAAAGTGTCGCGGAAAGATTATTTTTCGATTTCATTTGTGCTTGCCCGTGTATTGAATAGCGGGATTATTATGAGCATCGAAAAAAACGAGAAAGAATTGAAAGGTCTGGAAGCGACACTGTCCAAATTGTCCCGTAAAACGTATGTGAATTTGTACAATAGCTTCACAGGCGCCATTCATGGCGCACTGTGGGGTCAGGAACTTGTATATGGCAGTCAAGCATCGCTGCATACGGCGGCAACCGAACAGGAGCGTCGATTTGTTGATTGGCTCGGTATCCGTACAGTCAGTGGATTGCATCATCCGTATATCGTGATCGAGATCGACTGGAACAATTTGCAGCAGCTCGATACATTGTTGCAGCAGTATAGTCAGGAGCAAGTCATTATCGTCAATTTTACCGGCTTATCGTTTGGACCTGTGGCGGCACTACTAACAAATGATGAGACGCTATACAAAAAGTCGGAACGCTTAAAAATATTCGGTGCATTTGATCTGCGAACGATGTGGACACAAACGGAACAGGAGCTGGATATCCAGCCAGGTGTGCAATTTAATTATCGATTAAGCCCGTTAGTAGGGGCATGTGTGAAACTGGCATTGTTACGGAGGGATAAACAGCATGAAGACTGATTTCAATCTGAATATACTGGAATTGCCACAGGAGCAATGGGCATATGAACAACTGGCGATTGATGGCGGCAGGGCTGTACTCGCTCCAGCCGGACGTAAAACGATTTTTCCGAATATTACGAAGGAAGATGTGCTGCAAATGATGATTTCAATTCAGAAGCAGCCGGACGAAGTGATTGCCGAATTTACCGAGCAGTATCGGCAATATGTGGGTGCCAATTATGCGATTGCGACTGCCAGCGGCACATCCAGTCTGCATCTGGCACTGGTCGGAGCAGGGGTGCAGCCGGGAGATGAGGTGATTGTGCCTGCATTTACGTTTATTGCGACGGCGCAGGCGGTAGTAGCTGCCAAAGCGATCCCGATCTTTATCGATATCGATCCCGATACGTATTGCCTTAATGTAAATGAGATCGAAAAGCTGATCACACCGCGGACGAAGGCGATTATGCCGGTTCATGTGCACGGTCTGCCTGCCAATATACCGGCGATTCGGCAACTATGCGAGCAGTATCAATTGAAGCTGGTGGAGGATGCGTCACATGCTCATTCCGCTTCAATCGATGGACAGCTATGCGGTTCGCTTGGCGATACGGCCGGGCAAAGTTTGATGGCAGACAAAAATTTCCCTGTCGGCGGGGAGGGCGGGATCGTCTTTTTCAAGCATGAAGCTGATTATGTACGTGCCCGGCAGTTTTTAGATCATTCCGGTATTGACTATACGATCTCCTGGATTGCCGCTGCGTTTGGCATCAGTCAGTTGCAGCGCTTGCCTTATTATGATGCGATCCGGCAGCGGAATGCCCATCATCTGATCGAGACCTTGCAATCCACGACCTTGTTTAAGGGGCCATTTATTCCGGAAGGCTATATCCATAGCTTTAATATGTTTCGGATTCAGCTTCGTGTCGATCTGCCGCAATTTGCTGGTATTCCTCCTTATCAGGTAAAGGAAGCGATCCAGACGATTTTGATGGAGGAAGGGGTATTTGCCCGCGAGTGGCAAAATGTACCGATTCCGGGTCATTTACCGTTTGTTAATCGAAAAGGCTTCGGCAATCAATATCCATTTCATTTATATGAAGGAGAAGAATTGCCATACGGATTGGAGCATTTTCCGAATACGCTACATATGCTCAATACAACGCTCGCCATTTGCCGGGAATTGCGCTCGCCTGTTGAATACGAGAAATTGCTCACGTATGAACTCGCTTTTAAAAAGCTGGATCAGCATATTGATCACATTGCGGACTATGCACGCCAGTTGAACAGCCAGCCACCCTATGAGCGGGATGCACGGCTCGGATGAGTGTATACAGAGTCGGCATATTAGGCGGAAACGGATTTGTTGGCGGCGAGCTGTATCGATTGTTGAGCGCACATCCGCAGTTTAGCGTTGAATTTGTTTCGTCCGAATCGAAGGCAGGCACGCCGGTAGAGAAGACGCATAAGGCATTTTTGTATCGTAAAGTTAATCCGAAACTGACGTATGCGAAGCTGAGCGAGCTGGAGGGGCAGTACGATTGTATCTTTTCCGCGCTGCCAACCGGTGTATTGCCGCAGCAGCTTGAGCATGTGCTGCAACATACCAAACGTATTTTCAATGTGAGCGGTGATTACCGTTTTACAGATAACAACGTATTGGAGCGTTATTATCCGCAATCATTATCTACGATCCAGCAGGCAGACAGTCATTATTTTATACCGGAAATATCTGAGGTGAATCCGGAGGCGAAGGTCGTTAATTTGCCGGGCTGTATGGCAGTCGCCTCGATCTATGCGATTTATCCGTTAGCGCTGCATTCGTTAATTGAAGGGCATGTATTTATCGATGCCAAAACCGGCTCCAGCGGTGCGGGCAAGAGCAGTAGTGAAACTCATGCTGATCGAGTGAACAATTTCAGATTGCACAAAGGGTTTGAGCATCGGCATCTGCCGGAAATCGCTCGTATTGCGCATACATACAGCTCCGACGCGCTGGATGTTTCGTTTGCTGCCTTTAGTCTGGATATTGCACGCGGCATTTTTGTGAGTGCCTATTCGGTACTGAAGGAAGGTGTGGAGGAAAGCGATGTGAAAAAAGCTTTTTTTCAAGCGTATCGTTCGAAGCCGCTTATTCGCTATTCCGGTCATGCTGCGCCCGGTCCGATGCTCAAAACGGTACATGGCACCAATTATGCGGAAGTCGGCTTTGTCGTCAAAGAGGGTAAGTGTCTCAGTCTTGTCTCTATCGATAATTTGCTCAAAGGGGCAGCCGGGCAGGCGATTCAGGCAGCTAACTTATACTACGGCATTCCGGAAACGACCGGTTTGACAACGGAACAGGAGGGGATATGGCCGTGATAAACAATCTGTATGTGATCAAGCTGGGCAGCAGCACGATCGTGAACAGCCAGACCATCTTTGCCGAAATAGCCGAATTGTCCAGTCTCGGTGCCAAAATTTTGCTTGTCGGCGGTGGTGCGGAAGCGATTGAGCAGAAGTTTGCCGAGCTGAACGAGCCGCTCAAATTTTTGGAGCTGGAAAATGGAGATCAGGCCCGTTATTGTCCGCCAGCGGATATGAGTAAAATTATTCAGGCGTATGAGGATTATATTCTGACTCCAATTCGCCAGGCGCTGCAAGGCTATGGATTATCGGTGTTTGCACAGGTTGCTGGTGCGCATGGCTGGGTACAGGGCAAACAAGGCAAACCGCTCAAAGTGAGAAAGGACGGTAAAAAGCTGATCATTCGCGATTCATTATATGGCAGCTACACAGCAACTCGTCATGAGCTGCTATTACAGCTCGTGCAAGCGTATGATGTCGTATGTGTCACACCGCCAATCTATGATGAATCGATCGCACAATATATTAACATCGATGCCGATATGCTGGCAGCCCATCTGGCAGTAGCGATGGGGGCGAGTCATGTACGGTTTGTGACCGGGACGGCAGGTGTATTGCGTGATGTAGCGGATGCGGGATCAACGATTTCCGATATTTACCCGCAGCAGGAGCCGATTGTCGTATCCGGACGAATGAAGCAAAAGCTGCGCGCTGCCGAGCTTGTGCTGGCACAAGGGGTAGCGGATATCGCTATCACTGGGCCGCATACGCTGTATGGAACAGGCAAAACATGGTTCTGGCGTGGCATAGACGTGCCGGAAGATATGAAGCTGCTGCATCAGGCAATCAGCATTCCATCCGTATCGGGTGACGAAGCGGTGCTGGCAGAGTTTCTTCGTGAACGTGTGGCCTCGGAGCAGATTGCGGCGTCGATTGATACCGCGGGCAATATCGTATGCAGTAAAGGTGAAGGCTCGAAGACTTTACTGCTGCTCGGGCATATCGATACCGTTCCTTACGTGTGGCCGAGTACAGCGGATGCGCTACAGCTAGCAGGGCGAGGAAGTGTGGATGCCAAAGGCAGTTTGATCAGCTTTATCGAGGTACTGCGACAGTTAGACGTACCGCCGTCATTTCGGGTACTGGTGATCGGAGCGGTGGAGGAAGAAATATCTTCTTCTGCCGGAGCCTTCTATGTGCGTGATCATGTGCAGGCAGACGCTGTCATTATCGGGGAGCCGAGTGGCACCACCCATTTGACGCTGGGCTATTATGGTCTGCTCAAGCTGAAGCTGGATGTACGGCAAAAGCAGCAGCATTCCGCCGGCAAAGACAGCATCAGTCCGATTGATCGTATGTATCAACTGGCTGCTCAGCTTCGTCAGCAGATCACAGAGTATGATCCTGATCATGTATCCGCCTTGATCGAGCTTAGCTCGGGCATCGATGGGGGCGATCATTATGCGACAGCGATATTAAACTTCCGCATTTCGCCAGGGGCAAAGCCCGGATATCGCGAAGCGATTGCCAGGCTGGAATTGACGAATAGCCGTATTACGATTTTGCGCGATACGCCAGGTTACCAAAATTCTCGGCGCGACGAGCTGGTCAAATCATTTGTTCGCGGCGCAAGCACCGTCCTGCCCGACCGATTGATATTACAAATGAAAAAGGGCACCAGCGATATGAACACACTGGCGACGACATGGACGACGATCCCGATGGTCGCTTACGGCCCCGGTGATGCAAGTCTCGATCATACGGATGAAGAATATGTGGAAGTGGATGAAGTGCGGCGAAGTCGTCAGGTATTGTTAAACAGCATTCAAACCTGGTTCTCGCTGACAGGCAAGGAGGAAGTGTATGCTCTCAACAGTGAACAAGCTACATGAACAGACGATTCAGGCACGCAAGCTTATTATCGATATGGCAGCAACAGAGGTCGGTTGTCATATCGGCGGTAGTCTGTCGGTCATCGATGTGCTGCTGACCAGCTTCGCTCTATACGGTCACGATGAGCGGAACCGGATCATTTTAAGCAAAGGGCATGCGGCAGCCGCATTGTACAGTACATTGCATGTACTTGGCTTGCTGCAGGACAATCCCGCAGACAGCTACGGGCAAAAGGAGTCGCTATTTACCGGTCATCCGAACCATCTGCTGCCACATATTCCGTTTGCGACAGGTAGTCTCGGTCATGGCCCTGCATACGGAGCAGGCTGGGCATTGTCACAGCGACTGCGGGGCCAGCAAGGACGAAGCATTGTGATTAGCGGAGATGGGGAATTGCAGGAGGGTAGCTGCTGGGAAGCGCTGCAAGTCATCGCTGCCAAACAGCTTCATTCCTATACCCAGATTATAGATTACAATGGCGGACAAAATGATGGGCTTGTACAGGACATCTCCCCGCTACCCCGTTTAGCTGATCGGTTTAGCTCGTTCGGATTTGAAGTGCGCGAAATTGATGGTCATGATCTCCAGCATATTACCGCTGCACTGGAAGTCCAAACGAATCGTCCGCTGGCGATCATTGCGCATACGGTCAAAGGGAAAGGGATTAAAGCAATGGAGGGCAATCCGGCAGCCCATTATGCCAAAATTAGCCGGGCGCAGGCATACAAATGGAAGGAGGCGCTGGCATGACACTGTCGGGAAGAGACGCATACAAGGACGAATTAACACGGCTGGCGCAAACTGATACGCAGATTGTAGCATTGGAGGCGGATCTGGGCGGCAAAAAGCATCCTTTTCAGGAGCAATTTCCCGATCGTTTTTTCAATCTGGGCATTGCCGAGATGACGGCGGTCGATGTGTGTGCTGGATTGGCAGAAGGAGGCTTTAAGCCCTTTTTCTCGACGTTTGCTCCATTTGTTGCCCTCCGCTGTGCGGAACATTTGAAGCTGGCGCTTGGTTATATGCGCAAAAATATCAATATCGTCAGTTGCTATGGCGGCGTATCCGGTGGCTGGTTTGGTACGACCCATCATGCACTGGAGGATATCGGTGTCATCCAGACATTTGAAAATATTCGGATCGCTTGCCCGCATGGAGAAGAGGAAACGCGTCGTGTAATCCGTGAGGCGGCAGCTTCGCCAGAGCCTTACTATATCCGTCTGTCTCGCAACGATACATTCGACAGCCTTCCTTCACTTGCAGAAGGGGATGAGCTGATCGTCGATGGCAACTGGAATGAGGATGCACCGATCGCGCTGGTTTCGGTTGGGGAGCAGGCAACCGAGATGGCGATTCAGATCAAGCAGGAGCACCCGGAATGGAATCATGTGCATCTCTGTTATGTGGATAAACAAGCATTAATTGCTAATCTACAGCATATTGAAATTAGCGGACAACAGATTGTCGTGCTGGAAGAGCATCGCCGTGCAGGCAGTGTGGGCTCCTATTTAAGCTTGCTGCTACCACACAAGCAGGTGTATGCGTTCACTCCGAATGAGCAGTGGCCCAAATATGGCGGTAGTCATCAGGATGTACTGGAATATCTGGGCTTTACGCAAGAGCGACTATACCAGTTTATTCACGATATTCGGGAAGGAAGTTTGTTATGTTCGTATCCGTACTGAAAAATGCTCAGTTTCGTAACTTTCTCATTTCCGATGTCATTTCCGGCTTTGGGGTCGGTATGGCTACGATCGGGGCAAACTGGTATGTGATGACCGAAACCGGCTCCAATCAATATGTTGGCTTTCTGCTCACCTTTAATGTACTGGCAGGCTTTCTCGTTTCACCGCTTGCTGGCATTATTACCGATCGATTTGACCGGAAAAAGGTCATTTTATGGACGTATGTATTGCGGGCCGTATTGCTGGCATTGCTGGCGGTGCTATTTATGGTACGAGGCTTCAGCATTCCATTGATGTACGGGTTTGCGGTTATTAATGGAATCGGCTGGACGATCTATGTGGCGGCTTCGCGCAGTCTGGTACAGGAGATTTTGCCGGAAAAGGTGCTGGTCAATGGTAATTCGTTTATTGAGATCAGCTTGCAGGTGGGCATGTTTTCAGCAGGAGCTTTATCCGGTGTGATCTATAAGTTCTACGGGTTTGAAGTCATTTTGATCATCAATATTGCCGTTTTTCTAATCAGTGCTGCTGTACTGGCGGCGGTTCATTATCCATCGATTGTACACACGCAAGCCGAAGGGAAGCAGGAAAGCTTTCGGCAGAGCTTTCGTGCAGGCTTAGCATTCCTGTGGCAGCGGCAAACGATTTTCCTGCTCGGGGTAATCTCGATCGTGCCGCTCGCAGTAACGATGCTATACAATGTAGTGTTACCTGCCTACGTCAATATTACGTTGCAAAGTGACAGTATCGTATTTGGATTATCGGATATGTTTTATGGTATTGGCGGGCTTATATCAGGCTTTCTCGTCTCGCTGCTCATCGTTAATCTGTCCAATAAGCAGCTTGTGTATTTGTTTTTTGCGCTAGCTGTTGTCAATCTATTCGCTTTGTATGCGAATCCCTATGTATGGCTCGTATATGTCGGTAGCTTTTTGCTCGGACTGTGCAATTCCTCGCTGCGGATAGTGATGAATACGCTATTGATGGAAAATGTGCAAAAGGTGTTTATGGGGCGCGCGATGGCGGTGTGGACGGGATTGTCGCTGTTAATTCAAGCAGGCGGTTCATCCGGCATCGGTCTTATTATTGATCGTTTTGGCGCGAGTTATGGATTTTTGATTATGAGTGTGATGATGGCAGTCGGCTTGATCGGCTTTGTAACGATCGCAGAGCGCATTCACAGTTTGACCAAAAAGGAGACGACCCGATGGCAAATAAACGAATAATTTTTGTGGAGCCAAGCTTTTATGGTGTTAACTTTGTGAAGGAAGCGAAAGCGCTCGGCTGCGAAGCAGTCGTGATCGTATCGTCCAAAGACAATCCTGCCCTGTACGGCTATGAAGGCTGGTATGATGATCTGCTCGTCGCGGACATTCGAGATGCGGAGTCGATTTATACAGCGATTAAAAATAGCCCGTATGATGGACAGTTCCAGGCGCTCATTCCGGCAACGGATTATGCTTCTGCTGTCACTGCGGAAGTGGGCGAGCGACTGGGCATCCACGGAACGTCAGCGGAGGCGGCGCTCAATGCACGTAATAAGGATCGAGCGAGACAGGTGTTTGCACAGCAAAATGTACCGAGTGCACAATTTGCTGTCGTTAGCGAGCTGGACGAAGCATTAGCCGCAGCAGCCCGGATCGGTTATCCTGTCGTGCTTAAGCCCACGAATGCTGCCAGCAGCCAGGGCGTGTATTTTGTGGACAATGAACAGGTGCTACAGCAGGCATTTGCCGAGCTGAGTCAATTTAAAACGACGTATATGGATTTTAAAGTAAGAGAAGAGTATTTGATTGAGGAATATTTGACCGGTCCGGAATTCAGTGTGGAAATTTTTCTCGATCAAGGGGATGTCGCATTCGCTGAAATTACCGAAAAGCATACGTCAGATCTACCTTATTTTGTGGAAACGCTGCATGTGTTTCCTTCGTCCATTTATCAGGAGCAGCGAGAGGAGATTATTGATGTGGCGCGACAGGCGGTGCTGGCGATCGGTATCCGCAATGGTCCTGCCCATGTAGAACTGAAGTACACAGAGGCAGGCGCGAAAATTATTGAAGTAAACGGTCGTCCGGGCGGCGACAATATTACGTCCGATTTGATCATTCATGCGTATGGCATCAATATTTTCCGCGAAACGATCCGCAAATATTTGTCCGAGCCGCTCGATATTCAAAAGCAAAAAGTTCATGCCTCCGCTATTGGTTATGTGCTGGCGAATCGCAAAGGCACCGTTCACTCGATCAACGGGCTGGAGCACCTGAATGATCACCAGCAAGTAAAACGATATCATATTGGCGTGGAAGCAGGCACCGTTGTGGATATTGCCCGCAGCTCGGATGATCGGCTGGGCTATATTATCGTCGAAGCTGATACACCTGCCGCTGCAAGAGAACAGGTTAAAGAGCTATTGTCCCATATTGAAATTCAGTATGCCGAATCCTCTTAACTACAAGCGAAAGGGATGCACAGTCAAATCCGTGTATCCCTTTTTATTTTGATTTATTTTATATAAATGTCCCTAACAGGCATGATTACGTCCGAAGGGGAGGCTCCATATCTGGAACGCATAGCTAGACTTCATAAGCCAAACGGTACAATCGAACAAGATAAACGGTACAATGGAACAAGCCAAATGGTACGATCGAACGATTTTACGTCAGCATCCTACCATATCGAAATCGATATAGGAAGCTTTGAGCTGACGGTTGTTATGGAATTGCTCCGTTCATCGGTATCCATAATAGGAACAAACCATCCAAAATCGAACCCTAAATTACAGTATTCTAAAAAAAATTTAAAGAATTTTTGCAGTCTATTCGCCATTTTTTATTACCATAATATACAATTTATATAACAAAAAGGAGATCGGGAGAAAATGAATAAATAACCGCTTATATTGTATATTATGCAGCGATAGTGTTCATAATGTTCAATATCACTAAAATGACATATCAAAAACAAATCGGACTATTTTGACACAATGATAGCAAGCAACCACTTTTGATGTCAGGTTTGCGCAAAATCGACTCATTTTACAAAAAGCAAACAAATGGACAAAATGATGAATGCGATCGAGCGATAAAAGATCATATTATTATTCCAGAAAAGAGAAGGAATCCAGTTATATAGCAAATAAATAGCTATGCTAATTATTATACCAGAGGTCGATTATCGACTGTAAAACGATATGGTATCGCTTACATAACGGACGATTAGACAAAAATATTGGCTAGCCCGGCTCATTTTAAAGAGAGAGCAAGCTCATTTTTATGATTTCATGTTAGTATACATGACACAAATATAGAATATAGCAGAATTATGAACGAAAATGGCTTATGTTCTGAAATGTAAACGAAATGTGAAAAAATATGCACTTTATTTCAAAAGAGAATAAAGAGTATGTAAAATGTAAGCGTTATATTTAATTGTTATATATTACCAATTGGCAAAAAGAGCACCGTTTCGGTGCCGATGTATTCATTTCGTTAGGCTTGCAATTTATTTGAAATAGGAGTAAAGTAGCTTTTGCCCTCATTAAAACAAGTACCGGATGATTAAAAAAGCTGCATAAGTTTTATATTTATACATCAGTATGATGCTTCCTGCGTATTGATATTCGTAAATACGTTACTGACATCAACTCAGCTTTTTTACTTAAATGGCGCCGTCATCAGACGGTGTAATAAACAACTCATACATCAAAAACATAATCTAAGGAGAGATTCCAATCATGAACAACAAAATTCAAAAAGTCCTATTGTCTACTGCTCTAGTTGCAAGCTTCGGTGCTGTAGCTGTATCCGCTCCATTCAGCGCAAGTGCTGCTCCAACTGAAAAATCTAACCATGACAAACGTCAAGACAAAGCAGAGCGCATTGCTGACAACGCAGCTTTCCTGGCAGCTCAAGAAGCTCAATTCCAAGCAATGTTCGGTACACCTGCTACTGAAGAAACAACAAAAGAAGAAGCAGCTGCCCCTAAAGAGACAACTGCTACTGAACAAACACAAGCTAAAAAAGAAATCACTGTTGTCGTTCCACAAGGTGCCAGCCTGACTGATCTTGCTGCTCAATATGGCGTAACTGTAGACGAGCTGGTTGCTGCCAACAACCTGCTGCCTGCTGGTTTCCAACTGACTGTTCCACAAAAATAAGAAGGTTCCTATCTGATCGGCCAAGAACAGATAATAGCATAACGAGCACTCATGAAATCCATTGCTGCCACAATGGGTTTCGTGCGTTGTCTTTACTTCATTTTGTGCAAC
Organism: Paenibacillus sp.; assembly: GCA_039595515.1. GTDB lineage: Bacteria > Bacillota > Bacilli > Paenibacillales > Paenibacillaceae > Saccharibacillus. Next base: position 63,389 of record JBCNLJ010000005.1, on the reverse strand, counting down.
GATGCAACAAATTCAGATATGTAGAGATGACGTAATGTGATTGCATGCTTGCTTTATACGATTGAATTTAGTATACGGGTATTTGTGATAAAGGGCAATAATAAAAATCGATTTTTATACAAAAAAAGCTGACATTAAATGAAATGTCAGCTTTTTTGTACGTTTTCATTGCCGAAATAACGAATGATTTATATTATTTATTAACTAATGTTCGCTTATTAGCGGATCAATCGAAGTGATATTCCATTTTTATACAACTAAAAAAGAAGGTAGCCCGTCTGATGCACAGTTGGGCTACCTTCTTCATCCACTGCTGCTTTATTTACGCAGCAACAGGTCGCGATAAATATATTCGAAAATAAACTCAAACGCCTCCAGATGGCGCTTCGCCGCAAAGGCATTTTCACCCCACGCATAAATACCATGTCCACGCAGCAGGATGCCCGGTACAGCCGGATTGAGCGCATCCGGTACCAATTCTGCAATCCGTGGAATATCGGCGTAATTCGGCAATACAGGCACGGTAATCGCCGCATTTTCTTCCCAGATGTTGAACGCTTTGATCAGCTCCAGACCTTGAATCGGAACATGACCCTGCTCACCGAAATATTCGCTAACCAGATTGTTAAATACAGTATGCACATGGAACACTGCGCCACAGCCGGTTTTACGATAAATCTCGCAGTGAATCAATGTCTCCGCGCTTGGACGCAAGGCGGTTGTCTCGCACGCGCGACCCTCCTGATCGACAAATAAGAAGTCAGAAGGCGTGCTGACTGATTTGTCCTTGCCGCTTGCTGTAATCGCGAAATGGAAGCTGTCCGGCGTATAATCACCGATCCGCAGCGATAGATTACCACTTGTGCCTGGAAACCAGTGACGAGCGGCAAATTGCTCTTTAATACCGCTCAGCTCTTGCAATACCGCTTGTTTTTGCTCCAGAGGGATAGTAACGAAACTCATGAATGGATCGCTCCTGTTCTTTGTCGAAAGTCGGCAATGATATCGTGAAAAGTCTCAAACGGAACATGAGGCACACCAAGCTCACGGCATTTCTCAGTCAGTGTTGAGCGAGAGTAGACCAGATCAGCAATTTTTGCGCCTTCAAAATCCGTCACACTGTCGCCGATCAGAATACGCTCATACCGTTCCGGTGGGAAGCCGCGCATAACGGTCGTTTTGCACATGCCACAATCATTGGTGCAATGCTCATCACATGGATGGGGCCATAAAATCTCGATCTGTTCACCGGAAAAATCGGCACCATTGCAAAAAATATGTTCGTCTGGTATGCCAAACGGCTCCAGTAGCGGCTTTAAAAAGAAGTCGATCCCACCGCTTGTCACGTAATACGGAATTTGCTGCTCTCGTATAAAGGCAAGAAAATCAGCAAATCCGGCACGTATGCCCGCATGCTGCATCACAAAATCGATAATGTCCTGTTTTCGTGAGGAGGGCATCAGGGCAAACATCGCACCTACTCCATCCCGAATCGAACGCTGCTGCTGAAACACTTCATTTAAGATCGTTTCATAGCCAGCAGGGGCGAAGTGCTTCATAATGGCTACGATATTGTCCGAGTTCGTAATCGTCCCGTCAAAATCGCAGAAAATAACCGGTTGCTTCGTACTCATCGTTCGCCACCCCAGATCTCCAGTGCCTGTGTCAGTTCGGTATGTCCTTGCGCTGCATAGTCTGCCAGTGAGATGCCAGCCAGTGCTGCATCAATCGCCTGCTGGAAGGCGCGTCCGCCTGCGCTAGCGCCACCAGGATGACCGTGAATCCCACCACCAGCGTTAATAATAACCTCGGTACCAAAATCCTTTAAAATAAGCGGCACCAGCCCCGGATGAATACCGGCAGACGGAACCGGGAAGCTATGCTTATATGGCAAGCGGCTCGTAACGAGCTGCTGCTGAATCGCCATGTTTTCCTCGCGTGGCATCGTGACCGAGCCATATGGGGAAGGGAACAGCACCAGATCCGCACCCGCAAGGCGCATCAGTTGTCCAAGCAGTACCGAAGCGGAAATACCGTAATACGGCGATGGATAATAAGCACCTGCAAGTGCAGGATGCGCCATAATCGGAATGGAGATGTCTGAATCAGCACTTAGCTCAGCCAGCACATCATAGCCGTATGACAGCACATTGAGTAGCAGTGCACTTGCACCGGCATCAATGGCTTTCTTCGCCTGTTCACGCAAACGGAATGTCGATCCTGTCAGGTTGGCAGCATACAGCACTTTTTTGCCAGTTTCAGCCTGCGCCGCCTCAGCAGCTTTACGGCAGGCTTCGGCGCGCTTTTCAATCGGGGTCAGTTCGTTTTCGAACAGAATCTCATCATCCTTGATCAGATCCACGCCGCCCAGCGCCTGTGCACTGAATTGACGGGTAAGTTCCTCCAGGTCATGACCGATGACCGATTTGAAAATGCTCATCAGTAGGGGACGCTCTGGCACGCCAAGTAGCTCGCGTACACCCTGTACACCGAATTTTGGTCCTTTAAAATGACTCAGAAAACGCTCGGAGCATTCCAGATTGGTCAGCTTGATGCGTCCGTCCATCGAAATTTTGCCAAACACTGTAACCAGCAGAGCTGGAATATCACTGCTGAAGTTGGCATCCGGGTAAGCGATGCGGATATCAGCATAACGCTCGCCTGCTTCGGAGCGTGCTTCATCGACTGCAATCACTTCACCAAGATGCTTTTTCATTGACGCTTGCTTGGCAGCAGGCAGCTCCGTCCAGCTACCTACTGTCATACCCACTGCAATCGAGGTTGCTTTTTTGTGAAAGTCTGCCTGTTCATCGTAGCAACGGTATGTTGCGATGCAATAGCTCATGAAAGTTCCTCCTTTAATGCTGCCCCCATTTCACGGGAGCGTTCTGCACAGCGTTCGATACCACGTATGATCGTCTGCTTCATCTCGTGATCATCGAATACTTTGATCGCAGCGGCAGTCGAGCCATTGGGCGAGGTGACTTTGGCGCGCAGCTCCGTAGGTTCCTCACCCGTTTGCTGTACCATATGTGCTGCACCGATCGCGGTTTGGATCGTTAGCTCGCGTGCTTGCTCATGGGATAAGCCGCCCTGTACGCCTGCTGCAATCATAGCTTCCATCATATAGTATATATAAGCCGGGCCGCTGCCGGAAATACCGGTTAATGTTTCCATTTGATTTTCGGCGATTTCTGTTACGGTGCCTACGGCTTCAAACAGACGGCGAACCATTGTGCGTTGCTCGGCGGATACTTCATCCGAGTAGACGATACCCGTTGCGCCCAGCCCGATCGTACTGGAGGTGTTCGGCATTGTACGCGCGATCGGCTGTGGCTTGTCGAGCAGATCCTGTATCGTTTGAATTTCCAGACCGGCAATGACGGAGACCAGTAGTTGATCTGGCTTCAGCAGTGGACTGAGCTGGCGAAGTGCTGCCGCGGCATCGATGGGCTTCATCGCGAGCACGATAATGCCTGCCTGCTGCAAGGCCTGATCACGATCGGTCTCATTGCTAACGACGCTCACGCTGTAGCGCTGAATGAGATATTGCAACCGGTCTTGATTGTTGCGATTAAGCATCGTCACCTGACCTGGAATAACGACCGAGCGATTGACCAGCCCGCGTAAAATGGCTTCTGCCATTGAACCTGCTCCGTAGAAGCAGATTGATTGTTCGATTAGTGCGTGTTGTGTTGAGGAATGACCCATGGTTATCTTTCCTTTCTATTTAAAAAGAGCTTTCTGTTTTTTGCGCATAATTATATTGATGCGGGTTTAGCTGGATTGGTGGTGAGGATTGCAACCACTCCGGCAAGGAATAAGGGGACGGACTCCGGTATCGCACAGGAATCTACGGAGTAGGAGATGATTGTAGATTCCCGTGCTCAAAAGTCGTCCTTTCCCCTTATTTCTTGCCTCCGTTCTGTGCGTGTTATCTCATCTGTAATAAGCGCTAATTTTGCAAAGTTAATGTAGTGCTGGTTGTGAGAGCAGTAATACTTTTTAATTCGTTGCGTTACAGCATACTAATACATATTAGATGCTAATCAATATCAGATGTAGCATGTTTTTCAATGATGGATTTGTTCGATACTTTGTCTTTATTGTTAAGTTACTCATATTTCTGCATTATTCCAATTGGCGTAATGGCACTACTCATATTATTCGACTTATATTGGATTAGCTTCAGCATGGTAAAAAGAGTACACGATGAATTGTTAAATAGTATGAAACAATTCATTAGAGCCAATTAGTAACGACATATTTTGAAGACAAATACCAGATGCATTACGAAAACATAGACATTTTACGTCGTCGATTGGTTTGAAATGATGTGTAGCTGCTAATTGGTTAAGTGTACAGGTTGATGGCGTTTGTCTGTTTGTGATTAAGCGCTGATGTCATACGCAATAGCGATATCACGCTATTCGATAGAAGCAGATAGAGTTAAGATCGCTGTTACGTGCTGCCGCTATGGGTGAAGCCTGGCTTTGTGGGCCAGGCTTTGGGTGATAGGGGCAAGTTTGTATTATCCGCGGATTTGGCCGGTGCCGTAGATTTTGTATTTGGTTGAGGTGAGGGATGGTAGTCCCATTGGGCCGCGGGCGTGCAGTTTTTGGGTGCTGATGCCGATTTCGGCGCCGAAGCCGAATTCGAAGCCGTCGGTGAAGCGAGTGGATGCGTTGTGGTAGACGGCTGCGGCATCAACTTCCTGCATGAAGCGTGCAGCGTGTGCCTCGTCCTCGGTTACGATACATTCGGAGTGCTTGGTGCTGTAAGTGGTGATATGCTCCAGCGCTTCGTCCAGTGAACCGACGATTTTTACGTTTAAAATGTAATCATTATATTCGGTCGCATAGTCCTGCTCGGTGGCGAGCGTTGCCCATGGCAGACGCTCCAGTGTAGCGGAGCAGCCGCGAATTTCGACTTTGTATTGTTCGCGTAAGCGTTCGGCAAGCTCTACGAAGGCAGATGCATCGTAATCGGCGTGCACAAGTAAAGTTTCCATCGAATTGCAGACAGATGGACGTTGGACTTTGGCGTTGATTGCAATATCATCGACCATTTTGGTAAGGCCAGAAGCGTCTACGAATGTATGGCAAATGCCTGCGCCTGTCTCGATGACAGGTACGGTTGAGTTTTGTACGACATTTTGAATCAGTGAGCTGCCGCCGCGTGGGATGATCACATCGATCAGTCCGTTGAGACGCATCAGCTCATTGACCGAAGCGCGGTCGGAATCTTCGATTAATTGCAATGCATCGGCAGGAATAGCGGATTGCTCCAGTGCAGAGTGCAGCACCTCGACGATTTTACGATTGGACGAGAGGGCTGCGGAGCCGCCGCGTAGCACGATGGCATTACCTGTTTTCAGTGCAAGCCCTGCCGCGTCGACCGTTACGTTTGGACGGGCTTCGTAGATCATGCCGATGACACCGATTGGTACACGGATTTTCTCGATATGCAGTCCGTTTGGACGCTCGATCACTTCCAGCAATTCACCGATTGGATCGTTTAGCTCTACGATCTCACGTAAGCCTTCAGCGATATCGCCAACACGCTTCGTATCGAGACGCAGACGATCCAGCAGCGATTCGGATGTACCATCAGCACGTCCACGTTCAATATCTTCGCTATTGGCTGTAATGATCGCATCTGCTTGCTCGATCAATGCATCAGCCATCATGAGTAACGCTTTGTTTTTATCCTCTGTTGTGACGCTGGCAAGTGGGGATGCAGCTTTGCTCGCCAGTGTTGCTTTTTGTACAACTTCACTCATTGTGTATACCTCCTGACGCCCTGGGGCGGAATGATTTTCGTGACAGCCATGTTTATGTGCATAGTTATTGAAATATAAACTTGTGTGCCTTAATTGTACTGTGCGTTATTTGCTGTATGGCATAGTCGTTCATAGCAGGGCAGTTGCCTGCGATAGTAGGTTCATCTATAGAAGAACATTTTGTCTACTATTAGTTTAGTATGTTCAACTGCTAGTATGCTCACCTATGGTAGGGCCGTTTGTCGAAAGCAGCAAGTTCACTCCTGGCAGAACCGCCTGTCTACAGCACCGCCTTCATCCTCCGTAAAATGACCCTCACCCGCTACAGTGTAATCCATTCATCCCGGTGGATCGCTTCCAGATGCTGAATGTAATCCAGACCGAGTGTGGTCGCGATGCGGCTGCTTGGCAATCCGGCAATCTGCTGCAGTTGATCATGATCGTAATTGACGATTCCGCGCCCCAGTGTCTCGCGTTGCAGGTTCTGTACCTCAACCACATCACCGGCATGGAATTGTCCTTCGATCTGACGGATGCCGACAGGAAGCAGGCTGCGTCCGTTATCGATCAATGCTTTTTCCGCACCTTCATCTACAACCAGCGTACCGAGCGGAACGCTGAGAAAGCCAAGCCATTGCTTTTTCATCGGTAGCGAAGCGCTATGTGTAGCAAAATATGAACCTTTACCCTTACCCTGTGCTGCTGCCAGCAGATCGCCGGCTTCGGTTACGCGTCCGACGAAAACGGGAATGCCGCCGCGTGTAGCGATTTTGGCAGCATCGACTTTGGAGCGCATGCCGCCAGTGCCTACAGCCGAACCGGCACCGCCAGCTACTGCGTAAATCTCGTCTGTAATCTCATCGATCCGATCATAACGAACAGCGTTCGGGTCTTTGCTTGGGTTCGCACTGTACAGTCCATCCACATCGGTCAAAATAAGCAGATGCGATGCGCGCGCCAGATTGGCGACAAGGGCAGACAGTGTATCGTTATCACCGAATTTGAGCTCGTCGACGGAAACGGTATCGTTTTCGTTAATGACCGGGATCACGCCCTGCTTGAGCAGCTCCTCGATCGTCATGCTCGCATTGGCAGCCCGCTTACGATGGGTAAAATCGCCTCGGGTGAGCAGGATTTGTGCGCTGACCAGACCATGTGTAGCAAATGCCTGCTGATAATCGCGCATGAGTAGCGCCTGTCCAACAGAAGCGGCGGCTTGCTTTTCATGTAGCAGCTTGGGCCTGACCGCATATCCGATCTCACGGAACCCGGCAGCAACCGCACCGGAGGTGACGAGCAATACCGAATGTCCATTTTGCTGCAATGCAGCGATTTCTGAGGCGAAAAAGGCAACCGCCTCATGATTTAATCCGCCCTGTGGGCCTGTCAGCGAGCTGCTGCCGATTTTCACGACAATGCGCTGATGTTCCATGTTGATTCACTCCTTTGGCATAACAACAAAAAAGACCTCCGTCCACGTATTCATATTGAATACAAAGGACGAAAGTCTGAACTTCCGCGGTACCACCTTTATTGACAGCCCAGAGCTGTCCGGCTTCGTGCCCGGATAACGGTGGGAAGACCGTCCGACGTTTAGCGCCGGAAGCTCGGGGGCAGGTTCGGCAGGAGCTGGCGGTGAATCCTTTCAGCCTCCGGAATTCACTCTCTATACACGCCGCTTAATTTGCTTACTATTCCCGTCATTGCGTTAATTGTTGTTGCTGATTAGGATAGCACGGACTTGGACTTTTGCCAAGTACCGCGCCAGCGTTCAATAGAAATTTAATGATTCAAGTCGGTGGATAGGCGTATTTATTGTTATCATAAAGTCCACTTACCGGAGCATATACGAATGAAAATAGGGTACAGAAATGACAGCTCCGTCAGTAAACGACGCTCCTTGATGACGATCCTTAATAAGGAACATACGTTACATTTGGAAAACCCATCTGTTTGAAAAATCATTTGCGCTATGATGAATATGCACGCTCAGATGCATACTGGCATCAATTCGTATATACGCCTTATACACGCGCCGACACCGTTCGATGAATCGAATGAATGCACACAAGACAGGAGTCGGTTATACAAACAAATTCAATTTACCAATTCGCTGCACCGCTTCGCGCAAACGCTCCTCTGAGGTGAGCAGACCGATCCGCACATAACCTTCGCCACCTTCACCAAAGCCGATTCCTGGCGCAACCGCTACATGCGCTTGCTCCAATAACAAAGTTGCAAATTCACGCGAGGTCATGCCTTCAGGCACAGGTAACCAGCAGAAGAAGGAGCCTTTCGGTGCTTGAGCTGACCAGCCGATTTTCTCCAATTCTTCAAAAAAGGCATTACGACGCGACTCGTAGCGTGCGACCAGATCGGTTACACACTGCTGATCATCCGTTAACGCACGCGCTGCTGCTGCCTGAATACCGCCAAACAGACTGACATACACATGATCCTGCATTAGATTAATCAGGCGAATGATCTCACGATTGCCGAGTGCAAAGGCAACGCGCCAGCCAGCCATATTGTACGTTTTGGACAGCGTATAGAACTCGACACCCACTTCTTTCGCGCCCGGAACCTGCAAAAAGCTCACCGGCTGTTGTCCATCAAATCCGATCGCTCCGTAAGCAAAGTCACTGGCAACGACAATCTCATGCTCTCTGGCAAAAGCGACCGTTTTCTCGTAAAACGACAGCGGAGCAGTAGCAGAGGTCGGGTTGTTAGGGTAGTTAAGGAACATGAGCTTGGCACGCTCCAGCACCTCGGGTGCAATCGCGCTATAATCCGGCAAATAGGCATGCTGCTCTGTGAGTGGCATAAAGCTCATTTCCGCACCCGCCAGCGCTACACCAGACCAGTAATCTGGATAACCGGGATCAGGGACAAGACACACATCGCCCTGCTGTAGCATAATCTGGCTAATCTCGATCAAGCCAGTTTTGCCGCCAAATAAAATCGCCACTTCAGTTTCCGGGTCAAGCTCTACATCATAATCTTCCTTATAGCGCTGCACAATCGCTTCTTTCAAAAAGGCATAACCGCTAAATGGAGAATATTTGTGATATTGCGGATTGCCCGCCGCCTCGCGTAGCTCCTCCACAATATGAGGGGGAGTTGGCTGATCCGGATTCCCCTGACCGAGATTAATCACGTCATGACCTGCAGCAACCTGCCGATTCACATCCTGCACCAGCTTGGCGAAAAATTGCTCTGGCAGCTCATTCATAATCGCAGCAGGGCGAATTAGAAAGGCAGAAATGCCAGCTTCGTTTACATTGGACATCGTATTCATCACTCCGGTTGGTTCAATTTTGAATGGTTGACTTTTGATTCATCTACATAGTTATCCTAATCTATCACGATTTTTCCGATTGGCATAGATATGTTATTGGAAAAGGAGAAGGCTTAAGCAGGAGAAAAGACAGAAGTATTGCTTTTTCACAGGTACGAGGGCTATGATAATCAAAATATAATGTTCACTATGTACATCGATCTGTACGCTTTATAGTGCTGGATCATTCATTTATTTTATTATAAGCAAGGAGCGATGAACGATGGCTTCACAGCAATATCATATCAGTCTGCTGCAAATGGATATCAAGCTTGCTGATCCTCAGTATAATCAGCAACGTGCTGGAGAATGGATCGCGGAGGCGATGAAAGCAGAGCCGAAGCCCGATGTGATCGTATTGCCGGAAATGTGGAATACCGGCTATGCGCTGGATCGGCTGGACGGTATCGCCGAACCGGAAAATGGTTCCCTATGTCGCTGGTTAAGCGAGACGGCAGCGCACTATGGGATTACGATTGTGGGCGGATCGATCTCTGAGCAGCGCAGTAGCGGATTTTACAATACACTGTATGCATACGCTCCAGATGGCAGTCAGCTAACCCGGTATGACAAAATTCATCTGTTCAAGCTGATGGACGAGGAGAAATTTATGCAGCCGGGTGAGCAGACCGCCTTGTTCCCGCTTGGCGATGTGACCGCAGCGGCATCCATCTGCTACGATATTCGTTTTCCGGAGCTAGCGCGTACGCTGGCATTAGCAGGAGCCAAAGTATGGTTTGTACCGGCAGAATGGCCGAATCCACGGCTGCATCACTGGCGTACATTGTTAACTGCACGAGCGATTGAAAATCAGATGTATGTCATTGCCTGTAATCGTGTGGGACGGGATGAGAAAAGTGAATTTTTCGGACATTCGATGATTATTGATCCGTGGGGTGAAGTGCTGGCGGAAGGCGGAGAAGAGGAAGGCATCGTAACAGCGACGATTGATCTGGAGCTATCCGAGGATGTGCGTGGACGAATTCCTGTGTTTGCCGATCGCCGTCCCGAGCTGTACAAGCATCAGGGCTGAGCTGGAGTGTTAACCCATCAGAACCCGAACCCGAACCCGAACCCGAACCCGAACCCGAACCCGAACCCGAACCCGAACCTAATATCTTACTACGAGGAAGCCAGTACAATCAGCCGGTCTGATTGCTGGCTTTTTTGCATTCGAATTTTGTATGACGATAAGCTGGAAAGCAGACTGCAAGAGAGTAGCTTATTTCTATTAAACTTACTAAAAGTTAGTTAGTTGTGATTTCACGAGAGATTTGTTGTAATGACTTTCATTTACAGCTAAATTGGATATAATAAGAAATAGATAATATCTATAATTAAAGATATTTAAAATCAGGCGATTATGTAAACGTCTTTTCAGTTCATGATCAGGGTAAGAACATAGTAGTAACGACGATATCCGAGCGAACAATGACACGATTGGCTTATTCATTTAAAAAAGGAGCTGGAATTATGCAACTTCGTACAGCAGGGATTCACCATATTACGTCTTTTGTTACCGATCCACAGCGCAATGTCGACTTTTATGCTGGCATTCTCGGTCTGCGGATGGTGAAAAAAACGATTAATTTTGACGCACCGGATGTGTATCATCTTTATTTTGGTAATGAAGCAGGGGCGCCAGGCACCATTGTAACCTTCTTCCCACAGCCAGGAGCACGTCGTGGCGCTGTAGGTAGCGGTCAACTCGGTATTACGGTATTCGCTGTTCCTACAGGCTCACTTCCATTCTGGGAAGCACGCTTGAATCGACTGGGCGTTCATGTGGAAAAGGTCAACCGTTTTGGTGAGGAGCTGCTTCGTTTTGCAGACTATGACGGATTGCGCATCGAGCTGGCAGAGCGTGCAGAAGGCGCAGCCAGTAGCTGGCAATGGGAGGACATTACCGTAGATCAGGCGATCAAGGGCTTTGGCGGTGGCGTACTGTTCAGTGCAAGACCGGAACGCACATTGCACACGGTTGAGCACGTTCTCGGTCTGGAGCGGATCGCGGAAGAGGATGGATATGTACGGTTCCGTGCAACTGGCGATATCGGTAACATCATCGATGTGAATTCGCGTGAGCTGCCACGAGGCATCGGCGGCGCAGGTACGGTTCACCATATTGCATGGCGTGCAACCGATTTTGAGCAGCATGAGCAGTGGCGCGCCCAGGTTGCCAGTGCAGGCTTCCAGCCAACACCGGTGATTGACCGGCAATATTTTAATGCTGTTTATTTCCGCGAAGCTGGAGGCATTCTGTTTGAGATTGCGACCGATCCACCGGGCTTTGCAAATGATGAATCTGCTGATGCACTCGGTAGCAAGCTGATGCTGCCCGTCTGGTATGAACCACAGCGCGAATTGATCGAGAGCAATTTGATGCCGATTGAGGTTCGTTCGTTGTCGTAATCGATAACAGCGCTAATCTAAATAAAGCATGTGATCTCCATATTGATTCACGTCCAGAATATGATTTTATCGATACGAAGGAGGCTATTATAATGACAACAACGATGCAACATCTATTCAAACAGGGAACCGATACGAATCAACCGGTATTGCTGCTACTGCATGGCACAGGAGGGAATGAGCGTGATCTGTTGCCACTCGCTGAGCTGATCGCACCATCCGCTTCGGTGCTTGGTGTACGAGGCAATGTATCTGAGAACGGAATGCCACGCTTTTTCCGTCGTCTTGCTGAAGGTGTATTCGATGAGCCGGATCTGATTGCTCGTACGCATGAGCTGAATGCATTTCTGGATGCAGCAGCAACGGAGTACGGGTTTGATCGTCGCAATATTGTAGCGGTTGGGTATTCCAATGGTGCGAATATTGCGGCAAGCCTGTTGTTCCATGATAAAGAGTCACTGCGTGGAGCGATTTTGCACCATGCGATGGTGCCGCTTCGCAGTATTGAGCTGCCTGATCTGACAGGCACGCCAGTATTTATGGCATCAGGCACCAACGATCCAATCGTACCGCGTGCTGAAAGTGAAGAACTGGGTGATCTGCTATCTGGTGCTGGCGCTATCGTTGAGCTGCACTGGGAAAATAACGGACACCAATTGACCGCTTCTGAAGTGCATGCAGCGGCAGCATGGTTTAAAACTAATTTTTAAATGAAACGAAATAGCCTGCATATGGTGTTTGTTGCCAGTGCAGGCTTTTTATTATCCCAAATTATATCGGGAGCATTCATATAGTCAAAATCGTACACTTCCTCAAATGAACCTTAGAAATCCGTCTCGGATCAACGAAGGAGCATTGGAGGTGTATATTTCATATTCCAATTAGAAATGTAAAAAACACTATTCTATTGACAATGAGAAGAATTATCATTTAGAATAATGATTAATCGTAATAATTACTAATAAAAAAGAGAGTAGCAGCAATTCATCGAATTCCCTGCTGATCTGCTCATCTTTCTTAATAGAATGGAGGTCGCAATCTATGGCAAAAAAAGATACAGCTACTGCCTATCGTCAATTGAAAAGCCCGAATAAAGTTACAAGGGCTCGCGCGCTGCGCATCATCAAGGAAGCGAAAAAGCAAAAGCTACAAAAACAAGCCTAATCGATAATCTGAATCCCGAAACAGTCAAAAAGCCCGCTTTCCACATAACGTCGAAAGCGGGCTTTTTCATCCAATGGTTCTGCTCACTGTGTGGATACACAGCTACACGCGATTACAATTCAAAAACTGGCATAGCTCCCCTTAGCAGATGCGTTCAGACCAGAGAGACGATCACAACGTATAAGCGATTATAGCCGGATCAGTTTTTGTCGGTATCGCTATCAACAGAGGGGACAGCACAGGAGCCATCTGCACATTGCTCGCCTTGAGCCGGATCACCGATCATTTGCAGCGGTTGCTCTTCTGCCCAGATATCATTCAAAGCACTTGTAAACATATCGGTTGGCTGTGCACCGGATACAGCATATTTATCATTGATCACAAAGAAAGGTACACCTGTAATGCCTAGCTGGCTGCCCAGCTTTTCATGACGGCGTACATCCTCGCTGTAGCGCTCGCTTTGCAGCATCGTCAACGCTTCCGCACGATCCAGGCCAACTTCGCCCGCGATATCAGCAAGTGTCTCATGATCGCCGATATGACGAGAATCGGTAAAGAAAGCACGGAATAACGCTTCGTTCATTTCAGCGCCTTTCCCTTTATCGACAGCAAATTGCATCAGACGGTGCGCATCAAAGCTGTTCGTTAGAATCATCGAATCAAATTCAAAACGAAGACCTTCCTGAGCAGCCTGTGCACCGATGTTGTCGTTCATTTTGCGTACCTGCTCGATCGTCGTATTGTACTTGCTCGCAAGCATTTCATTGTTTGTCATCGGTACATCGCGCTCAGCGGACGGGTCAAGCTCAAAGCTTTTAAAGTTGATCTGTACTTGATCCGCATGCGGGAATTGCTCCAGCGCTTTTTGCAATCTAGCCTTGCCAATATAGCAGAACGGACACTGGTAATCAGACCAGATATCAATTTTCATAATCGTTACCTCCGAGGTTAATGATCATACTGCGATTCGTAGTGCGTAGTGATTCACTATAGGTGAATGCGGTCAGTTGTGATCGTATGGATTCTTTATTCATATCGTACTATTATTACTTTTAATAATCAACTGAACAAAATAAATACAGCCGGTTTACTTTTTAGTCGAGTTATTGCAAGACGATGTCAATACATACAGTTGTGAAAATGTGTATACAGCCCACCAATTATCTTATACGCCAATCATTTCTTTGCATAGCTAGAGCCTAACCAAATAATTAAAATGACAACTACAACTACAACTACAACTACAACTACTCCTTCGACACCACATGCTCCATCGTATCCTTAAACGACTCGATGAATGCTTCCGCAGCTTTGGACAGATAGCGTCCTTTGCGGCGCGCGAGGACGAGTGTACGGCTTGGGATAGGTTCAGCCAGCGGCAAATATACCGGCAAAAATTCGCCGCGTCGCGCTCTGGCGATATAGTGCGGCACGAAGGTGACACCCATACCTGTGGCAACGAGCGATTGGATCGTTTCGATATTATTACTTTCAAATACGACTTTCGGCTCGAAGCCAGCTTCTTTACACACATCAAATACAATTTTACGAAAGCCCTGCCCCTTTTTAAGCACGATAAAGGATTCGTCTCGTAGCTCAGATAGCTGCACGGGACGATGATCCCCACTCAAGAAACGCTGGGCAAGCGGATGATTGGGTGGCACAGCCAGATCGATCAGCTCCTCGGCAACCGGCTCATAGGTGAGCGAAGGCTCGGTCAGTGGAAGAGCGAGCAGACTCAGGTCGGTTTGACCGCTGGCGGTTAGCTTTTCCAGATTGGCTGACGTGTCTTCCAGTAGTACCACTTCAATCTGTGGATACTGGGTGCGGAAGTCTGGCAGTACATGTGGTAGCAGATGGGAGCCGGTAATTTGCATACTGCCAATAATGACGCGTCCGCTTTGAAGCTGGGAGATATCTGCCATTTCGCGGCGTAGCTGTTCAACGGAGTCGATAATCTTTTGCGCGTGCTCGACAAAGCTTGCTCCCGCCTGAGTTAGCTCCACACTACTCGTATTGCGTTGAAAGAGCAGTACACCGAGCTCCTTTTCTAATTTGGATAGCTGCTGGCTAAGTGAGGGTTGTGCAATATGTAGTTTCTCGGCAGCACGGGAGAAGTTTCGCTCGGCTGCGATCTGTAATGCATATTGTAATTGACGAAGTTCCATAGGATAAGACTCCTTTATAATGAGAATAGTGGAAAAGCAGATGATGATGAAAATAGTAGAAAAGCATATAGATTACGATAATATGAAGTCGACAATAGCTTCTTTATATTCGCAGAAACGATTATTCGTCTTATAAGATAAACCTATAGCATCTATAGTTATAATATCTTAGACCTATCGGACACACAATGATATATTGTATGTAACATAAAGGTTAGCAGTGATTCACATGATGAATCGGCGACGAGAAATGGTTCAGGCAAGTCAAGATGAGGCGGGTTTGTTTCCGGGTCCAAAGGCAAGACAGAGGGCGTTGCTCCTCTGGCGGAAACAGATACAGTGTCTGATCTCAATTTAAGATGGGGTGAATATAATGAGTAAAAAAACATTGTATGAAAAGATCTGGGACAATCACGAAATCTACAGCGAGCAAGGCAAGCCAAGCGTATTGTACATTGACCTGCACCTCGTTCACGAAGTTACTTCTCCACAGGCATTTGAAGGTCTGCGTCTGAGCAACCGTCAGGTTCGTCGTCCAGAGCTGACTTTTGCCACGATGGATCACAACGTACCGACATTTGACCGTTTTAATATTACAGATCCAATCTCCAAGCAACAGATTGATACGCTGACACAGAACTGTAAGGACTTTGGCGTAAAGCTGTTTGACCTGAACACGATCGACCAGGGCGTTGTCCACGTTATGGGTCCAGAGCTTGGCTTGACACATCCGGGTAAAACTATCGTTTGCGGTGATAGCCATACATCGACACACGGTGCATTCGGCGCACTCGCATTCGGTATCGGTACAAGTGAGGTTGAGCACGTACTGGCTACACAGTGCTTGCAACAATCCAAGTCGAAAACGATGGAAATTCGTTTCAATGGCAAACGCAAAGCTGGCGTAACTGCGAAAGATATGATTCTTGGCGTGATCGCTAAGTATGGTACGGATTTTGCAACAGGTTATGTTATCGAGTACACAGGCGAAGCGATTCGTGATCTGTCGATGGAAGAGCGTATGACTGTCTGCAACATGTCGATCGAGGGCGGCGCACGCGCTGGTCTAATTGCACCGGACGAAACTACATTCTCCTACCTGCGTGGACGTGAATACGTACCACAGGGTGCGGCATTTGACGAAGCGGTTGCTCGCTGGAGAGAGCTGACTACAGACGAAGGCGCTTATTATGATCATGTGATCGAATTCGACGTAGAAACGCTGATCCCACAGGTAACCTGGGGAACAAGCCCGGGTATGGGTACGGATATCACTTCCGCTGTACCAAACCCAGCAGACTTCACCACAGAAAACGAGCGCAAAGCGGCTGAAAAGGCGCTTGAATATATGGATCTGGCACCAGGTACACCGATGGCTGAGATTCCAGTTGATTATGTATTTATCGGTTCCTGCACCAACGGTCGGATCGAGGATCTGCGTGCTGCGGCACAGGTAGCCAAAGGATATAAAGTGTCTGATCGTCTGACTGCTATCGTCGTACCGGGCTCCGGTCGCGTGAAGATTCAAGCAGAAAAAGAAGGACTGGACGTTATTTTCAAGGAAGCCGGCTTTGAATGGCGTGAAGCAGGTTGCAGTATGTGTCTGGCGATGAATCCAGACGTACTGAAACCGGGACAACGCTGTGCTTCTACCTCCAACCGTAACTTCGAAGGTCGCCAGGGACGTGGCGGACGTACGCATCTCGTATCTCCTGCAATGGCAGCAGCCGCTGCGATCAAAGGACATTTTACTGATGTGCGTGATTGGGAATTCAAATCCGAGCCAGTACTGAGCTAACCGAATCGAGAGGAGTTTTTAACTATGGAAGAATTTAAAACGTTGAACGGTATTGTAGCCCCGGTAGACCGGGTGAACGTGGATACAGATGCAATCATTCCTAAGCAGTTTTTGAAACGCATCGAGCGTACAGGCTTTGGTCAGTTCCTGTTCTACGAATGGCGCTGGGATGAAGAAGGTAATGTAAATGAGAATTTTGATATGAACAAGCCTCGCTATGAGGGCGCATCGGTACTCGTATCGCGCGCAAACTTTGGCTGTGGTTCGTCCCGTGAGCATGCACCGTGGGCGATCATGGACTATGGATTCCGCTGCGTCATTGCACCTTCATTTGCGGATATCTTCTATAATAACTGTTTCAAAAACGGCATTCTGCCAATCAAGCTGTCTGAAGAGCAGGTACAGGATCTGTTCGAGCGTACGTATGCGAACGAAGGCTACCGCCTGAATGTCGATCTGGAGAACAAAACGATTACAGACGATCAAGGTCTGGAAATTCATTTCGATCTGGATGAGCATCGTCGTCAATTCCTGCTGCAAGGACTGGACGATATCGGTCTGACATTGCAACATGAATCCGATATTAGCGAATATGAGCGCACACGCGGTGCCCATCTGTTTGCTTAATCGAACTGTAAAGCATGAAGTTATGGATTGATATTCGTATGCAATAGCTACAACAATAAGGAAATCAATCGACTTCGTAACAAAAGTAGGAATGGAGCATTTGCAGAGCCTGGAGTATGGCATGAGCCAGCGGGCTGTAGCAAATGCTTTTTATTTTATTACCGATCTAGCAGGCAAGATGACAGCAATTAGACGACTTCGTTCATCGCAAATTGAAGTTCATTTAAATTTGTAGGCTAAAAAATCAAATAGCGATAACAAATCGGTTCGTAATGGTCGATATAAACATACAGATGAGTATGACCTTGCATTTGCGTATATATGCAAGCCTGATTATGCGCTCTATGACCATGGTTGCATAACAGACTATGCAAAAAGATATCGAATTGTAAATTCGTTCGCAACTTTTAGTAGGCATAAGCGTCTAATTACGATGTATGCGCAAATTGCGAATCAGACGCGGTGTAGGCACAGGCATTCATCTTTTTTTCTGGAATGATCCAGAGACGAGCGGGGGACTTCAGGAATCTCGAGTAGATGAAGGGCTTGCTTTTACACTCCAGTGGTCTGGTGATGTTTGGGCGGTACAGCCGTGCTGGGTAGTTCGGTAATCAAAATGGGAATGGTAGGGGTGAAGAATGAAGAAATTTGGTTTTCTAGTGTTTTTGTTTGTGTTTTTGTGGTCCTTTCCCCATCTCGGTGAGGCTGCCACTAGCACAAAAGTTGTACTGAACGGCCAGGAGCTCAGCATTCCGGAGGACGTGCAAAATATGAAGGGCTCGGTCATGGTGCCGATCCGCGTAATCTCCGAAAATCTGGGGTACAAGGTACAGTGGAATCAGGCCGACGGGCGTGTCATGATTGACGGCGAAGGTAAATCGATTCAACTGCTTATCGGTAAAAAAGCCGCTTCGGTCGGCAACAAAACGTATGATTTGAACACCGCACCGGTCGTTCAAAACGGCACGACGCTTGTACCGATCCGTCTCGTGAGCGAGCAGATGGGTATTGACGTTCATTGGAACAACAGCGACAAAATTGTCACGCTAACGACTCCGGACGCGAGCACCGGCGGAGGAACGAATTCGGGTTCTGAAAATGGAACTGCCGAAAATGGTCTTGCACTGGTGAATGGTATCAGCTTTAGCGAAAGCCGCTTGCTGGTCACGCTTGATAAGAGCGTAACGCCGAAAGTGTCCAAAATGGATTCACCGGATCGTATTGTGGTTGATCTGCCAAAAACGGATTTCAGCCCGGCATTTACTGCGCAGGGTCCAGATGCAAGTGTAGGTCAAATTGCATCGCTGGATGTGCCAAACAATGATAATGTATCTCAGGTAAGATACTCACAATTCAGCACCGATCCATCGTCGGTACGGATTGTGATCGATCTGAAAAACAAGCAGGACTATGAAGTCTTCACTGAAGGCAGTCTGTTGATCGTCGATCTGGTAGCCGATAACGGCAAAACACCTGATCCTAACTCAACAACCGGTCCTACACAGCCAGGTACTGGCGTAGGCGACTCCGGTAAAAAGGTCGTTGTGATCGATGCCGGTCATGGTGATCAGGATCCAGGTGCGATCGGTTCCCAAACGAGTGAGAAAAAGCTCAACCTTGGACTCGCTCTCAAAGTGGAAGCTCTGCTGAAAAACGATCCGAATATCGATGTCGTACTAACACGCTCCGATGATACGTTCCTGCAACTGAAAGAACGTGTCAAAATCGCGGAAAAGCTCGGCGCTGACGTATTCGTATCCATTCATGCCAACAGCAGCGGCTCATCCGCAGCTTCCGGTACAGAAACGTATTACCAGCGCGCTAGCAGCAAAAAGCTGGCTCAAACGATTCACAAGTATTTCGTAGCAGCAACTGGCTTCAAGGATCGTGGCGTGCAATACGGTAACTTCCACGTTATCCGCGAAACCACGATGCCAGCAGTACTGCTGGAAGTCGGCTTCATCAGCAACCGCACAGAAGAATCCAAAATGATGGATTCCGCCAAGCAAGATGAAATCGCAGCTTCGATTGTAAAGGGTATTAAGGAATACATCGGGGTGTCTTGATTGAACCTATAGCGTCTGCTTTCTACGTGAATAACGTGGGGGCAGGCGCTGTTTTTATTTTGAGCTGGGGGATGAGGATTGAAGTAGAGAAGTAGAGGTTTAAGGATGTAGGAATGTAGAGATATAAAGATATAGGGAATTAGTTTGGGTGTTGGTGCATCAAGCGCTCCGAAAAAGGATAAGGGAACGAACTCAGTGGAGGTACGAGAATCTACCGATTAGGAAGGAATGTAGATTCTCGCACCTCCAAAATCGTTCTTTTCCCTTATTCCTTTTTCTTCGCTAGGTGCTGCTAGCTTCATATTAGTTCACTCCAACCCAATTATTTAGTACCTTTATGACTTCAATATTTGGATTGCATGCACATTTGCATTCTGAGTTTTGAGTACGCAGCTTTGATTTCATACATAGAGGATTCATGTTGAGATTACAAATGTATTTCTATCAAGAAGCCATACCTAACAGCTATTGCACGTTGGATCAATATTTTATTGGATCAATATTTTAGATGAACTTAACTGTATTGGAAGCAAGCAGATCAATCCATAACTATGCAAATCAAATCGCAAAGTATACTCTGGCATCTTCACAGTAACGATGGGGTAAAGCAGTCCATGTTTTGCTGATTTACTGTATTACTATAATAGGCTTATAAGTCCTTATGTACACTACATATTATTAAATCAAAAAAGTATCGAACTAGCTTATACAAACTGGTATGAGGATGGATAGCATCTATTAGCCTGTTCGTTAGTTAAAGAAATAGCTATGTGTATATATTAAATATAGTTTGTCTTTAAACGTAGAAATAACTCATATGTGCACTTACAGTAAAGTAGAGTAAAGTGACTCGAAAGAGAATTTGCCGATCAAGTGCGTATTACACGAGAGTAATGCCTACATAAATATATGGCAGTTATCCTAATTATTTAACTTTGTATTTCGATTGCATTTTGAATTGAACTTTTAATGCTTTTACATTAGCCTTGTATTGTTCAGCTTGTTGTACTACATCATACATACTCCTGAATGGAATATATTATCATTTTACTTTTTTGTTTTGTTCACAAGACATGATGCGAGCATCACCTAGCGGAGGGAAGGGAATAAGGGAAAAGGACGACTTTGGAGGGGCGTGAATCTACATTCTATCCTAATCCAGTAGATTCACGCGGCTCCACCTGAGTCCGTTCCCTTATCCCTTCACGCAGCGTCTGATGCACAATCCCCATTTCTTCGTAAGAGAACAACACCAGAGAACAACAACCGTAGTATTCAAACAACGGTATTAAGGCGTTAAGGGATTTAAATAAACTACTCCAATGACAAATGGAACCCAACCATCAAGCATTCGCACTAACAGCAACCATCAGAGCGCGCACAACGCATCAACCAACCATTTAAACCTCACAACACTATGAAAGCTTTACACCCCACACACACGCGCTGAAGCGTCAGAGACACGCGCCTTAAATGATTGTTTTAATCAACAATAAAATTACTGAAATTTCATGTAAAGTTTGCGTGCAATTACAGCCGGAACATGTTAAGATACCAATTGTATTGTCATTGAAGATGGAGCACCAGAGTCTGAAACATAACGGGCAATCCCATCATCAGGTCCCGTGAGACGATACCGTCTGAAGCACGATTCCCATCGTGTGCAGGCGGTTTTTTGCAGGAGGAATGAAAATGAATGCCGCTACAGTAAGACATATTCTGGATACGCTCGCCGGCATGTTTCCTGATGCGCACTGCGAACTTAATCATAGTAATGCCTTTGAGCTGACGATTGCGGTGCTACTGTCCGCCCAGTGTACCGATGCAACCGTCAACAAGGTGACAGTTGATTTGTTTCAGAAGTACCGGACGCCCCACGATTACGTGAGCGTACCGCTGGAGGAGCTGGAACAGGATATACGGCGGATCGGCTTATTTCGAAGTAAAGCGAAGCATATTCAAAACCTGTGCCATATTTTAATCGAGAAATACGGTGGAGATGTGCCTAGTGAGCACGATCTGCTCGTTCAGCTACCCGGTGTGGGACGCAAAACGGCGAATGTCGTGGTGTCCAACGCTTTTGGCGTGCCTGCATTTGCAGTCGATACCCATGTAGAACGGGTATCCAAACGACTGGGTCTCGCAAATTGGAAAGACAATGTAATGGAAGTCGAGCGCAAGCTGATGAAGCGGGTGCCGCGTGACGAATGGACGCTCTCGCATCACCGCTTTATCTTCTTCGGCAGATATCACTGCAAGGCGCAAAATCCAGCCTGCCAGGTCTGTCCGCTGCTCGATATTTGCCGTGAAGGCAAAAAACGAATGAAAACATCCCTGGTCGTCAAGAGCAAAAAGGCAACAAAGCCGAAAAGCTCCTGATCTGTGGCAATCCGCCGACCAGGGGAGAGAACCAATACTACACATAAAAAGAGGTCGAACGTTATGAAATGCATTTCCGTCTACACAGACAACTTTGAACAATTCTCGGATATTTTCGAGCAAATCGTTTCCGAGGAACTGGCTGAAAACGAAGAAAAAGTAGTTGAAGGCATTGCGGTAAACTATTCCGGTGATGTACCGGAGCATTATATCGAGCGTATGGCACAGAAGCGTGATGTAGTTGTCATGAAGGACAAAGGCAGAGGCATCACGATTTTGCAGCACGGCAAAATGTTCGAAATTCTTGTACCTGTGGCTGAAGCTGAAGTTAGCTTGATCTAAGTCAGGGTTATCTGCTAGACGGTCTGCGCCTTGAGCGTACAGACCGTCTTTTTTATATTTTCGCATAATGATGTTGTATTGCTCCTGTATTGCTCTATGCCTAACTCAAACTTAGTCTTGCACGAACAAACTCTGCATCAGCTCTATGATGGCAGAGCTTTTTTATCTGGAATGATGATGAAAAAATGAACTGTTTCCGATACAAGTTATACAGTGATACAATAGATAAAGATTGAAATATAAATGGATAAATGAACACCGAATAGACTGGATACGTGGATAGTATATGCTTGAGCATATACCGCTGGTGTTAAGACTGTTCTCGCGATAATAGCGTAGTAGCCGAAGGATAACATGCTACCGATAAAGAAGATCAAGAAAGTGCGGAGGGACATACGGATGCAAGCGATTACAACGGGAAATGAGCAATCTTTTGAGCTGGTGCTGGAACGGCTGGAAGCTGAACTGCAGCAGCAAGGAAATACAGGAGCCGCGCGTAAAGCGAGCGAGCTTCGTAACAAGTACCGCTCGCAGGAGCTGGTGCTGGCTTTTTGCGGTCATTTTTCCGCGGGTAAATCCAGTCTAATGAACTGGCTCTGTGGTCACCAGGTGCTGCCCACAAGTCCGGTGCCAACGACAGCGAATATCGCTTCCATTCGCTCCGGTGAGCCCAGAGCAATCGTGCATACCCATAATGGTGGTACGCTACAGATCGGCTTGCAGGAGCTGGATGAGTATTGCAAAAATGGCGGCGACTATGAAGCGGTAGAGCTATGGGACGATATCCCTCTACTTGGGGAGCATGGCGTGCTGCTGGATACACCGGGTGTGGATTCCACGGATGCGGCGCATGAAGCGGCAACATATTCGGCGCTTCATCGTGCCGATGTTGTCTTTTATGTGATGGATTACAATCATGTGCAGTCTGAGACGAATCTATCGTTTGCCCGCACCCTGTATGAACGTGGTAAGCCGCTTTACTTGATTGTCAATCAGATTGATAAGCATGAGGATGAGGAGCTGCCTTTTGCCGAATATAGCCGTGGTGTAGAACAGGCTTTTGCCAGACGTGGCATTCAGCCGGCTGGTGTGCTGTACGTATCCCGTATGGTGCCGGAGCATCGTTATGGTCGATTGGAGCAATTGCGCGAGCTGATCGCTGAGCTGCTTCACGATCATACGCCGCTGGTGCGCTACAGCCTGTCACAGGCCGTATGGGAGCTAGCTGAGGAGCATCGCAAATGGTTGCGCGAGCAGACTACCGATATCGATAACATGGGAGCGGAAGCAGTAGAGGCTGAGCAGTCTGATGCGCCTGTCGATAAAGAAATGCAGGATGAGGAGGATACGAATCCTTCTATAGAAGACGAAGAGGAGCCTACTCTACCCGAGCAGCAGCAAAAGCTAGAACGGCTGTATGAACAGCAGCAAACGCTGGATAAGCAGCTAGTCGCGCTCAAGGATCACTGGGCATGGGAGATTGGGCGTCTGGTTGAGCAGGCGAATCTGACACCTGCCGAGCTGCGTGATCTGGCGCAGCAGTACCTGGAAGGGGAGCGCCCTGGCTTTAAAAAGGGTCTGTTTGCTTCCCGTGACAAAACGATGCAGGAGCGTACGCGTCGTAAAGAGCAATTTTTACAGGCTTTTCGTGAGCAGGTTGCTGCCAATCTGGATGTGCATGTACGCGGATTGCTGCGTGGCTGGAGTATGGAGCATGAGCTATGGAATGAACAGCAGGAAGCGGAGCTGACAGCATCGTTGCCGCAAATCCATGAAGCGGACATCGCTACTGGGGCAGGCTCGGATGTGGCGATATCCGGTGAATATGTGCTGAACTATACTCGCGCATTACGTGAGCAAACAGCTTCGCGCTATCGCCGTGCAGCACTCGAAGCGGCAGATCGTCTGATCGCGCAGTTGCAGCCAGCGATTGAAGCGCAGCAAAGCGCATTGCGAAAACAGATTGTGACTGCGGAAGCATTGCAGAAGCGTTTAACGACGAAGCTGGAACAGGAGCAGGAGCAAGAACGACAGGATCAAGCGGTACGCCAGCTACTGCCAGCGCGTGAAACCGGTGTGCCGGAATGGTTGCCGAAGATCGAACGTGTGGGAATCGGTGTAGCAGGAGCAGCGCAGGATGCGAACGAAGCGTTATCAGGTCAGGAGGGTGCTACTCATTCCACAGCACATGATGCAGACACCAACCTTGTAGCGTCTGGAACCACACTACATTTGAACGCTCATGCATCTACGATCGATGAAGTCTCAGCATCTGCCAGTCACGAACGCTCAACCACAGATGTTGAAACGGAGGCCGAGCCTGCATTTGACCAGGCAGCTATCGCTCCATCTACAGATCGCCGTTCACGTTTGCTGGCGACAGCGGAGCAAATGCGTCAGGCAGCAGGCTGGATTGATGGTATTCCGGGGCTTATTTCGCAGGGTGAGGAACTGCGCCGCCGAGCCTCCGTTATGGAAAATGGCAAATTTACGCTGGCTCTATTCGGTGCATTCAGCGCCGGGAAGTCTTCCTTTGCCAATGCATTACTCGGTGCGTCCGTACTGCCGGTATCTCCACATCCGATGACAGCAGCGATTACACAGATTATGTCCTCGGAGCCAGAGCGTCCACATGGCACAGCAGTCATTTATATGAAGTCGCTGGAGGAGCTGCAAGAGGATATTAGCGGTGCCCTTCGTTTGCTCGGTTTGCCAGATCGTTCGCTCGATCAGGATTGGAGCCGTGCGGTGCGTAATCTGTCGCCAGCGCGTATCCATCCCTCTGCACGCGCGCATTATAACTTTGTGATCGCGGCAGCAGCTGGCTGGGAAGCTGCGCGTGATAAGCTTGGACAGGATCTGATCGTCGATATGCAGCAGTTCCGCGGCTATGTGTCAGAGGAGCAGCAGTCCTGCTTTGTACGCAGTATCGATCTGTACTATGATTGCCCGCTGACCGAGCAGGGCATGGTGCTTGTTGATACACCGGGAGCTGATTCGGTCAATGCACGCCATACTGGTGTAACCTTTGAATATA
Source organism: Paenibacillus sp. (assembly GCA_039595515.1). Classification (GTDB taxonomy): domain Bacteria; phylum Bacillota; class Bacilli; order Paenibacillales; family Paenibacillaceae; genus Saccharibacillus. Next base: position 38,277 of record JBCNLJ010000005.1, on the reverse strand, counting down.
TGAAAACGGCAGATGCGCTCGTATTTGTCACGTATTATAATCACGCCTTTACGGCTGGAGATCGCCAGTTGCTAGAGCAGCTCGGACGGGTCAAAGGTAGTCTGGCGCTTGATAATATGTTCTTTATCGTCAACGCATCCGATCTCGCCTCCTCGGAGGAGGAAAAGCAGCAGGTGGTTGGACGCATTGAGCGGGAGTTGAATGGGGCAGGTATCCGTGAACCGCACATTTATGCGCTATCCAGTCGTCGTGCGTTGCAAGGACAGGATGAGGGCTTTGGAGCGTTTCGTCGTCACTTTATGAGCTTTGCTGATGATACACTGGCTGGATTGGCTATCCATGCGGCTCATGAGGAGCTGGATCGTATTCGTGACATCGTCTATTCCTGGCAGGAAGCGGCGGAGCGTGGGGAGCAGTATCGTGCAGAGCGCATCGTACAGCTTCAGCAGGAGCAGCAGACAGCGAGCCGTACGATTGATGCGATTGCAGAAGCTGATCCCGATCGACGGGTGCAGGAGGAAAGCACAGAGCTATTGTTCCATGTGAGACAGCGCTTGCGGCTCAAAACGCTGGACTGGATTCCGGAAATTTTCAATCCGGCACAGCTCAATCAGGAATCGAATGATCTGAAGGCTGATTTTGCTGCCTGTGGTCGTGAGCTACAGCGCAGGCTTGGTATTGAGCTGGAGCAGGAAGTGCTGGCAACGACGCTTCGTATGGAAAAGGCAGCGCGCCGCCTGATCTCGGATCGGATGCAGACATATGGACGCGAGGCGGAGAAGCAGGCACCAGGCTTACGCTTCTCTACATTCGAGCCAGAAGATTGGAAAACGCCGGACATTTCCGGGCTGATGTCCACACAGCCACTGGACTGGAAAACGTTCTGGCCGTTATTCCGCAATCCGCGTCAATTTTTCGAACAGGGTGGTCGGGACAAGTTCCGTAATCAATTGACCGCAGAGCTGGATCGTATGACCGGTCAATTGCTGGATGAGCAGCGCGATGGATTGGCTGGCTATTATATCGAGGGTCTGAATGTTCGTCTCCAGCAAACCGCGGACGAAATGAAACGTCAGATTGGCGAATGGGCGCAGGGAACGGAAGCATCGCTACAGATGGCAGATGGTCCAGAACGATGGGCAGGGCTTGGCGAACTATTATATAGCCTGCAACCTGTCATCGCCATGGAAACAACAGAGCGTTAAACCGTCTTGCTCCATTTACAAAAATACGAATAGTAACCAGAATATGATAGAAGGAAGCTTCCTATGCAGGAGGCTTCCTTCTTTTTATATATTTAACTATTCCGTATTGTTATATAGTAGTAGCGTAAAAACGTGCTTAAAATTTAAAATTATAGCGCTTTTGCTCTCAGATGAATGAGTCTAGTTTACAAAATAAATGATTCGTCCAGAAACGGATGGTATCGGGAGAATTTGGCATGATTTCATTATAATCTGTTTATTACTTGTCGATTATGAAGCTACGCTGCGAGCAGGGGCTGTAAACGGGGATTTATCCTCTTTGCGGCTCTATCGCGGCGGTGGTAAGCTTCATTATGCTAATTAACCTGACAGGAGATTGAAGGAGGAGCATCATGGACGTTCTCAGGCAATTGCAGGACTTTTATCGCGAAAGAAAGAGCTATCTGTATCTTTCCATTCTATGTCTTGCAACCGCTACCGCCCTCGGGCTGGTCTATCCGAATCTGCTCAGATACCTGATTGACGATATTATCAGGCTGAGGCAATTCGATCAAGTGCCTATGCTCGTTGTCGCTTTGTTCGGCGTAACGATTGTAAAAGCACTGATGCAGTTTTTGCATGGTTTCTTTGGAGGACGGCTGGGCAATTATCTCGCTTACCGTCTGCGCAATGCCTGTTATGAAAAGCTTCAGTTTCTATCCTTCCGTTACTACGACACCGCCAAGACGGGAGACCTGATGTCGCGATTGACCGGTGACCTGGAGGCGATCCGTAACTTTATCGGATTCGGCTTTGCTCAGCTTCTGAACGTATTTTTAATGGTCATTTTCGGTGCGGCAGTCATGTTCTCGCTCAACTGGCAGCTTACCCTCGTCACTCTGATTTCCATTCCGTTTCTCGTGTATGTCGCTTTACGGTTTGAATCGCGCATTCATCCAGCATTTCAGGAAATGCGTCTTGCGTTAAGTTCACTCACAACGGCTGTACAGGAAAATATTACAGGAGTTCGCACGGTGAAGGCATTTGCGCGTGAGCCTCATGAAGTGGATAAGTTCTCGATTCGGAATGAACGCTATCGTACGAATCAGATTTTCACTTCCACCCTGTGGAGTCGGTATTTTCCGGTCATGGAGCTGCTCGCTTCAGTCTGTATTGTTATTTTGCTCGGATTCGGCGGTACACTCGTCATTCGCGGCTCCATGACACTTGGTGAGCTGGTCGCCTTCTTCACGCTAATCTGGTACATTATCGGCCCGATGTGGGGACTTGGCTTCCATATTAACAACTACACCCAGTCCAAAGCATCCACAGAGCGTGTGCTGGAAATTCTAAATCAGCCGATCGATGTGACCGACCATGAGGATGCACGTCCAATCGTTGCGGCTGAGATGAAGGGGCATGTGCAGTTCGACCATGTCACCTTCGCTTACGGTAATAAAATGGCAGCGGTCGTAGATATTAATCTGGATGCGCCTCCAGGCTCCGTAATCGGCTTGCTTGGCGGAACCGGCTCCGGTAAATCGACGATTATTCAGCTCATGATGCGCGCCTATAACGTGAACGAGGGCAGCATTCGCATTGATGGCACGGACATTCGCGATATTCGTATCGGCGATCTGCGTGCCAGTATTGCGTCTGTATTTCAGGAGACATTCCTGTTCTCGTCCACGATCAAAAACAATATTGCGTACGGTATAAATGAAGTGAGCATGGAAGAGATTATCCGTGTTGCTAAGCTTGCCAAAGCGCATGACTTTATTATGGAAATGCCAAACGGCTACGATACGATCGTTGGTGAACGAGGTCTCGGTCTATCCGGCGGACAGAAGCAACGTCTGGCAATTGCACGCGCCCTGCTCAAAGACCCGAAAATTCTCATTCTTGATGATGCGACGAGCGCAGTTGATATGGAAACCGAGCATGAGATTCAGTCCGGTTTTCAAGAGGTGATGCGCGGGCGGACAACGTTTATTATTGCGCACCGTATCTCGTCATTGCGCCATGCAGATGAAATTCTGGTGTTGCAGGAAGGACGGGTAATCCAGCGCGGTAAGCATGAGGATCTGATCAAAGTAGAAGGGCCTTATCAGGATACGTATCGCGTGCAGTACGCCGATCATATTCAGCGTGTGGAAGAACAACAGCGTCTGGCAGAGATCGGACAATCCACTGCCGATATAACAGCCCCGGCAACCAGCGAAGCTGACGAAGATATAACAGTTTCACACGATGGCGAAAAGGATGAACTATGGGACAATCCATCCGATACCACGGGCAATAGAGAGCAGGTGAGACCTCATGAGTAATCCGTCGATGAACAATACATCGATTGATAGCCGACAGAAGGTGGCGGACACGTCAGCCGTGCGGGTAGAGGATCGTTTCGTCTATCAGGATGATGAGCTGATTGATAAGGCGTTTAACTGGAAGCAGTTTAGCCGACTGTTCACGTATATTAAGCCATACGCAAGGCAACTGCTGCCTTTCATTTTGCTTATGATGGTGCTGGGTACGATTACCAAGCTGGCGGTTCCTTTTATTACCGGAGCAGCGATTGATAATGCTATTCAGCCCGCGAATGGGCAGCCAAGCTTAAAGCTACTATACAGTCTGACTGCACTGGCGCTTGGTCTGTATCTGATTCAATGGGTAGCCAATGCATACCGCATCAAGTACACGAACATTATCGGTCAGCGTGTAATCTACGATCTGCGGGGCGATCTGTTCACGCATATTCAGCGTTTGTCGTTCTCCTTTTTTGATAAACGTCCTGCGGGTTCTGTGCTTGTACGGGTAACGAATGATGTGAACTCATTACAGGATCTGTTTACCAATGGCGCGGTTAACGTGATGATCGACTGTGTGCAGTTGCTCGGGATTATCGTCATCCTGCTGCTGATCAACTGGAAGCTGGGACTGGCGGTTATTTTGACCGTGCCGATTATGTTCTTCGTATCGACCAAGCTGCGCAAAGTCATTCGCCGCTCCTGGCAGGAAGTACGGATGAAAAATTCGCGTATTAACTCTCACCTGAACGAATCGATTCAGGGCATTCGTGTCACACAGGCCTATACACAGGAACAGCAAAACATGAAGTATTTTGACAATATGAATCTGTCCAGCAAGCAGTCATGGGATAAAGCGTCGGCATTAAACCAGACTTTTGGACCGCTGATTGAAATTACAGGTGGTCTCGGCTCGATGATTTTGTTCGGCTTTGGTACGATGCTGATTGCCAGCGGTGAGATTGAGATCGGGATTCTGGTCGCCTTTGCCAACTATGTGAGCAATTTCTGGGACCCGATCAACCGTCTCGGTAATATGTACAATCAGCTACTGGTCGCGATGGCATCGTCAGAGCGCATTTTCGAGTTCATGGATGAACAGCCATCGGTAGCCGATAAGCCCGATGCGAAGCCATTACCGCGTATTCGCGGCGATATCGTATTCCGTGATGTTGTATTTGAATACGAGGCTGGACGTCCAGCATTGAAAGGCATCAATTTGAATGTGAAGGCAGGACAGTCGATTGCGCTCGTAGGGCATACCGGTTCCGGTAAGTCGACGATTATCAACCTGATCAGTCGTTTTTATGATATCAAAAGCGGCAGTATTACGATTGACGGGTACGATATTCGTGATGTGACACTGGAGAGCTTGCGCAGTCAGATCAGTATCGTGCTACAGGACACATTTATTTTCTCCGGCACGATTCGTGACAATATTCGTTTTGGACGTCTGGATGCGACGGACGAGGAAGTGGAAGCGGCAGCAAGAGCGGTACATGCGCACACCTTTATCGAGAAGCTGCCTAAGGGCTATGATACCGAGGTAGAGGAGCGTGGTAGTGTGCTGTCGATGGGGCAGAGACAATTACTGTCCTTCGCTCGCGCCTTGCTTGCCGACCCGCGGATTCTTATTCTGGATGAAGCAACAGCCAGTATCGATACTGAAACCGAGCTACGCATTCAAGAAGCGCTCAAAGTATTGCTGCAAGGACGTACATCGTTTATCGTTGCACACCGATTGTCCACCATTCGGCATGCTGATCATATCGTTGTACTGGATCATGGCGAGATTCGCGAGGAAGGTAGCCATGATGAGCTGATTCAGCACGGAGGTGTATACAACGGATTGATCGAAGCGCAGTTTAGATTTTTGTAAACGGACGATTAAAATAGCTCTATACGTTCATATAATCGCCACTTTCTTGCTTCCAGAATCGACAGCATTCGTTTCTTGAAGCGTGAAAATGGCGATTTTTTTACCCAAATGAGGCGAAAATCAGGCGCTTGAAAATGAAAAACGACAAATTCCGCTAATGTTAACGCTTACAAATATAGATATACGATTTTTGTCAAAAAATTTAAGGAATTTGGGTTGCAATCTGACTTGGAAGGTAAGAAAATAAGAGTGTCATCATATTGTAAAGTTTATAAGTAATATCGTCGGAAATTTTACAATGTGTTTATGACAATGGTTCCGGATGAACATCAAAGAGAGACACCATCTGCCATTCTGCAAGGAATCATGCAGTGTAAAAAATGGATAAGGGAGTGCTGTTTATCATGTGGGGGGCCCCAAATTCTCGCCAGGCGAAGAAAATGATGATGCTTGGGAGCGGAGAACTTGGCAAGGAAGTCGTTATCGAAGCACAGCGACTCGGCGTGGAATGTATCGCCGTTGACCGCTATCCGGATGCACCAGCTATGCAGGTTGCACATCGTTCTCATGTGATCGACATGCTGGATGGAGAGCAGCTACGCCGCGTAATTGAAAGCGAGCAGCCGGATTTGATCGTACCTGAAATTGAAGCGATTGCTACAGATGAGCTTGTTCGTTTGGAGCAGGAGGGCTACTATGTGGTTCCAACTGCGACAGCAGCGCGTCTGACGATGGATCGTGAAGGCATTCGCCGCCTTGCAGCCGAAACACTTGGCTTGCCTACGGCAGCGTATCGATTCGCAGACGATCTGGAACAGCTCAAAGAAGCGGTAGCTGAACTTGGCACACCCTGCGTCGTTAAGCCGCTGATGAGTTCCTCCGGCAAAGGCCAGAGCGTATGCCGCACCCCGGAAGATGCGGATGCGTGCTGGAATGCAGCCCTGGAGGGAGCCCGAGGCAAGTCGGTTCGGGTGATCGTCGAAGCATTTGTCCATTTTGAAAGTGAAATTACACTGCTCACGGTGCGTTCGGCATCCGGTACGTTGTTCTGCCCGCCAATCGGACATATCCAGCGTGATGGGGATTACGTGGAGTCCTGGCAACCGCATCACATGACTGCGGAGCAGCTTGAACAGGCACAGCAGATTGCCGGTACGATTACCGGTCATCTGGGCGGATATGGCCTGTTCGGTGTTGAGCTGTTTTTAACGGCAGACGGCGTTGTTTTTAGTGAAGTTTCACCGAGACCGCACGATACCGGTATGGTAACGATGATTACGCAGGATCTATCCGAGTTTGCGCTGCATGTGCGCGCGATTCTTGGATTTGAGATTCCGGGCGTTCATCTGCTCACACCGGGCGCATCAGCAACACTCAAAGCAGCACAGGCTTCAACTGATTTTGTTGTGGGCGGACTGGATGAGGCATTGAAGCTGCCGCGTACGCAGGTTCGTGTATTCGGTAAACCCGAGACAAAGCCGGGTCGACGTATGGCAGTAGCGCTCAGTGCGGATGAAAGTGTGGAAATCGCGCGGAAGCGTGCCGTGCAGGCGGCCGCTCTGCTAAAAGAGGAGTATGTACATGTCGACTAATGTTTTAGTGCCAGTTGCAAGTGTCCGTAAGTTTGAAAGTAAGGATGTTAGAGCACTCACTTCGTTGATGCGCGAGCTTCGTTACCCGATGACAGAAAGTGTACTGCGCGACCGGATGGAAGCGTTGGAAGGCAAATCTCAATTTTTGACGCTGGTTGCAGAGCGTGACGATCAGGTGGTAGGCATGATCGCTCTGTATCGTAAAACCTCGTATGACACAGGTCAGCAAACATCCCAGATTACCGGTCTGGTCATTGCAGAAGCTTTTCGCGGAAAAGGCATTGGTCGTGAGCTGATTAGCGCGGCTGAAGAGCAAGCGCGTACGGCTGGCGATCGCTCTGTATTTGTAACCGGTATGAACCGGGATGAGCGTCTGTCCTCCTGCTCATTCTACCAGCATATGGGCTACGAGAAGATCGGCTGTAACTTTATCAAGCAAATGTAAGACAAGTACGAGCCTCCAGTAGGTATGATCTCATACCCACTACATAAGCGGTTGTCCGTCCAAGACGGCAGCCGCTTTTTTGTGCTGTGTATTTGCTGCTGTGGATACTGTTTCTATATACTGCTGATGTTATTTGTATGTTGTTATAACCACTTGCATGACGGAATTGGCAGTATATCCAGTTGATGCTACCGTTAAACGAATGATAAAATAGAGGAGGTACATGACACAATCATTCAGCCAGATCGAACGACAGGGGAGTGTAATGGATATGACATGGACAACAACGATAAAACGCATCGCGTTAACAACAACAGCCGCAGCGCTGGTAGCCGGTACATTCACATGGAGCCCACTGGCTCAAGCAGCTCATACAGCATCAACAACGAAAACAATCGCTACTTCCAGTAGCTATACGTACACAGCACCACGTCTTGGAACATCAGCTACTACAAGCGCAGCCGCCGCAGCGAAGGTTGCCCGGCTGGTAAACGAGCAGCGCGCCAAAGCAGGCTTGAAGCCTCTCACCGTAGATACGAAGCTACAAAAAATGGCACAAGCCAAAGCAAACGATATGGCAAGCAAGGGCTATTTTAGCCACACCTCGCCTACGTATGGTACGCCATTCAAAATGATGGACACGTTCGGCATTACCTATACGTATGCTGGTGAAAATATCGCCAAAGGTCAGTCTTCTGCGGCACTGGTGATGAAGGATTGGATGAACAGTCCGGGCCATAAGGCGAATATTTTGAAGAAGCAATATACGCATATCGGCGTTGGCTTTAAAAATGGGGTGTGGGTACAGGAATTTATTCGCAAATAAAGAAGCAGCTCATTACGCGGCAGCATGAGAGCAATACATGAGAACGATAGTGGAAAAGGCATCAGGCTTAGCTTGCTGCCTTTTTATTACACCAATACGGCTACTTCTATATAGTGAGCACTGCACCGCTTTCTGAGATGACATTACCTTGGCGAGATTACATAAAAAAAGAACAGAGGAACTGCCTATGAACGATAAATATATGATGTATGACTGGGATGAGAATACGATCGGTTATGTTCAAGAGCTACGGCTGGAAAATGACGAGAGCTACAGGCAGCACTTATCGCTCTATGGATTTCGTAAAAATCCCGACTATATTCCTGACAAATCGCTGGATCGTATCTACATTGGCATTCTAGATACCCGTGGATCGATGATTGGTCATTACGATTTTCCAATGAAAAGAGTAATACAACCAGCGGAATTACTTCCTTTTTCACAGGATGGTGACTGGGAAGTGCTGGTTCATACGTATGAACAGGTAGCACGCACCCGGCGTATATTTGAGATGTGGGATCTGCTTCGCGATCCATCTCAATTACGCTGTGGTTTGTGGATCGATTTTACCCTGGAAGAACGCAAAATCTGGCAGACTGTTGTCCGAACGTACGCGTTGCAAACTAATTCCTGGAGAAATCAAGGACAGGATGGAGTAACCATTCATCTGGATGGACGCCTGATTACAGATCAATATGCTTTTTTCTTGCTGCTCGGTGAACAGTTAAATGGACCTGCAGGATATTATGGCAGTAGCCTGGACGCGCTGGACGATTGTCTTTGTGGTGATTTTGGACCGGTGCCGCCGTTTACGGTGATCTGGTCGCATTATGAATATATGGAGAACAATGAACGGCTACAGAGAAAAAGCGAAAATAGCTATACGATGCTGGAAGTGGTTCAAACCGCGATTTCCATTTTGGAAGAGAGTGGAGTCACCATTATTAAAGAATGAAGAAATTCGCAAATTGAAAAATGCTGCTTGTTACAAAAAATATAGATACCAGAGTACAAGCACATATAGGAGCGGCAATTGGCTGAACTGATGGACTATATAAGCGATGGCGTCAGATTATGATCCCTACTAGCCTGAGCATATGGGCAGACATCGGTACAACACCGATGTCTTTTTGATGTGCAGCGATTTTGATATAGCACTACACATATTTCGTGCAAGGTTGCCGATATATAGAAATAAATGGTAAAATTTTAGGCGGATTTGAATATACTCATTTCAACAGGAGGATTGTATTTCGTATGAATTTCACACATTTGAAACGTATTGCCACATCGGTAGCCGCAGCCGGACTTCTCGCAGCGGGTCTGATCGCACCAGCGAGTGCACAGGCAGCATCCCATCACTCCCATTCGATGCACAGCTCTTATAGCAAATGGTCTTCTGATCGCACGCTGACCGCGCAAAATATAGCAACGGCAACGGCTACAGCAGATACGGATGCATTTGCCGCTCAGGTCGTTGACCTGGTTAATCAGGAGCGTAGCAAAGCCAGACTGAAAGCGTTAGCTGTCGATACAGCTCTCCAAACCATGGCAGGAGATAAAGCAATGGATATGTACAAAAATAATTATTTCAGCCACACTTCGCCTACGTATGGTTCACCGTTTGATATGATGAAGACGTATAACATTAGCTTCCGTGCTGCTGGCGAGAATATCGCCAAAGGTCAAACTTCACCGGCACAGGTTATGAATTCATGGATGAACAGCTCAGGGCACAAAGCCAATATACTGAGCAAAAATTATACGCATATTGGTGTAGGTTATGTTAATGGTATCTGGGTGCAGGAGTTTATCGGTAAATAAGTATACAAGTGTGCATATATAGAAAAATCGTTCCATCGAGTATGAAATAGAAAAGACCCCACAGGATGCTTCGTTTGCCGAGCATTCTGAAGGGGTCTTTTTAATTTTAACAGGGGTCACGCAGCAGTTAACTTGCACGATAGGTAGCAGACGTAAAGGGGCTTCCTTTTACATTCTATTGACAATCTACAGAGCACTCCCTACTATAAAGTTACATTTCAGCCGATGCATGACTTCGCAAGATGGGGGAATTACAGCTATGGAGACGATTAAATACTGCAGTAAAAACGACAAATTAGGCACCAAAAAAGTATATCAGGATATTGGAGTACATTTTCCAGCGATCAAGCAGCAACGCAAAGGCTGCCTGAGCGAATGCAAAACCTGCCGCCGTCAGCCGTTCGCCAAAGTCGGCAAAAAAATGATCGTTGGCGATACGCCGACTCATCTGTATGAGCAACTGGTGAGCCTGATCCACAAAGAAGAATCCGGTTCGTCTCAGGTTCAGGGAAAAGACAATACTGGCAAAAGCCGTCACTGGTTTGCCAGTAAAAATGAGCTATATATCACGATGAATGAGACAAGCGCGCCGATCTGGATCAAAAAGCTACAAAAGCTTCAGCAATCCGGTAAGCCCAAAAAGCTAAAAACGCTCCGTGTAAATGAAAATTCAATCGATAACATCCCGATCCTGCTGGAGCAAAGCAGCCCTGATAGCGACCGGATCAAAATCAAAAAGAACGAGCTTACCCTGTATCTATCGCCTGAAGCGATCGAATACGCCATTTTCAAGCTGGAAGCCTTTCTCAAAGAAAATCAGCTCTCACCCGCGGAATATTACACATTGGAGCGCGTCGTTTCCAAAGGAAAACAGTCAAAAGCGCGAACTCAGGGCGTGCAAGTTTATTTTATCACTGAAGAAGCGGTATCCCATGCGGAAGAGGAAGCTCAATAAGTGCCTGTTTTACAGCATGTACCATATCGGCAATCATGCTACGATGTAAAATGCCTTTTAAATTTGACTAAATCGTGCTGCATTCATATTCATCCGCTGTAACCAATCTTTACCCTGTCACCATCAATATGTTTAGAAAACAACCTGATATCAAAAGAAAACATATAAAAACAACACATATAAAAAGCCAACCAGATCCTGCCTGGTTGGCTTTTTCGTTATGGGGCATGTAGGGGTCGAACCTACGACCTGCCGATTAAGAGTCGGATGCTCTACCAGCTGAGCTAATGCCCCATAGTATTCAAGTGTATACGTATGATCGCGATCAATGAAATATCGTAATCAATATGATGTATAACAATTAATCACAATACAAAGTATACAACTCCAGCTTACAAAAATCAAATTCTTCCCTGTGAAAATATTGTGAACTCTAATGCAAACGTGTCAATTTCAGTCGAATGGGGAAATAAGTTGGAGTACATTGTAACATCACTCATGTCTGGAACAGACAGCATTTGTCATAATAGGGTAAACGGAAAGGATGGTCACAGTGAAAAAAACATGGTGGAAAGAAAGTGTCGTATATCAGATTTATCCTCGTAGCTTTATGGACAGCAATGGAGACGGCATTGGTGATCTGCCCGGTATCCTTACGAAGCTTGATTATTTGAAGCAATTGGGTGTAGGAGTAGTCTGGCTCTGCCCGGTGTACCAGTCACCGAATGATGATAATGGCTATGACATTAGCGATTACCAGCAGATTATGGATGAATTCGGGACGATGGACGATTGGGAGCGTCTGCTGGAGGGGCTGCATCAGCGCGGGATGAAGCTTATTATGGATCTAGTCGTCAATCATAGCTCGGATGAGCATGCCTGGTTTGCCGAAGCGCGTAAGTCCAGAGATAATCGGTATCGGGATTATTACATATGGCGACCGGGCAAGGATGGACGTGAGCCGAATGACTGGGCATCGTTTTTCAGCGGTTCGGCATGGAAAAAGGATGAGGCAACAGACGAATACTACCTGCATCTGTTCTCCTCCAAACAGCCTGATCTGAACTGGGAAAATGAGAAGGTGCGCGACGAGATTTACCGTATGATGACATGGTGGCTGGATAAAGGCATCGACGGCTTCCGCATGGATGTGATCAACCTGATCTCCAAAGATCCAGAGCTACCGGATGCGTATACCCATGATCCGGGCATGGGCACGATGCCAGCGAATGATGAGCAGAAGTATCATTTTGGTGGACAGCATTTTGTAAATGGGCCGCGCGTGCATGAATATTTGCAGGAGATGAACAGGAAGGTTTTGTCCCGCTATGACATTATGACCGTTGGAGAGACGGTTAATGTTACCCCGGAAGATGGGGCGCTCTATGTCGGTGAAGATCGCAATGAGCTGAATATGGTCTTTCATTTTGAATTGATGGGAGTCGATTCCGGTCCGGGTGGAAAATGGGATATTCGTCCGTGGCGGCTGAGCGAGATCAAGGACATCATTAGTAAATGGCAAACGCTGCTGCATGATAAAGGCTGGAACAGCAACTATTTGAATAATCATGATCAGCCGCGGATGGTATCGCGTTTTGGCAATGATTCGGTATATCGCAAGCCGTCTGCGAAAATGCTGGCTACATTACTGCATACGCTGCAAGGAACGCCGTATATTTATCAGGGTGAGGAAATCGGCATGACCAATATTCGCCTGTCATCGATTGATGATTATCGCGATATTGAGACGCTGAATATGTACCATGAGTACAGGGAAGCGGGTAAAGACACCGGACAAATTATGGAATCAATCTATATAAAAAGCCGGGATAATGCGCGCACGCCGATGCAGTGGGATGACAGTGCGCAGGCAGGCTTTACCGAAGGGACACCGTGGCTCACTGTAAATCCGAATTACACGGAGATTAATGTACAGGAAGCACTGGCTGATTCGGATTCTATTTTCTATTATTATCAGCGCCTGATTGAACTGCGTCGTCAGAAGCCGATTATAGTGTATGGTGATTACACCGTGCTACAGCCGGACGATGAGCAATTGTTTGCGTATATTCGAGCATATGAAGGAGAGAAGCTGCTGGTGGTACTGAATTTTACCGATCAAGCGCAGGTATTTTCATTGGATAACGATATCGCGTATACACAGCCAGAGCTGCTGATTAGCAATTATGGTGAAGATCATGGACGTGCACTTGCGGAAGAAGCGAAGGTGCATGATCTGCGTTCCTTGCCGCTGGAACCGTATGAAGCGAGAGTGTACCTGTGGCAGGAATAAGAGTCGTGTGAGGCGAGATTGTATGTATGCACGAGATTGTATGTATGCAGAAGTAGAATAAGTGTATGTAGACAGGAGTAGAATAAGGGTGCCAGAGCGTCAGACGAATACGCGCAAATCATAGCAGTCTCTATGTACAAATCATACCCGTAGCCAGAAATCATAATAGAGGATAAGTGAAGTATACTCAGGCATCCGGTGTTATAGTTAAGCCAAACAGCGCAAAGCAAGAGGGTAGCCGTTCAACTAAACTGCCTCTAGCATTGCGCTGTTTTGTACATATTTTCTGAATGATGACTTGTTGTCATTCCGTTCCTAATCAATTAGCAATTCCTTTTAACAAAACATGCGATATCAGGCGATTGAGCCTGCTGTTATCAGGAATAAACAGAGGACGAATTCGTTTGCTCTTGCTCCTTTCGTTCCAGATTTTTGAAAAATTCAATCTTGCCATCGACTCGCTGTAATGTTTGTTGTAGCTCTGCCAGTTGTTCAATCACCTTGATCCGGTAAGTCTCCATAAATTCACGGCGTGCGGTGGCAGAACCGGGAATATTTTTGGGCATAGAGTGGAATTCCTGCATTTCCTTGATCGGCAATCCCATATCGCGAAAATGACGAATAACCTGAAACCATTTGATATCTGATTCGGTGTACTGGCGGTATCCATTATCATCACGCTGGACGCCTGCAATAAGTCCTAGCTGCTCATAATAACGGAGCGTATGTACACTCAGACCGGTTTCGGCAGCGACTTCTTTGCTTGAGAATGTAATTTTCATACGATTAGTATAAACCTAAAAATTCCCTATTGCTATAGAGTGAACTCTATACTTTATGCTGTGTTTGTACGTAACAGATCATTTCAGGGAGGTTATTCAAATGAAAGTATTCGTAACAGGAGCGACCGGATTTGTCGGCACCGTCGTCGTACAGGAATTACTACAAGCAGGACATCATGTCACCGGATTGGCGCGTTCAGATGAAGCGGAACAGAAATTGAAGGCGGCAGGTGCAGATGTGCACCGTGGCTCACTGGAGGATACAGATTGCTTGCGCCAGGCGGCGCGTTCAGCAGACGGTATTATTCATCTTGGCTTTATCCATGATTTCTCCAATTATGCTGCATCAGCGGAGACTGATCGTCAGGCGATTCTGGCGATGGGCAACGAATTGGAGGGAACGAAGAAGCCGATCGTACTCACCTCAGGTACATTGCTGCTGAAACCAGCATCAGGCCAATCAGGCACAGAACAGGATCGTATCCCTGCCCATTCAACCCGTCATTCCGAAGCGGCAGCAGATGAGTTATTCCAGCGTGGTGTCCATGCTTCTGTTGTACGTCTGGCACCGACGGTACATGGTGAAGGGGATTTCGGCTTTATTCATACGCTGATCGAGCTTGCGCGCGATAAAGGGATATCCGCTTATGTGGGCGATGGCAGTAATCGCTGGTCTGCTGTGCATCGGCTGGATGCAGCCGTATTGTTCCGCAAAGCGCTCGAGCAGGCAGCCGCTGGTTCCAGACTGCACGGCGTAGACGAAGGCAGTATTCCTTTTAAAATGATCGCTGAAAGCATCGGTCGTCATCTGAATGTACCCGTTACAAGCATATCGGCAGAACAGGCAGCAGAGCATTTTGGTTGGATCAACTTTGCGGCGTCAGCGGATACACCGATTTCGAGTGAATGGACGCGACAAGCGCTGAACTGGCAGCCGTCTCATCAAGGCTTGCTGGATGATTTGGAAGCGGGGCATTATTTTAAATAACAGGCTGTTCGTTAATATCCATCTATATTCAATAAAACTCCATATCTCGATCCGATGAACTGGTAGTCGTATGCTTTCTTCGGGTAAAAGATAACGGCACACGTACCGTTTCTTTTATCCTGAGAAGGCATTTTTTTATGCGGTTTAGCTATCGGGTAACCGTATCCCTTTGTAATATGGAAAAGATAGCTTCTGCTTATTTGGAAGTTGCAGCTATCGTTGTATATAATGAAAGGGACACACTCGGTTGCACATGCAACCAATTTGCTGTCACAAGCTTATCGAATGATATCAAATGACTAGCTGGAGGTTCATTTATGAAGCCACATGCATCTTCTTCTTTAATTTGGAGGATTACAAGTATCGCCTCCATTATTGCTACTGTGCTACTCATTGGCGGCTTTGTGTACGCCATACAGGACGTGATGAACCCGGTTGGTAGCAAGTATAGTGCCACGGAATCGGGCAGCAGTACACCAGCAACAGGTGATTCAGCGGCAAGCACGGTTCCGCCGCTGTCAGACGGTGTGCGCGTCGTTGCGCTTGGCGACTCACTGGCGAAAGGAACCGGGGACGACGATGGTAGCGGCTTTGTTCGCCGTACCGTTGAGCTGCTACAGCAGAAGGGCATCAATGCCAAGCTCGTATCCAATCTCGGCATTAACGGGCAGAAAACAGAGCAGGTGCTGTCCTCGCTTGATCAAGCTGGCGTCAAGCACGCGCTACAGCAAGCGAATCTGATCATGCTATCTGTAGGTGCCAATGACCTGTTCAATGGCGGCGAAGCGCTTGGCAACTTGCAGCAGCAATCGCCCACCGCAAGTCAAATACTCAAAAATGCACCGGAAACGGCTGCACGCTTGCAGAAGATTTTGACCCGTTTACGTGACATTAATCCGGATGCACAGATTATTTACCTCGGATTGTACAACCCGTTTGGCGATTTGCCGGAGCTTCATGTGCCTGGTAATCAGGCAGTAACAGCATGGAATACATCAGTAATGGATATGATCAATAAGCAGCCGCATATGATGCTAATTCCTACATTCGATCTGTTCCAGAACAATTTGAACAAATACCTGTCCTCCGATCATTTCCATCCGAATGGTACAGGCTATGAGCAGATTGCGGAACGTATCGTGCAAAGTCTGGAATAGACGGAATCTCTACACATTAGATGTATGCCACTATATCCGTTGATGAAGATGGAAGGAGCCTTATATGATGAAAAAAACGATATCCGAGCAATCTTCAGCGCTCGCTCCGTCAACGGAAACGAACGGAAGCGGAGCAGCGTACGAGCATGAGATCGTACTATCCGCTGAGCATGTGAAAAAGAAAATCGGCAAACGCTGGATTATTAAAGACGTCACGTTTACGGTACTCGCTGGTGAAATTTTTGGCTTTCTAGGTCCCAATGGCGCGGGCAAGACGACAACCATTCGTATGCTCGTCGATCTGATTCGACCAACGGAAGGCAAAATTACAATCTGCGGGTATGATGTGAATCGTGAGCCGGAAAAGGCACTCGCTTATGTCGGCTCCATCGTTGAAAATCCAGAGATGTACCCGTATTTGACGGGCTGGGAAAATTTACAGCATTTTGCCCGTATGCAGCCCGGTGTGGATGAGCGTCGCATTCAGGAAGTGACAGAAATTGTACGGCTGGATGAACGGATTCACGATAAAGTAAGCAAATATTCGCTGGGTATGCGTCAGCGTCTTGGCATTGCACAGGCGCTGCTGGGCAGACCGCGTTTGCTTATTTTGGATGAGCCGACCAATGGCCTTGATCCGAAGGGAATTCGGGATATGCGCTTGTTCATTCGTGAGCTGGCTGCGCAGGGGATGGCTGTGTTCGTGTCTAGCCATTTACTGAGTGAGATTCAGCTATTATGTGATCGGGTTGCGATTGTCGGCAGCGGGCGAGTCATGGCGGTAGGCAGTGTAGAGGAGCTTGTCGAAGATAAGGAGCATCTGGTGATCTGGGAGCTGGCAGAGCCGGAGCGCGGCGCAGCATTACTCGGATCGTTATCCGGCATTAGCGTACTAGATCATAATGAAGCGCATCTGGATAACGACACTGCCGCTTCGCTAACCGCCAATAGCATCATCACCCGCACCCCGGAGGAGCAAATTCCGGTTGCGATTCGCGAGCTGGTGCAGGCTGGAATCGCTGTGCACAATGTGCGCAAATTAAATCCGACCCTGGAGCAATTGTTCCTCGGCATAACGGAGGGTGAGACGATTGAATAGCATCTGGCCGCTCGTCCAAAATGAAACGATCAAAATTATTAAAAAGAAACGCTTCTATGTCGTTCTGCTGGTGCTGCTCGTGCTCGTGCCGATGTTCACCTATGCCTCGATGCGTGAGGCACAGGAGAATCGCTCCAAATTCGGCGATGATTGGCGCGTGGAGCTACAGCAGGCAATTACCGATAACCAGAACTCGCTTGGCAGTGACCGCGTGCCGGAGGAATGGAAAAAGTACCGTCGTATCTTTATCCAGCAGATGCAATATTATTTGCAAAACGATGTGAATCCAAATGAGCCGGGTGGCGTTACCTTCACCAGAGAGTTTCTGGACAATTCCAGCAGCTTGTTCATTCCGCTGCTCATTATGACGATCGCTTCCGATCTTGTCTCCGGTGAGCGAACAGGGGGCACGATTAAAATGCTGCTGACCCGGCCGGTCCGGCGATGGAAAATTTTGCTCAGTAAGCTGATCACCTTAACGATGTTCACATCGTTGATCGTCGTTTCCACCTTTATTATTTGTTATGGTATATCCGGTCTCGTATTCGGTTATTCGGGCTTTACGATTCCGGTATTTACCGGCTTCCAGCCAAGCGATACGGGCGTGAATATGGACACCGTGCATGCGGTAGATCAGTGGCAATTCATTTTAATGCAAATGGGACTGATCTGGTTTGTTGGCTTGTGTGTGGGTTTGCTTGCCTTTATGGTATCGGTGCTTGTACGCAGTACCGCTGCCAGTATCGTTATTATGATGGCGGCGCTTATCGCAGGTACTATTTTGACGAATATGGCGTCCTCGTGGGCAACTGCCAAATATTTATTTATGGTTAATCTCGGTCTGACCAACTATCTGTCTGGTAGTCCGGCTCCGATTGAAGGCATGACCCTGTCCTTCTCACTGATCGTGCTGGCAATCTGGGCTGCGGTATCGCTGGTCATTTCGTTTGCGGTATTTACGAAGCGGGATGTGCTGAATTAATTGTGGTATGGCTGGCGTAGGTTTGCAGCATAGCTGTAGTGCAGAGCTCTTAAAATAATCATATACGTGTCGCAGCGATAGTTATCGGATTTCGCTGCTGGGGGCATAACGGAATGGATAGTCGCCGTTCGCATAGATTGATTTCTTTGCGAACGGTGTTTTTGTCTAGAGCCTGTATTTCCTTGAACATTTGGCTTTACGAATAGCTCTAATTGAATTAGAATAGATAGAGTAAATGGAAACATGTGTTTGCATTTTGGGTGAGCTGATCGCCAATAAGCGGGATTTCTCCTCGTAAAACACATGCGAAACCTGCCTGTTTATGGTATGCTGAACAACGTTTAAGCGAACGATACGGGCACTGGATCGTGCATGACCGCGTTTATCGGCTTATTGTGCTGCTACTCTGGCGTAATTGCAGAGTAACCATTATACTTACTAAAGCGTAGTAACAACTGCACGTAGCCATATTGCAATGAAAGAAGGGGGACCTTGAATGGTCGAACAGATTGATTCTCTAACCAATTCATCCCGTGGCGTGAATCCACAGCCATCCGGGTATGATGCTGACGACATTCAGGTGCTTGAAGGGCTTGTCGCCGTACGTAAACGTCCGGGGATGTATATCGGTAGTACAAGCTCGTCCGGACTGCATCATCTTGTCTGGGAGATTGTGGACAATGCAGTCGACGAGCATCTGGCAAAACACTGTAATAAGATTGAAATCAGCCTCAATAAAGACGGTTCCGTAACCGTACATGATAACGGCCGGGGTATTCCTACAGGTATGCACAAAAGTGGCATTCCGACGCCTCAGGTCGTGTTTACCATTTTGCACGCTGGCGGTAAATTTGGCGGCGGCGGATACAAGAAGTCCGGCGGTCTGCACGGGGTTGGTGCATCGGTAACGAATGCATTGTCCGAGTGGCTGGAGGTTGATATTTTCCGTGATGGTCTGATCCATCGCCAACGCTTCGAATACTGGACAGATAAGAAGGGCAAGGAGCATGTCGGAGAACCGGTAAGCGGTCTGGAAGAGATCGGTAAAACGAAGCAAACCGGTACACGCGTTACGTTTAAACCGGATATTCGTGTATTCCAAAACGGCATTGCCCTGAACTATGATACGCTCGCAGAACGTCTGCAGGAGATCGCTTTTCTGAACTCTGGACTTGAGATTTTATTGAGTGACCAGCGCAATGATAAAGCGGATCGCTTCTATTATGAAGGTGGCGCGAGCCAGTTCGTTGAGTATTTAAATGAAGGAAAAGACGTGCTGCATGATGTTATTCATTTCAGTGCAGAGCGTGACGATATCGAGGTTGAAGTCGCCCTGCAATATAATGCAGGCTATACCGAAACGATTGCATCCTTCGTTAACTCGATCCCGACGCGCGGCGGCGGTACGCATGAGACCGGCTTCAAAACAGCCTATACGCGTATCCTGAACGATTATGCCCGCAAAAACGCTATGCTCAAGGAAAAGGACAAAAATCTTGAGGGCGGCGATCTGCGTGAAGGCATGATGGCAGTCATTAGCGTCAAAATGGCTGAGGTCGAGTTTGTTGGTCAAACGAAGGATCAGCTCGGTAGCTCATCTGCACGCGGTATCGTGGATGCGGTTGTAGCTGAAAATATGCAAAGATTCATGGAAGAGAATCCGCAGATCAGCCAGAAGCTGATCAAAAAAGCAATTCAGGCATCCCGTGCTCGTGAAGCGGCACGCAAAGCGCGTGACGATATGCGCAGTGGACGTAAACGGAGCGAAAGCTCCAACCTGAACGGAAAGCTTAGCCCTGCACAATCAAAGGATTTCTCGAAAAACGAACTGTTTATCGTCGAAGGTGATTCTGCTGGCGGTTCCGCTAAGCAGGGACGCGACTCCAAAATTCAGGCGATTCTTCCGCTCAAAGGGAAGCCGATGAACCCGGAGAAAGCGAAGCTTGCTGATGTGATGAAAAATGAGGAGTATCGCGCGATTATCTCTGCAATCGGCGCTGGCATCGGCACCGAGTTTGCAGTTGAGGATAGCAATTACTCCAAAATTATTATTATGACCGATGCGGATACGGATGGAGCGCACATTCAGGTGCTGCTGCTGACGTTCTTCTATCGCTATATGAAGCCACTCATCGATATGGGACGTGTCTATATCGCCCAGCCACCGCTGTATAAGATTACACAGCGTTCCGGTAAAAAGACGAATGAACGCTACGTGTGGACCGATGAGCAACTGGAGAAATCACTCAAGGAATTTGGCAAAAACGTGGAATTACAGCGTTACAAAGGACTGGGTGAGATGAATCCGGAGCAGTTGTGGGAAACGACGATGAATCCGGAATCACGCACCCTGCTGCAAGTGCAGATTGAGGATGCGGCCAAGGCAGAACGCCGTGTATCTACACTGATGGGCGACAAGGTTGATCCACGTAAACGCTGGATTGTCGAAAATGTAGATTTTACAGAATACGTAGAATAAGCAGTCAACAGGAACAATAGACCGCAAAGCGAGCAATACACATCGAGCTGCTGTAGTTGCAAACGGGAATGGGACGACCTCTTAGGATGGATGTGTTCATTCCTTTTTGCACGCCAGCAGCTTTTGATCACAATCCGGCATGACCGGAAGGTAAGGTAAGGTGAACGGATGGCTACTAATGAACAATATATGCCGGCGTTTCTGGAAGAAGTCGTCGGTGACCGATTCGGTCGATATTCCAAATACATTATTCAAGATCGTGCAATTCCCGATGTGCGCGATGGTTTGAAGCCAGTACAGCGTCGTATTCTGTACGCGATGTACGAATCAGGCAATACACCGGACAAAGGATACCGCAAATCAGCTAAAACGGTCGGTGATGTGATGGGTAACTATCACCCGCACGGTGATGCTTCGATCTATGATGGTATGGTACGGATGGCGCAGCCATGGAAAATGGGACATACCCTTGTCGATGGACATGGCAACTGGGGCTCACCGGATGATGATCCGGCAGCAGCAATGCGTTATACTGAAGCACGTCTGTCCTCGATTGCGATGGAGATTTTACGCGATATTGACCGCAATACCGTGCAATTCAAAGATAACTTTGATAATACGGCACAGGAGCCGATGGTACTACCAGCACGTTATCCGAATTTGCTCGTTAACGGCGTAAGTGGTATTTCATCCGGTTTTGCAACAGAGATTCCGCCGCATAATTTACAGGAAGTAATCGATGCTTGTATCGCCCTGATGGAAAATCCAGCGATGGAGCTGGATGAACTGATGAATTATGTTAAAGGTCCAGATTTCCCAACAGGCGGCATTATTATGGGTGGCTCGGGAATTCGTGAAGCGTACGAATCCGGTAAAGGTCGTATTTATGTACGTGCCAAAACCGAGATCGAAACGCTACGCGGTGGCAAGCAGCAGATCGTTATTACCGAAATTCCATATCAGGTCGTGAAGGTTCGCCTCGTTACAGCGATGGAAAACCTGCGTCTCGAGAAAAAGGTAGAAGGTATTGCCGAAGTACGCGATGAGAGCGGACGCGACGGCTTGCGTATCGTAGTGGAGTTGAAAAAGGATGCCGATGCCGAAGGTATACTGGCATTTTTGCTGAAAAAGACCGATCTACAGGTGAACTACAACTTCAATATGGTTGCAATCGTCAACAAAGCACCTCATCAGCTCGGCTTAAAAGGTATTCTGGAAGCGTATATTGCTCACCAGCGTGAAGTGGTTACACGCCGTACGCAATATGATCTGGACAAACTGGAAGCGCGCGCTCATGTACTGGAAGGTCTCGCAAAAGCGCTGAATGTTCTGGATGAAGTGATTGCTGCGATCAAAGCATCCAACAATCGTCAGGATGCCCACCAGAATCTGCAATGGATGTTCGGTTTGACCGAGCGTCAATCCGATGCCATTCTTAGCTTGCAACTGTATCGTTTGACGAATCTGGAGATCAATCAGGTCGAGAAAGAACTGGCGGATATTCAGAAAAAGATCAAACAACTGCAAGCGATTCTGGATAGCGACAAAAAGCTGATCGGTCTGATCAAAAAAGAACTGATGGAAAGCCATGAGCGCTTCGGCATCAACCGTCGTTCCGAGATTCGCGATGAAGTGGAAGAGCTGAAGGTGAATCTGGAAGTAATGGTTAACTCCGAAGATGTACTTGTTACGCTGTCTAACGATGGCTATATCAAGCGTACGAGCATGCTTTCGTTCACGCGCTCTGGCGCGGAGCGTAGCGGCTCCGGCGTGAAGGAAGACGACTTTATCCGTGAGGTGCTCGATGTGAACACGCTGGATAATCTGCTCGTGTTCACCCAGCGTGGACAATACTTCGTATTGCCGGTGCACCAGATTCCGGACTTCAAGTGGAAGGATAACGGGACAGCGATCGTCAATGTGATCTCGATGACACGCGAGGATCGGATCGTTGGCGTTATTCCGGTGCGTAATCTGGAACAGGAAACAGGCAGTCTGGTCTTTGTCACCAAGCGTGGTCAGGTGAAGCGTACGGAGGTCAAAGATTATGCAACCAAACGCTCGGGCGCTGTCGCTGCCTGCAAGCTTGGTGAAGGTGATGAAGTACTGTCAGTAACAAGAGGTGAACAGGCGCGTGACCTGATGCTGATCACGAAAAACGGAATGAGCATTCGCTTCCGTGCGGAAGAAGTAAGCACAATGGGACGTGTAGCCACCGGTGTACGGGGGATTCAACTTGTCGATGATGATGAGGTTGTAACGTCCCTGTGGGTGGATGGGGAAGAGGATGGACAACTGATGATCATGACAGATCTCGGTTATGCCAAACGAACATCGATGCTGCAATACCAGACACAAAGCCGTGGCGGCAAAGGGGTATCGACCTTTGAGCTAAAAGAAGGTAAACGCGTGAAGCCAAATGGCAATCGCATCATTGCCGCTTATGTATGTCGTGATCACCGATCCTTTATTGCGATCACACCGCCTAATCGCACGATTCCATTTAGCAGCAAACAGGCATTGCAGACCGATGAACGTCGCCATGTCGGCAAGTCGATCATCACACTGGATCGCAATGATACCATCATCGCGGTACTGGAGGATTTATCGACGAATAGCGCGGATGTGTAATGCGGAGTTATCATACCGTATAGAAATGAATTGAAGCTGGTAGGTTCTGAATATAGATGTATGTTAGTTTAAGATGCAATTGAACCATAAATATAAATATGTTAAAGCTAAAAAGTCGATGTATCTGAACAAGGATACATCGACTTTTTTTGATCTAAGGAAAGTTAATCTAAGGAAAGTTTTTGGAGAGAAAAGCTTGTTTGAAGAAGGGCTGATTCTAAGAAAACTGATGTTATTGTTTTTATTGTGGGGAGGGTATTTTTTACATAGACATAGACATAGACATAGACATAGACATAGACATAGACATAGATGTAGGTATAGGTATAGGTATAGGTATAGGCTGCTATATCGATCAATAACTATATCTGCGTCATAGGAATACTGCTCCAACCATCATGCCCCCGCTCCAAATGACCAGTGCAAAATGCTATACACATTACAACAATCAGGCACATGCTCAGGTAGTGTTTCCATAAAATAAAACTGGTGGTACGCCCATTGATCTGGATTATAGATCAGTAAACGACCCTGATGAAGAGCCAAAAGGGACTCCAAGTTCTGAGCCTGAAGCTGCTGAATTATCATTTCCGGTACTTGCTGTAGAGACGAAGAGCGCGGAATCGAACCGATATATTCGATAACATAGCGCGTTTGCTGTATCTGTGTAGTCGATGTACTGGATAATGTCCATGACTGCTGGAATCTGATCTTGTCGGTCGCTACGTCATGAATAGCCGAATGTTTGGGAGCAGGCTCAAATGCTGGAGCGAGCGTACGCGTCTCGTTTACACATGCCTGTTCTAAGCCTGAATCTTCAAGCCGGGGCAGCTCCAGCGGAATACCAATCTGTACCTGCTGCCAGCCAAATGATTGTAAAATCGCATCATACGGTCCATCAAACAAAAAGGAATTAAGACCATCGTGATGATCCCACACATAAAGCGGGCAATAGCTATTCGATAGCTGACCAGGCTGACCTTTCACCGTAGCTAGATAAGCTTTGAACACCAGCCCAGAATAACGATCGGTCTTGTATCCATTTTGCCGAACACGATCGTAAATAATATTCATATCATAATCAGCAGGTAACTGAATCGTATATTGCATTCCAATCATAAGTAAGCTCCTTTACCAGTCGAAATAGATAAACGGTGAACTTACAAGTTAGCAGCGCTGGTGAACTTGTATCCTTATTGTACAGAGCTGCATGCACCATTGTATAATGATTAAAAATGAGCAAGGTATCACTGAAAATGATATCTAAAACAAATCTTATCGAAAATGATAGGCTAGAGCGTTATATTTACCGTATTACACGTATAGCTACATCGGTTTGAAAGATACAATATAGCTTACTTTAAATTCATTCGCCTTCACTGGTAAGATGCATACTCATAATATAGGTTTGCATACACAGCTTCACTTAAGCTTTATTTGAAGATATATTATTACAGGAAGGAGAGAGCACATTGGAGCTAAACGATCTGATCATTTTTCGTCATGTCGCTCGTCTGGGCTCGATGTCTGCGGCGGCTCATACATTGGGCTATGTACAATCGAATATTACAGCCAGAATACGAGCGCTTGAACAGGAGTTACATACCGGTTTATTTACACGCACTCCGCGAGGCGTCCATTTATTGCCTGCTGGTGAGCGACTGTTAGCCTATGCGGATCAGATTATAGAGCTGATGGAGCAGGCACAGTCTGAATTGCTCTCCTTTTCATCGAAATCATTAGCTGCTCCGCTGCGAATAGGCGCAACGTTTACGATCACTGCTGGTTATTTGACCGAAGCAGTCTGGAATGGACAGCTCGCATTGGAAGTGTTCACTCGTCCATCTCGCGAATTAATCGACATGCTGCTGGCAGATAAGCTGGATGGCATTTTGCTTAACCGCCCCTGGAATGATCCATCGTATCAAGCTATTTGTCAGTTTACAATACACGAAACGATAGGCTGGGCAATGCCCTTATCTCTGGCTCTTGATCCACACACATTACGGGATGAAGACAGCTTGCCAGGACAATTGGCCCTGTATCCGTTATTAGTTATGCGAGACAGCGATTGTCCTTATCATCAGGCAACTTTGGAATATATACATCGTTATCCCCGGTATGCATGGAATGTCCGTCATGTGGATACACTGGATACGCTCATCACATTGATCCGCCATGATAAAGGTGTAGCTATTTTGCCAGAGCGTATTGTGCGACAAAGCGAGCATACTACGCATATGAATTGGGAACCGCTTTTACTTGCTGGCAAGCAGCCTGTTCGCGTACAGATTGCTTATTATGAACGTCAGCCTGAGCATACCAATGCGTACAATACCCGTATGGTGAAGCAATTATTGCTTGATGCCAGTGTCGGTATGGAACAGGAGAAAGCGAAGCAGAAAGAGAAAGAGAAACAGAAAGACAGCGGGGAAGAGAAAAAGAAAGAGAAGGACAAATATAAAGACAAAGATAAGGAAAATCATCAGCCCAAAGGGTCACAGCAATAGCATCAATCGTTTACCGAGATTAACATTATTATCGATATGAATAGGAATATGAGTAGTAGCAGTAACATAAGTAATAGCAGCAATATAAACATTGTCAGTAATATAAACATTAGTAGGACTACAGGCATTACTAGCAATACAGGCACGTCCAAACAACAATATACTACATTCAAAACAAAAACAGCCTTCATCAAGCAGCAAGGAGTGCGACATCGAATATGTCGAATTCATTCCATTGCCCTTTTATGAAGGCTGTTGTCCTTTGCATTGTGTTGAAAAGGACTTGATTTAATCTTGCTCGCGTTGCAATCGCTCGGAGAGCTTGTCATACAGGGGTTCATCCCACTGTACCCACGGCTTTACACGCGGCGGTAACGATATAATGCATACCGTCTCGTCCTTAACCGGATGCGGAGCGGAGGCAAGCACCGACCACAGTGCAAGCTGTTCGCCAGGGCGATTCAGTCCACCGCCATAACGTTGATCGCCAAACAGTGGATGTCCAGCATGTGCCATCTGTACGCGAATCTGATGCGAACGTCCGGTATGCAGCTTGATCAATACGAGCGATAGATTGGCCTGTGTGTCTGTCGCAAGCACTTCATAATCCAGTACGGCGTCTTTACCGCCCGCTGTCCCAGGGGCTACCACTGCTGATGTATTCGTACGCGAATTTTTCAGCAATGTATCCTTTAGTGTAGCCTGTGGACGTGAAGGGATGCCACGCAGTACCGCCACATATCGTTTTCCCAGCTTGCCGCTGCGTACTGAATCGGACAGACGCGAGGCACCTTTAGACGTTTTAGCAAACAGCATTGCGCCGCCAACCGGCCGATCCAACCTATGGACGAGACCGAGAAACACATTGCCTTCCTTTTGATGACGCTGCTTCAAGTCCTGCTTAATCACGGTCAGCATATCAGCATCGCCGGTATCGTCCGCTTGTGAAGGAATATTAACTGGCTTAACAACGCCAATCACATGGTTATCCTCATACAGCACCGGGATCGAAGGCAGGTCAGCCCGATGAGCTGTATGATGGAACGTTTCCTCTACGGATTGCGCTATCGGCTGTTGATGATCCACACGTACACGCGATGAAGCGAGATTCGATTGCCGTGAAGCACGCTCGGTGCGCTTATTCGTTTGCTGACGCATCTTACTCTGTTCTTTCGCCTGATCAGCACGAGCTCCGGAACGAGGCTGATCACCGTGCCGTGCTGATTGAGCGGATCGGTTTCCATGCGTTGCAGCGCTCGTCTGTTGCTTGCCGCGAGAGCGAGCATTGGAGCTGCTGCCAGGGTTGCTGCTGCGGGAGTTGTTAGAGCTATTGCTGCTTCGTGAGCTGTTGGTGCTATGGCTCCGACGTTTGCTCTTGTCAGCAGCCCCCCGTCCAGAGCGGGAAGAGCGGGAGTTCATACCTGGTTAGCTCTCCCAGCGTCCGAGAATACCACATGGCAGTACCATGCCAGAGTTAGTGATCGGCAGACCAATCTCGCCGGAAGAGATTGTACCACCAAAGCGTTGCTTGAGCGTCATATTCAAAATATTAGACAGCACGGTTGGTGCCAGTCCAGTTGTGTAGGAATTAATCAGCATAAAGAGCGGCTGATCGGACATGATCGACATACACGATTCGAGGAACGGATACAGGCTTTGTTCCAGTTTCCACATTTCACCGCCTGGACCGCGACCGTACGATGGTGGGTCCATAATGATCGCATCGTATTTATTGCCACGACGCTGCTCACGCTGTACAAATTTGAATACATCATCTGTAATGAAACGAACCGGACGATCGGCGATGCCGGACAACTGATGATTTTCTTTTGCCCATTGTACCATTCCTTTAGCGGCATCAACGTGAACAACCGATGCACCTGCTGCGGAAGCGGCTACCGTAGCCCCGCCTGTATAAGCAAACAGATTCAGTACCGTAATCGGACGATTGGCCTGTTCGATTTTGTTCATCATCCATGCCCAGTTAGCTGCCTGCTCAGGGAACAGACCGGTATGCTTGAAGTTGGTCGGTTTGATGTGGAATTTCAGCTTCTGGAAGCCAAGCTCCCAACGCTCTGGAATTTTGCGTTTCCATTCCCACTCGCCGCCACCGGAGGAGCTGCGATGATAGTGACCGTGCACCTGACTCCAGCGCGGGTCATTACCTGTTTTAGGCCAGATAATCTGAGGGTCTGGACGACGCAGCAAAATGTCACCCCAGCGCTCCAGACGTTCACCGTCGCCTGTGTCGATTAATTCATAGTCTTTCCATTGATCTGCAATATACATTGTCTAACCATCCTTATATTTAATTTTCACCGATTTACCGTTTGGATCATTCATCTACATATACGTAAAATCAGGGATATGTGCAGCCCGAGGCTATCTATGCTCCGTTATGGTTCACCGCATTCCATTGTACAACAACCGCCTGTTCGGCGCCATACGAACCGCTTAAATCATCACGGAATTCCTTCTATATTCCGCGCTATTCATTCGATTTCACATGTATGCGAGCAGAATCTACCCTCCTTACAAGCATGACTGGAAAATGAAGTGCGACCACGGTATACTTAGATTACACATTTATACAGATAATTATGTAAACGAAAATTACGATGTATACGAAAAGTATGGTCTATACGAAGCCCTGACGATGCTGAAAGCGTGAGAATAAGATCGGTAAGGTTACATCTCAATGGAGCATTGAAGTAATATTACCGGGATTCGGGAGGCGATCGAAATGCCCAGAGAAAGGTCGGCACTCACTACGGTGCTGGTTATTGTTGGTGCAATTATCCTGTTCGCTGTCATACGCCAATTTGTACCGGAAACACTCAAAATTTTAGCGAATCTTTGCTGGTTCCTTATCCCGCCAGCTATCGGTTATGTATTATGGCACGGCGAAAAGCAAAAGCAGAGACGATGGTTTGAGCATCAGCTTCTAAGAGTCGCTGAAAATACCCATAATCGATTTACACCGACAGATGTATCGATCATGACCCCGATGACCGTTTATCAGGCAGGTCGATTGCTACAGGATATGCAGCGACGCGGAGTATTGCGTCTTATTGTAACAGAGCATGGACAGTATGCTTATGAGTTTTGGAAGCTGGCACCTTATGATATGCAGATGGCAGGACGTTCATTCTAAAAAAGCTCATTTTAAAAAATAAGTATGCATCTGATAAGCATAAATATCGAATGATGTCATTGAGAATAAAGCGGAGAAAGCCTATCTTTAATTGAAAAAAGGACAGAAAAAAGCTGTATATCGCAGCCGATTCCGTCCTTTTTTTATACCCTCATATCACTTCTCAACGATCTTCGTTGAAAGCTGTTGTTCCGCTAACTGCGCGGGATGAAGCGGAATTTTAAACCTCTTACATACATGATGCGATACCTGCATGAGGACGATAAAATAAAAAATTCAAATAAAATGTTGACAATGATAATCATTATCAATTATGATGTTCACAGAGAAACCGACGAGAGAAAGAAAGTACACAGGAGGATCGCTATGCCGAAATTTTTAGTAGTGTTCGCCAGCCTGACCGGGAATACCGAAGAGATGGCCGACCTGATCGTAGAGGGCATTCAATCTGCAGGCGCAGAGGTAGATGTGAAGCAATCGATGGATGTGGATGCAGATATTTTGCTGGAGTATGACGCATTCATTCTGGGCGCTTATACGTGGGGAGACGGTGAGTTGCCGGACGAATTCCTTGATTTCTATGAGGACATGGACGATCTGGATCTGTCAGGGAAAAAGGCGGCTGTATTTGGAAGCGGCGATACTGCTTACGATCAGTTTGCAGCAGCGGTTGATCTGCTGTCGGATAAGCTGAAGGAGCGCGGCGCCGAACTGGTACAGGAGAGCCTCAAGATTGAACTTAATCCTTCGACCGATGACAAGGATGTATGCCGTAACTTCGGTAAACATTTCGCTGGCGCTGTAATTAGCGTCGTATAACGATAGCAGCAGGGTAAAGTCTGGAAGCAGGTGAATGAAGCAGTGAGTACATCGATAACATCTCAGGAGTCACCCGTGCTCCATGATTATAAGCTGGAGGATTGGCTGCGCCAAACGTATGGCGAACCGTCCTCCAGAGCAAAGGCAGCAAAGCAGCTTACCTGGAAGCAACGTGCATTATATGCAGCAGGTCATGCGATTAATGCTTACTATACGCTGTCACCAGAGCTACGCGAAGTGAGCAATATTGGCAAGCTAGTTGATCTGCGCTGGCCGCGTCGTCCGATCGGTTTCGACAGTGAAGCTCACTATTGGAGCATGAAGGACGCTGTAATTGCGAATCTGACTGCATTGCTGCCAAACAATCAGCCAGCCGCGTATCCGGTCATGTTATATGAACAGCAACGGGTCGTTGTACCTGAGTTGCGTACTGAACTGTCGCTTATTTTCCAGATGATGTGGCAATTGCCCTGGACAACAGCGCAACCGGGTGATGAACCATCCGGACACAAGAGCCTGATTGTCCAGAAGTTTTTCTGGGAGCGTGAGCCCCATCTGGAAGAAGCGTTTATTCATCTGAGCAATGTATTTTGCCAGACAGCTTTTGGCTGTGTGCCGGAGCGGATTGATATGTTTTACATATCAGATGGAACGATGCAGCGTCATACGCCTCAGTCGGAGCATGTTGCCGCATCGATCGATTATCTGGATTTGCTTCGGCATGCCGTCCCAGGCGGAAATCGTCTTTGCGCTTGTAGCAAAGCGAACGCTGGTACGGCAGTAGCCCTTGCTCCAAGCTGGAGCCTTAGTTAGGTGAAAGAGGACGGTATCAAAATCCCCCATCATTTTGATGCTAGCGCCTTTTCACATAGATGAAACACATGAACATACGGCCTTCTCCTTTGCAGGAGATCAGGACTGTTGAACCGTCTGTCCCAGTCATGTACGGAACGTTCAGCAGTTCTGCAAAAAAGCGTTTATCCTACGGTGGACCGGACCTCCACCGACAGGATAAACGCTTTTTTCGTTTGTATGTACACAATTGAATGCCATATAGAGTGTCATCGATTATGGGAGTGGCATACTACGATCCCATGATCGATGACCCCGTTTGATTTGAATATACTTCATGTCATTTCAAGCCTGCGGTGGCTCATATTCGTAATAATCCTGTATATCCTTTTGCACAAAGCCGCATGATTCATACAGATGTAGTGCTCTTGCATTCGTAGCAACGACGTTGAGCCATACCTGACTACCTCGCTCTTGCTCCTGCAATGCGACCTGACGCAGTGCGCTCCGTCCGATTCCGTGTCCGCGCAGTACCGGATCAACGACAAAGCCGTAAATCCAGCTATGTTCATCCTGACGATCAATTTCAATCTTGCCTACTGCCAATCCTCCATGCTCAATGACGAGCATCACTCTGGTAAGGGAACGAGAAGGATTGGCCAGTGCAGCAATAGTCGAGAACTCCGAAATGCCAAATGCATCCGCATCCAGTCGTGCCCATAGATCCGTATCCTCTTGCTCGAACCGCCGCAACTGAGCAATCTCTCTGCCTGTGGGCAGCTCCAGCAAAGCCTGCGCTCCAGCGCCATGCTCCAGCTTCATCGCATATTCGGTGCTATCCAGTCTGCCTTGCCGATGCTGTACCCATTGTTGTCCTGTTATGGAATCATGCGGTGTATTAAATAAAATACGATTCATCCGCTTGATCGCAGGGCTTTGTATCGCTTGCTCCCATAGATGCGAGAAACGGCCCTGTCGCCGATACTGTGGATGCGTCATCCCGCATACTTCTATATTTCTGCCAAATCCGTACAAAGCTAGAAACGATACCAGTTTACCGTCATCGTCATAGCTGAAAAAGTCCTCCTGCATGCCGGGTGAACGATTCTTCAAGACATCCCAATTCAGCTTGAGTGTAATTCCATCATGCTGTTCACATCTATGTTGCAGCTCCAATATATCGGATAACTGACTCAGTTTTAACATTCGGATAACCTCTTTTCTAAAATAAAAGGATGAAGGCGCATGGCATATATAACTCAGATGATTCGCAGACGAACCCAGTACGGCACGCGCAGCAATATGCTCTGCTTGCGGCATCGTCTGTCCGATCATCCGTGCACATGATATAGAGGTATGCCCTGGTGTCTCTCTATCTTATCACCGTTAAATACATTTTCAAAATAATGCCAGACAGCGCCATCCAATAGCCAGCGTTCATGCGATAACAAAAAATCCGCGGCTCCTAATCGGAACCACGGATTTTACTTGTTGCAAGCAGAAGGATGAAGGAGATCAGCACAGTGATGATCGTCATGCTCCAGGCTAGCTGCATATTACCGGCATCAACGGCGAAATAGATGGCGGTCGGCAGCGTCTGCGTTTTGCCAGGAATATTGCCAGCGACCATCAAGGTAGCGCCAAATTCACCAAGCGCACGCGCAAAGCCAAGCACAAAGCCCGTCACAAGTGAGCGCCAGGCAAGTGGCAGTACCATAAACCACAATACCTGTAGCTCACTCGCACCCTGCGAACGAGCAGATTCCAGCACCTCGCGATTCACGAGCGCAAAGCCGGTCTTGAGCGCTTGATATACCAGTGGAAAAGCAACGACAACGGCTGCGATCACTGCACCGGTAACGCTAAATACGATCGGCTGATGAGTCAACCATTCTGCAAACTGCCCAATCCAGCTCCGTCTGCCGAGAATCGTCAGCAAGATCAGACCGACGACAGAAGGAGGCAGCACCAGCGGTAGCATAAACAAGGTTTCCACAATAATTTGACCCGGAAAATGAGTGCGATTCATCCATAGCGCTGCAATCGTAGCAAGTAGAAATACGATGATGCTGGATAAGCACGCAATTTGAAGCGAAAGGGTGACGGGAAAGCCAACGGCCTCCCATGACCAGACGGTACTCATGATCCAGCGGCTGCCTTATTAAAGCCGTACTTGGCGAACACATCCAGCGCTTCTTGCGTTTGCAAATAAGCATAGAACAGAGCCGCATCTTCACGATGTGTAGTAGATGACAGCACGCCGATTGGATAAACGATCGGATCGTGGCTATCTTCGTTTGCGGTGAAGGCAATCTTCACACCCTGGGATTCCATCGCATCTGTTTTATAAACGAACCCTGCGTCAGCATTGCCTGTTTCTACATAGGAGAGCACCTGCTTCACATCCTTCGTCTGCACAAGCTTCGGTTGAAGCGTATCCCATTCACCGGATTTCTCCAGCGCCTGCTTCGCATACATACCCGCAGGAACCGATTCTGGTGTACCGATAGCCAGACGCTTGATGCCATCTTGCTTCAGATCAGCGATAGAAGTTGGTGCGGTTGTGCTGTCTTTTGGCACGACAAGCACCAGCTCATTGGTTAGCAGATTGACCGTACGATCGGCGGAGATCAGCTTTTCGTCTACAAGTGCCTTCATTTGTTTGCTGCCTGCGGATAAGAACAGATCAGCAGGTGCGCCCTGTTCGATTTGCTTTTGCAGCGTACCGGAAGCGCCGAAGTTAAATGTCAGCGTTACATTTGGATATTTCTTCGCATAGAGCGCTTGAATTTCTTTTAAACTATCCGTCAGGCTGGCTGCAGCAGAGATGGTCAGCTCGACCGGTTGATTGTTACCGCTCGGATTACCTGTAGAGCTGGAAGCACCTGAGGATGCAGGCGTGCTGGATGAGCAAGCACTGAGCAATACAGCTAGCAAAATAAGCATAGGGACTGCCAGGCGGATAAAACGGGATACGATTCCTCGCGTACGGGAGGAAGGAGCAGAATGATTCATGAAAAGCCTCCTAAACAATAAAATGGATATTTATGTAGTTCTCAACCGCCAAACTATGTACTAAATCATACAGGATAATACTAATTATATCTAGTTATAATTAATGAGGTTAAATATTTCGTTTTGCGAATTGAATTAAATGGGAGTGACGGTTAAGATAGGTATACCATGAGTAAGTTATGTGTATGGTCAGGGTTCGATACCGCTTCATTTACGATAGATATACAATGCAAGCACAACACAGATATAACCGCTGTGGCGCATGCAGCATCAACGATTCCCGATAGTTATCCGCAGCACCCTGCATAGAATCGCCTAAAGGCATCGATTATAGAAGAAAGGGGTCATTTATGAGCGAACAAATATCATATACGACCGAAGAGATTGCACGGCTATTAAAGGTATCCAAGCTAACCGTGTATGATCTGATTAAAAAAGGAGAATTACCTGCTTATCGTGTGGGCAAGCAGATGCGAATCGATCACGATGATCTGGAAACCTACAAACAGCGTGCAAAAGATGGGATGCTGCGCGAGCAAGCGGGACAGCTTCAGCTACGAGAGTTGCAAAATGATACGCTTGCTCATCCACCGGATACAGGATTGGCGCCGGATGCCGCTGATCGTTTATACCCGGCACAGCCATCATCGCCAGAGACAACGACGGCTTCACCGGCATTTGTTCATGCGGCTTATGCAAGACCGGAAGAAATTTTGCGTAATGTAGGTACGATGCATCCGGTAACCGAGGAGCCGCTAATGCCACCTTCCGGTATGCGTCCGCTTGTTATTACGGGACAGGATACAAGTCTGGATTTGCTGGCACGTTATATGGAAAAGGACGGTCGTTTTCGCGCACTTCGTTCCTTTGCCGGAAGTATGGATAGTCTTGTATCGATGTATATGGGACATTCGGATATTGTGAGCACGCATCTATATGACGGGGAAACAGGTGAATACAATTTACCGTATATACGCAAGCTGCTTGTATCACGTTCATTTACTGTGATCAATCTGGTGTCCAGACGAGCTGGATTGTACGTACAGCGCGGTAATCCGAAACGAATTGACGGCTGGCAGCAGCTTGGACAGACTGGAATCCGACTTGCCAATCGGGAGCGTGGAGCAGGCGCTCGCGTGCTGCTGGATGAGCAGCTCCGGTTAAATGGCATTCGTCCATCTACGCTGCGCGGTTATGATCAGGAGGAAACCTCGCATATCGCTGTAGCAGCCCGGATTGCAGCCGGCGATGCGGATGTAGGTGTAGGCAGCGAGAAGGCTGCTGCTATGGTCGGAATTGAATTTATCCCGCTCGCAGTGGAGCGCTATGATCTGGTCATTTTGAATCGTCCAGAGCATGCAGAATGGATTGCATTGCTCAAGAAGACACTGCAATCTGAAGAGTTCAAGCGTGAGCTGCAAGCGATTGGCGGCTATGATCTGTCTCGAACCGGAGAGATTATATATGAAACGGAATTTTAAAGACAAGCTTGCCCTGTATAGTAGGCATCCGTTTTAGACATCATCTGGATTCGTTATAATGTGTCCAATCGATGCTGCTGTAATTATTGAGATACAAGTATATACCATTGATAACCGTGATCCGGTGCTTTATAGACGATGCCATGCATCCTGTAGAGCACCGGATTTTAATATATAGTGGTAGAAGCAGCTCATTTTCTTGTTTTGACAATGATAATTATTATCATTTATAATAAGTAGTATACGCCGGAGACATAGCGGCATGAAGGAGGGAATGGATATGTTCGTTATTTTACGTACGATGACGGTAAGTGAAGGTCATTCAGATCAGGTGGTAGAGCGCTTTAGCAAGCCCGGTTCAATTGTAGAGCAGCAGCCTGGTTTTATCGATATTCAAGTGATGGTCAAGCAGGTTCGCCGTGGTGAAGAGGAAGTTGTCATTATGTTCCGCTGGGAATCGGAAGAAGCCTGGAAAAATTGGGAGAAGAGTGACGCACACGTTCAAGGACATCGCCAGAATGCAGGCCAGCCGAAGCCGGAATACATTCTGAATGTATCCCATGCTCGCTACGATGTAAAAGCGATCAAATCAGCAACTGTAAATTAACAGTAAAAGTAGCACATAGACAATAGGGTGTACAGTTATTGATTTATAGAGAACGAGAATATAGTAGATGATTAATTAATCAAAACAATAGCAAATCCTATCATAAAAATCACTCCTATCAAGGTGAATCTTTATTATATAGTGTTAAAACATAGTGTTAAAAATACGTAATTTGCACAATTATTGAATACAAAAAGCCATTCTTTCTGCCCGCTTTAGCTCGATCTGTGTGATAGAGCTACTAGCATACTGCTATGCAGGCAAAAGAATGGCTTTTCTGTTAGTTATCCTTCGTAAAAGCTACATAAAGATCAGGCGCGTGAATCGAATGGCTCGATCGTTACCGGGCTTTGTTCATTCATCGATAATTCGTACGCTTTTTGCGCATGGGCGATTCGTTGATGGGTCAGTGGGGTGTGTTCATACTGACTATGCAGCACCTTGAAATCTGCCAGATCCTCATAGGCAACCGTAGATAAAGCAGACGGTTTGCTGACCGTATGATGAGAAGGCACCTTCTCCAGCATTTGCTCAAATTGAACCTCGGTTTGCGTATTCGATGCAGCGCGTTTTTGCTGTGCATACTTCTCTTGCTGTTCCGCACGCTTTTCAAAAATTTGTCTCGTATAGTAGGCCAGATCGGCTGTGATTTTGCGTACAGCTTCAATTGGATTCACCTTCATAATCTAATCACTCCTTTACCGCTCCTCCTATCCAACATGGAGCGGTTCGTTTCCGGGAGCCTTTACATGCAGAGGACGTAAAGCTCACTATATGCTTTATATCGGCAAAAGCATAGCTTTGTTTTACCTGCTAATCACAGTGTATCTTCTGTGTACAGTGGCTCCGGTTAAGCTTAACATAGTTCATCGTGTAGAACCATCCGGCATGGGTGATTATAATAATCTTTTACAGTTGGTGATGAGCAATCTGCTAAGCTTCTCTATCAGCCATGTCTCTCTATCCTGATACCCTATAAAACCAACTATTCCATCGAACCAAACAGATCGAAGATTGACGAACACCATTGTCGTGTATATAATAACTATATGTTATTAACAAAATGATAATAATAAAAGCGCGCTTGATTCTATATATTGAGTATTGAACGACAGATATTCAATTACAGGTTGCCCGCACTTCTGTAGCGATTCAACCATCAGGCGCGATGGCTGAAATGCATATTGATTGGAGGTTTGTGTATGGGTGAAAAGGATCATGAGCAGTCTTCTTCATTTGCCGGAGCAGCAGATCGGCTGGATCATCGCGGCTGGAATGAGCAGCAATATTTGGAGCAGTATGATGTTAGTGAATTTGAACGGCCTTCGGTTACTGCAGATATGCTGATTTTTACGATTTTGGATGAGCAGCAGGATAATTATCGCAAGCTACCCGAAAAATCGCTTCATCTTATGATGGTACAGCGCGGCGAGCATCCATATCTGGGCTGGTGGGCATTGCCGGGTGGCTTTGTAGCAATGAACGAAAGTCTGGATGAGGCGGCTGCACGCGAATTGCGCAGTGAAACAGGGCTGGATGGCATTTATATGGAGCAGCTATACACATGGGGCGCTGTTGATCGTGATCCGCGCACACGAGTGATCAGCACTGCCTATATGGCACTTGCGGATTCAACCAGTCAGCAGATTCAGGCGGGTGAAGATGCGCGAGATGCGCGCTGGTTCAAGCTGGGCTACCGGGTGCTACAGGAGAAAAAGGTGCATATTGAAGGCGGGTGCAGGCTGGAACGGGATATGCAGGTGGAGCTAGTGCATCATGATATCCGGCTAACTGGCACGATCAGAGTGACTCGCACGTATCAAGGCACGCTAACCGGTGAACAGTGGCAGGTGCTCAGCAGTGACGGGATCGCATTTGATCATGTGCAGATGATTGCGTATGGACTGGAACGCTTACGCAGCAAAATCGAATATACCGATATTGCGTTCAATCTGATGCCACCGCTGTTTACCCTGTCGGCATTACAGCAGGTATATGAAATTGTGCTTGGCAAAGAGCTACTGGCGCCAGCCTTCCGTCGTAAAATGGCACCACGAGTAATCGCTACAAATGAATATACAAAAGATGCAGGTCATCGACCTTCACAGCTATATCGTTATCGTCCGGAGTGGGAAGTATAGACAAGGACAAGGATCAGGTTAAATCCACCATATAGCATCATCTCGGGATCATAGCAGTTAATAGCTGCTATAACTAGCACGACACAATAGCTCCAGCAACACCTGAGCAGTAATAAATAATAGCTGTATCTCATAATAAAAACAAAAACGAGTTGTCATTCGCATATAAATTAGCGTTACCTTATAGCATAACTACAAGCAAGATCAATATCATCATTTAGTAGAAGTAGAAGTAGAAGTAGAAGTAGAAGTAGAAGTAGAAGTAGAAGTAGAAGTAGAAGTAGAAGTAGAAGTAGAAGTAGAAGTAGAAGTAGAAGTAGAAGTAGAAGTAGAAGT
>JBCNLJ010000004.1:0-154884 GCA_039595515.1 Paenibacillus sp. | reverse complement strand
TCATATATGCTCCTTAAAAAATTATAAATTGGCAAGGTGAAATAAGTTATAGCCTAGGTAAATCTTTTACCGGCTGTTTTATCTAGGCATACCTTTCGCACAGAACTCTTCATCGTTCGCCTTATCCACAGCTTCATCTGGATTTCAAACGAGAGTATCCCGAATATGATTCCACATCCAAAGATTCATATTATCCAGTACCAGCAGATCCGCTTTTATGGTCACGTGTAGCACTTATTAGGGGAGTTCATAATCAGCTTCATATTCTCTACAAATTCCGGAGGATACAATAACCCAGTTTACGGCAATACCTAACCCCAGACTCAAAACAATTAGATTCAAGTTGATAATTATTTGGAATCTCTCTAAATCTACGATTTGATATTTTAAAAAGTAAAAGCAAACCAGGGAAATATGAGCCGCTATGTATAACCCTCCATACCCTGAATGATTTAATTTATTTCCTCTATCATTTGCTATCAAATTAGCGCCTGAATAGCTCATAACTCTCATCCTCGCTGATCAACAGCTTAAGCTCTAACGCTACCGATTTGATCGGCTCTGGTTACTTAATCTATTTATAGCCATATAGACTGAATAGAATGTTATATTAAAGTATGAATATCACATAGTTTACTGAGTTGTTTTTTTGCACTTGCCGATAAACTTGGCACGCAAAAAAACAAATTGGATATCGCTCTACTTGCAGCAACATAATAAACTCGATGGTCTTCTTGATTAGATGTATCAGGATTCAAAAGGAAACCCAGTTCTCTCTTTTCAGAATATTTTTGCTTATTTGGAAGAACGTTAACCAATACATTCTCATATTCACTTCCCTTTGCTTGATGAATTGTTCGATGGTGACCAACATTCTCTTGGTTTTGAATTAATACAGCAAGCTCTGAATATGTTTTACTTTTATAAAAAGTTTCTATTGGAGTAGGGGGGATTCTTTTTAAGATGGCTGGTATCTTTATTTCTAGACGTAAAATCTCAAGATACAATTTTTCAATCGGTTCATCTTTATATTGGGGATATTCAGCTAGCATGTGTTGAATAATTTCTAATGCTCTTTTTTTATCACTTATTTTACTAGTGCTCCTGCTTATTTCCTGAATAGCTTTTTTGAAGTTTAATAAACGTGCATATTCTAATGCCTTGATAAAAGAAATCATAATTTTTCTTCTATCGCTATTTGAATCATTTTCTGTAAAAGCAGATTCAATGGTCTCAAATGTAGCATGGTTCTCATAATCAATTTTATCTCTTATAGAGTTAGCCTTAATGTTGGAAAATGAGAGTGTGTAAAGCTCTTCAGAATCAAGCAAGTTATGAATATATCGAACTGCCTCTAAAGGGTGACCTATTAAAATAGTTGGTAAACGCCCTGATTTATTTTCCGGACTTTTCTGATTAATATCAGATCGA
This sequence comes from Paenibacillus sp., assembly GCA_039595515.1. GTDB lineage: Bacteria > Bacillota > Bacilli > Paenibacillales > Paenibacillaceae > Saccharibacillus. Next base: position 153,453 of record JBCNLJ010000004.1, on the reverse strand, counting down.
ATAGTATTTAAAAGAGCTATGATTTGTTCTGTACTTCTGTGATTATTCTCCATTTTATAAAATAAGATATTATCTAAATTGAATTCTTCAAATTGCTTAACATCAGAGCCTTTAAAGCCATAAATGGATTGAGCTGCATCACCAATAACACCTATTTTAGTTTCTTTTTCTGCAATTTTTTTTATGATTTGTGTTTGCATTGGGCTAGTATCTTGAAATTCATCTATAAAGATATAAGGGAATTTAGAACGGATCACTCTTAAAACATCAGGATAATCATTCATTATTTCCCAAGCAAAAGCAAGTATATCATCGTAATGCAAAATTCCTTTTTGCCAAAACATCTGTTTATATCCATATAGATTTTTATGCATATCAGCTATTCGACCTTTGATGTGTAGTTTGCATACATTATCATCATCAATAAACCAAAATAAATTTCTCACCACATCAACGTTGGATAATTTAAATTGTCTCTCTAAAGCAGTTTGATTAAAAAAACCTGAAATTAAGTGATCCGAAGGCCCTTTAACCTTATGAACATCAATGTTATGCTTCTCACTGATTAAAGATAAAAAAGGTTTTACAACATGCAAAAATAAAAAACTATGAATAGTACATACTTCAACATGATCATGTCCACTAGAAAGTCTTTTTAAAATAGTCTCAACACCAATATTAGTATAAGTGATACAAGCCATTTTCTTATTACGTCCTAAACGCTCGGACTTATGTAATATATACTGAATATGGTTGATCAAAAATCGTGTTTTACCCGCTCCAGGACCAGCTACAATTTTAAAGTGAGTTTCAATTGGGATGGTGGAATCAGCATTTATCATTTTGAAATCCATATGATCGCATCCTTTATATATTGTGGAACCTCAAATGGTTTCTTATCAACACTTTCTAAATTTTGTTGTAAATTAAAAGCAAGCTCATAGGCGTTTTCTCCCTTACTAACTGAGCTCAGGTATCTAGCAGCTAGAACATGCTCTTCTTTATCATCGTATTTATACTTCGAAATACTATCGATAACTCTATTGCGAAATTTCCCTCTTTTTCCCAATCTATTCAAAATTGGTTCTAATGATTCTCCATTATTATAAATTTCAAATAAATCAATAAGTTCTTCATAATTATTCATGTTTTTAGTAAGAATCAAAAAATTACCAGGATTCTCATAGCATAATGAATATTCGAATGTTTTGCCTTGTTTGATTTTTTGAGAGAAACAGCGAATATTAGAAGGCTGCTTTTGGTCAACTAACTTGTTAGTACATGGATAATAATCATAATGAGTTGGTTCTGCATACAATTCAAAAGGATAGCATTTGGTATCCGTATCTTCAATGATTTTATCTGGTTCTTCTTGAGAATTCTGTTTTTTAGCAGTCCTAACTGGATCTAAGTCAGTAATACAAACGACCTTTTTATGCAAAGTGAACTTTTGATTAGTATCAAAAAGCTTAAGAAAATGATCAAAGTACCTCCCATTTACATTGATTACTGCAACATGGTCACCTTCTAGATCATAACCAAGATATTGCGCAAATAAAGACATCGTTAATTGTTCTGCCAATCCTTCAACAAAGATTATAGATTTTGCAAACAACATATCAGATTTAGTAGTATCAAGGAATCTTTCAATATAGGCTTTACTCTGTGGATCATTATCAAAAATCTTCCCTAGATATGCTACGTTAAGTTGATTTTTATCAGTTCGATGAAAACACATAATTTCGTCTAAAGAGACAGCTGAAGTAATATTAGGTGAATGTGTAGTAATAAAAATTTGTCTGGCTTTACTTTTTCCATTTTCCCTAAGAAACTTCAAAAATTTATATTGCATTGCTGGATGTAAATGAGCTTCAGGCTCTTCAATAACTAAAATAGGAAATGTTTTTGCATTGCTTCCCAAGTAATCACCAGAAGCATCTTTTTGCATCTTAGCAAGTAATAAAGACATAAAAATGAGATTATTATAGCCTAAGCCATTATGAGTAGCTGGTATAGTTATGCCAGTTTCGTACTTTACAGTTAATCTAAGTGCAGAATATAATTCTGAATCTAAAATATTCCCATCAAAATCGGGAATCGCATTACCAAAAGAAGCTCCAGTATCATGAGCGTAACTTAACATCTCTTTCTTACCATGTTCCATACGATCTTGCAGTGTTTTTATAAGAGCAGCAGCATTAATAGAAAACTCTTTTTTTAATTTTTCGATATCTTCTTCTTGTGTTTCTCTATCTTTGTCTTTTTGATCATTATTCTTTATTTCATAATCCATGAAAAAATCAATAACTTCTCTCAAAAGCGTGTTTTTCCCAGTGAATAAATCACGCTCTACATCGCGAATTGCATCAATGAACTGAAAATCGATTTTATTTAGCGATTCAGTCTCAGCAGCTTGCTTTAATAAATAATCCCCACCGTAAATGCCCGACTTGTATTTCCTTAAAAATTTATGCTTAATAACCAGCCAGTAGTCCTCTATGTTTTTAGAGTTTACATTTTTAAGCGCTCTAATATAGTCTTCTTCTTCTCTTTCTGGTAAATAAAATGAATAAGTCAGCTTTGCTTGATATGGTTTTTCAAGCCGAATAAGCCAGTCTGATACTGTTACTAAATCCTCAGAAAATTCTTCTTCATGTTCTGATTCAGTAAAAAATACAGAAATGGTTACCTTAGGAGAACTTTTTTTGAGATCATCTATTGTAACTTCCTTGTTAAAATCATCCACACTTAACTTTTTGGTTGACCCAACACTGAGAACTAATTCTAGAGCTTTAAGTAAGTTTGATTTTCCAGAATTATTATGACCTATAATTATATTCATACCTTCATTAAAGTTTATAGTTATATTATTTTTAAAATTCCGGAAGTTTTCTATTGAAATATTTGATATGTACATATATTTTCTCCTTACGTTAATATGTTTAAATATGTAGGATATTGTGACTACGAATAAAGTTAATTATACTCTTATAAAAGAAAAAAACCTATTATAAAATGTAATATTTACCATATTTTATTTGTGCAATTATCTTTGGCGAATTTAATTTCCCAATTAAAGTACACATATATGGTGGGAACCGTGTTATACAGTTGACATCTCTTCTTATTTGCAACAAGAGTTTTGATTGTTGATTAGTTTAAGAATATATGACTACGCCTCTCTAAACTTATTCTCAACCTAGTAGTTTAGAACTCATATTGTTTGAAAATATAGCTGACTCTATTTAAATGGCGTAAAAAGCTGCTTCTTCAGAATCTAATAAATAAGTGGAACCATCACCCGGAGATACGTATGATCTGGAGGAAGAGTAAGCCTTCTTTTGAAATTCTATGCAGTATTTCTTTTTCCACTTTTCATCGTTACTATATATCTAAGGAGCAATTCAAATTGTTTTAACTTAGTTGTTGATAGTCGAATTTCTAATAAATAATACAACCAATTTCAAGTAGTAGTACTTTCACAAAACAGACTAGAAACTAGTATCTATTCACTAATATCTTTAATATTATATTTAATCATTTCACTTACGAATTCTTATGTTTTACATACTTTTTTGATATGTGACAACAAATAGAAGCGCTACATAGTAGTGCTCCTATTGATAGGGATAATATATTATTGGAGTCTAATTTGTGTATAGCTACCGTATCAAATTAATCTTTTTATTAGTTTAATATATTTTTTTCTGAATTCTTTACCTTAATAAATTATTGTAACCAATTCTCTAACTCGTAATGATCGTTAAATGCTTTCGATTTTTCAGAACCTATATGAACCAACTGACGACGCCTAGCTTCAGGCAATCGGGTGATTTCATCCTCGGAAATACGCAGTTGGGTTATCGTTTTTCTGACAAACTTATTTGTTAAGTTCATTCTTGGTGGCGTATATTCATATACTTCACTGATAAATACTTTAAATTGATCAAATATTAATTTCTGATTTTCTTCGTGATCAAGCAAAGGCGTTGCTTTTTGATTAAAATATTTCATTATAGAACATTTTTTTATGATTAAAGAATCAATATCCATTTCAGGGTATAATTTTCCAGAGATAACCTTGCTATCAAATAACTCAAACAAATCATCTTCGCTATCACGACAATATTGTACAGCTTCAATATTTTCTGCGATAATTTTAAAAAACATCTGCTTTTCCGACTCAGAGCTGTAAGCAAATAGTAAATCCCACATTTGTTTATTATTCTGATTTTGTGTTGCTGTAACCTTTAGTAATTCACAAAATAAAGTATGTCTCTTAGCAGGGTCAGTAATTAATCTAATGTATATATTAATACCATCTGGAAATCTTCGTGTATCATGATTGTAAAGAGAATCTATAAACTCCCGCAATGCAATATCGAAGACACGACCTTCGAAAGATCGCTCTAGAACCTCAATAATAACGCGATTCCAAATCCTGCTATTATTGTGGTGATAGCCATTCCACCATAATGGTTGGGGATAACCACAATAGACATTGAGGCAGTATTCGAGCAGTCCTTTTTCCCATAGGCGATCTACTATAACATTAATTTCTTGTGTAAATAGGACTTCACCTACAATTGAAATTTGTATTTCATCTGGTACAGAGTGCCGATTTAATGCCACCCCCTGTAACCAGGAGGTATCCGCTCGTTCAGACTGCAATACTCTCATAAGTTTGTTCTGCTCGTTTTTTGACAAAAAAGACCAATGATCTACCATTGCACCAATCGTAACGGTCAACAGACTCGTTTGACGATCTTCTAGCAGTTCTTGAAACAGCTTGACTCTAACTTCGGCAGCCCGTCCTGTTCCTTCTAACAAATAATCTGCAACATTCATTCCATAATCATCTGGCAAATGATGCTGTCTATACTGTTGCAACCAGTGATACCAAGAACTTGCTAGCTGAACAATCTTTTCTAAATCGTCAAAATATGCGAGCGATTTTCTAGCCACGTTCACCATATGGGCTTCGTTCATCTCCATATGTTGAGATGGGAAATGGTTTAGTAGCGTTATAAATACATCGTACCATACAATCCAGAGCTCACGAATTTCCTCTTTTGCGAGCTTATCCCAAGCTAAACCATCCCTTGCATGGCTATCTTCAAAATTTTCAAAAAAATGCTTAGAACGTATTGCAACAGAAATGATTGACAGTGAATTTAGAAAATATTGTAAAATTTCCGCCTTCATTTTTAATGAATATTTGCTCCAACTAGACAAAGCTCCATGAAACAGATTGTAAATGTAATCGGGATGTTCATGAGGCTCCAGATAGTTTGAAATATCCTCGAATGTATAGGCAAAATATTGAAATAATATCTTTATAGCTCTTGCTCTAATAAAACTTTCATCATGGTTTAGTGCTAGATTTATAACATGTAATAACTTCTCCGACTCCAAATCAGTCATAGCGTTATATGCGAGCATATTCCATATCTCTTCAGCAGTAAGTCGCTCACGTGCCTCTAATTTTTTTAACCTTAAATTATGCCCATCTTCATTCCAATTTAGCCAACCAAATCCCGATCCACGATTTATTGCTGTGTTATAGTATGGCTCCCCCTCATACCAAAGAATATCATCACTATTGATCGAACTTTGAACTTTTACAGAATTCACAAATGCTTCCTGTTCCTGATCGCTAAGCTCATTCAGTCGACTATCAAAATACATAATAACTCGATCTTTTACAGACGGAAACAAAGAATGTAAGCTTCTAAGCAGCAATTCCTTGACTCTCTGCTTAAGAATGGTATTTTGCTCCTCCTCATAATATAATTCTGCCACCGTTATAGCACACAATGCTCCTTCTTTAGAAGGTGAAGCCAAACTTCGACTTAATAATCTGAAAATACGTTCCTTATCAGCAAAAACGTCCTTTAAACTTGTTTGAAATACAATTTTGCTAGCGTGATTGTAAATAGGATGTGTAAAAACGATTGCGCTATGAACTTGATCAACTTTAATGTAGCCACTGTCACGCAACCTACGAATGACTGTCATATACTCGTCTTTAATCGTGTATATTTCATCACAAGTTGGAAATGGCGGGATCTCAGTTGGTCCGCCAAAAAGATTGTAGGAACGTATGCGATGCTCATTACGATGAGGATTAAGACCTGGTTCTTCCTTAGACTCACTTAACAAATATCCTAAATCTGTAATTTTTATTGCTCGATAAGTATTGCAGCTTAAGCCGAGTGCCATAAACACGAATATACTTTTCTGTCCTTGATTCTCAATTAGCTGTGCTAAGCGACTAGAGTCTATCCGAGCTTCATGAACAATCTCTGAATCTTTCCATTGCTCCAACACACTCAAATCAGGTTGTGAGTGATAAAGATATACAATTTGTCCTGGTTGCAAAAAGCTTGCATGTTCATTACGTTCCAACCAGCCTCGCAGTCGATGAAATAATGTCACCGACGAAGAAGATTTTCCATAATAGCACATCCAAATTTTTTCTCCAAATGTAGCATCATTGGACGTTAAATCTTGCCACATATGTATCTTAATGCGACATTCTGCAGTCGAATCACAGCGAAAAGCATGGAGCAAAATATCACTGCGCATTGTTACGATCAATTTGCGATGCGGGCTGCAGACATCCAACAATCGTTCCAATTTAGCGACCAATTCAGCGCTTTGTGTACTAGCAGTAATGGAGCCTAATGGATCTTCTAATACTAGTAGCCTTTCCTCTGAGCTTACATGCCGTAGAAAAGCGAAAGCACCACTATCACCATCTAGATCACTAGTTATTTTTACTTTAAATCCCGACTCCTGATAACGTTGTGCGAGCTCCTTTGCTAAATATGTTTTTCCACACAAAGATACCCCTGTTAGTAGCAACACATGAGAAGTTTCTAAAATCTCATTACAATAAGAAGTTTCTACACGCGGTACTAGCTTATCATCATATGTGAATATTCGGTCACCCCTATAAGTAGAAAGCAATCTAACAATATCATCTGCTATAGATTTTTTGGAATCTCGTCCTTGCCGAACTAGTTCGTCCAGTTTTCGGATTACGTCATCTATTTGGCTTTGAGGAACAGCATATTTCTTATTGAGCAAACGTGTTAACCGTTCATGAACAGTATCCCCGTCCATAGACTCCCAAACGCGATTTTTTTTCAATATCGCCCTTGTCTGATTGGTTGAAGTATCTTTAAAAAAATGCTCTAATGAATTATGACGTTCCTTACCAAGTGAAGTCGCATTGTTATAATGAGCCAAAGTATTTATTTTGATCCGGTCAAGTAATTCATCACTCATTCCTACAGTTAAAGGTAAATAAACATTATTGGAATCGACAAATAGGCTCACGTCGTCTCGACAGCGTGCATTAGTTACAAATAACACAAAACGATTGTTTTCTTGCTTTAATTTTTTTAACAAGTGTATATCACGGCTATGCTTGTCGAAATGGCTAATCCAACTTGAAAACTCTTCTAAATCAATTTGGCTGGATCGATTCTTCACTTGCACATCCAGAATATAACATTCACCTTCAGATTCAAAAACAATCCGAGAATCCTCACCATCTGTAGGCTCGATATAAATATTAACGTTTTCTTGATCTAATAGATATATTGCAATATAAGCAGAGACAAGATATTGGTATTCATAGCCTCGAACACCTACGCTTTCAACACTCATCACGCCACCTCCAATCCAGTCAAAATTAGTTGTTTGTTCTGATTTGTTTATCTTCTATCAAGTAAAATAGCATTTATTTACAATAGTCTCAACATATAAAATAAAGTATTACATATTAAGCTAATAGGTTCGCACCTACTTAATGCATTGTATAAATTGCATTTCATCATAGTAGCTATCCTGACCGCAAAATTTTGCTACATTCCTGTTGTTGTATATGTCAGAATATTCATCTAAAGCATGAGCGCTTGGATCATCTTACGGATCTGCGTACCCCCCACTACTATAGTTTGGACAGTTCACATAAGCTATAAATAAAATGATAAACAATACTTTAGCTATTTTTAAGATACCTATTTATTTTATTATTTCGAATAAAATCATGATATGACATATTATAATTATTGCCTTATTTAATAAGTCTAAAGATGATTTTATTTTCACTAAAAGAAATACGAGTTTTGTGATTATGTATTAGTTATTTAAGGATTCACTTAAATTTTGTTTAGATGCAGTTCGTTTATACTGCTATTATTTTAGACTAACATCAACTCTAGGCTTGCACAACGATATTGATATTCTATTTGTTCTAACTACTTTTAGATTACTCTTAAATATAAAAACTCTGCATCGCCTATTTATAATCACGCACAGAGTTTTCATCTGGATATCCAGTCAACACTATACTAATGCTCAAAATAATCTGCAAAAAAATCCGCATACCTCTAAAGCTCTTGTAGCAGCTTTTGCTACTACATATAAATTAACTTTGATTCTCAACAATTTCCATGAGAATTTCTTCATATATCGCCACAGCGATTACTTCGGGATTTACACTTATTACTGTGATATTAAATGAGTTTCAATGAATCAACCGACATTAATCCGCTCTACGTTTGTTTTGCCTATCCAAGATTCGTATAGAATCGAAGTTTTGGAGCGTTTATTAAATCTTGAGGTTCTCCAATTCTTGGATCTTCAATCTGTATCCATTTCATTCTTCCAAATCGATTTTCACAATATTCTTCAGCTTCAGACAAGGTTTCAAACCAATAATCTTTTGTACAAGGTACATCTGCTAAAGTTTGATAGGTGAATACGTAGATATCTTGTTCTACTTCATAAATCATCACTTTCTTCACCTCATCTTTAGGATCTACGAAAGCATATTTTCTCATATATTTTCCTCTTATTTGTGAGTTTAGGTGTTCCCTATAACGTTCATGTATTTACGAACCTCAACGGAGTCATCTACGAAAATCCCTCTCCTAAATCCTTCACACAGACTATAGCTCCATAAAGCCGCTGCTTTAATATTATGGTAGTACCATTACTCTAGAAGATAATCACTCAATATAAATTGGCTTATCCTACTAGGATGTCTCCCTACACGCCCCTCATTATCAATAAATCCTTTAATTTCTGTAGTAGTTTTCTTTAATAGATTCCTTATGTATACTTTTCTTTTGGTGTATTTTGATTTTTCAATTCCCCAACCAATAATAATTAAATCAGTATCTGCTATAGAACTTTCAATATATTGATCATTTAATTCACCTACAGCCTCTGAATTGTTCGATAAAGCAGCAGGATCTGTTGAAATAAATGCATATAAGTTTACTATCCTAAGTGCCCCAAAATCATTATCTATTAGGAAATTCATTAATTTACAAACACTCACATCGGTCTTTAATTCATCTGCGAAGCTTGGATTAATCATAATCACAGTCGCCTTTTTCTTCTCATTGTCCCAAACTCTCTCAAGCAAATATCTGTGCCTTTTGTCTTTTGAAAAAATCACTTTTGATTGTATATTAGCTTCTTGAATTATTGTCATGTAATTTCGTCCCTTTCTATAAAATTTCTTTAGTGATATTTCGCATAATGTTCCGGTATGCCCACAGCGTGAATATTATGTTAGACGTTGCTTCTGTCTTCCTTCATTACTCTAAAAGGCGTTCTCACATCCAGGCGTGCTTTGTACCCTAATTCACTCCGTCAACTAGATCAGCTTTTAAATTGCTCTTACATCTTCTTCTCAAAAGTTTGTAAGTCTAGTATTTATATTGACGATGTTCTTTTCTCATAGAGTAACTACTTATAATTGCAAAGCTTGTAGCACATTTCATACAGTGACGTCTTAACGAGCTTGAGAAGCTAACTAAGGTCACTCGCCTCTCACGATGATTCAGGATGTTAATATGTAATCAGTCAAAAGTACTCCCAGAAGCAGCCATTCTATGTAAAGCATTCTCAAAATAGCGATATACTTCATCTGCAATTCCCAGAAACTCCTCAACAGGTACATGGCTATCCAAGTAACAAGCATACAGATAATTAACTAAAGCGGAATCAATCTCACAATAGTTTAATAAAGCATTTTTCATCTTCATCATGTCATCTTCCCACACACCTGTATCTTCTAAAACCAAAGAGTATAATGCACGAAGTAATCTCTTCGAATACCCTTTAATATATCTAGTTGTTAAGGTGGGATCATTAGCATTGGAAAGTATGCGATGTATAATGCGGTCTACTTCCTCTTTAGTCTCTGTATTCAAGTCTACAATGAACGCTGGGGAAATAATGATCGGTGGTACTTTTTCTCCAACATCGTCACCGTATACGCAAACACAAATGATCTTAATCCAAAAACCCCACTCATTCGGCTTACGTAATACATCATCAATCGAGCAAATGATCGTATCAATCTTAGTTACTATCGGGTATTCTTGCAAAAGCCTATCTTTAATAGCCGATAATCTATCGTAATCAATATCGTTAGGATTTGCACATACAATCGTAAAGTCTGCGTCTGACTTAAACGGTATAGCCGTTCCTTTAGGAACTGAACCGCACATATAAATGCTATGAATCTTACCTTCAAATTCGTTAAGAATATTATCGATATACTTATTAACAAACTCCTTATATTCGCTTTGTATTTCAATTTTATTTATGACTTTTTCTAATATCATAATAGTTCCTCCTAGGGTGAGATTTAGATAGTATGACATGCAAAATTCTTGTGCTATTCTTCTATCTGATCTGATGTATTATTCTTTCTGCATTAGATCTCACATACTTAAATTCACTATTTCGTGCTAACTTTAAATAGTGTTCAAGCTTCTTCGACTTTATTTGGTATAACACTTCTAAAGCTGCAATTCTTTGATATTCCAAATTCGTATTCCATGCCATTATAGCTTTTTCTTCGGCATATTTGGATTTGATATATCCAAGAGCTAATACTGCTCTCCTTCGGACATACTCATCACTATCATCAGAAAACTTATAAATCAATTCTTCGGCTTCTGAGTAGGTTCCAGGTATTTTTGTAAGGTAGTGCGCTAACTGCCATCTCACATCAACGTCCGAATAAAATAAACCTTCCTGTGCTAAAAACAGAAAACTTTTGGGTTTTTCACATAACTTATTAATTAGAATCGCACATTCATGGTCTCGTGCAATACTATATAGCAAGTTATTGATTGTTCTTCGAGACCAATCTGTGTGTTCTGTAGTTTCTATTAATTCAGCAAAAATAGTATTCATTATGACCCAATTATCATATTCTGTTTCCCATTCATATTCATGTTTTTGGGATTTCGACCATTCCCAAAAATCGTTTACTACTACATCTAGTTTGGTATAGATGTCTTTAGAAGAATCATGAATAATTCTATGTAGCTCCTTCATTGCGAAACACCTCGTAGAACAGATTTTCGGAAGTTTCAGCTAATACTTTTATCTTCACCGACTCACAGAGTTGTCTGCTAACTTCTGCTCCCTCGAAAGCCTATTGTACGCTATGGAACGTCAAGATCGCCGCACGAGTAAAAGCGTTTTAAGTGATGCTACTACCTTCTCCAACAAACAAATTACTATCTTTCGCTTGAAAAGGTTTCAATGTATTCTTCTATAGGCATTATTAGACCATGATCATCATCAACATAGATGCCCCTAATGAAATTATCCTGACTCAATATTTTCTTCATGAGATCCTTAGACTTATAGATCATCATAATGAAATGAGGATTTTGAAAAGGAATCTTCTGTAGTTCTTCAAAGTCATAATCATTTATAATACTTTCAGAAAAATCATAAAAGATATGTTCTTCTCCATAATCAACTACAAATCGATTATTCTCTATGCTTGAAACCGTATTTTCTCCAAAGTGTTTAATTCTATGTATTGAATCGATATTAAATGTTTCATCACCAATTAGGATTATCCATTGCACTAGATCCACCTTCTCATTACAGAATATTATTCATTGTATATAGTCATGGTCTTAACTAATGGTACTTACACTGGTTTCAGCTAACGTTCCTGTATTCATAACCTGACACATGTCGAGTGTCTAACAGATGTCGAGCCAAGGGCAATTGTCCGCAGCGTGAATATTGTCATGTGATGCTCCATGTCTTTTTAATTTATCCTACTTCATTGATCTCTCCAGCTTACACTGGAATGGTCTTCAATCTCTTGTAACAAAAATTCCTCGAATGTATCAAATAACTTAACAGCTGAAGACGGGTTTTCCATTCCTTCGTACCAAAGAAATACAGGCGGATTCTCACCCATATGGACATCAAAAAATCTAATTTCATACCCTTGATGCATGGAGAAGACAAATGAAGTATTGGGTAAAGTAATGGGATTATTATTCTCTTCTAATAATTCTTTTGCCCATTCTTGAATTTCGATAAGATTAATATAATTCACAACTGTTCCTTGAAATAACCTGCCTGATCCATGCCCAGCCGCAAGCAAAAATTCTTTATACACTCCAGGTAGCTTAAAACCAACCCTAGCCTCTAATTTAATTATCTCTTCTTCAGTACAACCAACGAGAGGTGTGTTAATTAGTTTGTTTTTCATTAACAGTATTTCGATATCCTCTTGTTTCATACTTACACCTCTACATATTCATTTTAGAGTTTCGCATAATGTTTCTGTATTTACATCGAATGTACGGCATATGCCAGATCCATGGCGCATGCCTGCAGCATGAATAAATATTATGTTATAAAATCTTATTACCATCTTTAAAATCTCTCTCAAGTTGGTTGCCATGAAATGCTTTTATCATGAAGTCTCTGTCTGGAACCTTTAACTGCTCAAAGGACTCTAAAAATGCTTTATTGTCATATGTCGCTCCTATAAGTTGTATATTGATTGTTGTTTTTTGCAGTTCTACTACTGCGTATCTTGCAATTGCATGATCATTACAACCTAAAGCTCCAGGATTCAAATAAGTTCTTTGAGCTGTCTTAAAGTAATGGATTGGATGATGGTGACCAAAACAAACGAGATTGTAAGGTGAATCTTTATACTTTGCGTCTAATGCCAATCCTGACGGACGTTCATCTATTACTTCTCTTTGCTCTTGATTCATATGATAGTGGGTTATTAATATTGTTTGTCCTTCTATTTCAAAATCTAATGTTTGAGGGAGATTTTGTATAAATTGAATATTTTCTTTTTTTAGATTCTTACCTACCCACTTATGATGTTCAGCGATCATTTCATGACCCGGCAAAGTATGCTTTCCTTGCAGTAGTTTTAAAACCGCTTCTTCATGATTACCTGAGACCGCTGTTACATTCTTTCGATTTATTATTTCTTCAAGCACTTCGTTAGAGTCAGGACCAATACCAATCATATCACCCAGACAATACGTATGCTCGATGTCTCCATGGGAATCAATATCTGAGAATACTGCACTCAATGCCGGATAATTCCCATGAATATCAGTTAGAATTGCAATTTTCATTTAGGCTTCTCCTTTAATCATTTTTACTATGTCCACAGCGTGAATATCATATTAGAGGCAATTACCTTGATTTACTCACAAAACCCCTCATACCCTCCCTTAATATACTAACTCCTTCTTCTACACTCTTCATATTCTCATCGTCATTCATATTATTCCTTGCATGTAATAGAACTGGTCTTAATGATTCAACCGAATTTCCAAATTGATACATCCATTCATATCTAGGAACCATCCACAAATGAAAATGATGTGTTGTATCTTCATTATAAAAATAATAGACCTTATCAATTCCTAATCGTTTTCTTTGCTCACTTCTGATCTTATGAATCAACGAAATAAATTCTAATCGCTCTTCATCTGTTAATTCATCCATACAGTAAAAATGCCTCTTTGAAGCCAATATGACTAACCCTTTGATGGGGTAAGCAATATCCTGATGGACATGAAAGTTGCTTGACTCAAAAATCACCCCATCGGTTGAAGAAATCAAGCCACTTGTCAATGCACAGCTTACACAGTCAATCTCTAATGATCTTCCATCAGGCAATGTAATTAGTCTTGGCATTATGCACCTCATCGTTTTTGATTTGGATAAGAACTTGCATCATAATTCATCTAACGTTAATGTTTACGACGTTCCACCATCTTTAGCTCGAAGGGCGACCGCGATGCGGTTAGATAGTGTGGATGTGTCCGGCTGTTTTCGCTTCGCTACTGCTGCCAATCTCTTCTCCGATTTCTTATCTATATTCTGTGATAGCGATAGCGGAATAACTCAAAGCACGAATAAATATTATGTTAGTTGAAGTTCAGGACTCCTATAAAATATCTTCGACTCCTAAATAGCCCCTTCGTTTTCTTCCTTATAAAAACACTTTCCACCCCTACATCCATATGTAATTTTAGTGCCAAAGTCTTCGTAATATATGACTTCATTAAAATCAGAAGGTGTGGTTTCTCTAATTTTTTGTAGCAAGGATTGGGCGGCTTCCCTTGCATTAGCTTCGTTTTCCTTTTCATCATAATCATAACCAATTGCAGGTCCTGAAGGGCCTTCATAAACAGTAAAGTACCACTTATTCGTTGCATCGCTAACTTCAACTAAATAAGAGTACGCATCTTCAGCATTATCTGACTTATATGAAGGTTCACCAAACAAAGTAAGAAGTGATCCTCTAAACTTTGCACTTTCTTCACCACCCATAATGCCTGTATCCAGAAATTTTGAGGTTCCTAGTGTTTTATCTTCATCCATAATAGCTTTATATGAATACATTTTATTAATTTCCTCCTTCAAAGTAGAATCATTTATTGCATCATTTTGTTCAGAGCTCCTTTGCGCATTATTCGAGCAGCCAAATAGAGCTACTACAATCAATAGAGTTATTAACTTGTGCATAGCTATCCTTTCTGGAAATGGTAATCCAATTATTCATGCCAATAATAATCTTCATCTTGCTTGCCTACTTATATTATCATCATCTGGAAATTTTGGAAAACGTATTCCTACGCAAAAAGAGCCTTAACATGGATGTCCACTTAAGACTCTAATTCTTCCTACATTGATCGTTACGTGTAAAATCTTCCTACACACTTCAAAGCATTTCTAAAATATAATTAGCTAAAACTAGCAACCACACAGGAGTAAACTCAATAAAAGTGATCACGTCGAAATCTTTTGCTTACGAAGCTGGCAAACATGCGGTACTTCTAATCGTTGATTAACCCAATCCACTCCACTCCAACCCTATGCCTTACGAAGCAACTGTCTCTCACTTATCTTACACAGCATATCCTTCGTCATCCCCTGCAAATCATACCGCGGCTGGAATCCCCATTCTGTTCTCGCTGCTGTCGCATCAATCGAATGTGGCCAGCTATCTGCAATTGCCTGTCTTTTCGGATCTACGTCATAATCAAGAATGAAGCTAGGAATCTCCGCTCGAATCGCCGCAGCGATCGCCTCCGGATCGACACTCATTGCCGTAACATTGAATGAATTCCGATGTGTCAATCGGCATGAATCCGCTTCCATTAATCTGATGATAGCGTCCAAAGCATCCGGCATATACATCATATCCATATTAGTGTCTCTCGCAATATACGAGGCATACCGTCCGGCTGTCACCGCTGCATAATAGATTTCGACAGCGTAATCTGTCGTTCCCCCACCAGGAGGCGTCATATAAGAGATCAAGCCTGGGAAACGCAAGCCTCTCGTGTCCAGGCCATATTTATGAAAATAATAATCGCACAGCAGCTCGCCCGATACCTTATTCACACCGTACATCGTATTCGGCCGCTGAATCGTATCCTGTGGCGTATTATCCTTTGGCGTTGATGGGCCAAAGGCTCCGATTGAGCTTGGTGTGAAAAATTGACAGCCCTGTTCTCTGGCTACCTCCAGCGCATTCATCAATCCACCCATATTCAAATTCCAGGCTAATAGCGGCTTCTCCTCTGCGGTAGCTGACAGCAATGCTGCCAGATGGATGATCGTATCTACCTCGTATCGCTTGGCAATCTCGAACATCGCCTTGGCGTTCGTTACATCTAACAGCTCGAATGGTCCGGATTGCGTGATTTCGTGAGCAGATGATCTGAGGTCCGTAGCCACAACATGGTCTGCACCATATATCTCGCGCAGCTTCACCACTAATTCAGAACCGATTTGACCCAGTGCTCCAGTTACCAGAATTTTGTCCATACGACATTCCTCCCGAAATAGACTCTCACGAATGCATCTAAATCAGCTTCATTTCCTTGCCGACCTTCTCATATACGGAGATCACCTGATCGAGCATGTCTCTGGTATGTGCAGCGGTTGGCATGTTGCGTATTCGTCCGGTTCCCTTTGGAACGGTTGGGAATACGATTGCTTTAGCATATACGCCTTCTTCATAGAGACGTTTGCTGAACTGCTGAGCCGTGATTTCATCACCAATGATACAAGGGGTAATCGGCGTTTCACTATGACCCACATTATAGCCAAGCTGACTTAAGCCACTCTTCAAATCCCGGCTATTGCTCCACAGCTTCTCGATCAGCTCATCATCCTGCATTAAGATGTCGACAGCAGCGCTACAAGCAGCAATTGCACCTGGAGGTGATGAGGTTGAGAACAGGAACGGCCGGCTTCGTAGCTTCAGCCATTCGATGAGCTGCTGTTTACCGGCTACATAACCACCTACAACGCCGATCGCCTTGGAGAGCGTACCAATCTGAAAATCAATACGGTCGGATAATCCAAAATGCTTTACCGTTCCTGCCCCTGCTCCGAGCACGCCTGAACCGTGGGCATCGTCTACATACGTGATCAGATCGAACTCTTCTGCGATGCTCACGATTTCGGGCAGTTTGGCGATATCCCCATCCATGGAGAAGACACCATCGGTGATCACCATGATTTTACGGTACTGACCGGATTCGCGAGCATTCTTCGCCTGCTGTCTTAAATCGTTCATATCCGAGTGCTTATAGCGAATGACCTTAGCCCTGGATAGCCGGCAGCCATCAATAATTGAAGCGTGGTTCAGCTCATCGGATAAAATGGCATCCTGCCCGTCCATTACGGCGGAGATCGCAGCCATATTACAGTTGAAGCCCGATTGATATACAATGACGGCTTCTGTTTTTTTGAACCTTGCCAGCTTGTCTTCTAGCTCAATATGAAGATCAATCGTACCATTAATCGTCCGTACCGCTCCTGCGCCTGCACCGTAGGTCTGCGTCGCTTGAATGGAGGCATCAATCAGACGCTGATCTGTAGCCAGACCCAGATAGTTATTAGAAGATAAATTGATCAGGGACTTTCCCTTAATCTGAATAACAGGGCCATTAGCACCCTGCAGTGTATCAATCACGTTGTATAGCCCCTTTGTCTTCAAATCCTCGATGTTTGACGTTAGAAATTGCTCCAATGCTTGACTTGACATTGCATTCCCTCCTTAGCGTACACTTGTCCTCTTGCAGGAGACATTATATTTCTAGTTCATTTAATAGAAAACGCTTTCATAAAAGAGTGTAAGGTAATTTCAATGTATCATCTTTTTTATTCTTTGTACACATGCAGAGGACAAAAAGTAAAAGTGTCAGCAAAATCAATAGCGAATAACAGATGCCTTCACAACAAATAACGCCGCATCTATGAGTTAACATCACAGGTGCGGCGTACTCCTTATCTCATTTTATTACTGATCCAATTGTAATGTATTCCGCAGATCAACCCGTCCATTTCAAATCTCAGTTAAATCCGCCGTTCACTCGAATCGTTTGTCCGGTGATCCAGCGTGCTTTATCACTTACGAGTAACTCCACCGCATTAGCTATATCTTCAGGTTCACCTAAACGTCCAAATGCGTTCATGTTACGGAATGAATTTACCAGATCTTCCGATTTACCGTTTAAGAACAAATCGGTTGCCACCTGACCAGGTGCGATGCTGTTGATCGTAATATCTTTAGGACCGAACTCTTTGGCTAACTGACGTGTTAGCTGCTCTACTGCACCTTTCGTTGCGCCATACAGGCTATAGCCTGGCAGCATCGCTCCAGACACAGATGTGGAGAAGTTAATGATCGTACCGCCTTCCTTCATATGCAGCATCGCTTGCTGACAGGCAAAATACGTACCTTTAACATTCAGTGCGATATGCTGATCAAAGGCATCTTCGGTTACTTGATCGAGCAGTAACGTATGCATCATCCCTGCATTGTTAATCAGTACATCAATGGCTCCGTATTTCTCCAGCGTTTCAGCGAATAGCCGCTCTACTTCGCTTACTTTACTAATATCCGCATGAATAGCAGTCGCTTCACCGCCAGCCTGCTGGATGAGCTCGACGACTTCAATTGCCTTTTCCCGGCTGGATGCATAGTTCACAATGACATTCATGCCGATCCCCGCCAATTGGATCGCGATCTGACGTCCAATGCCGCGAGATGCTCCGGTTACGATAGCTGTTCTGGTTGTTCCCATAGTCTATACTCTCCTCTATGTCTGCGTATTCGATCTCTACTTCCGGGATCGTCTGTATTCAGTATAAAGCGCTGGTCATTCGTACCGGTAGATCGATTCCCCACGTCGCTTGCCTATTTTTGTTCATTGTTTTATGTTGGAATAAATGATTTTTGACAGGGGTGCTGAGCCGATGAGCCATTCTGATGATCGTCAGCGTCTGGACTATGCGCTGAATGAACTCCAATCCATCCTGATACGTCATACGCCGACAACCGGCACACATACCACGGCTATCCCCTTTTTGTCTATCGTACGGGCGGAAGAGACATCTGAGCCGCTGGTGACGGTGTATAAGCCCTCGATCTGCGTCGTTGCTCAGGGAGCCAAAACAGCGATGCTTGCGGATGAAACGTACCGCTATGATCCGTATTCCTTTCTAATTACTTCCGTAGATCTTCCGATCGCTGGACGGATTAGTGAAGCCTCCTCATCTATTCCTTATCTAGGACTCAAACTAAGCTTTGATACCGATGTGATTATGGATGTGGTACAGATGATGGATCACTTGGCTAGAACGGATAGCGAAATGCAGGAAACCGCGACTGGCATTACCGTAAATGCAATGTCACCGCCAATTATGGATACCGTGGTGCGATTGTTGCAGCTACTGGATCAGCCGCAGGACATTCCCGTGCTGGCTCCGCTAATGATTCGGGAGCTTGTTTACCGTATTTTGCAAAGTCAGCACGGTCATGTGCTGTATCCATTTGCCGTGACAGATAGTTATTCGTATCGTATTGCCCGGACGATTCAGTTCATTAAGCAGCATTATAATGAACCACTGGAAATGGAGCAGCTTGCCCGTGATGTGCAGCTTAGCAGTTCTGCTTTTCATAAGCATTTTAAACGTATTACAACGATGAGCCCACTACAGTATCAGAAAACGATTCGACTTCAGGAAGCACAGCGGCTTATGCTGACTGAGGCGATGCCGGCTGCGGATGCAGCTTTTGCCGTCGGTTATGAGAGTCCATCGCAGTTCAGTCGCGAATACGCCAGACTCTATGGTAAGCCGCCCATGCAAAATATTCATGACATGCGTAATATGCTAGCCGAGGCTACTGTGGTGATGGAGTAAGAAGTGGATAGGCAGCCGCTTTTGGATCTTAGTATTTGGTTAGTAAAAGATTGGATAGTAAATGAAAAAGTAGTTGACCTGTAATAGGCAACTACTTTTCTTATTAAGACATGTATTCATTTCATGATCATTTCAAATGCAAAATCTCAATCTCGTCCGGATCGTAAGAGTGCTCAGCATAATCGGCGCCCCAATTGCAGAGCAATTTAAAAATCGGTTCCAGTGATTGCCCTAGCGCAGTCGTTGAATATTCGACCTTGGGCGGGACCTGATTGTACATTTTCCGATGGATCAGTCCATCGTTTTCCAGTTCGCGAAGTGTTTGCACTAGCATCTTTTGCGAGATATTATGCACCAGTCGCTTCAATTCACCGGTACGTCTCGGCTTTTGAATGACATAGTACAAAATAAGCCCTTTCCACTTCCCACCAATCACATCCATCGTAATTTCCATTTCGCAGTGGAATGTTCTCATACGTATATTCAGCTCCTAATATATCCATATTCTCTACCTGTACAGGCAATCTTCCTTTATTATCCCTTACTTTAAAACAAGATTGTACGTTACATGTAGAGAATATGGCAAGCGCTTCAACTGGATGGAGGATGCCAGCACGTAGGATCAGACCTGAGCCACTCCGCCATCTACAAATAATTCAATACCGTTCATATAGCTGCTTTCCTCAGAAGCAAGGAATAGGACTGCATTAGCGATTTCGTCCATTTCGCCTACTCTGCCCAGAGGAATATCCTGCTTCGACTGCTCCAGAAATTGATCCAGTGCGTCGCCAAACAGCTCTGTATAAGCCGGAGTCACCACCGAGCCCGGACTGATCACATTCATACGTAGCTCGGTTCCTTTCATCTCGAGAATCCAGGAGCGTACAAGCTGACGAATCGCAGCCTTGGAAGCGCCATATACGCTAAAGGCAGGTATGCCTGTTGATCCTGCTGTAGAACCGGTCAGGATGATAGAGCCCTTTTGATCGGGGAACAATGGCAATGCCTTCTGAACGGTAAAGATCGTTCCTTTTACATTCACGTCAAAGGTTGTAGCATATTGCTCTTCGGTAATATCGGATAACGGGAGAAGGGAGCCGAGACCTGCATTGGCAAATAGAATATCCAGATGTCCCTTCTCTTGCTTGACCGTGTCAAATAAACGATTCAGATCGTCCAGCTTCGATATATCACCCTGCACACCAGTCACATTGCGACCAATCCATGCGACAGCCTCATCTAGCTCGCGTTGTCTACGTCCAGTAATAAATACATAGGCTCCTTCACGTACAAATTGCTGTGCAGAAGCGAGTCCAATGCCGCTTGTTCCGCCTGTAATGACAACTACTTTCCCATCAAATTTACCCATGTAACTCCACTCCTTATATGATACGGATTAGGATTGAGCCGAGCTACTATTCATTTAGCTCATAGGGCTCATCTGGTTCCTATGAATGAAAGTATGGAGTAAATATTTCAGGAAGAATAGTACCCACTTTTTGGTGATATAGTCACCTGAAAGTAACAATTCAGACAGAGCAAGCTTTCTGACGTGTACACTTTTTCAGCGCTAAATGTATGGATTTCCAACGCTCCTGGCAGAGGAGCGTCATGAGTGGAGCTATCTATCCAATATTCAATTATTGATTTTACGCTCACAAGCCTCGGATATACTTATCCAGATAAGCATTGCTAAACTTCCCCTGCGGATCATATTTCTGTACCAGCTTCTGAAACTCTGGCAGCTTCTCAAACTGCTGCTGTAGCTGCTCTGCTGGAACAGTGAACAGCTTACCCCAGTGTGGACGTGCATGAAATGGTGCAAGTGCCTCCTCTAATAGCGGCAATACCTGCTCGACTGCTTCCCAGTTATCCTTCCATGTAAAATGGAATGCGACCGATTCCTGCTTATAAAAAGGACTGAGCCATAGATCGTCGGCAGCAATTGTACGCAGCTCGCTCACAAACAGGATTGGAGCTAGCTTTTCCCGAAGCTGATGAACAGCTACACTTGCGGCGTAGACATGCTCACGCGCCATCAGGTATTCGCTCTGAAGCTCCTTTCCTGCACTCGGCGTAAACTCCATCCGAAAATGAGCTAAGCGCTCATGCCACATACCTGACTTCCCAAGCTGCTCGGTGCAATTTTGAGCATCCATATCAGGTAAAGGATGCAGTGGAGTCGTTGCCGGAGTAGCACCATAGAAGCTAGCTCGTCCAGCATAAGCTTCTCCATCTTCCTCCCGGCTCTTCGTCCATACCTGATGAAAGCTTGGAGTTTGCCAGTCTGTAAATAGACTGACGCTATAGGAACTGGAGAAAATCGCTTCTGCATGCTGCTCCAGCTCAGTGACAGGCAGATTCTCGTATACAAACTGCCGGATACGATACGCAGGTACGACCTTTAGTGTCAGTTTAGTGACGATGCCGAGCGCCCCCAGGTTGATAACGATCCCGGCAAATTCGTCATCGCCGGAGCGGAACGTATGTAGCTCTCCATTCGCATCAATCAGCTCGATTTCTTCGACGGCTGATGCCAGACTGCCATTATGACTGCCTGAGCCATGTGTGGATGTCGCGATAGCGCCTGCAATCGTAATATGTGGCAGTGAGGCGAGATTATGGAGCGCGTAATCGCTTTCAGCAAGCTGTGCACAAAGCTCGCCGTACGTAGCTCCACCTTCCACCATTACCGTACCGCGTGCTTGATCAAGTGTCAGCAGACGATTCCAGTGTCGCAACGATACAAAAATGCCGTCCGTATCGGTTACCGAGTTAAAGGTATGACCGCTGCCGAGCACTTTGATTTTACGATGCTGTTTGACCAATTGCTGCAAATGCTCCACACTATCGGGCTGGATCATGTCAGTCGCCCCGTATGTATAATTGCCCGCCCAATTTTGATAACTCATTAGATTGCCTCCCTTAATCTTACATGGATGTTTTTTTATCTTAATCCCTATAATATAGCAAACTTTATCCATATAAATCCAGATCACAAGCTATTTGAACGGGTATCCTTGCTTCATGACGTATTGCAGTCTCCGATTTCGCTAGTGAGTCGGGGGAGCTTCACATGCATGCTTGTTCCTTTTCCCGGGGTGCTCTCCGCCCATATTTGACCGCCGTGATGTTCCACCAGCATTTTCGTGATCGCCAGTCCCAGTCCTTCCCCACCTCTATCCCGATTGCGCGATTTGTCCACTCGATAAAAACGTTCAAAGATGGCAGTCAATTGTTCTGCTGGAATGCCGATGCCGCTATCGGTAATGGTAATAACGACCGCATGGGCTGTGCGGATGCCGCTCAATTGGACCATTCCTCCGCGAGGGGTGAATTTTAACGCATTAGATAGCAGGTTTGTCCAAATTTGCACCAACCGACTCTCATCAGCCATCAAGCACACATCCGGTAAATTGGCTTCTGTCAAACGAATGGCTTTGGCTTCAAAAGAAGGGCGCATCAGATTGACTACTTGCTGGATTGATTTTTGTAAAGCCGTCTCTTTGCGCACGAGCGAAAAATGGCTGGAATTCAGCGTTTGCAATTCTTCTAGGTTTTGCACGAGCTGAATTAATCTATAAATTTCCTCTCGACTGGACTGGATGCGCTCCGGAGTAGGCTCCCACACGCCGTCTTGAATGGCAGCCAAATAACTGTTTAATGTGGTAAGTGGTGTGCGTAGCTCATGCGCGATATTTTCGGTCATGGCTACGCGTAATTGCTCTTGTTGCTGCAATTGCTCTGCCAGATGATTGATCGAAGCTGCCAGCTCGTCCAGCTCGTCTTTGTTTACCTTTTTTAAGGGTAGACGGACATCATGTTTACCTCTTGCCATAATGAGCGTCAAATTCCGCATGCTGATGAGCGGAAAAGAAATGCGGCGCGCAATATAAATACTTAAAATAATCGCGATAATAAAGCCGCCTCCAATACTAAGCCCGATTGACTGAATAATTGCCTGCTCCAAATGAGTATTAAGCGATGCGGTATGCTGCTCACTTGCCGCCATTTCATTGTTGTACAGTTGGAAATGATAATGCGTAATCAGAATGATCACTATAGAGGCAATGACCAGAATAGCACCGGTGTACATAATCAGCACCATACTTAAACGAAACGATAACGAGCGCTTCATCAGTCTTCACCATCAAATCGATAGCCGATTCCAAAAACGGTGCGGATCCATACAGGATGTTTGGGATCGGTTTCGATTTTGTGACGCACATTTTTGATATGTTGATCGATAATGCGTGCATCACCGTCAAATTCGTAGCCAAGCACCAGCTCAATCAACTCCTCCCGGGAAAATGTACGTTCGGCATTTCTTGCCATCACGAGCAATAGTTTAAATTCAGACGGCGTCAAATTAACCAGTTCGTTGGCAACATACACCTGTTTCGCCTGATTGTCGATTGCCAGTCTGCCTGCGCTATACTCCAAACGATCTGCCAGCAGTTCCTGCGGATTCGTTCGCCGTAGCACCGAGCGTATTCTTGCAATCAGTTCATTCGGATCAAATGGCTTTACCACGTAATCATCCGCCCCCAGCGAAAGCCCATGAATACGATGATCAATCGCCGTTTTTGCCGTCAGCATAATGATGGGAGTGGAGCCGAGCTTGCGAATCTGCCTGCATATATCTTCGCCTGATGTATCCGGTAACATTAGATCCAAAATGATCAAATCAAAGCTATGCGTCGCTATCCTATCCAGCGCCTGCATACCATCGGCTGCTTCTGTAGTGGCAAAGCCGTCCCGCTGCAAGTAGGCGGCGATGACAGCTCTAATTTTCTCTTCATCTTCGACGATGAGTATGTTGCGCATAGAGTAGCTCCTTTCGTGCGAGTTCAGTTTAAGCTTCGTATTCCGAATTTCATATGATGTGAAAGATCGGCTTGAAGCTCGGAATAGTCTGTTATGTAGATGAACGGCAGGTCACTTTCCATTTCGGAAATGACCTGCCATGCTTATTGAAATATGCGTGCGATACTAAGCGATACGATCCTATTTTCAGTGAAACCAGTATCATTTTCGAAAGTGATATGGGCTGTCCAGTGCGGAGTGCGCTTTAGCTGCTCGACACTTCGCTCTCGACTACCCATTTATGATTCGTAACCGGTTCGCCACCGTTTACAGGTGTATAGTCTATCATATAAACGGTTGTTTGTTCAGCCGAATCGATCGTTGCTGTTGCGCCTTTCATGCCTTTCATATGATCGGCTTCCAGCGTAACGGTTGCTCCTGGCTGTAAGGGTTGTGTACCAGCGTCTTTAATCTCTTGCTGAATGACCCACTTATGATCCGGTACCGGCTGACCGCCTGTTGTTGGTGTATACGTTACAGCGTAGGCGACCGTGTTATAAGCGCCCACTATTGTTGCTTTTGCTCCATTCATACCTTCCATATGGTTCGCATGGATGACCACCTGATCGCCCGGTTTATAGGTTGGCTGCGCTGCCTCTGTTAAACCTTGCGGCACTTCGCCTGAACCCGAGTGATTCATATCCATTTCTGCTTGATCCATCCCCGGACTTGCTTGCTCATCGGAATGGTTCATTTCCATATTCGATGGCTCGGTGCTGGATTGGGTATCGTTGCCGGTCGTTGCCTCATTATTGCCACAGGCGCTGATAAGCAAAATTACCATCAAACCGAGTAAAGCCAATAGGTTCTTCATTAACGATCACACCCCTTTTTGTTAGTCATCATCTATTCAACTCTATACTTGAACAGATTACTACTATGTTGTGAAGATCGTGTGAAGGCTACATATTGAGACCATAACGACAGTGGAAATAAACACTAAAACCAAACAGCAACAGCATACCGTGGCGGGCGCTGTTGCTGTTTGGTTCAGGTCAACATGTTCGGTTCAATGTTTATCGGATCCATTCCGGCAAAATTGCAAGCATTCAGTCGATGCCAAGCTTGCTCGGCCAGTTGCCGTACCAGGCGTAGCCGGCTCTGCGTTCTTGCTCAATATTTTGCAATTGGTATTTTACAACCCCATCACGTCCGATAAAAATAGGCCGATTGGTGCTGATCTCATAAAATCGTGCCCAGAGTGGTGGGGCGGTCGGATCAGCGATAAGTCGGCTATCCGAATGGTTACGTTCATACCGGTATCCTTTAATTTCGACCGATTTGAACCATTGTTTGGCGGCTTGAATGGAATTAGCAATACGTGCATCGGCAGGACGCGTTTGCAGGAATTGAATAATGCCTACACTTTCGCTCGCTGTAATCGACGGCACTTCAAATGCACGCGCGCCAGCCGGTTGAAGCGTTTTGGCATCATACTGCTGGCACCAGGCGGTCAATTTGCCATTCGATACAATCTGGGTATTCAAAATGCACTCTACGCCTTTGTGCACCGCTTGTTGCGCCTGCCTGGCTAGCGTATGGCTAATGAACGAGAAATCCCCTTTTTGATTGCCGACATCCTCAAGCAAAAACAGCACATTCGTCATCGCATTATCGTTAAATGTGATCTCAGTATGGTATCCCTTACTATTATACACTTGCGGAAAACCACCGTTGGCATATTGCATCTTGAGTAGGAACTGAATGCCTTTAACCGCGGCATCCGCATATTTTTGTTGTTTGGTCCTTGTATATTCACTGGCAAGTCGCCGAATTTCGGTATAGGTCGCTTTATTATCAATCGATGAATGCGACCACTCACCTTCATTTTCGTTATAAAATTTTCGCCAGCCTCCATCAGACTGCTGATTTTTTAAAATGTCGGCGAAGCTTGCTGTTGTACCCGAAGCATCACCTTTAAACTCTTTTTTGGTAGAGGAGCTTTTAGCGAGGACGAACGAATTTGAAGTTGGAACGGTCATTGCCACACCAACAGCACCAAGTAACGCGACAGATAAAGCACAGGTTAACGCACGGGTTTTCATTGAAGAGTCTCCTTATTCATAATAGGTGCACAGTACAGAATGTTGATAATACGTTGTTTGATGTTTATTTAGGTTGTTTATTCTCTGTTGACGTTATTTATTTTCTGATTGCCCAGGATAATACGCTTGCTTCACACCAAACTTCACTTACCGATTGGCAAGGAGACATACTTTACTTGATGAAGCATCCGAATCATGAAGTTAGTTATGTCTGTATGGTCATAATAATAGATTGCTGAAGCAATATCAATTTTCGCTGATCCACCCTATTGATTAGAATTATTTTACAATTTAAGTATATTAATGAAATTATAATCAGTATATACTTGAACTGCACCATCGCTATGTGCTTCTACTTTGTACATACCAGGGAGGGATGCAGCGCCTTATCGATTCGTCCGTCTGATCAGCTTTGAAATTGTACGGCTGCTTCAAATATTTCGGAATAGGGCTTTATACTTCTCCCATCGCATAGGAGGTTTTATGATGAACAGAAGGTTCAAAATGAAAAAAAGATCGGTTATATTGCTTGCTGCATCCCTATTTGCGTTCACTTCTAACGGCATAGTTGCAGTGGCAGCCGATCACCCGGCAACAGAAGATGCAAGTATGACTTTGCCTGCTGCTCATCAGCAGACGGCACCACAACTCCATGCTGCTCAAGGCCAGGAATATTATCATAGTGTGCGCTTTTCGGTTGATTTTATGGAAACGATTATGGCGGGAGATAGCGAGCCAAGAGGACGTTTTTATCAGGCCCTGCAAGAAGCGATTGGGGCTCCGGTCATTTTCTATGATTTCTGGAATAATTACATCGTGATCAAGATTATTGATAAAAAGCTCACTCCTGAAGAAGCAGAGATCATCAAGAACAAGATAAACAGTTTGGATTGGCTGTATGAAACGTATGGCGTGCCTAGAGATCAGGAATTTATTACGGATATTCACTGGTTTGATCGCTGGTCGTGAGGGAAATCGTTAGAAACGTATTACTTGTAGATGGAAAAGAGCCGAATCTTTACACCCGCTATCTCCCTATAATTGCTGATGTGAATGAACTACTGTCGACTGATTTCTCAATAGCTTGAATGCACAAACCGGGGCTCGGAAAAGAGCGGGCTCCGGTTTGTGGTCGTTTATAGCCTTATGTACAGATTCGTTATGAACAGATTTATTGCGTGCATAGGGGAATGCAGTTGGCTATTGAGCTTATTTACAAAAGACGCGATCTGCCAGACTTTCAACAGCTCCGATAATTAGGTATACTATTTATATCAAGGGATAACGAATTACATATTTCTTGGATCACAGGTACAGTAATATATAGTGCATCTTTTGCACGTTGGGAGAACATCATGGATCATACCATTGAACAGATTAAGCATATTCGGCACAATGTAACACGCTTTATGATGATGTATGAGTTTGCGCTCAAAGAGCTGGAAACGAAAATCGAGATTCTAAATGACGAGTTCCTTGCGCTGCACGAATACAATCCGATTGAACACACCAAATCGCGTGTGAAATCGCCTGAAAGTCTGATGAAGAAGCTACAGCGTAAAGGCGGCGCGGAAAATCTGGATGAGATTCGCGAGACGATTCGCGATATCGCCGGGCTGCGCATTACGTGTTCGTTTACAGAGGATATTTACTGGGTATGCGATATGCTCAAAAACCAGACGGATATTAACGTCATTGAAATTAAGGATTACATCCAACAACCGAAACCGAATGGATATCGCAGTCTGCATATGATTATCCAGGTGCCCGTCTTTATGTCGGATCGTCAGGAATCGGTCTATGTCGAGGTACAGATTCGTACGATTGCGATGGATTTCTGGGCAAGTCTGGAGCACAAAATTTTCTATAAATACGAAGGCTCCGTCCCTGCTCAGCTCATTACAGAGCTTAAAGATGCTGCCGACTCTGCAACCGCACTGGATCATAAAATGGAAAAGCTGCGCCATGAGATCGAATCGATCAAGCTTGCTGACAATACGCATGAAGAGTATGAGCTGATCAATAACCTCACTGGAGATCAGCCGTTTATCCTTCCGGATGCTCTGCTGAAGCTGGCTGGTGGGGAATCTAAAGTATAGAATTCGAATAACAATATTCAAATAACGATATCGAAAAAAGCAACAGCGCCTTATAACGGCATGCTGTTGCTTTTTTCATTATTCGTACGTACTGATCTTCTCATGCCTGCAGTTTGAATATACTCAAGCTACGTAGACGAATGCTCGCCTGCGCACTTGAATAGTTAACAGAGAATGGATCATGCAGGCACCTATTCCACATTGACCGCCTTAGTTGATACCGATTTTGGTCGGCCAGTTTCCATACCACGCATAGCCAGCTCGTCTTTCCTGATCAATGTCCTTCAGATTATACTTCACCACGCCGTCGCGACCGACAAAAATCGGTTTGTTTGTATTCAGCTCGTAGAAGCGCGCCCAGATTGTTGAGCTGCTATCAGCGACGATGTAGCTGTCAGAGCTATTACGCTCATAACGGAAACCACTAATTTTCACTGCTTTCAACCAGTCCTCGGCTGCTTTAATCGATGTGTTGATCTGTGAGCTGGATGGTCTTGTTTTCAAGAACTTCACGATGCCCACACTCTCACTTGCACTCAGTGAAGGCACTTCAAAAGCACGCGCGCCGGCTGGCTTGAGCGAGCTGGAATCATGCTGCTGTCCCCATGCGGTCAGTTTACCGCCGGATGTTACCTGTGTTTTCAAAATACAATCTACACCCTTGTCTACCGCTTGTTTGGCTTTGCTAGCGACGCCGCTATCGATAAAGGAGAAATCGCCTTTACGATTGGCGACGTCATCAAGCAGAATCAGCACATTGACCATCGCATCATCATTATAGGTGATATGCGTATGATAGCCGGAGCTTTTGTAAATTTGCGGGAAGCCGCCATTGGAATACTGCATATTAAACAGGAAGTTGATCCCTTTGATTGCAGCAGCAGAGTATTTGCTATCTTTGGTTTTGGAATATTCCGCAGCTAAGCGACGAATTTCCGAATACGTTGCTTTATTATCGATCGTCGATTTGGCCCAATCTCCACTCGTCTCAGAATAATCCTTTTTCCAGCCACCATCAGACTGCTGATTTTTCAAAATGTCGGACAGGCTAGCAGTGGTACCGGAAGCATCAGCCGCCATCACGACCGATGTTGGTGTTAGCATAGCTGCGCCCATTGAGCCGAGCAGTGCGATAGAGAGTGCACAGGCAATTGTACGATTTTTCATAAGATCGCTCCTTTGAAATGTATAGTTTGGATGTGTTCATATGAACTGAATAATCTGTGTTTTTATGTAAGATAAATCATGAACACGAGACTCATTCTAGCGAAGCGATTAATATTTTGTCAATTATTTACTTTCAGTATCAACTAAGCTGGTGAAGCAGTGCAGATTCTTTTTCTTCTCTATTTTTATGTAATAAAGAAGGGGCATCCCATATCCCTTTTCTTATATTTATATAAATGAACACGTTAACATTGTGAGTTATTAAGGATAAATGAAAGAAAAGCGTATTTCTCTTTCTTCGCTGCTGATCATACCGTTGCACAGAGATAAGGTTGTTGAAAATAAAAAAAGGATTGCCACTTTCACCGGGCAATCCTGAAAATGATAGTCGTCTCTCCGATAAAACGGAAATCCGTCTGACTATACAATCCTTTCCTCGCTTCATGACCCAACAGGCTTATGCAAAGCATGTATCCACAATTTTATGCTTCAGGTTAGCTTATTGGGAGACTGTCCAATCGCTCGAATGACGCGTTCAGAGCAGAACAGCATGATTAGAATGAATGCCATAATCACATAAGGGAACCATCCAATATGCACATAGGAGGCAACCAGACCGAACAACGGCGGCAATAGTGTAATACCAGTATAAGCAACCGCCATCTGGTATCCCATCAGACGAGCAGAATTTGCTGTACCGAAGCGTGCCGGGGTTTCATGTAATAATCCGGGGAAGATCGGAGCCAGACCAATCCCGATCAAAATGAGTCCCGTCATGAGTAGCTCACCCGGCAAAGGTAGAATAAGCAGTAATGCCCCTACCGCCGAACAGAGCTGACCTAGCAGAATTAACATTCGGTTCGTTACTCGTAGTGTCAAAAAGCCAGTGATCAAGCGCCCAATCGTAATACCGGCAAAATAAAGCGAGATCCAGCCAGCAGCAAGACCCGGTTCAATCTGACGCGAACCGACGAGAAAGCTGGCTCCCCATAAGCCTACTGTCGTCTCCACTCCGCAATAGAAAAAGAAAGTCAGCAGTGTAAAACGAACTCCGGGTACGCGGAACAATCCTGCACGAGTCGTTGGAGTGTCTGCCGTTGATTCTTTACTGGAATTGCTCTGGTTTCTTGCGTCCTGTGGTTGTTCTGTTGTTACTTCAGATACAGTTGAAGATGCGGCTTCCGTGTCTCCATGTATTATAAGTGAATCGGATGATGCTCCCTTTGCCCGCTGGCTTTCTTCTGCGGTACGCTCTGACTGACGAAGATCAGCGACCTTTTTCCATAATGGCAAGGTGAATAATAGAATCAATACGAGTACAAATTGAATAACGGCTACTGCGGTGTAACCGCTACGCCACGAGCCTTCTGTACTGATGTAGTGAGACATAATAATAGGCCCCGCCGTAGCGCCTACTCCCCAGAAGCAGTGTAGCCAGCTCATATGATGCGCCTTATAATTCGCCGCCACAAAATGATTAAGTCCGGAATCGACCGCGCCTGCGCCCAGACCGAGCGGAATACAGAGTACAATCAACCATGCGAGTGTCGGCACAAAAGCAAAGCCCAGCAGTGCTCCTGCGGTCAGGCAGCAGCTAATCAGCGTAACGACGCCGGTGCCCAGACGCTGAATCAAGCGCCCGCTAGCAAGACTCGATATGATCGTACCACCCGAGGCGACGATCGATAGTAGCCCGGCTGATCCAAACGGAGCGCCGATATCGCCATGCATTACAGGCCATGCTGCGCCCAGCATCGAATCAGGGATACCCAGGCTGATGAAGGCCAGATAGATGACGATTAGAAATAGTGTAGCCATGATAATAACCTCCAAATATGTATTTCACCCATCTGCATACAGGTTATGGAAAATCACGACTATCATATCATCAATCATCAATTTTGCAAGCGTCATCAAACATAGCGTGACGGCACCAGGTAATGTATGCTGCTAAAAAAGACTCCGTCGGTATGTTAGATGAACAACAGATGAGTTGCATCTTATGCCATTTCTACAAATCTACAAAGTATAGGAGCCTGCTGTACAGGTGTCTGCGGTAATACGCAGTCCGTCATTGCTGCATGCCGCATGACCAGCGATGCTTTTACAGAGCTTCTTTATACGTGCTGCTTCACCTGCAATTTCATCAGCAGACAGATATAAGCGCTGCTGGTTACTCACAATGGCGATCGATAAGGTGACAAGCGGGATCGGACCGTAGTTGCCGCGCCGATCCTCCGCCATCACATAGCCTAGTTGTAAATCTTCTGTATGGTACAGCTCCTTTTTCAGTTGTTCAAACTGCTTCAGGATCATCTCGCATAACGATTCCACTTCATAACTATTCAGGATAGCGATAAAATCATCGCCGCCAATATGACCTAGAAAATGCTCCGATAATACAAACATACGACTGAGCAGATTAGCCGTTTCCTGAATCATCCGGTCGCCCATTTTAAAGCCATAAATATCATTGTAGGTTTTAAAATAGTCCAGATCAAGATACAGCACGCTGTATTGCGGCTGCTCCAGAGCAAGCTCCAGATGTTTATCAATCATGCGATTACCGGGTAAGCCGGTTAATGCATTCATAAATGTAGCTGATTCGGTACGAATGTCTGCTACAGCGAGCAGCAACTGCCGAATCGTCACCGCACCGCATAGCTCCCCTTCTTTGCTCACAAGCAACAGATCATACAGTTCCTCATCATCACGCTGCATTGCTTTGACGCTGACATCAATGATGGATTCATAATAATCAACAACGAGCGGACACGATTGGGCAAGTAATCGGATAGGTCGGCCCATGTAGAGATTGTATCCATAATGGGTTGCCAGATGCTGATAGAAGCCTACACGCATCATGAGCGCTGGCTCCATTCCCGTTCTGCGGATCGCCAGACCTTCACATTGACGATGAAGCTTGAATAACGCATCCACTTCACTACAGCGAGCATCCGGATCTACAATCAGAACCGGCTCTGCAATCTCACCGATTTTGGTAAACATGCTGGTCACCCCTTATCGTTTGCACTTATCCCGTCTGGTGAACGCCGCCACTCTGGTCTCTACTGGATGATGCTATAGTAGCAAAAAGTAAACCGATTTGCGTCAACGTTGTGTAAAATATGATTGTTGGATAACTTTTATCGTCTGTTCCATAGCTTGCTCTATGGTTAAAGGATACTTTTTTCCAGTTAGTCGATTACTCCATTCCAGCTCCCCTTTATTTATTCCTTTGCCAACAATGATACGCAGAGGAGCCCCAATCAGATCGGCATCCTTAAATTTAACACCTGGACGTTCATCTCGATCATCTATTATGACTTCGGTTCCGCTACCTTTTAGATGTTCGTACAGTAGCATTGCTGCTTCACGCTGTTGATCATCCTTCATGGAGATAACGATGATGTGTACTTGATAAGGCGCAACGCAAAGTGGCCATTTGATTCCATGATCATCATGATGCTGTTCTACAATAGCTGCCATTAATCGAGATACCCCAATACCGTAACAGCCCATGATCAGAGATTGACGTTCGCCGTCAGCCATTTGTACTTCTGCTTGCAAAGCTTCACTATATTTGGTACCCAGCTTGAATACATGCCCCAGTTCCAGACCACGAGCCATTTGAAGCCTGCCTTCATAGCAGCGAGGACAGGATTCACCCTCTGTAGCATTGCGAAAATCACCTAATTCAGCATCTGGTACATCGCGAGCTGGAACCATACTGCGATAATGATAGTGCTCTTGATTAGCCCCGATCACAGCAACTGGCATAGCGGATACCCCTTGATCCATCAAAATTCGAATAGATGAAGTTTGCTCCCTCTGTGTTTTTAGCTGATAGGCACCTAGAAAGCCTAGTGGTGCTCCAGTTAGCTGGAATACCGTGTCGGAATCAGCAAGAGTAAGCTCTGTCGCCTGAATATAGTTTTTCACCTTTACTTCGTTAACCTCGTGATCTCCTCGCACGATAACAAGTACAGGTTCGCCATCAGCAAGAAATAATATACTTTTAGCAATTTCGGCAGAATCAATAGCTAAAAATGTAGTTAATTGTGCAATCGTGCGAATCTCAGGTGTGTGAATTAGTTCTGGATGAGACGCCGCATATGAGGCAGTAAGATCGCAATCCTGTTTTCGATATTCTGCTTTCTCCAGATTAGCCGCATAATTGCAATGCGTACAAAATGCAATAGTATCTTCGCCTGCATCCGTCAATGCAATAAATTCATGCGTAGCTCCAGCATCGCTAATCGTTCCTCCATCTGCTTCTACCGCACGAAACTTCAAGTCACACTGCGAAAATAGTTTTTTATAAGCGTTGAACATCGATATATACGTATCGTCCAGATCTTGCAGATTGGTAGCAAAAGAATACGCATCTTTCATTAAAAATTCTCGTCCACGCAGCAGACCAGAACGTGGACGACGTTCATCACGGAATTTCGTCTGAATCTGATACAGTGTAACAGGCAATTGACGATAGGAGTCGAGCTCATGACGTAGCAAATCAGTAATGAGCTCCTCATGGGTAGGACCAAGTACGAAGCGACGGTTATGACGATCCTCTAATTGCAGTAAATGATCTCTATAGCTCTCATGGCGTCCGGATTGCTGCCAGAGCTCTACTGGCTGCATTGCAGGCATCAGTAACTCCTGAGCACCTGCATCCTCCATAACCTGTCGAATAAGCTGCTCTAATCGGCGCAGAACTCGGCGTCCAAGTGGTAAATACGTGTAGATACCTGCTGCGGTCTGCCGAATATAACTTCCACGAGTCAATAATTGATGACTTACAGCTTCTGCCTCGCCCGGTGCAGAACGTAACGTATGAATAAAAGCCTGACTTTGTTTCAAAATAATCTCCTCCTTATGAAGAATACGCCTGCCGCCATAGTCGATAAAAAACAAAAAGACACATCCGTCAGGGACGAATGTGTCGTGGTACCACCCTAAATTCGTTTATGGCTACCCTTCCATTGGAATCGTAGCGATAAACCTTCATGCTAATAACGGAGCAACCGGCGTTCAGGATCTAATCCAGCTACGCAACTCACAGGATAGGGCTTACTCTGAGCGCATACGGGAAATCTTTCAGCTGGTGAATTTCCTCTCTGTACAGCGATCATATCAAGTAAGGGTCCTGTTCATCGTTATTCGTTCGTATGTGCTTATGATATGTAGAATCCAGAATAAAATACGATTGGTAGTACGTCAACCCATATTGTTGTACGACTATGATTAATCCCCGTTAACACATCGTTGCTGAAGCTGCATTTCGTTGATGATGTCATATATATTTTGATGCTGCAAAGAGTTAGACGGACGCCCTAGCGCATACCCCTGTCCATACGTAATACGCTGCTGTTGTAGAAAAAGCAGCTCCTCCGGTCGTTCAATGCCCTCTGCGATAATATGTGTCCCTGTGCTTCGTGCAAGATCTTGCAGCAGCTTCACCATATGCTGCTGATCGGAATGGGTATCGATATGCTGAATGAGTGAGCGATCCAGTTTGATAAACTCAGGCTTTAGACTTACGATCGTCTTCAAGCTACTGTAGCCAGAACCGATATCATCGATCGCAATCCGAAAACCCTGATTACGATAATAGGATAATACCTGCTCAAAGGCTTCAAAATCTTCAATCGCCTGCTTCTCCGTGATTTCAAATACAACCTGTTCCGGCTTGAGCCCATAGCGATGTAGCTGACGGAGCGTTTCTCCACTACGATAATTCGCATCACTCAGTACATGAGGATGCACATTCAAAAATACATGGCTTCCTGCAGAGGCTGGGGATGAATGCTGTAACGCTTCAAAATAACGCTTGAATGAAAGCTCACGACAAAACATTTCAAATGCAACTACTTGATTTGTCGTACCAATATATTCGTAAAAAGCATCAGTATGCGGAAACAGCGTTGAAAATGCTGGACGATTCAACATTTCGTAGCCCATGCAATGCCCGCTCTGGATGTCCATAATCGGTTGAAAATAAGTCGTAAGCTGTTCTCCCTTTACGATTTTGCGAAGCTCTATAAACTGACGATAAGAGCGAATAAATTGCTTCGTCAAATAAGAAAAATACTCAAGATGGCTACAGGTTCCATAATCAGCCCGTTCTTGTCGAAACGGTATTTTCATACAGGCACTCATCCTTTAGGTCGAAAGGCAGGAGACTTCTCCGGCTTCAAACATTTGATGGGTCTATAGTAACATTTTTTCATGTAAAAATCGCTAATTTAAAATAAAAAATGAAAAAGAATGGACATCCATTTTTTGACGGATATCCATTCTCTATAGTGAGCTCGAGTGAGCTAATCTTCAAGCTAAAGAACATGCCATGTTTTGCCACCGTCCGTCGTCTGCATGAGCAGTGAACGACGCTCTTCGTTTTTGGACACAAGTAACCATCCAACCTCACGAGAGAAAAACTGTAGCTTCACAAGTTCAGGGTAATTCACGAGCGTTTTTTGCAAGGTGTCACTTTTTGGTAGAGCCGTCCAATTCTTTCCCTGATTGTCGGTGCGGAATATAACGCCATTAATGACCGACCAGCCTGTCTGTTCATTCAGGAAAGTGGGCCCCATGCTTTGATTAATTCCACTTTGCGGCTGCAAGGAAAATGGAGCGAGTGACCAGCTTTTACCGCCATCGATCGTGAAATAACCAAAGTAATGCGTCTGACTTCCAATCACACAGCCGATATTCATCCAGCCCTTCGTCTTGCTGGAGCCGAAAAATTGCGGCTTGCCTGTCGTCAAACGATCACATGTATCCACGTCCTTCGGTACAAGCTCTTTACCCTCTGACCACGATTTGCCGCCATCTGCTGTCGTGTATAGTCGTGGCATCCCATTATCCTCAAGTGTAACAAATCCATTTTGTGCACTGCGGAACGACATTCCCACCAGCGTGCCTGTCTGCGGGATCGCATTAGGTGTCGAATTACTTGCAGCAAAGTCACCGGTATTCTGCATGAGCTTCACCCAGTTCTGTCCGCCATCCTGCGTACGATACAATGCTTTTTCCTGCTTGTTATTCGCTGCATCGCTTGAAGTCATGACCCAGCCGGTCTTTTCATCAACAAAATACATACCGAGCACAGTAGCATCATTATTGAATGTCTGTACATTCCAGTTTTGCCCGCCGTCGATCGTATGCAAAATGAGCGTCTGACCGACACCATTGGCATTACGTGCGACCCAGCCATTTTTCTGATTTAAGAAAAAGATGCTGCTTCCATACACAGGTGATTCGGAAAAGGTCACCGTTTTGGCTGGTGATACATTGTCCCATGTTTTACCGTTATCCTGTGTTACATAAATGCGCAGCTCATTACGTGTAATCCCCCAGGCAAGACCTGCCTTCGCGCTGAGTAGCTGAAAATCAGTCAGCCGGGTTTGAATTTTATATCCGACTTCGGCTGCCTGGCCTCCGCCTTTATTTATATTGGAATCGGTAGTCTTCTTTAATGTAATCGTTTGTCCCTGGTCTTCTTTTGACTGCTGGAGCTGTTCGCGTACTGATTCACTGACGGGAGCCATATCCCCGCCCGTTGACGTACAAGCTGAAAGAAGAAGGATCATCGATATTCCAGTAAGAAGCGCTTTGGCAATATTCCACTTCATGGGTAATTCTCCTTCCACACACTTGCCCTGAGCTAAAGCGTTTCATTATCACAACTTATACTAGAGTAAACTATATTTTTGATAGGTGGTTTACAGAAAAGTTACAAGCGATTACAGATGCGAGCATTTTCGAAAGGAAATGATCTGATTTTCGATTGATTTTCCGCAACGTTGTTTTTACATTGCTCCTTCTTTCGGCTACAATAGTAGCGAATCTGTAACACAAACTGAGAAGGAGATGATAATTTATGCCTGAATCCGTATCCAAACCTCATCGTGTCGTCGTCATTGGCACAGGCGCTGTAGGCGCTACTACCGCATATACCCTGCTACTACGCAATCGTATGTCTGAGCTTGTGTTTATTGATGCCAACAAAGACCGTGCACTGGGCGAAGCGCTCGATATGAACCATGGACTGCCTTTCGTAGGTGGAGTTAAGCTCTGGGCTGGCGATTATTCCGACTGTAAGGACGCCGATATTATCATCATCGCTGCCGGTTCCAATCAGCGTCCGGGTGAAACCCGCATCGATCTGCTGAATCGAAACGCAGCCATCTTCGACGACATCATTAAAAATATCACAAAGTATAACAACCACGGCATTCTGCTGGTGGCTACCAATCCGGTAGACATTCTCAGCTATGTATCCTGGAAAAAAAGCGGCTGGCCGGCTAACCGCGTTATCGGTTCGGGTACGCTGCTGGATAGCGCGCGTTTCCGTTATCTAATCGGTAAACATAAAGAGATCGATCCACGTAGTATTCATGCGCACATTATTGGTGAGCACGGCGATTCCGAGCTTCCGGTATGGAGTCTTGCAAACGTTGCCGGCGCAGAGATCGACTTCGAGCAAGCCGAACGCGACGATATTTTCAACAGCACAAAAAATGCCGCTTATGAGATCATCAATGCCAAAGGTTCCACTTCGTATGCGATTGCTCTGGCGTTGGACCGGATTGTAGCGGCTATTCTGCAAAATGAGCATGCGGTGCTGAATGTGTCCTCCCTGCTCGATGACTACCACGGGATCTCCGATGTGTACCTCGGCGTACCTTCTATTGTTGGACGCGAAGGCATTCGAGAGAAGCTGCAAATTCCTCTGAATACACAGGAGGAAGAACTGTTACAAACATCAGCACAGAAACTCAAGGATCAGATTGCACAGTTGGATATTTAAAGATATTATGCAATTTTAAGTCCCTATTGGATGCAACATCATGTATAATACATTTCATCAGACAAACAAATACCAGAAATCAGGCGCATCCTGTGACCTGTTTTCTGGTTTCTTTGTCACTTTTCTTTATACAGTTTCTTATACAACGTAGTAGTTTGTCAACGGAGGCGCTTACAAATAGGGCTAATTATATCTCGTGACTAGGAGATGAGTAAACTATGGTTTATGAGAAGAAATCTGTTCTACCTGCACCTAAAAATTCATCAAACAGAGTACTGAAGCAACAGGAGAAAGTACATACACCGCTTTTATCCGTTCCGATTAGGAGCAGAAATAGTGATATTTATCAGCTACATAAGTATATTGGTAATCAGATGGTGTGGGAGTCTATTGTTGGTAAAGGTACGGATCATCATTCTGCTTCAAATAGTCCCACTCATTCTTTAATGACACTTCAACGTGTTAAACATAAGCAAGCTAGCGAATTGGATGAAGAAGATGAAACTATAGAGCTGGATGAAGAATGGCAACTTAAGAAATATAAGAATTTAAATATTTATATACCTGAAAATTATGACCAGGAACAACGAGATCTTTTCAAAAAACACAAAAAAGATATTTGTACTTATATTGACGAAGTTCAGGTAGCGGTGAATAAAGCACGAAACCTAGTTGAAAACCTGATGTTTGTTCATGTTCATCCAGTTGATGGTTATATGCGAGCGCTACGTGAGAACTTTGATGAAAACAACAAAACATTTAAAGACTCAAAGAGAGTAAACAGACAAGCCGGTTACTGGATCGAATCGTATGCTACCAAACTTGTGACGATAAAAAAGCCAGAAGGTTTAGAAGTAATTCCTCAAGCTTCAAGAAACGGAACTCGACCGGATATTATTATAAAATCAACAGGAGAAAGCAGTAAAGACATCGTTTGGCTTGATATTACTTCTGAGGATCAATATGATCATGTTTTTCGGGATAAAAGGAGCAAGCCAAATGAAGATTCTGATGAAGTAAAAGGTTGGAGAAATCACTACACAAAAGAAATTTTTTATGAAAAACTGCCACAAAATTTTACTAATGATAAACAGATTCCTAAAAAAGATGAGAAGTTAGACGGTTTAATTGAAGCTTCTAAAAAACTCCAAAAAGAAAATGAAGAAAAAGAGGATTTAAAGGTTGCCAAATATAGTGAAAGTTTATTTGAAATTTCTAAATTAATAAATAACAATGTAGGGTACACAATAACCACAAATGAATTGGATTCAGATCCAGATATAGCAGGAATGGACAACCCAAACAACTTATATTTTCTAGTAACCCAAAGATTTTTCAAATATTTAAGTGGTCAAGAAAATATTACACGATCCGAAATTGGCTCCTTTGTACTTGCATGGAGTAATATGATAGAACGCTATAAAGATAGACAAAAGAAACAAATGTCACTCGCTGTCAGCACTTTTACAAATTATTTAGGTTTAAGAAAAAGTGGAGGAAGTGGTTCTGATGGATACATTTATGTAAATGATTGGCTAAATGTTAAGAATGAAATTGAAGATCCAAAAATTTGGATCGATTGGTTGAATTCAAATTTAGAAGAGATCATAGAAGAGGGATTAAAAAAATCAGGAGTTATTCCTAATGACACAACCGATGATATAGACGA
Source organism: Paenibacillus sp. (assembly GCA_039595515.1). Lineage (GTDB taxonomy): Bacteria > Bacillota > Bacilli > Paenibacillales > Paenibacillaceae > Saccharibacillus. The sequence goes on along the minus strand of JBCNLJ010000004.1, from coordinate 113,235 downwards.
CATAGATCAGAGCCACGATGAATTCTCTCAAAACTCTCAAATGCAAGAGGAAGATCTAAACTATGGCAAAAATGAAGAATTGTTCACTAAATATGGACAGTTGTTACGTTTTGCCAGTTTTAAAATAAAAGAAGCTGTAGGCTATAAACTGGACGACGAGTTCATAGACGATTTAGGTAAGTTCGAAAGTAAGTTAACACAAATAGCTTATATCGATCTAGGAGATCCAACTAAAAAAGGAAACTTATATTTTCAAACAAGTAAACGATTTTTCGAATATTTAAGTGGCCAAACAGGGATAAATCAATTTTCCATTGCCTCTTTTGTACTTGTATGGAACAAAATAGTGGAATCTTATAACCGTATAAAAAATAAAAACAGAGGCGCGCTTAGTGCTAAGTATTTAGGGGTGCACCATGATACATTCACAACAGGCGAAAATAAGGGAGGAAAGGCTGAATATGGTTATGGTTATGTAGATAGTTGGCTCAACGTTGAAAAAATCCCAGAAATAAGTGAGGTTAGCGAAAAAATCGAAGAATTTGTTAATGACGAATTCGAAAAACTCAAAAAAAATAATTTTGAATTTGAAGAAGAGGAAGATGATGACAACAACAGTTCAGGTTACGTAGAGAATAATTCAGAAGACTCGCTTGGTGAAAGTGATGGTCATTCTGATGAAGAATCATAACTATTTTAATAATAATTAGTAATACCATCAAATACTTTTATATCAAATCATTGATATATCAAACTATTGTAAATTGACTAATGGAAAATGTATACTCTCATAAAGAACATCAAAATATAAAAAGCATCCAGTTGATCACTGGATGCTTTTTATATAACTCAAAAACTAATGCCATCCGACTCAATACGGCATATCATCATCCGGCTCTGCTGGACGATTCGCCCGCTCAATCAACTGCTGCGCTAGATTCTCAAAGCTATCGGGCTGTAGCAGCTCTACCGGTGAGAAGCCCTTCTCAAACGTAAACGACTCCCCTTCGACCACCATCGCATAATGATCGCCCAGCTTCGCAATATGCAAACGAAAGCCAAAGTCAGCCAGCAAGCCGCGTACGCTCGTATCGCCCAGCTTCACCCGAATCTCAATCTCCGGCTTGATCTCAACGATACGTTCCGCCGCTTCGATCACCTGCTGTGGCTCCCATTTCTCCTGTAGATCACGCTTATCGCTCGCCGCCCATAGCTCCAGATCCTGTTCCTCGCGCTGGCGCTCCTCATTGCTCGCATCCGGCCACTTTTCCTCTACATACGTCTGTACATAGTCCATCACGCGCTCATTCACGATCTCTGGAATCGACTGCTCGTACGTGACGAATTTCAAAAAGTCCTCAAAATAACGCGCATGCGACGACTGATGCACCTTCAGCTCCCACTCCTCGATCATGCCCTCCTCCGGCATATGTGGGTACTGGATCGACTTCATATTACGCGCGCTGATCGCCATTTCAACCTCACTGATCAGGCTGCGTTCGTCCGAAATGCGTGCAATCTGCTTCTCAAAATCGCATTTCATGACAAATACAAACGGATCGTCCAGATGCGTATCCAGCTTCACCTGCGATACGATCAGTGCGCCACCGCGAACCGAGCTGGTATCGAGATAGCTGCGCACAAGATCATCGCCTGCATTCTTAAAATCTTCTTTATTCTCGACCGTCCGCAGACGCGCAAACAGATTGAAGTTCGGATTACTGGTCAATTCGTGTCCCGGTTCAACTAGAAATGTCCCAATCTTCGTCGGGGGCTGCTCACTGGACGGGTTCTTTTCGACTTTGCGTTTTGCTGTACGTGTGAACTCTGCATGCAGAAATTGCTTGAGCTGGCTCAGCTCATATTCGTCTTCGTCCAGCGTCTGATAATGTTTATAATTTTTGGAGGTCTGACCTTCTTTGCCCTCGACCTGCAATACGAAAAATGATAGAAATTGAACGCTAAATCGCATGGTATACTCCTTTATGTCGTTTCATTGTAAGTATAGATTGTTCGATTCGTTGTTGCTGTTTGGCTTCCATCCCTTGCTGACTGGATTAATAGCTACAATCTCCACTATACTTGAAATGGAGGCGAAACGTAAGTTCTCTAATGTAAGTTTTCAACTGTACATATTGATCGGTATATTTACTAAAAATACTCCATAGTCGTCATTGCATAATATTCAGGGAGGCGATTTCATGTCAGAGATCATCATCAAAGCAATCGATCAATCCAACGAGCAGGCGCTTCGCTTGCCTAATGAAGCCTTCCATTCGTCAGGGAAGCTGGTAGTAACGAGAACGGCGAATGGCTGGCAGCACGAGGAATTTATATTCGAATCACCGGAAAGGCAGCTATTTCCTGATGAAAATTATCAATTGGAACAAATTAATCGATCGGGATTTGCTATAGGCGCTTTTGAGGAAGATATTTGTATCGGTATCGCTATATTGAAAAAGCAGTGGAATCATTATCTGTATTTGAGTGACTTGAAAGTGGTGCAAGCACACAGACGAAAAGGCGTGTCCTCCATGTTACTGGATAAAGCGATCAAGATTGCGAAAACCGAGCAAATGAAGGGATTATCTACCATCGCTCAGGACAATAATTTGACAGCGAATCGGTTTTACTTGAAGTATGGATTTGAGATTGGCGGGCTTAATACGAGGGATTATCAGTTTACGAATCAACGTGGCAAGTGTGATATCTATTACTATTTTGATTTTTAACATCGAGTATCTTGACTGTCCGAACAGTGTTGATAGTTGAAATGACAGATGCTTTTGAAGAAGAATGTACGATCAGCAATAAAATAATGGCTATTCTACTCGTTATAACTGGAGGCTACCTATTATGAAAATTGACCTTGCGCACCAACAGCTTACCACTTTGCCCCATCTGGAACCTGCTTTGCATGAGATTACAGATCTGAATTTGTTTGATAATGCGCTAACGGAGATTCCAGTTGAAACATTTGCAATGACGGAGTTAAAAATACTCAATGTATCGGTGAATCAGCTCACTCATATCTCACCTCAAATTAAGGAGCTAACGCAGTTAACCATGATTGATCTGGGACACAATCAGATTACAGAGGTGCCCGGCGAAATCAGTCATTTAAGCGCATTGTCCGATTATTTATATTTGCACAACAACCGGCTGACTAGCATAGGTGAAGAGATCGGTGAGTTCCCTTTGCTGCGTTATCTGAATCTAAGTGATAATCAGCTACAGCAGCTTCCTGAATCGATCGGCAAGCTGATTTCTCTTGTTGAATTACGCTGTATGAATAATCTGCTGACTACTCTTCCCGAATCGATCAGTCATTGGAAGCAAATTCGTGAGCTTCATGTTCGTAATAATAAGCTTCAGACATTACCGGATTCGATTGGCGAGCTGGCTACACTGCGTGTACTGGATATGGAAAGCAATCAGTTAAGTGCTGTGCCGAATTCGATCGGTCAATGTCAGCAGTTGCGTCGCTTGAATCTGCGACATAATGAACTGGTCACTTTGCCAGCATCGATTGGTAATTGTCGCTCTCTACTGGAAATCGATCTGCGCAGTAATGAGCTTGTCGAATTGCCGGAATCACTCCGTCAGCTCACTCAGTTGGAACGGCTTGATTTGCGCTGGAATCATCATCTATCCTTCCCTGACTGGCTGACAGAGCTGGAGCAGCAGGGTTGTATCGTTTATCGCTAATTCCGTTACCATGAACACCTGCGCTCGATGCGCTTACTTTTTCTGTGTTTAATCTATTCATTATTCTTAATAAGGCGCAATATACTCATTTCGCAGTATGCTCATTCGATGTCCGATGCTGTCTGATTCCTTGAGAATAGCCATATGGCTTCCTAATCATACAAGTTAAAGCAATATGAAGTATTCTTTTGTTCTCTAATGAACAATCTTCGTTTTGGCACGATCGCGCTTCCGGCTCTTCCCGCTGGCACCAGGTTGACGCATCGATAGCCAGGCGTTCACCACTACCCCACTAACGACAAGCACCATGCCCGACCACATCCCGATAGACGTGAGCATAATACCAAGCAAGATCCATTCACCCAGAAGGGTAAACACCACCTCTAGCGCCTGCGTTGCTTCTACAGCAGCGAGGCGTGCGGGGTGACTGCGCGCCTGATCGGTAGCGCCAAAGAACAGTACGGTAGCGATCACACCGGAAAAGAGTGCCACCAGAAACGATTGCCCCATTTGTCCACCCGACGGCGCCCCATCCTGCCACCAGCCAAACAAGGAAAGGAGGAGCCAGAATGGCAAACTAGCAATGCTCATTCCCAATGTACGCTGGAAGGCGTTTAGCCGCCCGTCACATACTTCCATCATTTTACGATTGCCCAGCGGATAGGCAACGGCAGCAATAACGATTAATACAATGCCTTGCCAGCTTCCTGCTCCAGCCTGCGCCTGCTCTAGCTGCATTAAGCTGATGCCGGCAAGCATGATCAGAGCAACGATCAGCGCACTGCGCGGAATGCGTCCGCGTTGACGTACCGTGCCACTGTTCCCTATAGAAGTGAAAAAGAATAATGGTGATAGCAGCATGCCTGCGACGATCGTTAATTGAAAGCCCGCTGCGGTCAGCCAGGCTGGCGCAAATATGGCGGATGCGCATAATGGCGCATAAAACAGTCCGAATCCGACGGTGCTCCATAGGAGCCACTGTAACGGTTGCTGGCGTAGCTCCTTCCATACGGGAGCTAGCTCCTTACGCAGCAACACCAGAATGCCCAGCAATGGAACCATAAAAAAGTAACGTAATGCCCCGCTCCATACCCAGTACCCTCCATCCACTTCCATCAGCCGATTCAACACAAAGCTAGAGGCAAAGAAGAAAGATGCTGCTACACCAATCCACACCGCTCTCATAATGAATCTGCGCTTTCTTGTTTAGTATTAGTAGTAGACATAGAGGTTAGCGTGTTGGGCTGATTATCTTCAGTCATACCTTCACTGGCTGTAGACTCGGCTGGTAGAGCGTCCTCCAGCTCCAGCCACTCTGCCAGACTAAGCCAGTTCTGTTCCATTTCAGCGGCAGCCAGAGCTGCATCATGTTGCTGACAGGCAGCGATAATACGCTTGTGATCCTCGGGTGAATGGGTATGATCGATACGGCTGAATTTGGCGAGCTCCAAGCGTCTAATTTTGGACATAACGGATCGAAGAGCTTTATCCAGCTCTGGATTGGCACATGCCTGCACGAATACACGATGAAACTGGTCATCTGCCTCAATCGCTGCCAGCGCATCCTGCTGCTGCAACGCACGAATTAACTGCTCGTTAGCTTCTTCTAGCTCGTGCCAGTGCTGTTCATTGAGCTGAGGCACGGCAAGACGTGCAGCAAGAGCATGCAGTGCTGCGGCGACCGGAAAGGCATGCCGCGCCGCATCATTATATAAGGGAGCAATCCGCGTAATCGCACCGGGAAAAGATTCAACCAGTCCCTCATCCTCCAAACGCTTCAGCGCTTCTCGGACAGGCGTACGGCTCACACCAAAGCGCGCTGCCAGCTCGGTATCATTTAGCTTTTGCTCAGGTGCAAGCTCCAGCGTAACGATGCTTTGACGAAGCGCGGTATAGACCTGATCACGTAATGATGTTCGATTGATTTTTTGAATTCCGGTATTCGGCATATGTAAATCTCCTTTTACGACATTTGTTAAAACCAATATATTGCATATTAATTATAGAAGCAATGTATTTTTGTGGTGCTGTCAAGATTTATGACACTGTTCTACTGTTCTGTTCGTTGTGCGCGAAAAAAAGAATACAATAATCGTATTAAATGCAAAAAAACAAGCGTATCCTTCCCGATGTTAGGAAAAGACACGCTTGTGTATAGGTTAAACATTATGGAATTAGTCGCGATTGAGCAGACTGTGACGACGACCATAAGCGAAGTAGACAACAAGACCGATCGCCAGCCAGATGAAGAAGGTTACCCATGTAAGTGCTTGAAGCTGAAGCATCAAGTATACACAGCCGAGTGCACTCAAAATTGGCAGTACCGGTACGAATGGTACACGGAAGCCTCTTTTCAGATCTGGTTGTGTACGGCGCAGTACGATAACACCGATACTTACCACGGTAAATGCAAACAGTGTACCAATATTGGTCAGCTCTGCCAGGCTACCGAGTGGGATAAAGCCTGCGAAGAAGGCGATAACGATACTTGCTACCCATGTACCTGTTGCTGGAGTCTGACTTTTGCCGCTGATTTTGGAGAATACTGGCGATAGCAGACCATCACGGGACATGGAGTACAGCAGACGGCTTTGACCATACATCATAACGAGCAATACGGTCGTAATCCCTGTAATTGCGCCGAGAGAGATCAGTGCAGCCAGACCATTCATTTGAATGTATTGCAATGCAAACGCAACCGGATCACTAACATTCAGCATGTTGTAAGGCACAATTCCTGTCAGAATCAAGGAAACGACAATGTACAGTACGGTACAGATCGCCAGCGAAGCGATAATACCGATTGGCAGATCGCGCTGAGGACGTTTAACTTCTTCTGCTGCCGTGGATACCGCATCAAAGCCGATATAAGCAAAGAATACAGTAGCTGCACCCGCTGTTACACCGCCCCAGCCGAATGGCAGGAATGGAGTCCAGTTGGAAGGCTGTACATAGAATACGCCGACTGCGATAAATACGAGCACAACGATCAGCTTGATCGCTACCATCACGCCGTTAGCGCGTGTTGCTTCTTTAACACCGCGTGTTAACAACAAAGCGATAATTAAGGTAATCGCAGAAGCTGTAATGTCAAAATAAGTTCCCTTAGCAGGGTTAAATGCACTCGTTAACGCGGTTGGTAAATGAATACCAAATCCAGAAATTAAGCTCTGGAAGTATCCAGACCAGCCACTGGCAACCGCGGCACTGGCAAACCCGTATTCGAGAATCAGGTCCCATCCCAGAATCCAGGCGATGATCTCGCCAAAAGTCGTATAACTATACGTATACGCGCTACCGGATGCAGGCACCGAAGATGCAAATTCCGAGTAACACAGTGCAGCAAAGGCACACACCAGACCTGCAAGCAGGAAGGATAATACCAGACCCGGACCAGCGTATTTGGCTGCTGCAACGCCTGTCAGTACGAAAATCCCTGTACCGATAATGGCGCCCACACCAAGTGTAGTCAGGTCGATCGGTCCTAGCACACGTTTCAGGTTCCCTTCAGCAGGGGCAATCGGCTTGCGCCGAAACAGTGAAGTATTAGGTTTCAGATTGCTCATAAAACAAATCCTTTCTTCCTGTAAGGTATATTTACATTATTCACTTATGTTAATCGTCACCTATAAAAAACTACACAATCCTACACTTTGACGCGTTAAATTATTGCATTATTTTTTTCGGGAGTGATACTAAAGCTTCCACAGCTAATGATTACGATATGATAATATACACAATTTTCATAAAATTATTGTGCTTTTCAAACAAATTTATTTTGGGACGATTTTACAATAAAAGCTGTCGACGTGCAATGATGCATACGTCGACAGCTTTTTTATTATACCCGGGTGCTCTAAGAAGATTACGTTATAGCAAGAGCACGTATGAATGCATAGTATATTGGCTTCAGCAAAGCGAATGAGCTATAGCTATCTTTTTCTGACAATGCGGGCATGTGCCTGTACCTGTCATAAAAGGAAGTCGCTGCAGTACAGTCTTTGCCTCCATCTGTTCCGCTGCATAGCGTAAAGCCCCCCATGCTCCTGCTGATGGTAATTGGTCTGGAATAATTTCGTTATGTTTAGCGTTCTGTGTGAATACCGGATCATCTGGAGACAGCGTCATTGCTCCATCATCGGATACGACGGCATAGAACGATTGCTCACATGCTGGACAGGTGCCCTCGTATTCTTGCTCACCGGTATGGTGGAGGAGCAGCTCTGCCAGTGCATCGTGATGACCGTAGGCAAGCCATGCTGCAAGTATATACTCCTGCTCAGACGGATCATTAATCTGAGCTCTGGCATATTGTAGTACCGAGTCGTGCAGCGTATTCATCCGCTTTAATGCGTCTGCATAAGCTCGTTGTAATGGTTCCCACTGCTCGCTCGCTACCGTCTTCGCTATAGTGGTAACTTGAGCGGCATAACCCAATACCATCATGCCACATGTGATATACAATTCCGTTCGCACCGATAAAGATAATGTTTCAGCCATTTGTACCAGATAAGGTACAGCAGCTACTGTAGCTGTATAGACGGTATATTGATGCAGCAATAATTCGGTTAGTTCCTGAAAGATATCTTCATCATATTCGTTAAGTAAGGCAGCCAGTAATTCAGGCACCTCTTCCGCTGTACCAAATGCGGTATCCAGCTCGCTCCACAATGGATCATGTAGCTCAAGCATCCTCTTCCTCCTCTATGGTTAATGCTGGCGAATCCGGCAGATGCACCTGCAATTTGGAAATTGCTTCTTCCTTCTCCCGATTGCGTACATGCGTGTAAATGATAGTCGTTTGAATGGACGAGTGACCAAGCAGCTCCTGTACAGTTCGTAAATCCGTGCCCTGACGCAATAGCATCGTTGCAAACGAATGTCGTAGCTTGTGGCTGGAATACGGCAGCCTGCGGGACGGCTCGATATCACTTTGAAAACGATCAAATGTATCCGCGGCAATCTGCTGAATATTGCGGATAGATAGCCGGGTTCCCTTTTGCGAGATAAATAGCGCCTGCTCTCCATCACGCCACGGTGTAAGACGCTCTTCAATAGACTGAGTGAGCATACCAGCAACCGCTTCGGGCACCGGCAATGTGCGCCATTTGCGTCCTTTTCCGAATACCTGCAGCGTTCTACGTTCTTCATTGTAATCCTGCACATTCAGCAGATGAACCTCACCTACACGTAGTCCCATATAAGCCATAAGTAAGAATATCGTAAGATTGCGTGTGCGATATTTGCCATCGACTGACTTGAAGAAATTCGATAACGTCGACTCATCCAGATAGAGAGGCTCTTTATTTTGTTCGGTTTTCGCTTTTTTGATGCCTGCTGCAGGATTATGCTCGGCAAGCTCCATTTCGATCAATGCCTTGAAAAAGCAACTGACTGCTGCATGCTTGCGATTACGTGTGGAATCACTTACTCCGCGTGAGCGAGCACTGCTCAAGTAGGACAAAACATGTCTTTTTTTCAGCTCATCCAGTGACTTGCCCTGTACTGAATGAGAACAGAGAAATTCATGAATATCGTGCAAGTAGGAGCGACGTGTATACGCTGTATAGCCCGCATCCTTCATCCAATCTTCAAAGGCTTCGAGCTCTTCGCCATAGTGTTGCAGTGTATCTATGTCTTCTTCCGTATCGGAAATTGAAGTGGATTGTGTGTGCTGATCTGTAGTCGCGCCGTCTTGTTGGGTAGTGGAATGTTCTGAGCCACGACGATATGGAGACTGCGCTCGATCATATCTATTCATAGTAATAGTCTTCTTCCTTTTTTAGATTCTAATCATGAATCAAAGTATAACAGAATGTCTCTTCATATTGCAGGATAAGCACTGTTGATTATTCAGTTAGCATATGTTATTATTCGATTATTAAATTTTATAAAATTAATTTGTATACAAAATATAAAGGAGGTGAAATTGGATACTATTGTGCTTGAGCGTGAAGGATGTTGCGGAGCCAGATGTTTTAGGAAGTAGAAATTCGTTTATTACTAATTGACAAAGCTACTCGATGTGACTTTGTACAGAAACACTGCTTTTACTGGTCTATTGTAGACTATGAATGCCGCAATTTGGTTATGTAAAATCGATCAGGAATAGGTGTTAAACTGTCGCGTAATAGCTTCTATTATGAGACATGGATGTCCGAGTTCTTCGTAACCTATTAAATTACCTATCTACTTTTTATTAGGAGGCATTACTATGAGCAAAGAGAAAAGAATTGTATTGGAACCCGCAGCACAGAAATTCGCCGATGATAACTCCAAACCCCCTTTCCTGTATCAGCTCGGTCCAGAAAAAGGTCGTGAAACGGTAAATGAAGTACAATCTGGTGATATCGAAAAACCAGATGTAGACATAGAAGATCTGACATTGCCAATCGGTCCAAAGGGTGAAGTTGCTATTCGCATCCTGCGTCCGAAAAACGCACCGGCACAGCTTCCTGTATTACTATACATCCATGGTGCAGGCTGGGTATTCGGTAATTCTCATACTCATGATCGCCTCATTCGTGAGCTGACTGTCGGCAGTGAAGTCGCGGTTGTGTTCCCTGAATATAGCCTGTCTCCTGAAAATCGCTATCCAATCGCGATTGAAGAAATCTATGCCGTGCTGGAATGGATCGCAGAAAAAGGCAGCGAGCAGGGCTTTGATACGTCTCGCCTGTATGTTGGCGGCGATAGCGTAGGTGGCAATATGACGGCTGCCATGACGCTCATGTCCAAAGAACGCAGTGGCCCGACGATCGCGAAGCAGCTTCTGTTCTATCCAGTAACAGACGCGAACTTCGATACAGGCTCTTATGATCGTTTTGCTGAAGGCTTCTTCCTGGCAAAAGAAGGAATGAAATGGTTCTGGGATCAGTACACAACCGATGAATCGGAACGTGCGCAAATTACAGCTTCCCCACTCCGTGCTACAACCGAGCAACTGCAAGGCTTGCCTGAGGCGCTTGTTATTACCGGTGAAGCAGACGTTCTACGCGATGAGGGTGAAGAATATGCAGCGAAGCTACGCGAAGCAGGCGTTACAGTAACTGAAGCTCGCTTTGGCGGCATTATTCATGACTTTATGATGCTGAATGTGCTTGCAGATACACAGGCGAAAAAAGGCGCACTGATTCTGGCAAATGCGTTCCTGCGCGACGGTATTTAATTGATTCACGCTGCGATGCTCTATCTTCATGATGACATTAAGATAGATACAAGTGCATATATATAAATAAATCCCCCGTGGTATCCTTCTGTATATTCGAAGGAAACCACGGGGGTTATTGTAGTTAGGTTCGTTATCAAGCTTCTTGATCAAACGAAAACGATAAGCTTATGCAAAATGCCACTGAATAGCAATGGTCCTGGCGTCCGCATATACAAAAGGACGCATTTACCACGATGTACTTTTATACATGCCATGCAACACCACTGCCATCTCGCTTATACATTGTATAAGCGTTGTTTAACTTATACCGTTTACTTCATCCCATGCATCATACAGCAGACATCGCCTTCATCGCGCCTGCCGCTTTTGCTTTAATTCGTACAAATTCAGACGTTACATACGCCATCGGCAATTCTTCCAGATCGATCAGCTCCACCGTGTCCGGATCAGCTCCGGCATCAATCGCTTTCTGCTTCGCTTCATTTGCCGCTTCCTCAAGCACAAGCTCGCGTTTACGCCCAGCCATGGAGAACATTTTATCAATATCTCCACTCACCTGCGCAATGGCAGCTCCAAGCGCATTAGCACAGCCGGAATGCTGTGGACGAATGACCTCGGATGCACCGTCGATGCCACCCGGAATCAGAATAGCTCCACCGCCAACCAGCACAACCGGTACATCCGCTGCACTCGTCTTAATCTGATCAATCGCCGTTTGAACTCGATCATTAATGTAAGCAATCGCCTGCTGCCATACATGCTGGGGTACTTTTTTAAGACGCGACAGGTCACAATCAGGATGGTCGATGGTCTCCTGTCCGGAAGCGAGCAAACAATCGGTTGCTGTAAGCACATTACCACCAAATGCGATGCTATCGCGCACAATATTGTAGCCTACACTATCCGGTCCAACCGTAACCCCCTCTTCCGTCTGACGTACGATACTACCACCGCCAATACCAATCGATACGATATCCGGCATCCGGAAGTTGGTACGCACGCCACCAAGTGTTACCGCTACACTCGATTCGCGTGGAAAGCCGTTGACCAGAATACCAATATCGGTTGTCGTTCCGCCAATATCACAAATGATGCAATCCTTCAATCCGCTCAGCTCTGCTGCTCCGCGTATACTGTTGGTCGGTCCGGAGCCGATCGTCAGGATCGGATATTTTCGCGCATATTCCAGCGTCATCAATGTACCGTCATTTTGAGCAAAATAAATCTGTGCTTCAATTCCATAACGCTTGAGCGCCATTTCCAGACCGCCAGACACGGCAGATGCCACCTTGACGAGCGCTGCATTCAGAGCGGCGGAGTTTTCCCGCTCCAGTAAGCCCAGGCTACCAATCTCCGACGAAATCGTCACTGGAAAGTCTTCTCCCAGCACTTCGGCTGCCCACTGTGCAAATTGCTCCTCGTATGAAGAGAGCACCGGAGAGAAGATGGAAGTCACTGCGATTGATTGTACGCCGGAGGCTTGAATTTGCTTCAGTACGTTCATGCATTCATCGCGATCCAGACTTTTCGCTGCCAGCGGTCGCCCATTGGATTCACAGCCGCCCTGCACATAATAATAGTCGCTGCCAGCGGCTGCCTTCAGTGAGGCATCCCAGGTGAACATCGGCTCCACTGACGTTCCGGCAGGCAAGCAAATGCGTACACAGGCAATCTTCGCCAGCCGACTACGCTCAATGATCGCGTTCGTAGCATGCGTTGTGCCCAGCATAACCGAGGAGATCCGGCTTGGATCAATCGCGGATTGCTTGAGAATACGGTCGAGCGCATCATAGATACCGGATTCTACATCCTGCGTCGTTGGCGCTTTGACATTGGCAATGACCTGCTGCTGTTCGTTCATAATGACTGCGTCCGTATTGGTTCCGCCTACATCGATGCCGATTTTATACATGCTGCTCACTCCTTCTCTGCTGAATACGCTCCACCGGCTCATAATCGGTATCATAGCCAAAATAACGCGGTCCCCATACGTCCAGTGCTGCCTCACTGCGCATAATATCCGGCGTTGGAATCGCCAGACAGATTACACGAAAGCCATATTTGATCGATTCGGTTGTGATCGGCATACCTGTCTCCTGATCGAGGAATGTGATCAGATCCGGCACCATCGCCTGCAATTCTCCATCGATCATTGCGCACAGATTCTCATTTTGAAAATCGACGCGCAGCTCCTGACCTTCATAGTCACCAAGCCCGGATACGAGCGCTTTACCACGTACGAATCCATCTGTCGATTGACGTTCAATATCTGTAATTTTACCGCGGAAAATAACGAGCGCTTCCCCGTAGATCGATTGGCGGGTCACTTCCTTGATCGCTTCAATCGGATCACGCTTGGTCGTCTGGGATTCACGTATCGCCCGTCCCAGCTCCATACAGAGCGTCATCGTGCCATGAATCGAAGTTCGCTTCACATCTGCCCCATTCATCATGTACTCAGCCACATGAGCAGCACCGCCCATGCGCACAGCGATACCACGCGAAATATATTCCAGCATGTGATTATCCAGTGTTTCCAGCATTACACGATCGCCACGTTCATTGTGCAGCGCCATCGGTGTACCGGAGATACCGTAAATATGAAAAGTCTCCATCTGTAGCTCGGGAAAAGCACGTCCCATCCCATCTGCATCCACAAGCGGAATCCCCGCCTTGGAAGCAACAACAAACGGAACGGTAGAGTTCAAGCCACCACATTCGATCGGCATGGTTGCAAAAGCGGTAATGCCTGCTTTTTCCTCCAGCAAACGCATCGATTTGAGCGCTTCGTCGCCATTTGGGATTTTTTCCATCATAATGGTTGGCGCACCCATCATCGCAGTTGGAATCACCCATGCATCATCCGGTAGCTCGGATGGATCGATCATCTGAATGGGACCATGTTCACGAATACACTTTTGTACCATAAGCTTGCCCAGATACGGGTCGCCACCGCCACCAGTGCCAAGTAATGCAGCTCCGACTGCCAGGTTTTCGATATCTTCTTCGTTAATCCATCTCATGAATGTAGGCCTCCTTCGGTGTTGGATAAGTTGATCAATAGTATTAGGTCGTCGTCAGCAGACTTCAAATCGAATACAGATAGGGTGTGTAGACAAACATAGATTATGGATGTGTACCACTCCTGCATCTAAAATCACTGGCGTACACACTTTAGCTCTTGGTTAAATCAAGCACCTTTTTCGGCGCTAGCAGCTTCATGCCGACGTAGTAGACGACCGAGCTGACAATAATGGACGTGAGTGCCTGTACGCCCCAGGTGATAAACAGGCCGGCAGCGAAGCCGATCAACCAGGAGAAGATCGCAACAGGGTTGAACTTTTCGCAATACTCCGGCAATGCGCCGCTTGCTCGCGAGGTGTCCAGCTCCTGACGGAATCGTTTTAAGATGTAGTAGTCAATTGCCATAATTCCGGCAATAGGTGGAATTGCTACGCCAAGAATGATCAGAAATGCAGTGAATTTATCGAGAATACCGACAATGGATAACACGGTGCCCAGTGCACCCAGAATGAGTGTGAGCATGCCGCGGTTCATATTGATTTTGAAAATGGTACTTAAGAAGTTCGTGATACCGAGCGAGGAGGAGTACAGATTCATATCGTTGATTTTCAGTGTAGCAAAAGCGACAATCGCACCGCCCAGCAAGCCGGTTAATTGCATCACGATGGACATAATATCCGCGCTACCTACCGCATGTGCCATCAGTACAGCAATCAGATTCACGCCGAACTCACCCAGGAATGTACCTACGAGCGTAATCCAGATTACATCGCGTCCGGACTTGGCAAAGCGCGTCATATCAGGTGTAGTGACACAGCCGACGATAAAGCCGCCTGCGACCATCGTGGTAGCTGCGCCAATAGTCATTAGCTGTCCTGGAGGCGCCATGGTAGCGAGCTGCACGATTGAATGATTTTTCAATACCTGGTAGATACCGATACCCATAACGATCAGGAATAACGGCACTGTAATTTTGGCTGTCCAGCTAATCCATTTGAAGCCAAAATAGACGAGCAATGTCGTACCGATACCCGTAATGATTGAGGCAACGACAAACCCCAGCTTGCCACCAGTAACTCCATCAATCCCCTCAGCAAAAACCGAGTTCTGCACGCCAAACCAGCCGGTAAGTGAAATCGCGAAGATCAAGCCGATGATGCTGGAGCCGTACTGTCCAAAGCCAGACCAGCGGGCAAGCAGACTGGTTGACATGCCTTCTCTCGCTCCGGCAATACCGAGCAGTGCAGACACAACCTGCAAAATAACACTCCCGAACATCGTGGCCCAGAATGCGTCCCATAGCGTCATGCCATAGCCTAACGCTGCACCGATCAGAAATTGCGAAATGCACGTTAACGCTCCAATTCTGACCAGCATAATACTGAACATGGACTCTCTGCGATCTGCAGGCACCCGCGACAGTGAGAAATCATCCGCATTACCATTTTGACTCATCTGAACCCCTCCCTCATTACCGGTTCGCACCGGGTATGCTCCTATATTAGAGTATAATTCCTGCCATGATAATGGGATTCCAGACTGAAAAATTGCCGTTTTATTTGTTCAAATGACCAAAACGAGATTTTTGTGTAAGATAACCTTACTTATTATCAGACAATAGCAAATTAATATTTTGAAAAAATTCCATTAAAAGCAATACTTATCACCAAGTCTGACATAGTACTATCTTGAATGTGAACGTTTATTACCTATACCAGATGATAGACAAGCAAAGCGAGTTCAAACTGCATCCGGTATGGATTCTCAAACGGATTCATACCGAGAATCTCAATAATCCGCTGCTTGCGGTAATTGAGTGTATTACGATGAATATGCAGCACCTCCGGCAGATCCTGTGGCTCTGGATAAAATAAAAAGTACTCCAGTGTCTCCATAAAATCAGCATTCATCCGCTTATCATAATCCAACAAAGGCTGTAGCAACGGACGTAGCGGGCTTAACAATGCAGCCGCGCGGCTCGTGCGCAGTAGCTGGAAAATCGGCAATCGTGCTGCATACAGCACATCCGGTAGGGCAGGAATCCGCTGGCGGAAATAAAGCACATCCTGCAAGCTTCGATACAGCGTTGCTCCCTCCTCTGCCAGATGCTGCTGGGTGCGACTGTATATGACCGTATGCTGTACGTCAATCTGACGGCGCATAGCCGTGAAAAAGGCGTCATATTCTACCTCAAAGGAATCAATTTTCGATGAATGCTCCAGCAGCAAGACAAGCTGATAGCCATGCGGAATGATCATACAGCGCCGCTGATAAGCATTGCTTTTACACCAGTCTTCGACC
Organism: Paenibacillus sp.; assembly: GCA_039595515.1. Classification (GTDB taxonomy): domain Bacteria; phylum Bacillota; class Bacilli; order Paenibacillales; family Paenibacillaceae; genus Saccharibacillus. The sequence continues at coordinate 97,031 of JBCNLJ010000004.1, read as the reverse complement.
TTGCGAGCAAGCTCATGATATTGCTCGCGATGGCAGGCGGTAAGCAGCGCCATACCGGTCAATGCTTTGGGATCATAGCCGATCTCCTGCATACTGCGCTCCAATTGATCCGGCGTGATCTCCTGTCCATTGAGCCAGTTGACCAGTATCGTCTGCTGATAATCACGCGCTGCACTTTGAATCGCGTCCTCCTGCGAGAAATAGAGTGCCAGACTAACCGCAACCGAATGATACAGCATCTCTTTAAAAGGAGGCATCCGTTCCTCACTCCAGGCACATAGATAGCCGTATACACGATCAGCAGACTGAATCGTTTCTACTATGTAATGCTGTCCTTCCAGCTCAGCCTCAGCCACATTTAGCGCGAGCGATGGTATAGAAAATGCATTTCCCTGATGCTCCACTGACTCATGTTCGAGCTCGTCTTCCTTTATCGCTGTAGACTCGGCTGCAATAGCTGCTTGTGAAGTCAACTCCATCTGGTAGCCTGCAAGCTGACGATACTGTTCATCCACAAGTAATAACGGATCACCGAGAATGGCACCGATTTTGGGAATAATCATCGTAGGATCAAGCTTCTGAGCGAGCCATTCGGTGAGCTGGTTCTGGATTTCGAGCATTTGTTTGATTTCAAGCGAACGATTTTTCTGAATTTCCTGAACGACGGGAGAGATAATATCGATATAAGGCACATCACGCGGAATTTCGATAATGGGAATTTGCAGCTTCTCTGCATGCTGAAGCACCTGCTCGGATAACGTATGGTAATGGAGCCCGGGATAGCAAAGAGCGAGCGCTGCGGAGTGCATCAGCTTCATTTTGTCCAGTAGTGCAAGTTGGCGACGGGCATCATCGCGAATATTATAAAAGGCAGTAATGATCAGTTCATGTCCTTTAAACCATTCCTCTGAATCAGGAATTTCCAATACGGTTACATGCTCAATCGGATTCTTCAAACCGCTAAAGCCAGCGATAACACAGGCGCGTGTTAAAGCACCAACTGCCATCGCTTCCTCCACTGTAATGCTGCTCATGCTGAATGTCCCCCTTATCCCGTAACGGACTGTTATACGTTGTATGATTTAATGTATGAAGTATACATAGTCCGTTTTGATCCGTAGTTTTGTCACTTATTATATAAGTTTGTCGAAGATTGATGCAAAGTAAAAATTATAGACTGTCTGTGCTTCAGGGCGTGTACGAAAATTGTTTTTGCTGGGACAGACATCACTATGGCAAGGAATAAGGGGCTGGACTCTGATCTTGTACAGGAATCTACGGATTAGGAGTGAAATGGAGATGTGCGTAATCAATGGTGATCCTTTTCCCTTATTTCCTTCTCGCAGTGAAGTGCTGGTTATACCTATACGAGTTTGCTTACACGCCCTGGTATCTTCTATATAATCTGCTATATTACCCTTTATTGAATTACCATAATAAATGTTATGTAAACTAATTGGCAGTCTAAGAATATAATTTGATTGTTGATTGCTAATTTGATCATTGATCGCTAAATAGCTTCCATCTATTTTCCGCATTTTCGGGTCGCTGCATAAACGCATATGATGGGATATACATCTTTGCGGCTCAAATGTAAGCAGGTTTGCGGTTTACATACATGCTTGATGCAGTAGCACGGCACGTCGAGTAGGTAATAACAAAGCTTATTTTACTCATAAGGTCATCAGGTTTTCTTCCCCACCGCTTATCACAGCAAAAACACCGCCCTGTTAAAGAGCGGTGTCAATGAACTGCGAAGATCCAATGCAGCTTGCTTCACATACTATCTATATTTCAACTCTCTGGAGACGGGGTTTACTGATTATTGTCCGCCTTTACGAGCAGCGTAGAATTCTGCGGCTTTTTGCAGCATTTGCTGGAGCGAGCCAAATTGTGTATTTTGACTAACATGTGTATCAAGCTGATCCTTAGGCACTTCCTTCACTTTATCTGCTGAATCCGTGCTTGTGCCCAGCCCTGCCTTTTGCAGCAGTTCGCCAATCGATTGAAATGGTGTGTATTTTTGCATAAATTCAGGTGTGAGCAGTTTATCAAGCGGCAGCTTCTGAATGATCTGATCCAGTGGCAGCTTGCTGATCATGTCCATAATACCGCCAGATGATCCGCTACCTTCCTTATTTCCGTCTTTGCCTGTTAACATATCCTTGAGATTATTCAAGTTAAAGTTCATGTGTATGGCCTCCTTATGCGTACCACGGATGAAGCCTGTAGCAGGCACTCAACCGCTGGTTACGAGATGCTCCGGTGCATAATGTTCCTCTGCCATCTACGGAGCTATAGTACACATTAACCGTTTTAGCCTGTCCTGAATGCATCTACTGAAAAATGACTGCTGCGTTTTGCCGCCATTACAGCCATTCCAGCACCCGATCCCATGAATTTAAGTATTCCAGCTCTTCCTCGATCTGACGCTGTTGTTCCTCCGCGCTCATCGTCATAGGTTCATCCCATTCATTCGTCTGCTCCATACTTGTTCCCTCCGGTGTCCAGGTATAGAAAAAGCAAGTGATCCGTTCCTCTGCATCTGTACTATGCTGCGGTATCGGTTGTTGCGATGTATGTGTAAGTATATATTGCTGCGTATCTATGTTTTTCAATGGAATTCCCTCCCTTTCAGGAATATGTGCTTGATCTCATTTTAATATAGTCCAGGGACAAATAAATCAGCTTGTGGAATGAGTTATTGACGCTCGATCTCAGCCTCTGGATGTAGATCACGGTTATTTTCATGTACAAATATACATAAAAAGTAAAAATATATTATGTTTATCCATTTTTACCGGCGTGCCAGAAAGGAATCGAACTTGGCGCTGTGGAATATGGAGAAAGGCTCATCCGCCACATTCAAACGGGAAAGGGGAATTTAGATGATGAAAAACAAAGCTTTGGCAGCATGTGTACTGGCTAGCGGACTTGTGTTTATGCCTTCAGTTAGCGGGGCAGCCCCCATGGAAACCGATATGAACATGACGGTCGATGGAAAAGCAGTTGGCTTGGAGGGCTTTACGCTCAATCACCGTCTGTATGTGCCTTTTGAGATTTTAGCTGGACAGTTAGGAGCCGAGACCGACTGGAACGAACAGACAGGTGTGCTCACGCTCCGTGTTGGTGAGAAAAGTGTGACCTTTACACGCACCGATGATCTATCGAACACCTCTGCAACAGCGCTAGTCGTTACATCAGGCGAGGTGCTCCTTCCCGTTCGCTCTGCATTTCAACAATTCGGTTATGGCGTATATTATAATCCATCCACTCGAATGGTTCAGGTGAAAAAGAACATGGAGGATACCGCCCCTTCTTCGCCACCGGATACAGGTACGAGTACAGATGATAACACTACAGGAGGTAGTACTGGTAATGTGACCGATAATACGTATGCGGATCTGTTGCCTGTTACGATTTTGACAGATCTGAAGCCGAATCAAGCTACCGGCACGCGTATCGAGGGAGTTGTCGCTAATTCTAGCTATGTATTCACCGCCGATATGGATACACGAGAGCTATATCGAATCGATGCCACAACAGGTGCTGCGACTGTACTAACCGTACTTACGCGTACAGGAACCGGCATGGCACTCGATACGACGGGCAATCTGTATATTGCCAGCGGGGGCGACGAAGGTGTTATTTTCAAGGTCAATGCGGCTGATCTGACGGGAGAGCCATTCGACGGCTCCAAAGTCGAAATATTCGCCAGCGGTGTACCGGGTGCGAATGGACTTGCATTTGCACAGGATGGCACCTTGTATGTGACCGGTGGTGCTACAGGTAACATTTATGCGATTAAAGCAGGTGGTCAGGTGCAGACTTATGCTACCAGGCTGACGGCTGAACGAGCAGAACAGCAGATTGTAGTGAATGGCATCGCGATTGATAGCGATGGCGTGATCTATACGAGCAATACAAGCTCAGGCGAGGTAAATCGCTTTGTCGTTCGTACGGACGGCACGCTCGGTGCGGCTGAGCTTATTGCGCAAAGTCCATTGCTATATGGCGCAGACGGACTGACGATCGGTCCGGATGGGCAGCTATATATCGCCGCCAATGAGCGCAATGCGATTGTTAAAGTGACGATAGACGGGCAGGTGACGGATATCGCGCGTAATGATAATGCGGGACCGCTGGAATTCCCGGCAAGTATATCGGCTGTTGGGGATACGCTATATATTAGTAATTTTGATCTGCCGCGTGGGGTGAATAATCCGAATGGGCCGGGGATTGGTTCATCGATTGCGGTTTTGAAATTGTAGGGTGGGGCGTTGAGGGAAACCTGGGGACTGTGGCAGCAACCACTCCGGGAAGGACTAAGAGAATGGGCTCCCGTCTCGCACAGGAATCTATGAATGTGGAGAGAATGTAGATTCCTGTGCTCGGAAGAGGTAAGATATTTTGCTTTCGCAAAAATCACTTTTCATTGAATCGCGTGTTAGAAAAACACTAACACTGTAAGTCGCCCATTTCCCTTATTTCCTTCCCGCAGTGAAGTGCTGCTTGCATCCCTGAATGTTTGCGCACACGCTTGAGTTACGGAGCATGGATAAAAACTAAACCAATAAATAAATAAACAGGCTGTCTCCGGTATTGGAGACAGCCTGTTGTGTGAGTCGCACTTCATTTTAGGGGCGAGTGACTGCATCGATGAAGCGGCTGATGACGGCTGCGCTTTCGGCGCGGTTTAATGAACGTGTAGGCTCGAACTGACCCCTGGCGTTGCCTTCGATTAATCCGGCTGTATGGAGCTGATTTACCGCTGACTGTGCCCAGTTTGCAATAGCTGCTGTATCGGTCATACGTTGAGCGGACGTGCTATCAGCAGGCGCATTGGCAGTGTTGTTCGACCACACTTCATCCCAGACACGTTGGAGCATGACCGCCATTTCCTGACGGGTTACCTGGGCGTTCGGACGGAATTGACCTCGTTCATCGCCTTTGATCCAGCCTGCCTCTGTTGCTGTCTGGACGGCGCCAGCATACCATGCGGAGGCAGGGACATCAGGGAAGCTCGTAGTGGAAGTACGGGCTGCTTGACCGGATATACCCATTGCTCGTGTTAGCATGGCAGCAAACTCGGCGCGGGTGACGCTGGTGGCAGGGATGAATTGTGTACGGCTCTGCCCTTCGATCACGCCCTGATCATGCAGCTTTTGTACAACGGCTTGTGCCCAGTGTCCCTGCATATCGGTAAAGGACTGCCCGGTTGCCCGGAGTGCGATATAGCTGCTATTGGTGTTACTGAGTACGGTGATCTGACCTGCTTGAACGGAGAATGGTACGGGTACATATTGCACTGCACCGGATGCATTCTTCTCGACACGCATGACAGCTATACGCTGTCCCGTCTGAATATCGCTGGATGCGATTGTACGTTTCACATATTGTCCAAGCTCGCTCACTTCGGTTTTAGCGCCATCAGAAGCGATTGTATGGATCGTATAGGCGACGGCTGCATAAGGATTATAACCATCTGCTTTCGCTTGCTGGAGTGCTGATGGGTCAGATGCAATATTCAGCTCCAATGCTTGTCCATTTGTAGCAGCTTGCTTTAACAGTGAGGCTGGCAAATGGTACTGTCCAAGCGGCGTATTCACGGTAATGCGCTGCAATTGATTTTGACCGGTTAAGGTCGTACCGGCTGTCTGCTGGATTTGCAATTGGAAGCGATCGGCTGCTGATGAGGCTTGCAGATCAAGTTGCAATGTAGTTGCCGTATTGGTCAGCATCCTCTGTGCTGTCGCAGCATCAATGATACTCGTAGCAGTTGTGCGGTTCCCCTCCTGCTGTAGCGTCGGCGTAATTGTCCAGCGAGACAGCAGTCCATTGGCTGATATGCCCTGCGCGACGGCATCCGAACCGACTGTTGAGGTTACTGGCGTTGTACCTCCTCCACCTGGCTGACCTGTACCTGTGTTATTGTCGGTCACTGGAGTTGTAGCTGAACCGCGATCCTTGTCCTTGTCTTTAGAGTCTGACCTGGATGCGAAATCGATGCGTGTTAGCAGTGGATCATGATCACTGACACGTCCATCCTCCTCCATAAAATCGGCATTGATATGCACAATATCGAGCTGTGCACGCGCTGCAAGCTGTGAAGTCATCAGCACATGATCGAGCGTCTGCGAATTGCCCTCATACACATAGGAATAACGCTCATTTACCGGCAATGTATCGACCAGATTCGTCAACTGAGTGCCTTTCAAGATATTAAATGTATTGGAAAATTGAAAGTCGTTAAAATCTCCGACCAGCACGATATTCGCATTACTGTTGCGAGCCAGCGTATCTTTTATAAAACCGTTCAATACTGCTGCCTGACGCGCACGCTGAATCTCGCTGCTGCGAACCGGAGGCTGTGCAGCGCCATACAAGGCTTGATCGCCGCCCTTGGAGTTAAAATGATTGGCAATGACGATCACGGATTGGCCATTAAACACAAACTCGGCTGCCAGTGACTTACGAGAATGCTCGAAAGCGATATTACCCGGGTCGATTCGTCCTGGATTCACGCTTAATCCGGTCGCTCCATACGTTACGGCTGTAACGGAATCACCTTTCCCACCCGGCGCTTCAGGGAGCGTCACACGCTGCGGATTATACAGGAACCCGACACGAATATTGCCGCCCGGTGCACCGCCATCCATATTATTTACCGGTGCAATGCTAGCATAGCTGTACGTTGGCCCACCCGCTGCTTGAATGGCTGCGATTAGCGCCTTGAAGTTTCCACTCGCGTCGGTTGTGCCATCATCCGTTGCACCATTGTTGTCCTGCACCTCCATAAGCGCCAGAATATCTGGCGTATGCAGATTGTCGACCACATCGCGAGCGATCTTTTGCGTTTTGTCTGTAGCCGCCGGATCATTCCAGAAATTTTCTACGTTAAATGAAGCGATCGTGAGCTGCTGTGGTCCATTTTGCAACTGAGACACTTCGCGCTTCCAGCCGCCATCCTGAATTGCAGGTAAGGGCTGATCCGGCAAAATTTTAAAATTACTATAGTTATAGCTCATAATACCTGTAATCGCTCCAGCAAAGCGATCTCCCGTCTTGATCGGCTGCTTCGGCTTGCTCGCAATAAGCAGTCGATCTGAATTGAAGTCACCATCGGTAATAATCAGACCGCCTGCTGGTGTACGGCGTGTATGACGCTCCGCATCCACGATTACTGGAATCTCATACGTGTACGGTCCGATGATATCAGCATTATTTAGCTGTACCCGCATACCTTCCAGACTTTCATAAAAGTCAATGCTATAACGTGTCGGATCAAAAGCAGCCTTCCCGTCCGGTGAAGCAATCTGCTCTGGAATAGTGCGTCCGCCTGGTCCGATCACGGTCGGTGCCGGAAGGAACTGATTCTCCGCCAGTACTTTGATCGACGAGGCGGCAATCTCGGTTGTCGTCAGATCAGCAGCATCTGCATAGCCTGTTTCGCGATATTCCTTTACCGTTCCATCGACGGCAATACGGTCGCCTGCCTTTACGCCATGAGAAGAACGATAGACTAGAATTCCTTCAGAGGTACGTTCATCACGATCTGCCAGATCATCCGGCATTTGCATATAAAAGCTGGAGCGGCTTTTGACCATCGTCACGATGCCTTCGACACCCTGCACCTGCTGTTCCGCATAGGTGGATGTTTGCGCTGTACCTTGAATTTGATTAATCGTTAATTGTAATGGCTGTTGTCCTGAAGGTGGCGCCTCATTGCCACCTTCAATATCGCTTATTGAGCGTGGAATAAGCTGGTATGTATCCTGATAACGCGTCATCACCCCTGTAAGGGAAGTGTAGGTGGAACCCGATTTGAGCCATGCGCTGGTTGTATACACAACAAATGTACCGCTCGCATCAGAGAGCGTGTATCGATTACCGGATACACTATCCACATGCACCTGAGCGACTTTGATCAGTGTTGCTTCGTTGGGGTTGCCCGCAGTGAAGCCGGAAGAATCGATCACCTTTGGATCAGGAATAGTTCCAGAATGGAGAGTCTGCACATTGCTTGATGTGGCAGTGATTTGTAGCAGCTTTTGATAAGCGCCAAGTTTACCGGATGCCTGAATCGTATCTCCCGGCTGTGCAGTCAGAGCTTGTCCACGAATGACAATGCCAGCACCTCCATCCTGAATATACAGATTACTATAATTGTTACCTGTGTCCTCTCGATATGTAATGACTCCTTGTACAGTTACCGTACTGCCAATCGCCTGTGCCCGCGCTGTTGTAATCGCATACGTATCATTTTGCACGGATACACTGGACAATGCTGATAGAAAGGCAGGATTTAGCGTCGCTGTAGACTGCTGATCGACGCTTGTATTCGTTATTGTCCCCAAAGTGGATGCTGTATCTGCCCCGGCAGCATATAGCGTATTGCCAGATACCGGCAGGATTGTCGCTGTTAACAGGCTAACCGCCAGACTGACGCTCGCCTTCTTTTTCCAACTCCTCATTGATTACATTCCTCCAATTTTTAAATAAATGTAGTTATAATTTATAAAATATCACAAATTTATCAAGCTGGAATGAGGCAGACGTAAAATAAACGCTAGTGCTTTTTGCCTGAATCCGATAAAATGACCGGTAAACTGCTTATGATTTCCTTTTTGTTATATTTAAATATAATTGTATTTATATGGAATATAAAATAGACTAGTACATGGAATTTCTTCTGGTAACAGAAGTCATTCAACATTAACATAGGAGGGTTACGAATGATGAAGAGAAGACCAAAATCCAAATGGAGTATGCTGGGCATGGCTACAATGCTGAGTATTGTATTGTTCGCCATTCCAGCCTCAGCAGCCTGGAATGATACATATCAGGGCTATGCTACCTACACCAGCTCTGGCTATTCCGGCGGTGCAGTGCTGCTTGATCCGATTCCCGCTAATATGGAGATCACTGCGCTCAATCCTACACAGATGAACTATGGCGGTGTAAAAGCAGCACTGGCAGGCGCTTATCTGGAGGTGACCGGGCCCAAAGGCAAAACGGTCGTTTACGTGACTGATCTGTATCCAGAAGCACCAAGCGGTGGGCTGGATCTGTCCCCTAACGCCTTTGCCAAAATCGGTAATATAGGTGATGGTAAAATTAATATTTCGTGGAAAGTGGTCAAGGCGCCTATTACAGGCAACTTTAGCTATCGGATCAAAGAAGGCAGCTCGCAATGGTGGGCAGCGATACAGGTACGCAATCATAAATATCCGGTAATGAAGCTGGAAGTGCAGAAAAATGGTAGCTGGCTGAATCTGCAAAAGATGGATTATAACCATTTTCTCGGTGAACAGCTCGGTAACCAGCCACTGAAAGTGCGTATTACTGATATCCGCGGTATTTCGGTAACGGATACGATTCCTGCGCTTCCATCCAGTGGAGGTTCAGGTGCGTATATCGTGCCTGGCAAAGCACAATTCCCGGATTAATGTCACGGGGCGTGCACGCCAGACTGATGGGGTGAAAGTTCCACCACTGCGGCTCGCCCCTACCCGTTTGTGTACACGCTCTGATTCATTTTCGAATGGCTCCAACTCTAGCGATTTTCAAAATCAAAACGAAACCACACAAAAAAAGCGAGGCAGATATCATCATCTGTCTCGCTCTTTTTATCCTATCCGTTCATATAACGCTATACTCTCTACACTTGATTACACCAGCGATCGGAATGGATTGTGCCCGTATCCCTTTCCGGATGGCATCGCTCCAGGTACACCATCTGCTTCCAGCAACGGACGTACAATCAGCTTGGTCGGCCATTGCTCCGCCTCAAAAATAGAGTGATATATCAGTTCACGATCCTCCTGCGGCAGATCCACCGTTGTCAGTGCATGCTTCCATGCCGCTGCTGTAATCTGCCATAGCTGCTGCTCGCTGACGTCATACACGTTTGCTAACGATTCCATAATCGATGCGAGATTCACCTGCGTACCCAGCGATTGCACGTAGAAAATAAGCTTTTCCAAGGTTTCGTTGTACAGGCTGTTAGAATAGCCCGGGCGAATATGATAACGCGGATCTTCGATACCATGTCGCTCGGTATAAGGCGGATGCAGACGTACCGAATCATGATCACGGAACAATAATGCAGCCGGCCTGCCATCCTTCCAGACGATACAGCAATTCTGCCCGTGAATCTCCGGTACAACACCGACTTTAAACAGACGCATGACTACATCATAAAATAGCTCTGCTACCCCGGTATATAGCTGTAGCACTTCGCTTTCCGTTGGCACTTCCCCCAGCAAACGAGTGAACAGATGCGTACCATCCAGCTCTACGCCAAGCGCCGCCATCGGAATAATGCGCATCTGATCATCCAGTAGCTCCTGTGGATATAGACGTAGCTGAGCAGCAAGATGACGCGGATGATCGTCGAACAGTCCCATATCCTTCGGCATATAGCCCCACCAGTGATTTTCCTGGCAAAGATATACCTGCTGCTTAAGCTGTTCATCACACTCTACTGCCTGCCGTAGCATGCGCTCACCGGATAAGCCATTTAAGAGCTTAACGACAGGCAAGTAGCGTGCAGCACCAAGCGACAATACACTAACAGGCAGCTTGAGCATCGCTGTACTCGGTTGCTGTGGTGCCATCGAACGCAGTGAGGACGTAGCAAGCACATCTCCTGCTTCAGTATCGAGTACAACGATATGTCCACTTGCCAGCTCGTCCGTATATCGTGGCAGAATGATATGCTCCAGTTGCCACGGGTGGACTGGCATTAATGTATAGTCATCGCTAGCCAATCCACGTTGATGACATTCCATTTCCAATAGACTGCGCTCCTGCGGTAGCAGCAGCTCCAGATAGGAATGAACCGGATGACTAATGCCTGCTTGAACGACTTCATTACGCAGCGCGAGCCAGCGCAAGGTGATTGATTGTCCAAATTCTGCCGCGTATCGCAAGCAGTCCTGTTCGCTAAAGCCTGTTTTCGCCTTTGACGATGGATGGAATGGACGATCTCGCAATGCAGCAATCTGCTCGCCTGTAATGTACCATTCGTAGGCGGAATCGGGTTGCCGTTCGACTAGACGTTGTAACGGTTCAGCTTCTAATGCCAGAGCAAGCTGACGTACAGCGGTATCAATACCGGCAATAAAGTCTTTCACGCCCGGCTGAGCATACGCTTCGGCTGACAATACATGATGTAAAATGATTTGCGCCAGTTCAGCAGGGTCATCAATCTGCTCTACACCATTTGCTGTCTGGCGATAGATGGCAGAGCCAACCAGCCACTGACGCCCAAGCCGAATACCTGGTACGACGCGAAGCCGGATAGCTCCTGTACAATACAGCCAGCCAGCCGCATTGGAATTTTCAGATGTGAACTTTTCCTGCTCGCCCGCATATCCCTGACGCTGTTCTTCCGTTGCTTCCTCCCAGCGTACAATCGCCGTATGTGGCTCGGTTAACAGCTCCTCCGTTAAAAAGGCGTTAATCAAATCCTGCAATATGTGTCGTTTAGCGGCCTGCTTGCCCGATGGCTTGATGGTTATCGTCTGTGATGACATGCTCACCGTCACGTCCTTCCGTAATATAATAAAACTGCGGATGCGGATGTCCGAGGAAATCATGATGCGAGATCGTCCAGCAATAGGCGCCTGACTGCTGGAAGACTGCAATATCGCCAACACGAATGCGGTCGACATACCCATCCGTATGCAGACGATCCTTCGGTGTACACAATTCACCTACGAGCGATACTTTACAATCTGACCATTCCAGACGCTGCCATGGATAATGCCAGCGCTCTGTCGCATACATCTCAAATGGATGATCGTGCCCCCATGAGGCGGGTAGGCGGTTATGATGCGTGCCGCCGCGCAGGACGGCAAATTGCTGCCCATGTGACTCCTTCAAATCAATAACCTCAGCCGCATAATACCCGTGATCGGCTACGAGCAGACGTCCTGGCTCGAAGAGAAGCCTTGTCTCCGGCAACGCCGCATGAGCAGCGCTATCTGCGATCCGCGAGGTGAACAGTTCCCAGTCAAAATCCGGTGTATGTTCATCATAAGAAACGCCAAGTCCACCGCCAGCATTAATCAGCTCCAGCCGCTCCAGTCCATAGCGCTGCTTCCACTCTGCTGCACGCGTCAGGTACAGCTCTACCATATCTGCATGCAACGCAGCATCATGATTGTTAGACAGCGAGTGGAAATGAAAACCGCTTAGCTGCACCAGACCGTCACCTTCCTGCTGAATAATCTCCATTGCCTCATCCAGCAAATGCTCATCCAGCCCGAACGGTGTTGCTTTACCACCCATCGTGATCGCTGTTTTCGGTAGAGACGCTGCATGCAGATTGATTCGTAGCAAAATACGTACAGATGCAGCTACACCCGTAGATGCACCAGCTCCAGCTTCAAATTTCCCGGTCTTCGCAGACATCACATTCCAGTCTGGCTGCTCTCCCGCTTTTTCCGCGACCTGCTCCTGACGTTTGCGCATAATATAGATGATCCGGCGCAATTCTAGCAGACTTTCCACATGCAGAGCATATACGCCTTGCTCGATCGCTTGCTCCAGCTCATGCTGCTTTTTGCCTGGCCCGCCAAACAGAATAGGCACTTCACGGCTTACGCTACGTACCTTGAGTAGCTCACCGATTGAAGCGACTTCAAAGCCGCCAACAAGTGGCAGCAGCGCCTCAATAATACGTACATCTGGATTAGCCTTAATGGCATAAAATAACGATGTTCGCTGCGGCAACGTCGCCAGCATCTGACGGGTCTGCTGACGAATACCAGCAAGGTCATAAATATACGCGCATACCGGCTCAGTCGTCGTGTTCACAATCTCGCTTAACATCTCAGTTACCGTTTGCTTCATTTCCACCCTCCTGATGTACGATACAGATTACGTTTGTTCCAATACGCACGAAAAGCCGTATTACGATCATCTCCAAGCACGAAGATATGTACACCTTCACGCGACCAGCGCACCATGTCCGCTTCTCCGCGCGTCACGGTGGCGTACGGTACTTGACTTTGTACAGCGATATGATGCAGCTCGGTCAGTGCAGCCTGCACATCAGGGTGCTCGGTCTGCCATGGTATACCGAGCGATTGAGACAGATCAGCCGCCCCTTCCAGTACAAACGATACCTGCGGATGCGCTAAAATCTCCTGACTTGCCTTAACGCCTGCTATGCTCTCGATCATCGGCACAATCATAATCGACTCATTCGCCTGAACGATGTAATCCTGCAGGCTGTACTTTGCAAATGCTCCAGCCCGTCCGCTGTTCAGGCTGCGTTGTCCGATGGGATAATAATAAGCATGCTGTACAGCCTCTTCGATCTGACTTACATGCTCCACATGCGGAATGACAATCCCTTTCACTCCACAATCGAGTAAACGAAGAATTTCCGTCCGTTCCAGTGTAGCGACGCGTACCAGCGGAGTCACACCAGCAAGCTCTGCGGCACGAACCATTTCCTCTACCGCTTCTAGCCCAGTTGTCGTATGCTCACAGTCAATAATGACAAAGTCGTACTCCGCGGCTCCGATCATTTCAATAATAATCGGATGTGGAATCGATACGAACAATCCGAATACCGGCTGTCTGTTATGAATGCGCTCCATCAATGTATTGGTAACTTGATGCTGCTTCATCCGAGCTGCCCGTCTCTGGCAAGTTGCAGCGGATTGCTCACACTGCGGAAATACAGCTCGCTATCGCCATACAGTCTGCGCTTGGTCATTTCCTCAATCAATGCATCTGGTGCGAATAGATCATAATCCTCATAACGAGCTTCATACTCGGGATGCTGCTCTTGATATGCAGTGATCGTATCCGCACACAGCTTCCAAAATGCAGCTTCAGATAGCCCGAAGCGCTCCAGCGCGAATGCCAGATCCGTCATGCAAATAAAGAAAAATGCATCATACGTATAATCTCTGACCTCGCCGACACTTTCCGCATGGATGAACGAGTAGCGGTTGAATTTACGATGCGTTTCAGGAATTGGATGAAGCTCTGGTGCTTGCTCCGGATACAGTAATTGCTCTGGCACATAGCGCACCCCGTCATGCAGATCCTTCACGATAATTCGCTTTGGTAGATCATTTTGAAGGACAAGGATAATATTTTGAGCATGAGATTCCAGGGCAATTCCATGAGCGTAAAGTAAATGCACGATGGGGAGCACAACCGCCTTAACAAGCGCCTGACTCCATGCTTCTACTCCATGCTTAGCAATCGCAGTTGCCGCAAAAGGTTTACCGTTTGGCTGAATGAGCGATACAGCGTTAAGCGGCCATGCCTGTTCATTGTCCTGTAGCTTACCCGCGATATTTTCACGCCAGATCGTACCGAGCGAGCCGTACGCTTCACCATATTGCAATGTCGGTAAAGGAGCATAACGGAACGATACCCCCAGCATTTCACGTAAAATATCAAAGCCGTGCTGCTGAAGCAGTGCATCCTGCTGCACCAATCGAGTCAGCCAATCGCTAATTAGCGGTGCATTTTGCGTCGTATGATGAGCTAGAATACGACTGGTCGAGGTATTGGTCATATGCAGCGCCAGCTTGATATAAGGCGCGTCCGCCACATTACGATTGGATAGCGAACGAATCGATTGCTGCGGTCGATAGATCGCTTCCCCTTCACCGAGCGGAATCAACGTGCCCTCGAAGCGCTGACGGGTAAATACAGGCTCAATCCGGTGCTCCCACTGCCACGGATGCACAGGCAGCAGTACATAGTGCTGCGGATCGCCATAAGCTTTAAGCTGTGCGGTAAAACGCTCATAATCGCGCTCTGTCAGATGCTGTGCATACAGCGCTTCAATATCAAATCCGTGCGAGATAGCGGTATCCGCCCACTCCTTATGTACAGCCACCCAGTACAGGCGCACCTCTGGATCGAATTCCGGTCCATAGGCTGCATTATCGTGTAACGAGAAGCCCAGTCTGGACTTGTAGCTTGGATGATACGGATGTCCGTCCGTCATATGGCTTTCCAGCGCTTCATAATGCTTGTCCTGTTCAGGAATAGTATCGTTCAGCGATGCCTGGCATTGACTATCCTTCGCCAGTGTCTCCAGTAGCTCCTGAATGAACGGCTGAATCCGCTCGCCCTCTAATCGCTCACTGATCAGCTCAAGCAGGAACAGATGCACATCATGACATGGCTTCGCTTCACGCTGGATCGTTCCGGGCTGAATGCGTATCCGGCCAAAAGATAACTTTTCCGCTGCCTGACAGCTATAGGTCACGCTCTCACCGTTAGCTGTTCTGCCTTCTGTTTTCCATACGTCTCCCTCACGCTTATATGGCAAAATCCCTTCAAACCAGAGCGCCTCCAGCGTTTGCCGCATAATCCGCTCCTGCACCCGGTCATAGGCCGAGATGTTTAGCTGTGGCTTCACTTCAATCATTCCGCTTGTTCCCATTGATGGTCACTCTCCTGTTTGTTTTAACATATTGCGCACGTATACATAGGCCGGGGCATCTCCATGCCCTTGTAGACAGCTTCGCAGATTTTGCTTCGCTTTGAATCCATCGGCTTGCAGCATCTCTCGGATAAGCGTGTTATCCGCACGCTCCAGCTCCTCCTGCAATACCGTCGTTGCAAGCTTCCAGTAATGCGGCTCCTCACAGCCTGTATCCCTTGCCAGCACATGCAATAGCGAGCCCATATGATTCACGATAAAATAGTAGGCTGTACGTGCCCGTGCCGCTTCACTTGTATAAAATAAAATGTCGTCGCCTGCCGTTGATGCCTGCATCCGGCGCTCTACACTCACACCTTCAAGATCGCGAATAATAAAATGCTGTGGCCAGCCATTTTGGAGCGTAACGAGCGTATTTTGCAAATGAGCTTCAAAATGAATGCCCAACCGTTCCCCTGCTCGCACAATCGGCAGCAATGAACGTTCCAAATACAAACGTAGCCATTTCTCAGCAATATTGCGAATTCGATTGGATAAGGTTTCCGAGCGAGCGCTAGCCTGTACGAAATCGTCTCCCTCCGCATTTCCCTCTGTCAGTGCAATGCCGCGCAATAGCTTATATAGCTGTGAGGTTCCTGTTGGCTGTACCGATTCAACGAGCGCAGATAGCACATACGTGCAGGACGAATCGAATTCAATCGGTCGATAAGCAACGGTGAACAGACTTGTCCATTGATCCGAATCAAAGCGACAGGTCGCCGTGCCCATCTCGCACGCAATATGCGTATATGGCTCATCTGCAAAGCATTGTTGTTCCAGTACATAGCGTGTTGCTGCCAGTGTACGCGTCATCTGCTCCGAGCTATTCGTGCGCAGCAGATTCGTAATACCAACATGTAACGGTAGCTTGATATTACAATTCAGCTCCGGCAAAAATACGGTGCGAACTGAAGACGTCGGATAGGCAAACGGCCCGCATTGTCCGAGCAGGATCAGCTTGCGTTCATCGATATATTGCCGTACAACAGGCAGTGACTGGATATAGCCATATTGCCACGGATGCATCGGCAACAGCTCATATTGCTCCTCTTCGAGCCATCTGGTTAACATCCGATCCTGCGTCCCGATTTCTGTATGAAGTAGCTGCTGCCGAAGCTGAGCTTCAATCTGCTGGCGATAATGCGCTACTGCCCATTCCTGCTCGTAACAATCCCGTCTAACCGCCACATAGCATAGCGCAAATGCACTGCCCAGTTCGGGACTGTATTTCTGTATATCCTCTCTACTGAACCCGAGCGTGCTTTTGGGAAATGGATGAAAGGGATGACCGACGATGAGCGCCTGCTCTGAGCTAGGATAATCGGTTAATGGTTTACCGTAGCAAGCAGCATGCTCCATATACAGCGCCGTATTGTGCAGACTGTTCTCGACCCGTTGCCGAAATTGTTCGGCACGTTCGCTCGTTACCTGCTCGCTATCATGCAGCTCCGCAATTATCGCTTCCAGCAGGGATTGATGATCCGTCTGTGTATGCTGCATGGCATCTTCCATGCTAGCAGGGCTAGCTTGCTCCTGTGCATAGGACTGCTGATACGGGAGCCATGTGAATGAGCGATACTCATGCTCACCTGTCGCTGAGACGTACGTGAGCTCTGCATGCAAGCTTTTACCACTTACCGGGAAATCGATACGGATGATTCCCTGCTGCCCATCCACCTGAATCTCAGTCGGTCGCTCTGGACCGAGCTCGCGAATATAGCAGTTGAGCAGTAGCTTGCAGGTGTGCTTGTCGGCCTGGAGCAGCGAATCAGGCTGATGGCTGCTCATGGTCTTCAAGCCTGTTGTGTTCAGCAATGATGCCAACCTTCTTTCTTGTTATAGATAAAATGACCGGCAGTGTGACGAGCAGTACCGTTCCCAAAATGACAAATACTTCTCTTAATGCCATCCATTGCGCTGCCTGTGCAGCATAACCGGACTGTGCCAGCATCTGCCAGCGCCCATCATAAAATAATGTCAATACGATCAGTGCAAAGGACGAGATCAATCGTTGTAACGTTGTAGCGAGCGCCGAGCCTTCATGCATATCCTCTTCCGACAAGGCTTGCAAGCCGAGCGCTGACGTACTCATACCGGATAAACCCATCCCCGCACCACGGCAAGCCATTAGCAGTACGAGTATGACCACACCTGTACTCTGAGGCAGCAACACAAAGCTGAATAGCGCCAGTACAACAACAACCGTCCCCCAGGCGATAAACCGCTTGCTCCGTCCACGATCAAACCAGTTACCACCGATCCACATAAATAAACTTGTCGTAATCGCGCCTGGCAGGAACATAAGCCCGGACACCGATGGAGATAACCCGAATACATCCTGAAATAGTAGTGGCAAGGCAAAGATCGCCCCAAACATCACACAATCCTGTATCGTCGAAATAACTACACTCCATGCAAATATGGGATTGCTCTTCAGCAGACTATAGCGGATCATCGGCTCCTGCCGCCCATTTTCCAGACGTACAAAGCCAATTAGCAATAACACACCGAGCAGGAATAGCATCCAAGCGAACGCGACAGGTACAATAGCCGACGAATACAACTGAATGCCAAGACTCAAGCTGGCAATACCGCCAAGCATTAAGCTGATGCTGCTCATCTGAATCTGCTTTCGCTGCGCGGGCACATACGGACGAATATGACGCCCGCACCAGAATAACGCACAGATCGCGAACGGCACATTGAGCCAGAACAGCACATCCAAACGTCCAAATTGAATAATTAGACCACCCAGTGTCGGCCCGATCGCAGGTGCAATCATGAGTAGCATGCCCCAGGCACCTGTAATACGACCCCTTACCTCATTTCCGTAGTCGTCAAATAACAATACAAGCGATAGTGGAATCATCAGACCCGCCGCCGCACCATGGATGAAGCGTACAAGCAGTAACACGGATACATGGTCATACAGCAGCGCACCGAGTATCGACGAGACGCCATACAGCACAATACCGAGCATATAGGTACGTTTACGCCCCAGCCGATCGACGATCAACGAGGCAACCGGCATCGTAAGTGTCATAGCGAGCATATACAGCGCAATAATCCAGCCACCGGTCAAGGTAGAAATATCGTAATAGGTGACAAAATAAGGCAATAGCACATTAAAAGCGCTATTTGTTAATACGAGCGAAAAGGCACCGATCAGTATAGAGCCAAGTACCGCATATTGCCCCAGCCCTTTAGGCTGGCTCATTGCCCCGCCAGCTCTGCCAGCGCTTCATGAATCGAGCGTTCAAATAGGCGCAGTACCGTCTCCGCTTCCTGCTCTGTAATGACCAGCGGCGGTAGGAAACGCAGTACGGCGGAATGGCGTCCACCAACCTCGATAATCATTCCGTTTGCAAAGCAACGACGCTGTACCGCTTCCGCTATACGTCCGCTTGCCGGGAAATGTCCCAGCCGATCAGGTGTACCGGAAGGGTCGACCATTTCTACTCCGATCATCAAGCCACGACCGCGCACATCACCAATCGCAGGAATAATCGTTTGCAGAGAACGAAGCCGGGTCATCATCTGCTGGCTGCGCTGCTGTACATTATCCAGCACGCGCTGCTCACGCAAATAGCGAAGAGTCGCCAGGCCGGTTGCCATGGCCATCTGATTGCCACGGAAGGTGCCCGTATGTGCGCCCGGCTGCCAGCGATCCAGCTCCTCCTTATACAGAATGACAGACATCGGCAGACTGCCACCCACTGCTTTGGAGCATATGATCACATCCGGTACAATGCCTGCATGCTCAAAGGAGAACATTCGGCCTGTACGTCCAAAGCCTGTTTGTACCTCATCGATAATAAGCGGAATGCCGCGCTCTGCCGTAATACGGCGCAGCTCACGCAGCCATTCGATCTGCGCAGGAATCGCGCCTCCTTCGCCTTGCACCGTCTCCACGATCACACCACACGGTGCAGCGATTCCGCTCTCGCAATCATCCAGCATATGCTCAATATATTGCGCACTCAGCTTTGCAGTCATATCACCGCCAACACCGAACGGGCAGCGATACTCATACGGAAACGGCAGAAAGTGGATATCCGGCAGCAGACTTTGCAAATGCTGCTTTTTGCTCAGATTGCCGCTCATCGCCATCGTTGCCTGAGTAGAACCATGATAACTGCCATGAAACGCCAAAATGGAGCGCCCGCCGGTCGCTGTTTTAACAAGCTTGATCGCTGCTTCCACCGCATCCGCACCTGTTGGTCCGCAAAACTGAATTTTGGCATGATCCTGCATTTGCTCTGGCAGTAAAGAGAATAGCTCCTCCATAAATGCAAGCTTCAGCGGCGTTGCCAGATCAAGCGTATGTAAAGGAATTTGCTGATCCAGCATTTCACGAATCGCCTCCACGACCACATCTGGATTATGTCCAAGTGCCAGTGTGCCTGCACCTGCCAGGCAATCGTAATACTGGCGTCCTTCCGTGTCCGTCACAATCATGCCCTTTGCCTTGCTGATCACCAGTGGGAAATGACGTGGATATGATCTCGCATTCGATTCCTTTTGCTCCTGCAGCTTTAAATACTCACTTTGAATTTCCAGTGACATATTAATCGACGCTCCTTTGTGTATGGGCTCCTGTAAGAACAGGCTCCTTTTGCGCGGTAAATAAATAATTCAGATACGAACCAACAACATCCCGTGACTGCCCTTCGTAAGGGTACACATGATTGATCATATCGGGTAAAGCATTAACCTCCAGTATGCCGCCCTGCTCTAATGTGAGCGGACGTGCGATATCCTGACAGCGTATATCAATGCCAGCAACATCGATCCCCAGCGCTTCAGCCGCTGCGATAGATAATTCCCTATTTTGCTGACAAATATCATCCGTACAATCGGAATAAAGCTCGCGAATCGCCCCGACTTCCATCTGCTCGGTATCGTATAACGATACGCATTGACCCGCTGGCGGAATAGCACTGAGCGTATAACCCTGACGCTTCAATTCCTTATTAACCGAACTTTCTTCGGTATCGATCGCAGCGAAGTGCTCAATACTGCCGATCTCTGTCTGTCTCATTCGACAGGCATTAATCCTTGCAGCAAGCTCAGCAATCGTTGAACAACCATCACCGATCAGCTCCACAGGACGATAGCAGGTGACTGCCTCCACCTTGCCATTAATGACCAGTACCCGGTAATCCAGTCCTGATACAAATTGCTGTAGCATGATCTGACGGCTATATACAGCCGCATGCTGCATCGCTTGCAGAAGCTGCTGCTTCGTTCGCACATCGATGGTGACCCCCTCGCTTCGGCTCGCATCCAGCGGTTTCACAACGACGGAACGGTGCTCCAACGGTAACTGCTCCACGAAAGCCAGCGCTGCTTCGATATCGCTAACGACAGCATAAGGCGGGACAGGCAATCCCCGTTGCTCTAATAGCAGGTTGGATGCTTGCTTGTCCTTCGCCAGCAGTCCAGCTAACAATGGCAGACGGTGAGAGCGCGTTTTGTTAATGATGATCGTTTGTCCATTTTGCGTTAAACGGAGAAAATCCTCACAGCCTGGAACAAGTAACTCACAGGCGATGCCCATCTCCTGCGCTCTGGCTGTAATGAGCCGATTTTGCAGGTTTTGCATCTGATTCAGAAACACGAAATATCCTCCTCCAGTTTCAGAAAAATGATAATGATTATCAATATCATTTATTCGATACCTATCTTAAAGGACAATGCTTATCGTTGTCAACAAGCAACTTTTTAGGAAAAAAAGAGAAAATGATGGGGAACAATGAGAACAGTGGATATGTAAGGAAAAAGAGAGGTTTTCGTTTGGAGTGTGGAACAATAGCGAAGTAGATGGAGAAGTATGTACAGAAAATGTGGGCAGATTGATTTTGTATGAGTGGTATAGTGGTGCACGCAAACTTTAGTTATGAAGCATGTACCACTGCGGAAAGGAATAAGGGGATGGACTCCCGTATCGCATAGGAATCTACGAAATGGGAGTAAAATGTAGATTCCTATGCTCAAAAGTCGTTCTTCCCCTTATTTCCTTTCCTTCGTTCTGTGCTGCTTGCATGTGTACGAGTTGATACACATGCGTAAATGTAAAAATAGAGTGAATCGCATCATAAATACTATTTTATAAATGCTATAAGTTAACATAATTATAATTACGTAACCTCGATTCATCAAAAGCTCGAATAAGCGGAAGGATATCATAAATAGAATCATGCTCTTTATTTCTAACCTGAGAGTGCCAACTGAAATATAAAATTTTACATTCTGCATTTCAGATATTTTGACCCTTTGAGCGTTGATGTCCTTTCACCTTTAAAGTAAAGCTATCCATTTATCAGGCTAGCTTAAACATTTCTATCTCTACCCATGCTTAAGCTTGGGACAGGTTGGGCAATAATCATCTGGCTCATCTGCTGCCAGATAGTAAAAACAGCACGTTTTACGTACACGAATCGGTGTATCTGATACAGCGGTAACGCGTTTGGGAGAATCGAACTTTTTCAAAGGATTGCTGCGCTGGGCAAATAAATGGGCAGGCGCCTCCTGTACCAGATAACGATAATCCGCTTCGATCTGCTGCCGTTCTTGTTCACTTGCTCCGTCGGCAAACTGGTTTTCATACAGCCAGTACACGTAGATAGCGGTATTTTCCCATAATACCGCCTGACTAACGCCGCACATCTTCGACAGTGCAGCCCATACATGCGCTAGATTGTCGGCAAACATTCGCTGTAGCACCTCATCACGCCATGCAGCGCGTGTTCCTTGTACCGGGCAGCTAACCTCCGCATTCATCAGTAGCGCTTTAGGAAGCCATGCCTCACCCTGCAAATACGATTCGAGCGAGCAATTGTCCAAACTCAGATCCAATCCCTTATTGTAGCGAGACATCGCATACAGACCCGCAGCAATCGTCAAATACGCATAGCGCTTGGCAAATAACGAGACGGTAGCGGTCATCGAATCCGTTTCCCAGAAAGCACCGACTTTTTGTAAAAAGGGCAGTGCCAGCTCTGGATTGAGCAAATCTGTACATGTGATCGATAGCTCGCGATGCTCTGAAGCGCTGGTAGTCAGGCGATAGCTTTGCTGTAGTATATCCAGCTCATGATCATCTAGCGATGTGATTGAGGCTTTTGTGTGGACCATGCACCCTTCTCCCCTTTCCGTGCGGAATACATAATGGTGTACCGAATAGCGGATCGACGGAAATCTCGCATTCCATATGGAATACGCTGCGAACCAGCTCCTGATTGATAATGTCCTCCGGCTTCCCTTGCGCGAAGATCGTACGATTTTGCACCGCAACAATATGATGGGCATAACGGCAGGCCAGATTCAGATCATGCAGCACCATCACAATCGTACGTCCCTCCTGCTCGTTCAGCTCAAATAACAGATCCAGAATCTCAATCTGATGCGTCATATCCAGATACGTCGTCGGTTCGTCCAGCAGCAGCGTTTCAGTACCCTGCGCAAGCGTCATCGCAATCCATGCACGCTGACGCTGACCACCGGAGAGCGCATCGACCGGGCGATCGGCAAGCGAGCTTAGATGGGTCGCCTCCAGCGCTCGCGTGACCATCTGCTCATCCTCACGCGACCACTGCTTGAGCCAGCCCTGATGCGGATAGCGTCCCTGACGTACCAGTTGATTCACCGTCAACCCCTCCGGTGCAGTAGGTCCCTGTGGCAAAATAGACATGCGACGGGACACTTCCTTTGTCGGTAGCTGAGCGATATCCTGACCATCCAGCAGTACAGACCCGGAACGGGATTTAAGCAATCTTGCCATCGTGCGCAGCAGCGTCGATTTCCCACAGCCATTACTGCCAATCAGTACGGTAATCTGCCCGGTAGGAATCGTCAGATTCAGATTTTCAATCACAGGTGCCTGACCATAGGTCACCGTAAGCTCTTTTGCTTCCAGTATGCTCATCAGTCATCCTCCTTTAACTTTTCACTCAAAACTGATTGCGATTACGGAACAGTAAATACAGGAAGAACGGCGCTCCCACTCCTGCGGTAAATACGCCTGCTGGAACATCCAGTGGTACAAATAGTGTGCGTCCAATCAGATCAGCAGCAAATACGAGCAGCCCACCAATCAGCCCCGATACGATGAATAAGCTGCCAAACATACGTCCAACCAGCCTGCGTGCAATATGCGGCGCCATCAAACCGGCAAAGCCAATCGTTCCTGCAACCGATACGGCAATCCCTGCCAGCAGCACACTGCATGCTAGCAGCAGAAAACGATGCTTCTGCACCGTAACACCAAGCCCTGTTGCCAGATCATCGCCAAACTCCTGCGCATTCAGACTACGCGCCAGTATCATCGCAGCCGGTAAAATGATCAACAGCACAGGCCAGATCGTATTCACATCAGTCCAGGTCGCTCCATATACACTACCGGTAAGCCAGATATATGCCTGTCCGGCTGTATAAAACGGACTAATGATCAGCATAAATGTTGTACCTGCGCCGGTAATCGCCGATACGCCAATCCCGATTAGCACCAGTCGAATCGGTGTTACACCGGACTTCCACGACAATACATAAATAATCAACGCCGTCACCAGTGCTCCGGCTACCGCAAATAGTGGCAGCAGCTTAATACTAAGCGCACCCCCGAGCAAAGTAACAAATCCAACAGCCGCCACCGCAGCACCGCCCGTAATGCCAATCACATCCGGTGAAGCAAGCGGATTGCGAATAATTCCCTGTAAAATAGCACCTGACATCCCCAGCGCAATGCCTACCAGCATCGCCAGTAGCACACGCGGTAATCGCAGCGTCAGCACAACAAAGTCAAAATCTCCATCATTCCAGCCCAGTATGGTGCGTAATACATCCATCGGTGCAATATAATCACTGCCAAAGCCGGTGCCGATAATGAGCGCCAGCACACTTGCCAGTGCCAGTATACCCATAACAAGTAAGGAGCGCTTTTCTACACGAAAGGACACTCGCTCTTTACGACTGCGAAAAGTAATTGTGCGTTTCATAGACGGGTCACCCCCTTACGGGCGATATAAATGAAGAACGGCCCACCGATCAGCGCAGTAACGACGCCAAGTGGTAACTCGGATGGCATAATAACCAGACGTGCAGTCACATCCGATAGCAGCAGCAAAATAGCGCCGCCAAACAAGCAATAAGGAACGAGCCAACGATAATCGTTGCCTACCAGTGCACGCATCAAATGCGGAACGACGAGCCCAACAAGTCCGACCGAGCCGGCAACAGATACGGCGCCACCAGCAAGCAGTACAGTTACGAGTCCCATCAGCAGCTTGACCATGAGCACATTTTGCCCCATCCCGCGCGCGATATCATCGCCAGTGAGAAGCAGATTGATGGCTCTCCCCATACTAAGCGCAATAATGACCGCGATCGCCATATACGGCAGCACCGGATACAGCATCTGCAGCGAACGTCCACTTACCGAACCCGTCATCCAAAACAACACATCCTGTAGCCCTGTTCCATCAAGCACAAGCACTGCCTGTGTGAATGAAGAGAAGAGCGCGGTCATCGCTGTACCGGCAAGTACAATTTTGATCGGCGTTAATCCATCACGACCGATCGAGCCGAGCAGATACACAATCACCGCGGAGATTGCTGCACCCGTAAATCCAAACCACATCAGCGTTGTCAACGAATCGACAGACAATACGACAACGGCAATAACAATACAAAAGATCGCGCCGGCGTTGATGCCGAATACGCTCGGTGAAGCAAGCGGATTCCGCGTCAGCGCCTGCATCATCGCACCCGCTACAGCGAGAGCTGCACCAACAACTGCGGCAATAATCGTACGGGGCAAACGCTCCGTATGCAGAACGACATGTGCGACGGATTGACTGTCATAATGCGTAAAGGCTTCAATCGCCACGGCAAAGGTAATCGGTGTCCGTCCATAGATCATACTGGCTATAGCCGCTAGCACCATGAATAGCAGCAGCACCAGCAAACCTGCCAGTCTGCTTTTTCCTTGTCTGAACAGGGGAAACATAGGCTCACTCTTTCTTCCATAATATCCTTCTGAATGATCGAACTGAATTCTGATATAAAATCTACCAGGCGGCACCATCATATAAATGGATAAACAAGGCCCATCCGATCGGTATATAGCAGCTTATTCCGCTTCCGACCGGATAGACCTTGCTATTCAACAATAAGATGCTGCTTATACTGGAACGTGGAAGCTCAGGCTTCTCTGCATGACTGGATAGGAATAATCTAAAGTCTGTACATAATCCCTTATTCCTGCTCCCCGTGGTGATCTCCCACTATTTACGTTTGCATATAGGCCTGAAAGACATACCGATTATTTCAATTTAAATTGCTTGTACAGATCATCAAGCAGCAGGTTCGCGGAGATGTAGCCTCCACCCATATTCCAATTCACTTCATCCACCTGGTATACCTGATTTTTCTTAACCGCAGTCAGATTCGCCCATAGTGGACTACTTGTCCAATCCTTGTACAGCTTATCAATCGCTGCCGGATCATCACCGGAATTAAAGTTGAAGATCATATCGGCATTCATATCCGGAATATTTTCCTTCGAGGTCAGCTCAGTCCCCCAGGTATCAGAATCCTGACCTGCTGGACGAGTGAAGCCCAGATCCTTAAGAATCAGACCCGCATAACCCATATAGTAGATACGAACCTGATCAGAGCGGAAGTTAGTGATGGTCGCTTCAATCGGAAGACGATCACCCATCTTCGATTTGAAGTCTGCTACACGAGCATCCCAATCTGAAAGCAGCTTATTCGCTTTATCCTGCTCGTTCAGTGCTTCACCAGCAACTTTCACCGTTTCCTTCCAGTCATACAGCTTGTCTGTCATGACGGTTGGCGCGATCTGAGATAGCTGATCATAGATGTCCTCATGACGAGTTTTCGTCGCAATGATCAGATCGGGCTTCAATTTATGTATTTCCTCCAGATTCGGCTGGGATTCCTGACCAACCTGCTGTACATCACCGAGGTCTTTTTTCAGATAGTCGTAGACTGGTTGCTGTACCCAGGATTCTACAACGCCGACTGGCTTCACTCCGAGTGCAACGACAACGTCATTTGCTCCCTGGAAAAGGGTGACGACTCGCTTCGGAGTACCGGTAATCTTCGTTTCACCCATCGCATGCTTCACGATACGCGTGTTTGCGGAAGCGTCTGTATTGGTAGCCGATTTCCCGGAAGCATTGGCAGACTCGTTGGAGTTACCGGATGCACACCCTGCAAGCATCATAAGGATGAGCAGTAGTGCAGAGGCTCCAAGCAATGATCTTTTCAATCTGTACATGTGTTTCTTCCTCCTGTGACTTTTAATTGATATTGAATCTCATTATCGTTTGTAATTGTAGTAGAATAAGGGACTTTTTTCAAGCGCTTTATTTGAATGGAGAAACATAGCGGTATTTGTCAATCTAACAATTTTTATAAAAAGCTCTGATTAGTAAACATAATAATAATTATGTAAACTAATGGGGTGAGTATTTGAAATTGCACATTGTTTGTTTAGTCAAGCTCTTCCCTTTTCATACGGCTATATAATGGTGCTATGTATCATGTTAAAATCAAATGTATCTACATACAGATCGGCTAACGAAAATAAAATGACTTTTCTGCGAATTTTTTATCGAAATAGCGCAGAATTGTGCCAGAATATTGAATGAGCTGTACAAAGGAGTTCGATACGGTATGTTAACAAGGGAAAAAATGGAGGAGCATCAGATCGGGCTTTATATTCTGATACTCATCGTAGCAGCCATTATAGGATTATTCGCTACACCAACGGTACATACACTGGATCATCCGGTATTCATTTCTTCTGTTATTGCGGTACTTATGTATGGCATGTTTACGCAGATCCCTTTCGCCTCGATTCGGCAATCGTTCTTGAACCGACGCTTTCTGGCTGCTATTCTTGTTGCTAATTATGTTGCCGTTCCGATTGTCGTGTGGCTCTTGAGTCGTTTATTACCTCAGGAAATGCCGATATTGCTTGGTGTATATCTGGTACTGCTCACACCATGTATTGATTATGTGATTGTGTTTACCTATTTAGGCCGTGGAAATGAAAAGCTGATGCTACTCAGTACACCTGTATTGTTCGTGACGCAGATGTGCTTGTTGCCACTGTATTTATGGGTATTTCTCGGTCCGCAGGCAATGAGAACGATAGATCCATTTCCTTTTATCGAAGCATTTTTGATCATTATTATTGCTCCGCTCGTTGTGGCTATCCTTGTCCAGTCACTAGCCCGGCGTCATCAGAGCTTTCAAATTGGACTGTCGTTCTCCGCATGGCTTCCCGTACCGTTTATGGCGTTGACTCTGTTTACGATTGTAGCCACACAGATCAGCAAATTGACCTCGCACTGGAGCTTGATTGTGGCGGTAGTGCCCGTTTATATCCTATTCATGCTCATTATGCCGTGGATCGCTCGCTGGATTGCCACATTGTTCAAGCTGGATGTCGCTTCCGGGCGAGCGCTGATCTTCAGCTCGAGTACACGTAATTCTCTCGTTGTCCTTCCACTCGCTCTGGCGCTACCTGGTGAATGGAGTATGATCGTATCGGCTATTATTGTCACACAAACGATCGTAGAGCTTGCAGGTGAGCTGATCTATGTGCGACTGGTGCCTGCTTTGATTTTGCGAGATCGGGCGGATTGTAGCAAAGCGAATAGACGATAATGGTGTGCAGCAGCGATAACAAGAATGATCATGAACGGATGGGTATACATCATTGCATGGATTATATGTAAAGGAGGCATTTTTAGACGATGCCGCCTTTTTTATGTGCAATTTAATATAAATTCTTAATATAACTTCGTCTCGATTCATTTTATATACATAATAAATATTATGTAAACTAAAGATCAATTAAAGATACAATCAATTAAGGATACAATCAATTAAGGATACATGTTGCTATCAGTAGAAGTAAAATTAAGGAAATTCATAATTATACCCGGGTAATATTTACTTTTTATTTTTACCCGGGTATAATTAATCTCATCATTCACCAGGAGGTCTACTTAATTATGAATAATACTTCAGATGAGTTATACTGCACTGCATTTTTAGATACTAAAGCTATCGCCAGCGGTTCTTTACAGCATGTTGTGACTACAGTTAAACAGAAAGTAGATGATACAAGTCTTGCGCAGTTATTAGTATTCAACGATTCGAATGGAAAGATGATCGATGTTGATTTTCGCGGCAATATAGATGAAGTCGTAGGTCGATTGGCTGAATCCTCTCCCGTATCAAGCACTATAGAGACCGATCAAGAGCCTGCACGCCGAGTAGGTCGCCCCAAATTAGGCGTTGTATCTGGCGAAGTTACGTTATTACCACGGCATTGGGAATGGCTCAAAAGCCAGCCCGGTGGCGCATCTGTAACTTTACGCAAACTCATCGACGAAGCCCGCCACGCCGGCGAAAAGCAAGATACGATCCGGCTATCGCAGGAAGCAACGTATAACTTTATGACAGCAATGGCTGGTAACTTTCCACAGTATGAAGAAGCGCTGCGTGCACTGTATGCGGGCGATTCAGAACGATTTGGTGGGATTATCGATACGTGGGAGCCAGATATTACAAACCATATTAAAAAGCTATCTCATCATGCCTTTCTATCTATAAAAGGAGTATAAATCATGAACAAGATACATGTTAACGGTATAGATTTGGCATATGATAGCTTTGGCGATACGCATGATGAGGCGGTTCTACTTATTGCCGGACTTGGAACACAAATGATTCGCTGGACGGTGCCTTTTTGCGAACAATTAGCAGCACGAGGCTTCCGAGTCATTCGCTTTGATAATCGAGATGCAGGCTATTCGACGCATTTCAGTCATTATGCCACACTCGATTTTGAAGCGCTGGCGACTACTCTTATGTCCGGACAACGACCCGATATTCCCTACACCTTGGAGGATATGAGCAAAGATGCCATCGGCTTACTCCATGCTCTTGCTATTGAGCGTGTACATCTGGTCGGTCGATCCATGGGTGGGATGATTGCTCAATTGATCGCGAGTGATTATCCCGAACGCGCACTGTCTCTCACCTCCATCATGTCCAGCTCAGGCAACCCGTCTCTTCCTCAGCCTTCAGCAGAGGTAATGACATTGATGACCCGACCAGCACCGAATCCGTTCGAGGATGAAGCCGGGTTTATAGCGCATAGCCTAGCATTTGCAAGTTGTATTGCTGGTACTCGTTATCCTTTTGATGAGGATACGCATCGGGCACTTATTTTAGAAGAGGCTCACAGAGCTTATGATCCAGGCAGTGTTGGACGGCAAATCGCAGCTATCGCTCTATCCGGTGATCGTCGTCCACGTCTGGCTACCATATACGCTCCGACACTCGTCATTCACGGAACAGATGATCCATTGTTCGTTCCCGCTTGTGGTGAAGATACAGCCGCTTCTATTCCAAATGCCAAATTCATGCTCATTCCGGGTATGGGGCATGATCTGCCGCCGCAACTGTATACTTTGATTGCGAATGCCATAGAACGAATCGCTCATCAGGAGAAATTAACTGATTAGCCGGACAGAGAATGATTCTTTACACGTCATGAATATAACTCCAACGTATGCACGCACTATATACAAAATGCGCCATCCTTATGATTCGGATCGCGCACTTTGTCATGTATTTACTCATTTATTCATTTGTTTATTGGTTCATTTATTTATTTCAATGTAAGCTTTTTCTCCCATTTCAGCTCATTCCCCGCATCATTCACAAATGTAAATAGTACCGTCCCCTGTTCTCCTTTGCGAGATTCAGGATAGGAGAAGCCAGAGAACTGTCCATCTCCACTGATATAAAATGAACCGTCTTCCGGGCCGCCGGTGCCGCCATTTTCAATAGCCTGTTCATACGTATTGACGATCGCTTTCCCTTTGCCTGTCCAGCTCATCTTATCAAGACGATAGCCTTTCGGCAGATGTTGAATCGAGAAGTTGAACATACCTGCATTTTCGATTGGTTTCTCTGTCTGATCGATAATGATCAAAATATCCCTGGAATTAGCCGCTTGATCGGAATCTGTCGCTGTGCTGGAAGGCTCATTCGTTGCTTGAGCAGCCTCCTCACTGTCCGTTGTGCCTGCACCTTCCTCCTGCTCACTTGCCGGGTAAGAAGATGTAGCGCTACCCTCCGTCTCCGCTACATTCGATGTGCTGGACGATTCGTTGGAAGTCGTCTCAGATGGTGCATTCGTGCTTTTTGCTTGATTGCCACAGCCGCTGATTAGCACCGCGCTGACCAGTAGCATCGACGCTACCGAACTATACATTTTATTCATGTGTATCCCTCATCTCTTCATCGGCCATCGCTCGCTTTAGCGTAAAATAAAAAGCGACGCCGCTATCTGTGTTATTTACCCCGTATCGGCTCCCGTGTAGTTCTAAAATATGCTTAACGATGGTGAGCCCCAGCCCGGTTCCACCCGTCTTACGATCTCTTGAACGCTCAGCACGATAAAATTGATCCCAAATTCGCTCCAGATCCTGTGCAGGAATAGGATCGCCCTCGTTCTCGATTCTGATCTCTGCTTCATCATCATGGATCATTCGCCAGCTAACCGTAATATGTCCACCTTCACGAGCATGACGGGCCGCATTACTGAGCAAATTGAGCAGCACCTGATCCATTCGTCTCGGATCAGCTATCACCCATAGCACCTCATCACCGAACGTATTGACCTGCAGATTGCGACTATTCAGTTGAGGGTCGAAGGAGTGCAGTAACGCTCGAATATGCCGCACAATATCGATCGGTTGCTCCTTTAGCTTCACCGCTTTCACTTCAAAGCGTGATAATTGCAGCATATCCATAATTAAGGCATTCATACGGTCTGTTTCAGTCACAATTAGCTGAACATAGCGCTCCCGCTTATCCGCTGCCACATCGTCCTGCAAGCCTTCGGCAAAGCCCTTTACGATGCCAAGCGGCGTCTTCAGCTCATGGGAGATATTAGCGATCAATTCTTTACGCAATTCCTCCGCACGGGTCTTCTCCTCCATCTCATGCTGGAGCGCTGCATTTGTCTCGGATAATTGACGCAGCGCAGCATCCAGATTATGCCGGAGCGTATCCAGATTGCGCGACACCTCGCCAAATTCATCTGTTGCATGCAGAGTGCTCTGATCCACTGCTTGAAAATCCAATCTTGCCATCCGCGCCGATGTACGACTTAGCTGCAATAACGGTCTGGATAACAACCGCGAGTATATAAAAGATAAGATTAGTAAAATAACCGCAATGATCGGAGCCAGATAAATGTAATAGCGTTGCAGCAAAGCAGCCGCTTCGCCTACAGGCTGCAATGACGATAAAGAGAGTGCATAATTCATCTGGCCGTCGCTTCCGTGTACAGGCATGATAATCATCGCATACGTTACACCACTCCAGTTATCGACCCACTCGGCCTGGAGCGTTTTACCTGCTTTTAATTGGTTAAGAGCATTGCTATTACTCGCATTAACGTTATTGCGCCAATCGTTAAATACTTGATCAATTAATGTACTTGTATAGAACGGACTCATACTCAGCTCCTGACCTTGCGGCAATACAAGGTCTGTAATTCGCCCCTTGATGCGAGTCAAGCCCTGTTCCGGCTCAGCAGTTTGCGGCTCCAATAACGCAGGCTGCATAATCGTATCATCCTGATCCATGTAGATCCCATCCACCGTCAGTGTCGCGCCAACCTGTAAATCGGGCGGTACATCTCCAATCGATGTTCCCAGCGAGGAGAATAATAGCGATACCTTGTGATCATTCGTTTGGATCGTAATATAATAAGGGTCCAGACTACGCCGCTGGAAATCCGAATCGTAAATAGCAAGCGCAGCGTGATTCGTATTGCTAAATTGACCGAGAATACGTGCCGCAGACACCAGATTATCCCCTTGTTCAGCATACTCCTTCGCAAAGGATTGCATATTTTGTTCCAGATCATGCACCTTCACCGTTCGATAGAACTTTTCAAAAAACAATCCCTGTCCTAACAAAATCAAGGCGAATATGCCAATCGTAACGATCGATGTGATCATGAACAGCTTGAGTACGATCCCTTTCTTCCTCATCGCTGCCCACCTCTTCCAGGACTCATTGATCCACCTCAAACTTATAGCCAGCACCAATTACAGTACGGATATAACGACCTTCATCACCCAGCTTCGCACGAAGCTTCTTGATATGGGTATCCACCGCGCGCGGATCACCAAAATGATCCATTCCCCACACTGCATTTAGAATTTTATCCCGATCCAGTACAGCGCCATAATGGCGAGTCAGCAGATCAAGCAGGCTGTATTCTTTGGCTGTCAGATTAACCAGCTCATCTGCCACATGTACGGTATAGGCACGTTTATTAATCTTTAGTGCACCATTACCATAGATCAGTGTATCGTCCTCACGACCGAGCATTCCCTGTGCCCGTTTGAGTAAGCTGGTTGCTCGTGCAACGAGCACTTTGGGGCTAAAGGGCTTGGTCACATACTCATCCGCACCCAGCTCAAAGCCCATCACCTGATCATCGTCATCCGTGCGAGCGGTAATAATGATGATTGGAATCGCCGACTGCTTGCGAATGCGGCGACATACCGACCATCCATCCACTTCTGGCATCATAATGTCGAGTATGATCAGATCCAGCTCATGCAGCTCGAATAACTCCAGAGCCTCGCGTCCATTGTTCGCCTCCAGCACATTCCAGCCGTCCTTTTTAAAGTAATCCGTCATAAATTCACGCATCAATATATCATCTTCAACAAGCAAAATCGTTTTATTCATTATACATGCACTCCGTATCGGTCGGATTTGATATCCATTCCATGCTACCTATAGACGGAGATGCTGTCAAAGTCACCTGCATCACCAGTGCACTCCATGAATAGTGGATATAGTATAGGAAACCAATTAAACGGACTATTCATTCGAATATGTTGCTTATGGATTAACCGCAATGAGTCCGAGCTTATTATTCGATTCACCGAACCATAATTCCCCGCTACCAACCATCACACCCTGCCAGTTAACAAACAGATCTTCTTCAAGGGCATAAGCAAGTGTTCGCTTCACTTCCGGTGTCATGATCGAATCATATTTTGCAATAAAGCTCCTGGCATTTTTGATTTTGTGCGTTTTGCCATTTGTGTTTACATTAAATGGATAATGAACCATGGAAGCAACCTTCGCTTTATTGTCTTTTATAACCGCTTGTTGGAAAGTGATAAAGAAGGTATGAAAAGCCTTGGCGTTGCTGATACCGGCCACTTCGTACGGGTTTGTACTTGGATTCGTACTTGAGTTTGTAATTGGGTTCGCACTCAGGTTTGTACCTGGCTTAGCTTCTGCCGATACGTTATCGTTATGAGTAATTGTAGCAGCAGATACGGTATCCGTATGGAGCACCGAAGATGATGTGGCAAATGCTGCGCTTGCCAGGGTGATGCTCATCAAGAATTTGGATGTTTTGTTCATAATAATGACCTCCTGTATTGTTGGGTATGTATGTAGTATAAAATTGCGATGTGTAGATCAGGTGTAGTTGAGGTGTAATTTTGCGAATAGCAGGCATAAGGAGCTTGTAAAGTATATATGGAATAAAATGGATTAAAAACACTTCTACAAAGCTTCAATCGGACAGATATATGCCTATCAATATATAAATAAACGCACGAAAACAAAAACAGCGTATAATTATTTATTTCATATAACTTAACAAGTTGTTATCAGCATTTTAGCGAAAATAGACGCAATATATTTTGAACAAACTCCTAGCTGCATCAAAATTCACTTCGTTAACTCGATCATTCTTGAAATATAAAAAGAACCGCAAGACTTCAATCAAAAAGTCTCACGATTCCCCTGTTCTTTCCTTCCAGTTAATCCGTTACAAACCACACATCATTCAATCTGGCTGCGAGCAGATGATATAACGAAAATTCTCTACAGCATCCGTCATAACCACGCCCGCTCGATTAAGATGATTGTAAAAGCTATATGGAAATTTGAATACATGCCCGAAATCCCAATCGTGATGCATGTAATCTACACACCAGTATTCCTTCTCCAGCGGAAGCCATTCTGAGCGCGTCGCTTGAACAAGCGGCAGGTGATCTACAGGCGAGTTTAACTTTATATCAGCTTCCGGTTCAAGATCACGCGTACAACGGAGGACTTTAATCAGCTTGAGCAGCGGAGGAATACCCCGTTCAAAATACGAAATGTATCCAAGATCGAACAATATATTCAAAGCGTGCGAAAAGGTTAACATATGTCCGATCAGATCATGATGAGCTTCAGCCTTGTAGATCGCGCGGAATGATGCTAATTCATTCAATACCAATAACGATAGCTGCTGTGCATTACGAATAACCGGGAATTCATCACTTTCATCAATCGTCAATCGCTTGACCTCAGACGCCGTATAACCAAGCCACGATCTGCCTGGAATCGTTCGTTTGAAGGATTTAATCAGTACACAAATCCCTTGAATCTCCGACTCCGTCCCCCACCCATTCAGTTCACGAATCGCCTGCAAACTCAGTGCAGCATAGATAACGTTATGCCCTACCCAGTGCAGCTCGTCAATAACGGATGACAACGATTCAAGAATGAGCGTTTCTGCTTGCTCCCTATGTATTTTTGACGTTGGATAGGATCGATTTGCGAACGATTTCGCGTCAAGCATCTTTTCGACCTGAAATTGAATTCGGTTTGCAGTGTGTGAAAAGAGGTTGTTTTCTTTGATAAAGAAGTAAGCTGCAATCGCAGCAACCCCAAAATGAGCCTCCCAAATATCACCGGTGATGTTTTTGCTGTATGAAATAATGCGCAGTCCGTGTGTGAGTGTATTCGTGTTCATCCCATCCCCCCTCTTCAAATTGGAGCATAGAAATGGCGAAAATCCAAGGAATTTTAGTAAGGAAAGTGTATTTAGAGTGCAAAATTGTCTACTTATAGCGAAAACAGCGTATAATTTATATTATACGCTGTTTATTCGAGTGGATTTTAACACTATTTATAAGCATCTCATTCCTATTTCATAGACACCACTCACACTCAATCCATTTAACTCATCTATACTTCTCATTGCATTTGCGTATTGAGTCACAACAATAATTAACGGCATAAATCAGTCAGATCACTTTATAACAAAAACATATAATCAATCCTAAATATAAGATCAAGTTCACGTTAGATAACAATGAATCGCAATCACTCTCTGATCCTTTATCACCGAAAAATATGAATCTTTCACATTAGAGGGCAAAAGCACGAAATATCAACAACTACTACATATAAATGAAACAGAAAATCCCTAATCGGTTATGTCAGTGAGATAAAGCGAAACGATATGTTCATACGAAAAACCTTAACTCTGAGCAGTAGGTCGAATCACAATCTCACCCACATCCACTTGCTCGGCTTGTTCAATCGCGAAGGCAATTGCTTCAGCCACTGCTCTAGGAGGCATAGCTATATCCACATTAGCACGCACGACAGGATCAGTCGCACTCTCCACATATTCGGTACGTGTCATGCCTGGAGAGATGATCGTGACCCGCAGCTTTTCTCCTGCTTCCTGTCTCAAGCCTTCAGAAATCGCTCGCACCGCAAACTTCGTGCCTGCATATACCGATTGATTCGGTACGACACGATGCGCAGCGGTTGATGCAATATTAATAAAATGTCCGGATTCCTGACGCCGGAAAACAGGTAGCGCTTCAGCAATTCCGTACAGCACACCTTTAATATTAATATCAATCATAGCTTCCCAATCGTCCACCTTAAGCTCATCCAGCGCAGAAATAGGCATAACTCCCGCATTATTGATCAATACATCCACCCGTCCATAATGCTCGATAGCCATCTGCACCAGCCTCGCTACATCCTCACGTTTAGATACATCTGTAATCGCATAGATAGCTTCTCCACCAGAGCCATGTATCTGCTCGGTTAATTGTGCGAGCTTCGCTTCTCCTCTAGCTCCCAAAACAAGCTTCGCTCCTTTTTCAGCTAATAAAAGAGCAGTCGCTTTACCGATACCGCTGCTAGCCCCTGTCACAATAATCACTTTAGAACGGGTATTCATGTTAGCATCCTCGCTTTCATCTTGGATTATTTATTGGAATCTCATGGCGTGATTTCAGCTTACATGAATACACTCATAATACTGTAGAACATTAGCAAACGATTATTGCCTATTACTCTTTGGATCAATTATAAGCCTTTCATGACTTGCTATCCCTCTTCGGCTGTACTAGAATCATACAAACATCCACTTCACAGCTTAAAGGAGCTAATCATGCTATCGTTTGATTCAGATATAGAGACGCGTCTACACGAATTAGTTTGCACGATTCTACGTCATGCACCTGAAGATGGTGTATACGAAACCGTCATTCCAGGACTTCGCTTGAGACACACGAATCAAATCACAAAGCCTGTACATTCCGTAGCTTCGCCCTCTCTTTATATCATCGTACAGGGCTCTAAAACGGTAACACTAGCTGACCAAACCTTTCATTATGATCCTTTCCATTATCTCGTTAATCCTGTCCATCTCCCAGTCGTGGGCAGAATTGATCAAGCTTCGATCGCCAAGCCTTATCTCAGCCTTCAACTGGACTTTGGGATCGACACGATTTTAGAGTTTGTTAAACAGAAGGAACAACGAGTGATAATGAAGCGTGATGGAGGATTATTTATCGACAATATAACCAGCGATCTGCTTGATGCTAGTTGTCGCCTGCTTCGATTATTGGATCATCCCACAGATGTTGATACACTTGCGCCATTGATTATCCGCGAAATATTGTATCGTGTACTACAAGGAGAGCAAGGAGCAATTTTTGCGCACTATGCGGTCACTGGAAGTTATATCCATCGCATACTAGGTGTCGTTGATCATATTAATCAGCATTATGACCAACCACTGAATATTACTCAGTTGGCACAAGATGCCCATATGAGCGCTGCCACCCTGCACAAATATTTTAAACAAGCAACAGCCATGAGCCCTATTCAATATCAGAAAATTCTCAGGCTACAAACTGCACGTCGATTATTACTGATTTCCAAAATAGATGCAGCAGAAGCTGGTTTTCAAGTCGGCTATGAGAGCCCTTCACAATTTAGCCGAGAATATGCCCGTATGTTTGGACTCCCTCCCAAGAGCGATATCAAGCAGCAGTCGGAATTTTGACTTGAGTATCGATATGAACATCTTCTTATATCTACTCTATAAACAGCAAAAAAAGCTGCTATTTCAGCAGCTTTTCCTCCAATACTGTATCAAGCTCATTCGTGAGAACGGGCGAATTGTAATTAAAATTCACCCGTTCTCACTTATCTTGTCTTCTCTCTCATCTTGCGTTTAGCTTAGATCCGCCCCATTACTTTCAATCACCTTTTTGTACCAATAAAAACTCTTCTTCTTACTTCTCTTCAGCGTGCCCTTCCCCTCATTATCCTTATCCACGTAGATAAAACCATACCGCTTGCCCATCTCTCCCGTAGAAGCACTCACGATATCAATACAGCCCCATGATGTATACGCAATCAGTTTCACTCCATCACGCACCGCTTCTTTCATCTGCTCAATATGCGAACGCAGGAACTCGATCCGATACGTGTCATTGATCGAACCGTCTGGCTCCACCACATCCACCGCACCCAGACCATTTTCGACGATCATGATCGGGATCTGGTAGCGGTCATACACATGGTTCAGCACATAACGCAGTCCAACCGGATCGATCTGCCAGCCCCAATCCGTTGCCTTCAAATACGGATTTTTATAGCCACCGAACACATTCCCCTGTTTCTCATCTCCCTCAGGACGCGTACCTACAACATGAGACTTATAATAGCTAAAGCTATAGAAATCAACACAGCCTTGCTTGAGCGTAGCTGCATCGTCTTCTGTCATCTGAATCTCAATCCCTTTCTCTGCAAAATATCGTTTCGCAAAGTCAGGGTATTCACCTCGTACCTGAACATCACTACTCAGCATATTGTTAACCTGATCCATGCGCAGCGCTTGCAGCATATCTTCCGGTTTACACGTACTGCCGTAGCCATGACTATAGTTAATCATGCAGCCGAGCTTGAAATCAGGATTGATCTCGTGCGCAAGCTTCACTGCTCTGGCACTGGCTACAAACTGATGATGCAGTGCCTGAAATCTCATTTGTGTGCTATCTACAGCGGTACTGTTGAATACACCGCTATCATCCACCAGAAGCGCTCCAGCCAGATACGCGCCTGCTGGCACGATCAGACTGTTGATCTCGTTAAAGGTAATCCAGTAGGTTACCACATCCCGATAACGATTGAAGATTGCTTCGCAATAACGAACATAGCAGTCGATCATCTCTCGGGAAGCCCATGCGTTGAACTTCTCCGTCAAGCCGAAGGGCGCTTCATAGTGCGAGATGGTAACAATCGGCTCAATATTATATTTTTTCAATTCAGCGAATACTCGATCGTAAAATTGAAGCCCTGCTTCATTTGGCTCCATCTCGTCGCCATTTGGGAAAATTCTTGACCACGCAATAGACATGCGGTAACAGCGGAAGCCCATTTCAGCGAATAGACGAATGTCCTCCTTATAGTGATGATAGAAATCAACGGCTTCGTGAGAAGGATAATGAACACCCTCTTGAATCTGTCTTGTGATTCGTCTGGGAACCGTATGGCTTCCGCCTGTCATCATGTCAGCCGTACTTGCCTTCTTCCCATCTACATTCCAGGCACCTTCATACTGGTTAGCAGCCGTTGCGCCACCCCACATAAAATTCTCTGGAAATACATTTTCATTTACGTTATTCATAAGCTGTTCCTCCTTAAATAATTTGGATCATTTTCTCACCGATTGTAATCGATGTTTTATCGGTGCTAATCACATCAGCGAAATCATCTGAATTGGTCACAATGATCGGTGTGGTCAGATCATAGCCTTTGGCAGCAATGGCAGCCGTATCGAATTCGAGCAATACGTCACCCGCCTTAATCTGCTGTCCTTCTTGTACATGCACGACGAAATGCTCACCTTTGAGCTTGACCGTATTCATACCCACATGAATGAGCAGCTCCGCACCGCCGCTAGAGCTAATGCCAATCGCATGAGAGGTTGGGAATACAGCAGATACAACGCCATCCACTGGAGAAACCAGCTTTCCTTCTGCTGGCTTAATCGCAATGCCTTTTCCCATAGCGCCAGA
The DNA here is from genome assembly GCA_039595515.1 of Paenibacillus sp. Taxonomy (GTDB): domain Bacteria; phylum Bacillota; class Bacilli; order Paenibacillales; family Paenibacillaceae; genus Saccharibacillus. Next base: position 57,296 of record JBCNLJ010000004.1, on the reverse strand, counting down.
TGCAAAGGCTTCGTCCTTGATCGTAGATAGCTCCAGCACTTCACCTGACAATGGCGCGATCAATACGCGATCAGAGATGGGAAAGGCAGGTTTTACAGCGTTCGCAGGAGCCTTTGCCCCTGTAGTTGCGGCATTTTCCTCCACAGGCACATCTTCAAAGCCGAGAATAAGCGTCATGATAAAGGTAACGACAAAGCTAATGACACAACCGATCGCTGCATGTATCAAATTCCATGGATTTTCTGTAATAAATGCAGGCAACGTAGCGAGTCCAGCGATACCAAGAGCAGCACGAGCTACTCCGAATAGACCGAGATATACTCCACCGACAGCACCACCGATGATTACGGCAATGAGCGGTTTTTTCAACCGTAGATTGACCCCGAATAATGCTGGCTCTGTAATACCGAGCAACGCTGTAACACTGGTAGAAAGAGCAACCTGTTTAAACGCTTTATTCTTTGTGCGTAGTCCAACAGCAAGTGCTGCTGCACCTTGAGCAATATTATGCACGAGCATACCGGGCCCAACGATGCTATCCTTTTGTGTCTGTGCATAGGCAGTAAGAACAACAGGCCCCAGACTGTAATGCATGCCTGTCATAATCAGGAACGGGAACGCACCACCGATGACACCAGACAACAACCAGCCTACATGTGTATTGATGTATCCCACCCCGGATGCGAGATAATTACCGGCAATTGCACCAAGTGGGCCAAGAACGATAAGCGTCAATGGCGCCATTACGATTAGAATAATCAACGGCTTGAGGATGGACTTGATCACTGAAGGCGAATATTTCTCAGCAAAGCGTTCGACATACGATAGAATCCATACTGCCAAAATGATCGGAATAACCGACGATGAATACGTGGCTGGTGTAACCGGCAAGCCTAAAAATGTGATCGGTTCGCCTGCGGACATCAGTGCCATGAAGCTAGGATGCAATAAGACACCCGCAACGGTTAATGATAAGCCTACATTGGCTTTGAGCTTGACCGCTGCACTCCATGCTAGCAGCATGGGCAGGAAGTAATACGCCGCATCACCGATAAAGGTCATGATCGTATTGAATTGGCCATTCAGATCGACAAGATTGAACGTTTTTAAGATCAATAAAACAGCTTTGATCATCGCACAGCCAATCATCGCTGGCAGGATCGGCGTGAAGATACCGGCAATCGTATCCAGAATCGTAGTGAATCTCCCTTTTTTCACTGTGGGCGCATCAGATTGCTGGTTACTGAAATTGCCGAGCTGGGTTAATGCCTTGTACACATTATTGACTTCGTTGCCAATGATGACTTGATATTGTCCCCCACTACTTGCAACGCCCATCACACCGGGCACATTTTTGATCGCTTCGCCATTGGCGACAGACTCATCTTTCAAATTAAAGCGCAGTCGGGTGGCACAATGCGTGACACTGTCTACATTCTTTTCTCCACCGACGAGCTTTAAAACCTCGGCGGCTGTGTTTTCATGTTTCATGGACGGTTCCCCTTTGAACGATTTTTATATAAAAAAAGACCTAGAGTCCTATCGCATATAGATATCCTCTATAGACGATAGGGCTCTAGGTCTTGCCTGCTTCACCAGTAACAATCCTAGTCTATTCATTATGAAATTGATAAACGTTATCTTACTCTTTCTCCTCATCGATCACTCGTTTAATATGAACGGTTAAGTAAACCAGCTCATCCTCGGTTAACTCTTTGCCATAGTCCGCACGGATTAACTTGGCGATGCGGAGACTGCACTTATATTCGTCGGCATACTTTTCCTTGATAATATGCAGAAAGTCGCTATCTCCATTCTTCACGACTGTATCGTTAAATAAACGATACGCGAAAAACTTTAAATGCGTAGTTAACCTGGAATAGTGAATTGAGCTTTCGTTAAAATCGACCTTGAATTGATAGCGGATGATATTGAGCACATTCTGGATGAGCTGCGTAATCTTCATCGTTTCTTCCATTTCCGATCCTAGCTCTGCATTCACAATATGAAGGGCGATAAAGCCTGCTTCATCCTCTGGTAAAGCAATATCGAACTCGCGATTGATCATATCTAACGCTTTCAAGGCAACTCGGAATTCATTGGAGTAGAAGGCTTTAATTTCAGACAGGAGCGCATTATTAAAATTCATGCCTTGCTTATAGCGCGCTACCGCAAAGTTAATATGATCCGTTAACGTTAGATAGATATTCTCATTCAGCTCTTTATTAAGCGTTTCCTTGGCATATTGAATGATGCTGTCAGACACACGAATGTATTCCATTGGAATTTGAGCGAGCAATGCATACAGTTTACCTGTTACATTTTTAGATTTCAGAAAGAATTCCTTTTCGATTTTGCCTGCATCGACATCATCGCCTTTTTTCTTCTGAAAACCAATTCCGCTTCCAAGAAGCATCATTTCTTGACGTCTATCATTAATAGCAGAGACGACATTGTTGTTAATTACTCGCGTGATCTTCATAGAATCTCCTTTTAAGCTGTCAGATATTTGGCTTCGCCCCATCATTTTTGCTTGAATCGTGTGTTCAAAGAGCAGTAACCCTACAAAATGAAACGTTTACAATATTTAACAATAAAAAAAGACCGATAATGCCGAGCACATGATATTCAACAACTCATGTCTCGTATTAATCGGTCTTGCCTGCTAAAACAGTAACAATCCGGATCACGTTCATTATTTTCTTATAGGTTTATATTAGTGTGAAGTATTATTTTTGTCAATCCTATACTACAAGCTATTAGACCTGGTCAGGCTTTTTCAAATACTAGAATCTGAATTCGCTAAGCACAATACAGATGATTCTATGCGTTCATGTATTCGTTCTTTTTGCCCGAATCGCCCGTAATGCTATGATAGATATTCCATTACATAACAAAATTTTCTATTCACTGTAACCTTTCCCTACCTTCATTTATCTAATATAGCGATCAGAGACAAACAGCACTCACTCTACAACTTAAAGAAGGTGAACGAACAATTGGATATACAACAGAACGTACAGCAAGCACAGAGTGGCGATCAGCAGTCATTTCTTCTATTAATGAAGCATATGGAAGCACGTCTGTATCGAATTGCCTCTTCAATCGTGAAAAATAAGGATGATATTATCGATGCGCTGCAGGAGACAATCATTAAAGCGTACGAATCGCTTGCGACACTTCGAGAAGCAGCATTTTTTGAGACATGGATTATTCGGATTTTAATTAATGAATGTAATGCTATTTTACTCAAACGCAAACGAGTGATTCCATTTGCAGAGATTCGCTCATCCTCTACATCCACCCCTGCCTATGAAGCTATTGATATACGGCAACTTGTTGATCAATTGGAAGAAGATAAACGTCAACTGATTATTCTGCACTATTTTCAGGATATTCCGTTAAAGCAAGTCGCAGACATTATGAACATATCCGAAGGTACTGCCAAAACAAGATTGCACCGCACAAGAAAGCTATTAGCACGTTGGCTTGAGGATAACGAGGAAGGAGGTCGCATCTATGAGAACAAATAATATAGAGCAAGTAGAACATAAATTGAAGCAGGTTGGTAAGTGCGAATCCATAGCAAAAGACCAGGAAAACGTTCCTTTCGATATCCAAACGGAGCTTCAAGACATATATGACGCTATCGAGCAGGGTCAGCCGGCAGATCGCATTCGCAACGAACTCACTCGTCGGCAAAAGCAAGTAAACGAAGGGGATGCAGTATTGAAGAAAGCAGATACAGACTCAGTAGCAACACCAGCAGAGACGGCAATACCAGGCGTCATGATAGCCAATTCAACTCATCGACGTCATCAGCGAATGATTCGATATAGTATTACTGCTGCCGCAGTGATCGTTATCGGCGTTGGCAGTGTAATGAGCTCTGCATTTTTCTCCGCAGATATGGCACGTACATTAAAGCAGTTACCCGGAGCTAGCCAGTTCTATCAGCTCACCTCGCAATGGGGATGGCAAACAGCGGATGAAAAAGAAAGATTACTACAGCAGCCTAGCGTTGAGCAGGACGGTATTAAACTGACACTGCGCTCCCTTCTATATGACGGGAAGAAAGTAAATATTGAGCTACAGCAGCAGGCATCCAAGCAGCATCCTGTACAACAGGTTGAAATCTATGTGAATGGTCGGCAAGTATCGTCTACAGGCAATAAAGTGAATAAAGATCAGATGCAAGATGCCAGCACTACCATCTATAAGCTACAACGTGAACTGGAACCTGCTCCACTCATGGGGATATCGGATATGGAGCTTGCTGATCGGTTTGGTCAGCAACTGGAAGTTCCTACATCTGCACTGCCACAGCAAGTGGATATGCAAATCAACATTACACTGCAAGGGATGACCGGCAAACCGTTCATTTATCATATCCATGCCAAGCAAAGCTCATTACCGAATTACAGCTTAACTAACACGGTCCGAACTCCGGAAGGCATTGGTTTTCATGGAGCAACCGTCCAGGCTACTCCGGTGGCAACATATATTGACTTAACAACTTCCTACTCAGCACCATGGAAAAAGTGGAATGATCAATACTACTTAAATCATGGGTACTATCCACTGAGTTTAATTTATACGTTAACCGATTCTGACAATCATGTTTATCGTACAGCATCGAATTCAGGCCGAGATCCACATACATTTTTGGAGTTTGAACCGATTATTGGGCAACCTGCTGAACTGATCGTCACGCCATGGAATTTCAATGAAGAGCCCGTCCAAAATCAGCGCCAAATCCAGATTGCTTCCGGGCAACATTCTAATCTTCCCTTAACGCTGGATATGGGAACAACCGGTAAAGTCACCTTATTGGCAGTAGACTCTACACCTGAGCAGTATATTTTACACATCAAGCCAGAACAAGCTTATCAAACCTATACTACCGCCTCTTCCTTCTGGTATGGAGCTCCTGGTCAAAAGTACGGAACGTATTCATCCGATCTCCTTCTAGATCCGGATCACGAAGGGCAGCTTCTGATCAAATTTGATAAGAGCAAATTAAAACCCGGTGCTGAGCTGCATTATTCGGTTGATAAGGTGACGTATCGAGAGCCTCTTTATCTGAAAAGAATGGATTAAGCTTGATGCTAGTGTATTCGATTGTATGATGACATCATCTGAATGAAGGTTTAACGCATCATTTTGAATCATCGTAATAAAAAGGAACAGCTACCTGATTGGAGCTGTTCCTTTTTTCTATGTGTTCTACACCTCCAGATGGAGAAGCTTCGCTGATAACGCTATATTTTAATCATCAACTTCAATCCTGCTATGGAGGTACGGCATCCTTCCATTTTCTATAATAAATACAGAAGCTACAACATCGATAATCCGTGATACGCCATATAAATAATGATAAAAGGAAGATGCCAATATGTTGAACCACAATATGAATCTGTTCGTTATTGCGCTTATTATGATCTGGGTCATCAGTCGTCAGTTGCGTCCACGTCAAATTAAGAAAGTATCCTTGTTTCTGCTACCGATTCTAGCCCTGTACGGTGCATCGCAAAATCTACCGCAAACGAGCCTACCCGTCTATCAAATCGTTGAATTCATATTCATAGCAGGCGTTGCTATACTTGCTGGTATCGTTCAGGCAAAGTATACACATGTATTCTGGTCAGGTGATCAGCTCTATATGCAAGGTAATAAGATTACACTATGTGCCTGGATTTTGCTCATTGCTGTGCGTTATGGTATTGCCTTTATCTTCTATGCGCTATTCGCACCTGCTGGATCAAAGCTTACGGTCGTATGGATCATGTGGGTAGGGGTAGCGATTATGTTCGGTACACGTAATGTATTGCTGTATCGCAAATGGCCGGAGATGCGAGAAATGCTGCGGGGACAGAAGCAGGCTCATTGAATAAGAATCCGACTTACGCAATATAATCTTACGAATAGAGTGATTACAAAAAAGAGCTGCAAGCAGATCATGTATATCTGCTGCAGCTCTTTGGTATATACGTTTAGATATAGTTATCTGCAGAGGTATGCCCCCTGTTTGTTCAGCATTTTCTCCAATAAAGTTGGTTCTGATATAGAGCAATAGGTTCCCATTTCTACATCACCTATCAAAGTGACTGAATTCACCCTGTCCATAACAACTAGCCTTTCGTTGCAAGGTCAGAGAGAGTCTGCATCCCTTTTATCTTCGCTTTATGGATAATCATGCTCTGTTGCAGGTATCAATCATTCTGTACATCCACCCACTGCTTCAGCTTTGGAAACACCTTCAGCGCATTATGATAAAATACATCCTCCCAATGCGGCTCTGGAATCAGGTTTTTAATAAATCCAATCCACGCATCCAGCGGCACGAGCGGCCAATCGGTACCGAACAATAGCCGATCATACTTTTCCGAAAATACAATTGCACGCTTAAAATGATCCACATATGTCTGCTCACCCATCAAGCGCTGTACCTTAGCGCCATCGCCTACGATCCAGCCAGACAGATCAGCGTATAGATTCGGATTTTTCTCCAGCATCGCTGAGGCATCCAGTACCCACGGATCGCCAAGATGGCAGAGCATAAAGGTGATATCGCGATGCTTGACGAAGGTTTCCTCCATTGCCAGTGGATGCGAGTATTTCAGCAGTCCCTGATCTGCATACGTTAAGCCGCCATGAATCACGACAGGCAGACTATAGCGACGCGCCAGTTCATACACCGGATCATAGATCGGATCGCCTACATCATAGTGGTAATAGCCAGCATACAGCTTGAAGCCAACGACATGCGGATCGGACAGCGACTGCTCCACCGCTTCGATTTGACCCGGTTCATGTAGTGTCTCTGGATTGATACCGACACAGGTGAACAGATTGTCCGGCATCCGATCGTTCAGATCAAGCAGCATCGGGTTCGCTGCCTGTTTATCAGGAAACGCACCTGCTATCGTCTCGGTCACTCCCATGCCGACAGCAGCAACAACATGAGAAGCGGCAAATTCAGCCAGCAAGCCATCGGTTGTATAGTCAATCGAAGCCAGCGTACGTGCAGTATCGTGAAAAGCTTCAATTTCAGAAAAGTGAATATGGGCATCAATGATTTTCATGTCCGGCTCCTCTCCAATAGTGGTATGGGTAGCATGGGCGGTATGGGTGGAATGATGTAAAGTTATGCTCTGTATCCCTCATGTCTACGTCTATGCCATTCATTTCTGTTCATTCCCGTTTAGCACTATCCAATATTGGGTTCACTGTTAAAACGAATCCGCTTCAAGTCATCGAACACATCGTCTGGCAGCTCCGCATCGGAAAATACGAGAAATTGTGGTGTAGTCCACTTTTCTTCACCGTGATCGATATGGAGTTCATTGGACGTTTCCGTTAAGATGACCTGTGCATCCACAAGAACGCTACTCGTGCTATGATCGGTATCTGTCAACGCATTAACCCCGTATTTCCGCTCACGCGAACCGAGATGGATGATTCCGTCTGACACCTCGGTCTCGTATTCTGTTTTCCCAGCTTTGTATACGAGTGATTCGCCAGAATGGTTATGCAGTGCAATTCGGCTATCTGTCAGTTGTTCACTCGCCTTCCAGAAGTTCCATTGACGAATAACCAGTGGCACAAAGCTACTGCCTGTCTGCTGACGAACATGTACAAATGAAGCGATAACCGGAGCACCCGGGAGTGTCACATAATATTGGCGCAATGACAACCCTTTATAGGTGATATGATCTGTAATCTCAACATCGATAGCTATCCCATACCAGTGGTTACCGAGCGAGTCTTTGATATCGGTAAATGATACAGAGCGCGGCTGCTTCAGCATACTCGCTGGCGACATCCCCTTGATCTGCACGCTCATACCGCCTGTCCACGGATTCCACCAGGCTTTAGGACCTGGAGTAGGAAAGGTGGACTCCAGCCATTCGATCCCTTCGTACTCCAGCGAGAAGACGACCGGCGCAAATTGCTCACTCACCTTGAACTTGAGTACACCGTTATCTACCCCATGCACGTCCCCTTCATCAGCCTGCATAACGCTGGTGATCATCGGTTCATCCGATACCGGAATGAGCAAGCGCTGCTGCTTCAGTTCATAGCTGTCCATATCAAGTAACAGGTTCAGCACATCCAGCTTGCCAGATAGTACAGGTGCTACCGATAGCGAGCTATCCCATGTTTGTACCTGTTGCTCCTGCGCAATCTCAAATTGCTGCTGCTCGACGAATTGAGCCGATGAAGCGACGATTGTACCGCTTAGTACAGTGTTTTTATGTTCGATGATCTTCAATTCCGCCTGAGCTGAAGAAATAAATGGATTAGTCCCATTAAACAGGATGTCGAGTGACGGTTCCGTACGAAGCGGCTTCTTGTCGCTTGTTTGCAGTGCAAAAGCACGGAAGTCCTGCCACTCACTCCATGTACCGCCAGCAATTGTTAGCTTCGGTGTGCTCACCGTTTCGCCAGATTGTAATATGCCCAGTGGATGCTCTAATGCATAATGCCAGTGATCTCGAAGCAAGGCGCGTTCCTGTGGCCAGATGATGCCCCAGTTGTTTTGCTTTTTACGTCGGAAGATCCAGTTTTCTGTAATATTCTCTGGTATCCAGTAATCGCCGTAGGAAGCATCCGGTCCCATCGCTGTATCGACATATCGATTCTGATAAGGAACAATGCTATTTTCAAAGGACATGTCGAATTTAGCTTTTAAAAATAGCGGCTCTGCGCGATCTTCCCCGGCGATATTACTCACCTGATGATGATGGGTAATAATTCCGTTCTGATCAATGCTCACACTGGTGATCAGACGCAGTTGAAGCGACTCCAGCTCATATTCGGCTTCCATCGTAAATGCATTCTCATGTTGGAAGGATACTCGTGTCGCTCGATCTTGCTTGAATGCATTGTCGTATGGTAGACCAAACTTTGGATGCATGAGCATACCGCCAGACTCTGTGCCTTTATATATATCCAGCACATTGGTCAGCTTGTTCAAATGCACATGGTACAATCCATTTGATGCGACCCAGCCTTCTGCAGTTTGACCGCCAAAGGCAGCTTCTGCACCAGGCAGAACGAGACTGATCGGCTGCTCCAGCACTTTGATATAGCTTGTAGTCGATGCAGGCTCAGAAGATGAAATGTTGTCATTAGCGGATTCCTTCACAGCTTCATTCGTTGTGGCTGTAGCATCACTTGCACTGGAGGATCGCGTTACGACTTCTGATGCTGCTTCAACCGCTCGTTCAATCACCAGCGATTGATGCCAGATGCCATAATCTAACAGCGTTGCTTGGATAGTTATCGCATGACGACCATGTGCTGGCACACGCATGATCAGCTCCGGCTCGCGGAACGATAGCAATGGATGCTCTGGCCAGCGGATACGATACATCTGCTCGGTATCGTATTCATTCTCAAGCGACACTTGTAGCTCCTGCTCTCTGCCTGCAAACCACGTTTGCTCTGGCGCATGCATTTTTAAGCGAACCGGGAAGCGCGGCTCCACTCCAATTTTGAATATTGCTGACTTTCCGTTAATGAGCAGCTCTGCCTCAACGACAGGATGCGTTTGAAAAGCGTCCTGTTCTTCTTCAATCGGCTTCAATTCAAACATCGCTTCAATCTTCTCCTGCTGACTGACGTTTACCGACTGCTGAAGTGTCCATTCTACTCCATCATTGCTACGAGATTGAATATCGACATGCAGCGGTTTACCCGACTTGTTAATCAGCTCATACTCGATCGGATAGCTTGAACCAAATGGTAGACGGTGTTGCTTCGGAATTGTCGCCTGAATCAAATAATCATCTGTTTCAATCAGACGCAGACCGCGTCCGGTACGCTCATATTCCATGCGCAAATACAGGTCATCCTTACGCCATTCATACGTAAAATAATCAAACCCATTCTCTCCGGCACCATCCGGTTCGGTTGCAATCTCACGAATGCTATCATTGTACCAGTCGATCGTTTCAAAAAAAGGATGAACAGCCGGTGTCTGTAGTACGGAAGGAATGAGATTGATCAGGTGGGTAACTTCTTCACGACGCTCCCAGAAAAATCCCGCTTTTTTATAAGCAGGTACAGCTTTCACATTGCCCGGCCATGTATACAGATCGACGCGTGGCCAGCCGAGCTTAATCGTTTCTTCTACAGCGCGCAGTACAAGCTTTTTGCCAACCTTTTGCCCATGATATTCCGGACGAACATTCAACAGGGCAATATACAGCGCTCCAACATCTTCTTTGTAATGGGAAAAGCTACAGTATCCAATTACCTGCTCACCGATGACAGCGAGGAAGATATTCAGATGTGGACTATTATGATGCTCTTTCAAAATCATTTGCTCGGTTTGCAGTGCACTATCGCCACCCCAGCTCTCCTGACTGGCATTCCACATATCGGCGATCGATGCAGCATAACGTGGTTCGTACTCGACAATGTCAATATGAATATTGGATGTTGTCATAACAGTGTGTTCCTCCGTCATATTATGTAGTTGTACATCTAGTCAAAAGCTGTCTATATGCTTACATTGGAAAAGCTTATTTAAAGTGTATCATTTGTTCGCGTTTATTTCCTCCACCTTTAGTATGGTACTTCACACCAAAGCTCAAGTACCTGAAAAAGCGGCACTTGAGCTTTGTGTTATTTTAAGCAATATATACTCTTTAAAAATACTCATTCGATTTAAAATTCATTAAATGATCGTTAGTCTTAATTCGCCCCCACTACTGCATGCGGCACATAGGGTTCCTCCAGAAATGCCACATCTTCAGCAGTAAGGCTCACTTTCAAGGCGCCCACCGCATCCTCCAGATGTGATATTCTGGTTGCGCCGATGATAGGTGCACTTACTGGATTCTTTTGTAGAATCCACGCCGTAGCAATCTGTGCGCGGGACACGCCGTAACGATTAGCAAGCTCCGCTACACGTTCAATAATGACACGGTCGGTAGCCATTGTCGCATCATACTTGGATCGCTGTACCTGATCGGTTTCGGAACGAAGCGTGGCGGTATCCAGATCGCGTGTTAAGCGTCCAGAGGCGAGTGGACTATACGGAATGACACCAATTCGCTGATCCATACACAATGGTAACATTTCGCGTTCCTCTTCACGGTAAAGCAGGTTCAGGTGATTTTGCATTGACACAAAACGAGTCCAGTTATTCTTTTCTGCGGTATGCAGTGCCTTTTGGAACTGCCAGGCATACATTGCCGAAGCACCGATATAGCGCACCTTACCCATTTTCACAAGATCATGCAGCGCCTCCATCGTTTCTTCAATGGGCGTCTCATAATCCCAGCGATGAATCTGGTACAGATCGACATAGTCTGTACCCAGACGTTGCAGACTCTTATCGATCTCGCTCATAATCGCTTTACGAGACAAGCCTGCTCCATTGGGACCCTCATGCATCCGGACAAATACCTTAGTCGCAATTACGACTTCATCCCGATTGGCATAGGCTTTAAGTGCGCGTCCCAGATACTCTTCGCTTGTACCCATTGAATACACATTTGCCGTATCGAAGAAATTAATGCCCAGCTCCAGCGCCCGCTTAATTACTGTACGGCTATCCTCCTCATTCAATACCCACTCATGCACCCAGCGACTGGCATCGCCAAATCCCATACATCCCAGACAAATTCGTGATATATCCAAACCGGTATGTCCAAGCTTTGTGTATTCCATTGTATATCTAACTCCCTTCATGGTTAGCGAGATTGTTGCGTGCGAAATGATGCCTGTAAACGATGCAAAGAGGAATGATCAGCACCTGGTAACACATGCTTTTGCATGAGTCGTTGTAATGATTCATAGTATAGCTCGCGAAATGTTGGCTCTGTCTCTTGTTCAATTAAAGTATATAGACGACGAATCAAAATCTGCTCAAAATAATGTATACACTGACGCATGACTGCGGTTACGCTATTGGGTAGGATTACCTGCTATTTATAAATTGCCTCCATATAGCCTGTCATCCTGACACTTTATACGTAACCGCATTCACCTCCTTTACCCGATATTCCAACCACATGTATTCAGCTCGGTGGTTATGCATACAGTATGCCTGTAAACGAAGATCCGGTGGTATCTCATTCATACTGAATGATTGCCTATTTCTATCATGCACATTCACATAGCGATAATGCACAAGGTATAATCAATCTGAATTAAAAAGGGACTGCTCACTCGTATGAGTGAGGTACAGCAGCATTATAGAGACTACCTACAATAAAGGAGGATGCTTATGTCCGAGAGCATCTACAAACAGCATGCCGAGCTGGCTGCTTTAATACAGCATCATTGCCCGGAGGAAGGCTTATTTGAAACGGCGATTCCTTCCTTGTTCCTCATTCATCATCGTCAGGTGACCGATAGAGCGTATAACGTTTACAAGCCTTGCTTCTGCTGTATTGCAAGTGGAGCCAAGGATATTTTTCTTGCAAATGAACATCTTTCATATGGTCCTGCTAATTATCTGATCGCTTCAATGAATTTGCCTGTCGTAGGGCAGGTGGTACAGGCTTCGCCTACAGAGCCGTATCTCAGCTTCAAGCTTGAATTTTCGCAAGATCAGATTCTTGAAGTATTAAATGAAACCGATCTGTCACAGCCAACGCGTGAGAGTGCCAGACGTGCACTGTTTGTTGGCCAGACAGAGCAACCGTTACTTGATGCTGTCCTACGATTAATCAGATTACTGGATCATCCGAAAGATATCGCATTTCTGGCACCTTTGTTTGTAAAAGAGATTCTGTACAAGTTGCTGCAAGGCAGCTTTGGTACAATGCTAGCGCAAATTGCTCTGGAAGGCAGCAGCTCCTATCGTATCCGCGAAGTAATTGAGCAAATTACACGCCATTATGAGCAGCCACTACGGGTCGAGGAGCTAGCGGAAATGGCGAGCATGAGTGTATCATCGTTTCACCGCAACTTTAAAGAAGTTACCGCGATGAGTCCATTGCAATTTCAAAAGCAGGTTCGCTTGCAGGAAGCACGTCGCATTCTGCTATCCGAGTCGGCAGATGCTGCTGATGTTGCCTTCCGAGTTGGTTATGAGAGTGCTTCACAATTCAGTCGTGAGTATGCGCGTATGTTTGGCGCACCGCCACGCGCCGATATGAAGCAGCTCAAGCAAAAATATGGCACGATGCTGAATGCTTGAACGATTATCGATTGGGATCGGTAAGTTAGATCATATGATAGGAATGAAAACAGCACCAATCACCTAAAGGATTGACATAGGCGGTTGGTGCTGTTTTCATTCCTTATATTTTTCGTTACAGGTTTTTATTTCTACAGGTACTTTTCTCGATATCTCTATCTAGCTATATCACCTTTTGACTACATCTACTCTCGCTTTACCCCAGATACGTCATATATTCAAACGCAGTAATCCCATACACGCTCTTAAAATGCTTGTTCAAATGCGTCAAATCCGTAAATCCGCATTCCGTTACTGCTACATACACATCCTTCTTTTGCTCAATCAGATGCTTGGCATGCTCGATTTTGCGATTTAAAAAGTATTGATACGGCGAAATGCCTGTTTGTGCCTTGAACATACGGATGAATTGGAATTTGGATAGCTCCAGCTCCTGTCCGATCTCATCCAGCTTCATCACACCGCCCAGATCGGCATGCAGCATCTCTTTGGCTTTGCGAATTAAACGCGGATCTTGCATAGGACTGGACGTTAGATCAGTCTGGATCAAGCTATCTGCCAGCGATACAAGCCTCTCTGTACATAACGCTTCATCGCCACCATGCTTCATCGCATGAGACAATTCAAGAATTCGACGATTCAGTCTCTCATCATACACAACCGGCGATGAGAAGCGGAGCCAATCCTTTTGCCCGGCTGCCTCTGTCAGCATGTCAGGATCGATATAGAGCATCACATAATCCAGCCCTTCCCTGCCATTCGCCATACCATCATGCGCCTGCTCTGGATTAAACATCATCACGCCACTTGAATGAGACAGATGCAGGCTGCCATCCATCGTAAAGCGCTGGATACCGCGCAAGGTCACGCCAAATGAATATTCCTGATGCGAATGACGCTTATACGTAAAATCCTGAATACTGGCAGACAGCAGTGTGATACCTGCTGCTTTTTTGTATTGAAAGCGTTCTGTTGGATTCACATCGTTGTCCTCCTTATACCCACATCATTACCGCAGCATAGACGAGAAATGCTGTCATCACAAGATTGGCGATTCGTTGATTCCGTTGCAAAAACGTTTTGAAAATTGTACCAAACATTACCCATGTTGTATAGGCGAGGAACCCGATCACTGTAATGCCAAGCACGCCTGCCAGCAGTGCAGGTACAGCCGAATAATAGGGCATGATAAAGGTTGGAATGACGGTCATCGTAAACAGGATGACTTTAGGATTCACAAATTGAGTAATAAAGCCGGAGCGAAATGTACCCATACCGTGTATTTCAGTTGAATCTTTTGCATCGGATGAAGGTGATGCAGGTTTGGCTTTACGCGAAATCTGATAAGCCAGATACAACATGTACAGACTACCGACAATCTGCATGCCGAGTATAATATGAGGCAAAATAGCTGCCAGCACACTGTTCAGCGTCGCAGACGCGGTCAGCAGCAATCCAAATGCTGCAGTTGCACCATACGTATATCGAAGCGCTTGCCGGGTTCCCTCTTTATTAGCAATAGACAAAATAATGATATTACTCGGTCCCGGTGTAAAAGTCACAATAAAACAGTACAAAAGAAAAGACAGCATACTCATATACAAACTCCTCTCGATTCCACATCGTTGTTTGTATATCAATATACCTGTCTCCAGGGGATCGCTATAGTATATTATTGCAGCACGAAAACCCGAAGCAAATGACGTCATGTTTGCATGACAATAACGCATGCTCGGGTTGCTATAAGTCATATTCAAGTTTTCAGGTTTTCGCGCTGTTTATTCTTCTATTCTAAATGTATCTATACCTAAACGTGATTACTCAGATAGCTTATCCAGCGTTTCAAAGTCCTCATCGCTTAATTGCAAATGAGCTGCCTCAATATTTTCATCCAGATGCGCTACAGTCGATGTACCCGGAATTGGCAGTATTACAGGTGAACGACGCAGCAGCCATGCCAGCGCAACCTGTGCAGGCTTGGCATCCAGACGTTTCGAGACTTCATCGAGCGGGCCGCCTTCGCGGGCTAACTTGCCAGTTGCCAGTGGGAACCACGGAATGAAGGCAATATCATGCTTTTCCGCTTCTTCCAGTAAAGCTTCGGCTTTACGTGTGGACAGATTGTACAGATTTTGTACGGAAGCGATTTTCGTAATTTTGCTCGCTTCATGCAGCTCATCTGCGCTCACCTCACTCAAGCCGATATGACGAATTTTCCCTTCCTGACGCAGCTTTTCCAATTCGCCCAGTTGATCTTCCAACGGTACTTGCGGATCGATCCGGTGGAGCTGGAATAGATCGATTCGTTCCAGACCGAGATGACGCAGGCTAAGCTCTGCCTGCTGACGTAAATATTCAGGACGACCGACAGGACGCCAATCATTGGGGCCGGAGCGGGTCAGACCTGCTTTTGTAGCGATAATAAGATCATCCCTGTACGGATGCAATGCCTTGCGAATGAGCTGTTCTGCCACAAATGGGCCATACGAATCCGCTGTATCGATAAAATTCACACCAAGCTCCACTGCACGCTGTAGCACACGCACCGCTTCATCAGGGTCCTTTGGATCGCCCCATACGCCTTTACCGGTCAGTTGCATACTTCCATAGCCAAGACGATTTACTTTTAGATCGCCGCCAATGGTAAACGTACCTGAGGCTGCGGCATTCAGATTTTCGGTTGTCATATGAAATGCTCCCTTCGTTGGTGAATATGAGCTTGAATTCAAGCTGCCCAGCGACATAAATATGAGATTTGGACTGCGCTGAAGCTGTACACATAGTGGACGGAACAACAGCTTCTCCCGCATTATTCAGCGCAATTCTAGGGACTCACCGCAACTTGATGCGGCTTATTCCACCCATTATATATCCTTCTATCCACTTACCCTTAATCAACGTCTTTTATACACTATAGCGATATAATTTTAAACAATCTTTATTTATATACATAATATTAATTATGTAAAATAAAACTGAATTATAGATTGCATTTACGTTGTTAGCATACTTTTATAATAAATATTGGTGATCGTAGGGGTCTTTGCACTACATCTTATGATACTTCTTATTCTTTCTTTATATAATTTTTTCACAATCACTCTTTATTATATTTTAGCTGCACATTCATAATCACGACAAAAAAAGCGCAAGTCAGAGATCCATTTATACAATCTCATGCCTGCGCTTTTAAAAGCTTATATAGAAAATGCCATTATTAGCTTAGTCCGCTACAATACTTCATATGCACTATTCCTAAATCGATCCTTGACTCTTCATACAGCCTGAATCACCTGGCAATCTACATACACAATTAATTATTCCAATTATAAATACTCTGCCAGAATCACATCCGTCTGATACGGCGTAATCCTCTGCTCTAACGCGAATATAGTATCTGCATCCTCAACGCGATGTACAATCTTCCCTCTTGCCTCTGCATGCAGGGTGAATAACTCTGATAGCATCGGACGACGCAGATCGGTAAAGGCATGTCCTAGCATTTGCAGACCTGTCATATTATCTGCTGCCGTGACGCGGAAGCTTCGATTACGCACGACTGCATCCATCCAGATGATCTCACTCGTTTGCAAATCCACCGCAAACGGAACCGCTTGCTGTGCCGCTACCGTCAGATCAAACTTTGCCTGTACGGTGGCTGGATCAAAAATCTCTCCTGCATGCTTATCCTGACGTATCATAAAGCCAGCAAAGCACTCCGGTAGCTCGGCAATCGCCTGCCCTGTAAAACAAGCAATCTGTACAAGAACATAACGAGCCTCTGTATGCTTCTTTATTTGAGCAAGATACAGATCGATGAATTCAGAAGCACCTTCCGGTGCATCGACAATATCACCACTGTGTACACCATATGTCTCCTGCAAATTATAAAACGCCAGCGTCTCCAGATGCTGCCAGTTCTGATCCAATAGCACCGCAGACAGATCAATATCGACACGGCTGTTGTGCTCATCCTCTAGATTCTTCCACCAGCAAAATAAACGAACGGTATCCCCTTCTGACATACGTATACGGCTTCCACGAGGCAATGTGCGCAATGCTCGGCTAGCCGAACGCTGTGACCATGGAACTGGAATCTGCTGCAGTTGTGGATCGATATACACGGAACCGAGCGCTGAGCGTTCAGCAAATCGACGCTTCAGCTCCCTTTGAATCGTCTTAACGACCTCTGCAGTGATCGATTTTTTTAAAACGGGCACACGATCTGGAATAGCGACTGCCTTGCCTGTATTCCCTTTTGGAAAAAAGACCCGATAATGTCTACGCTTCTGACGATGTTTAAAATGTGCCAGCATTTGTAGTAGTAAAGGCACAGCCATTTCTTCGATATGAAGCTGGAATTGCTCCATAATTAGCTTGCTATGCTTCGGTTGTGAACGCAGCAGTGCATCGAGACGACGTGCCAATTCTCCCGGGCGTGTACCCAGCTTTGCAATGACAGCCGGATCGCGCTCCTTCATTCCCTGCTCCAGCTCTGTTCGCATCGTTGGAATAGATCGCTCACGGCGCAGTGCGGTAAACGCATCAAAAGCGCGTGGATAACGAACTCGCATCTCGCCTGGATGCAGGAGCTCTCCAAGTCGCTTCCACTGTTCACGATAAAGCACCATATCCTCAAGCGGATTGGCTACACGTTCCAGTAGCCCTAATATCAATCGACGCTCTGCTCGGCGAAACTTACGAAAATGATAAGCATTTCGCGGATGGTCTGCTTGTTCTGCTGACAAAGGTGTATTCATGCCCTGATTGAGATTGTATACATTGGTCAGGCGATTGCGTAGCTGAGGCAGCTTTTTTGCCCATGCCAGGTCTGTAGCCAGTCCGGATAATCCAGCAGCTAAACGCAGCACATCAGTTGCTGTACGGAAATATATACTTAATCGCTGACCATCTGCACGTCCTGCTTCCAATAACACAGAAGCGATAAAGGCTATATTTTCTTTATAGGGGATATGTTCAGGTAACAGCCATTCTACATTTTCAACCATCCATAAGCCCAGAGCAAGATCATCTTTATCCTGTGCAGATAATGAGCCATTCGCTGCTGCCAGATTACGTAGCATTCCAACGCAGGTATCTGCTGTCGCCAGACCAATCGGTTGTAGATGAGCCATTCCTTCAGCAGGTGGACGCAGCATGGGATCATATTCAGGACGAATACCAAAGCGATAATGTAGCAATGCATTTATAAATAGCTCTGCGGCAGAGGCTTCCATTACCTGTTCGGGGAAGTTAGGATACATCGGCTCATATTGTACATGATCTCCAACCATCTGAGATAACACAGGAACAATCTGTTGATACAGCTCGACTAGCATATCAACCGATAGCTTGCGACACTGCTCAATCAATTCAGGTTCAAATGTATAGCCAAGCTGCTCAATATTTTGTAATAGGGAAGCAAGTACGGAATCGACGGCGATGTGCTGCTTATGCGTATGTAGTTGATTATTCAGCCCATCGCTTTCAAATGCTTGAGCCTGTCCATTCCCCATTGTATAAGGAAGCATGACTCTTCCTAAACGGCGCAGCAATATAGGATTCATCCACTGCGAAGGGTGCTGATCATTTCTATCTTTTTCGAATAGATCATGCTCGGCGGTAGCTTGTTTTGCTATATGCTTGGATGAGCTATCGTTATGATGTGTATTCATTATAAAGCCTCCTGAATAACAGAAAAGCTGCAGGAGAGCAGGAACACTAGGGATCCAGGGTAGAGGTAAGAAGGAAGTGTTCACAATAGCCTGCAGCTATTCATGTGTATTGGGTTGTTGCTTTCTATGGCTTTAGATTACAGCATACTGGACGCTCTCAACAGGGCACAAGTATGGCGAATATCGAACGGGAGTAATGATTTTAAAATAGCTAAAATTGCATCTATTTAAATTTTGCATATAATAAATGAGTAAGTGTTCATTAATAACTTAATGTCACTTTGTGAGCTGGTAAATGATCGAAATAAACATTTTACAAAACGAGGAGTGGGCAATATGGTACAAACACGAGTACTCAGTGCATCGCATGCAAAGGCACCTTTTGAAAAGACAACGATCGAACGTAGAGAACTGCGTCCGCATGATATTTTGATCGATATCAAATTCAGCGGCATTTGCCATTCTGATATTCATAGCGCGTATGATGAATGGGGCGGCGGTATCTTCCCAATGGTTCCAGGTCATGAAATTGCGGGTATTGTTGAAGCTGTCGGTAGCGACGTAACCAAGTTCGCTGTAGGTGATCGTGTAGGTGTGGGCTGTTTCGTGGATTCCTGTGGCGAATGTGAATACTGTCAGCGTGGAGATGAACAGTATTGCACAAAGGGCGTTGTACAGACGTATAACTCTAAAGAATATGATGGCACGCCTACATATGGCGGTTATAGCCAGAAGATTGTCGTAACGGATCGCTTTGTTGTCAGCATTCCGGACAAGCTGGAAATGGATGTAGCCAGTCCGCTGCTGTGCGCTGGGATTACTACGTATTCTCCACTCAAGCACTGGAATATCGGGCCGGGTAAAAAGGTTGCTGTAATCGGTGTTGGTGGTCTTGGTCATCTGGCGCTACAATTCGCTCGTGCGCTCGGTGCAGAAGTAACAGCACTCAGCCGTTCGGCAAGCAAAAAGGATGAAGCACTGGAGCTGGGTGCACATCAATACTACTCCACCGAAGAAGCGGAAACGTTCAAAGAGCTGGCAGGTCAATTTGACCTGATTCTGAATACCGTCTCGGCAAACTTGAATGTAGATGCGTACCTGTCCCTGCTGCGTGTCGACGGTACACTGGTCAATGTAGGTGCTCCAGCCGAAGCGGATCAATATCATGTATTCTCGCTCATTATGGGTCGTCGTAGCATTGCCGGCTCCCTGGTTGGCGGTATTGCCGAAACACAGGAAATGCTCGACTTCGCTGCTGAACATGGGATCGCACCGAAAATTGAAGTCATCCATGCTCACCAGGTAGATGAAGCGTATGAGCGCGTACTGAAGAGCGATGTGCGCTACCGCTTTGTTATCGATATTGCTACACTGGATTAAGCACAGGCTTACCAGTAGGAAATGATCGTTGCCATTTAAAAAAGTATGGCTATACTATGTGACTGTGGCTGCATAGAGGATTATATACTATGTCTTTAGCCTTTAGCCTTTAGTGTTTAGTCTTTAGCTTAGCCTATACAATCGCGCAATATATCCTTTCGTTGCTAATCGTATAGCCTGTACATCTGCCTAGCTTATGTATACAGTCAAAAAGCAGCTTCCCACCT
The DNA here is from genome assembly GCA_039595515.1 of Paenibacillus sp. Lineage (GTDB taxonomy): Bacteria > Bacillota > Bacilli > Paenibacillales > Paenibacillaceae > Saccharibacillus. Next base: position 36,852 of record JBCNLJ010000004.1, on the reverse strand, counting down.
GAAATTCATCGGGTGAAGAAGCTGCTTTTTATCGTTTTACCATTACGGATAAGATAACATGAGCTCATAGCATTTTATAATCATTTATGATGGTTAGACGTACACAGGGATCATTATTCAAAATATATCCTTCATCGCATAGGCTTCACTAGCTCAGCGCCCTAAAGCTCTGCTCTTGCTGTTATCTATAGTACAGAATTACACCTGTCCGCCATCCAGCTCATAACGCGCCATTCGCTGCTTTTCCTCCTGCATCTGAGCGTCGATTCGACTGCGCATCTTCTGTAGCACCAGTGCAAGCACTTCACGCCGTTCACCCAGATCGATGAGCATCTGACGTATACTTTCTCGCTCTGTCGTATGCGCCGTTTCGTCCTTACGATAACGGGTCAGCACATCGGATACCCGTACAATCTCCTCCTGTAGCTCGCGTAAATAATTAGTGACAACCTCTAACGATTCCATATATACCTCGCTTGCATAGCCTCGAAGCGGTGAACGCAAAAACCGTTCCACATGCTCTCCCTGTACAAGCACCGGTGTAAATACCGGATTCCCCATAAGCATCTGTAGGCTGTCTAGCTGTAGCTCAACTGGCATCCGATCAATACTAATCGCTTCATTATGATCCACCATCTGCCGCAGTCGATGTTGCAACGCAGTTGAGTCTGATGGAAGCTGTGCCACTTCGCTTTTCCGTACAAAATAGATCATCGTTCTTCTTCCTCCGATCTTTACGTTGAGCAGCCACGACGAACTTCGACTACGACTTGAACTTTATATATGTGTGTTTGGCTCTCACCATGTTTAGTTGTTAACCGAGAAGATTAAGTACCTTAGATATATTTACGCCATGCTTCCCATGAATTCCTGTTTAAAGGATATATTACTACAAATTTTATCTTTATCTAAAATATACAATTTTATTTATATCTATCGTTAATAAAATTTTCATATGTGAATCGTTGCGCTAATTTTTATTTTCGGATCGAATTGTGATTTTAAAATGGTCTGTTGTTCATATATCTACCCGATTTCATTTCAAATCTCACGTATTTACGACTGTTTTTTATGATTTTGTTAGTATACCTGTCATAGCGGAAGTATCCCGAATCCACATCGTCGATAAATTCGGAAATCCGAACGAATCCAGATGCAGTCCGCTCAAGCTCCGATTAAAATAAGCGCGCTGGTTAATATGATTGCCCAGCAGCAGCCAGTGCTCCTCCTGTAGCTTCCGTTCCATTTGCTCCAATATGCGCTCACGCTCTGAACGACCATGACGCATCACATCATACAGCATCGTATGCAGCACTTGAAGCTGTTCCGTATCCAGCAGGCAATGCAGATGATTCACCTCATTGGAAAAGAAGTTAATCAAATCCCATTCCCAGTCATCCTCCAGCACCTCAACCGCCAGCGCAATATGTCCACCGATCAGGAGCCGATCTTCCTGCGCATCCAGTTCCAAATGAAGACCGATCGCTGCTGCACGCTGCTGAATCCATTCCGCTTCCAGTCGATCTTCCTTTTTGTAGGTGAAGCTTAATATCAGCGTCTCGCCATTGTAGCTGCTCTCGGCAAGCTGTTGTCTCGCCTCTTCCAGACTATGACGCGGAATCGTCTGCTGCGCGCTTTTCCACGGTAGAAAGCTACCTGCCGGTGAGGTGCGATCCCCCTGTAGTTCTTCCTGCATCGTCTGGCGATCATATAACAGCCTTATCGCACGGCGAAAACGAATATCGTGATGAACACCAGGTAGACGCATATTAAATAGCAAATATCTGCCTCCGAGTGCAGGCTGCGTTAATTGACGGCTGTTGCCCTGCTCCGCCTCCTCTTCATCCGTTCCAGTTAACATATGATACGAGCGATGCGATCCGCCCTTTTGCGGCAAAAACCACACATCCACACGATCCAGAATCGGACGGTAGCCGTAGTAGCCATCAAAGGCAGTCAGCGACATTTTACTTGTGTTTAGCTCAGATACACGAAAGGGTCCCGTGCCGTTAATCGTAATCTCTTCCTGCTCGTGTTCCGTCACAATCGCCATATTGATATTCGAGATCAGATGCAAAAACATCGTATTGGGACGCTTAAGCCGGAAGGTGAATGAATAATCATCATGCAATTCAATACCTTCAATATCGCGGTAAAGCCAGCCGATATTCTTTCCCCTTTTCTTCAATCGTTCCAATGTAGCCAGCACATCGCGCGATGTGAGTAATCGACCATCATGAAACCGAATCCCTTTACGTAAATAAAACGTCCATGCCGTCCCATCACCATTACATTCCCACAGATGAGCCAGCTTCGGTATAAACTGCTCCGTTTTCGACTCATACGCGACCAGCGTATCAAAAATATGCCGCATCAGAAAAATCTCAAATGCACTAAATGCAAGCACTGTATCCAGCTTCCCCAGTGGTCGATAGCGCACCATACGCAGCACGTCCTGCCTGCTGCTCTCTTCCCGCTCCTGATGTAGGCCGAGATAGATGTTAATGCGCTGAGATAAGCGTTCTCGCACATGCTCCTCGCCTTCAAATGCACTAACGAGATCAAGCGCCTCCTTCACCTTATCCCGATGAAGCAGATGCTGAATACGTTCTTCCAGCATATCGCCATTCGAGCTTAGAAATTGTAAACGTGAGCTATTGCCACGCCCGCGTCCGGGCTGCCACATAATCCAGCCGTGCGCTTCCAGTCTGCGTATGATCAGCTTTACATTGCGCGGGGTGCAGCATAATAGCTCTGCCAGCTCGGCTACCGTAACGGTACACGTCAAGCCAGATTCATGCTCTGCATTCAAGTGCTCGTATAGCTGTAAATATTGAATCATATCATTTTCCATAGCGATATCCTTTCTACAAGCTTCACTTGCAGCTCTATTCATCAATCATCCAATACAGAGCCTGATATGGCTCTCCATTCCAGGCATAATTTACACGTACGGGTAAAAGGTGAAGCTCACACGAAAAAGTCTTCTCTTTTTCTTCTCCTTTTATCTTTTTACAATGATAACAACTTCATTATCGTTTTGTAAAATATAAGGGGTGTTCAACATGATTGCCAAAAACTTAGCTATGATCCATCCACTCGCCTGGACGATCATCGTCGGTACGATGTTCGGCAGGCTCGTCACTTCCATGAGCGTTCCTTTTCTCGCCATCTATTTGACCTCTGCACTCCATGTTCCCGCTACACAGACCGGACTGATTATCGCGGGCAGTGCACTCGCTGGCGTATTGTTCAGCTTTTATGGTGGCTATATCTCTGACCGCATCGGACGCAAACGTGTGATGCTCGTGTCTGTATTTGGCTGGTCACTGGTATTTTTCGGATTTGCCTCGGCCCAATATGTATGGATGTTCTTCGTTGTCAATGTACTGAACGGAATTTGCCGCTCTACCTTTGAGCCTGCGGCACGGGCCCTGCTCTCCGATACCACACCGCCGGAGCATCGTTTACTCGTCTTCAATATGCGCTATGCCGCGATCAATATCGGCGTTGTATTTGGTCCACTGATCGGACTTCAGCTTGGCTCAGGTGCTTCGACGTTTCCATTTTACATTACCGGTGCGGTGTATGTGCTGTACAGCTTTGTACTCGTCCTGCAATTTCATTTGCATCCGATCGCGAAGCTACAGAGCCATACTTCCGAGACGACAGTTCGACCGAATATTCGTGAAGCGTTACGGGTAACATCATCTGACCGCGTCTTCCTGCCTGTCCTGATCGGTATGATCTTTTGCGTACTCGGTTATGCGCATTTCGATTCTACGCTGGCACAATTTCTGGCGATCACACCAGATATCAGCAACGGTAGCAAAATCTTTTCCTACATGCTCGCGATGAATGCGATCGTTGTACTTATCGTGCAATATCCACTCGTCCGCACAGCAAGACGTTTTCGTCCAATCGTCCCACTGATCATGGGCAATATCCTTGTCGCGCTATCCCTGATGATCTTCGGCATGGCACATAACCTGCCTGTCTTCATGATCGGTGTATTCATCTTCACCGTCGGCGAAGTGCTCATGTTCACCATGATGGATATGCTGATCGACCACATCGCCCCTCCAGGCTGGAAAGGCACATATTTCGGCACAATGGGCTTCAACAACATCGGTACAATGGTCGCTCCAATCATCGGCGGATTACTGATCGATCGCGTAGCAATGCAAGGCGGTATCCACGTATTCACACCGCTTGCCCTGCTTACACTGGTAGGACTCCCCTTCCTGTTGATCGCTCACCGCCGCTTGACGATTCGTGATCAGCGTGCAGAAGCCGATTCAGTCGGAATCAGCCCCGCTGTAGATAAGGTAGTGTAAGATGGTTTGAGATGGTTTGAGATGGTTTGAGGTAGTAGGAAGTTACTGCAGCTTCAACAAGATTTGGATTAAAGATCGACTTAAGCATATTCGATTAAATGATATAGTAGTGCTGCAATCGACTTACATGGTGCAGCGTACCCCACTCCAGAAATGAATAACGTAACGAACTACAAAAGGGGCGTTAATCTACGAATGAGATAAACTGTAGATTATCGTCCTTTTAGAGTTGTAAAATAATTGCTGCATAAAAATTCACTTTCCATTAAACCTCGTACTAAGAAATCACTAACACCATGTACTCTCTTTTCACCTTATTGTCTTCACTTCGTTCTATACAGTTTGCGACATACCCGTTATGTCGCAATATAATGTTTATACTTCAGCATTTCGAGTTATTTAATAGAGGGTTGTCAGTCAAATCCATAATGGTATCCCCCTAATATATTGATCAGTTTCAATTAATCAGTTATATCGATTATATGCTATTGTTTTAACGTCTTTAAAACGAATAAACGATGCGATTAGCACATAACGGAGACAAGGAAATAAGGGGAAAGGACGACTTTTGAGCACGGGAATCTACATTTCCTCCCATTTCGTAGATTCCTGTGCGATACCGGAGTCCGTCCCCTTATTCCTTGTCGGAGTGCTGTCCCTCCCAACACCTAATGTCATCCAGATCGTAATGTCATCCTGATCTTACCTTCTTTTTATCATACAGAGATACAGAGATACATGAATATATCAAAGCACTCCAGCACCATTATAAGTCCAATTTTGCAATCCCCCTCCACACCTATCGATTATTTTTTCCACGAATCACTGGATTTTATATTTCAATAGGTATATATTTATCTTGATGTGCGACCAATGTTTAGGCATATTTTCACAAATATTCCTATCCCTTTGTGAAAATCGTTATAAAGTTTTCACAAATTCGTGGCGTAATTTTAAAAAACGTCATTTACATCGCGTGTTTGTACCTTATAAATGGTATGATGGACACATATCAAATACTGAAACGGGTGACATATATAGAGATGAAAAATCAAACTGGTCAAGCTGTACCTATGCAGACGAATTCTTTTCCTGCCATCTTCTTTGCGACCATCAAAACGGGAATCATCAAATCCAACCTGATTGCGATGTTTGCCGGATTGAGCATGGCTATTTATGTGTTTAATCTATCTTTTTTCGAGCATATCGGCGCTATCATTTTAGCGTTCATCGGCTCATCGCTCGTCATCGGCTCTGCCGGAGCGTTTAACAATTTGTATGACCGTGATATCGATGCGATCATGGAACGGACGAAAACCCGCCCAACGGTAACGGGTAAAATGGACGCGCCAAACGGTCTGGCGATCGGTACGACGATGGCGCTGATCGGGATCGCCTTGCTGTACATGAGTTCGCCGATGGCTGCACTATTTGGCTTCCTCGGACTGTTTCTGTACGTGGTGCCTTACACCATGTGGACAAAGCGCACAACGATCTACAACACAGAGGTTGGTAGCCTGTCTGGTGCGGTTCCTCCATTAATCGGCTGGGCAGCGGTATCCAGCGATCTCGGACACTGGGAAATCTGGGCACTAGTCGTAACGATGCTGCTGTGGCAAATGCCTCACTTTTACGCGATTGCGATTCGTCGCTTCGATGAGTACAAAGCGGCAAGCGTGCCAATGCTGCCAGTGGTCAAAGGGCTGAAACGCACGTATGCACAAACGAACTTCTATCTGGTTCTGCTCGTAGTGTCAAGTCTGATGTTCTGGCCGCTTAGCCCGTACATCGCAGGTGTTGCCTTCCTGCTTAGCCTGTCCTGGCTCGTATTCAGCTTCCGTAGCTACAGCAAAGCAGGCACCGAAGCAGACGTGAATAGCTGGGCGAAGAAAATGTTCATTTTCTCCCTTAATCACATTACACTGCTGTTCCTGATCATTATCGCCTTTTCACTGATTGCACAGTGGTTGAGATAATAAGATCGATCTGAATATACAGTTAAAGCTCCTGTTCTGTGCCAATGGCATATGAACAGGAGCTTTTTTTGTCTTCTTTTTTTGTATTCATGGCTAACATTATAGTATATCTTAATCGTTTAAAAGATGCTGATGATTCATCAACAGCCGCCGCAGGCGAGCTTTTGCATCGTGACACACTCCGCCATGATAACAGATCAGCGTATCAAAATCATAACGTAATAGCTGCTCTAATGACTGCATCGCTGCGGGCAAGTCCTCTGTCAGCTCGACAGGTGGCAGCACCAGCTCATCATCGATATAAAATACAATATCACCTGCGATTAAAGCTCGCTCCTGCGGTAATAACAGGCACACATGACCTGCTGTATGCCCCGGCGTATGAATAACCTCCATCCCACCTGCAATATGGAATTGCTGTCCATGGGTAAGATAGCGATCAATTCTGCCACTCGGCAGTTCAGTCAATTGGGATTGCCACGGTACAACATTGCCCTTTAACAATGGACGTTCTCCCCGTATGTACGGAGCGTCTCCTTCATGCGCATAGAATGTTGCATAACGATTGGCAGCATCCAGCTCTGGCAAACAACCGATATGATCCAGATCCTGATGGGTCAATAGTACAGCATCAAGCATTTCTGGAGAGGTGCCTGCTGCTGCTAATTCCTGACTGAGCTGCTGGTATTGTCCGGGCAGTCCTGCATCGATTAGCATTGTGTAGCCTTTATCGGATAGAAGTAATGGATGAATAATACTATCTCGCCCCATGAATTCCATTTCCAGCTCCAGCATCGTTACATTTGCATGTATCCTTTTCATCTAGGGTGTCACACTCCTTGTTCCATACCGCAAGCTTATTTTCTGTAATAGGTGACGCTGCCTACGGCATCATGCTGATGAATCGATTCCTCATTGCGACAGTGGATCGTGAAGCTGTCAATCCATTCTGACTCGTACAGATCGGCAGCACTCAGGCGCAATATATCCTCTACAAAGCGCGCATTCTCATAGGCTTGCTCGGTAACATGCTTTTCATCCGGACGCTTTAGCACCGGGTACGGAATGCTGCTTGCATTACTCTCTGCCACCTCAAGCAAGCGCTCCTTCCAATCGTCTGGTAGCAAGCCATGTGCCGGGACGATATCCATCGTTATTCGTCCGCGCTGATTATGTGCACTGTATTCACTAATATCACGGGAGCATGGACACAATGTTGTAATCTGCACTTCAAGCGTAGCTTTAACATGCAGGGAATGATCGACCGCATAAGCTAATTCTAATCGGGCCATAGCATGATTGAGTCCAATTCGACCGCTACGTGGTGCCTGACGTTCATAGTACCAGTCGTACTCGACCTCCAGCCTCGCCTGTTCTTGTTTCATATGCTGTGCCAGACTTCGCGTTAAGGTGCTCAGCTCCTCGAATCGATCACTTAATCCATGCTGACGTGCCAGCTCCAGTTGCTCGGTCAGCCTGCTCATATTGATTCCCCGTGATTGCTGGGATAATGAAGTCGTCAGGCGAAATCGGGCTGTCGTTGTCATTCTGAATGGAGATAACGTCGAGAGGACAATAAGCGGGTAACGAAGATTACCGATGCCCACTTGATCCAGGGCAAACAGAAAATCATGGTGTGAATTTTGCAAATCGTGCATCCCTTCCGCTTCTACCGGTTTGTCTCCGGGTACCGATGGGATCGAACCAAACAGCTTCAATCTCGCTGATTTGTCCGGCCAGAGGGATTCGTGCTGCTGATCCTGCTGCATCGTTATAGGACTCCTTTAATTATGAATTCAAATGATTGTGCATATACCGCAGTTCACAATGTCGACTCTGTTGGCTCCACAATACATTCTGCAAACCGTTGCTGAAACCAGGCTTCATCCAGATTTTTGCCGATAATCACGATACGGGTTAGCCGTTGCTCGTCATCGCGCCAATTGCGATCAGTATTGATGCCCAGCATCATATGCACACCCTGAAATACGACACGCCGATCCACCTGATCCACATGAATAATACCTTTATAGCGATACGTATCCTCCCCATGATTAACCAGCCACTCGTCCATAAAGCGATTGATCTTCTGTAATTGCACCGGACGTTCGTCCTGCAATACGATGGAGTGCACATGATCTTCATGATGGTGATGATGAGCATGTAGCAGATTCGGACGAATCTCCAGCTTATGGCTCAGATCAAATGCATTCACATCCAGCACATGACGAATATCCAGTGTAGATTGACAGGTAGGGTAGATCGGCGCTGACACATTCATATGACGTAGACGTGCTTCGAGCGCCGTTCGTTCTTCTACTGTAACCAGATCCGATTTGTTCAATAGTAGAATATCAGCAAAAGCAACCTGTGCCTGCGCCTCCGGTCCTTGATTCAGATGCAGATGGGCGTGACACGCATCCACAAGCGTAACGACCGCATCCATTTTGAAAAATTGAGCCAGTAGCTCTTCTGCCAGAAAGGTCTGAATAACCGGGCCCGGATCAGCCAGTCCAGTCGTCTCAATAACAATCCGATCAAAATCGTAGGCTCGCCCGTTCATACCGAATTTGCGATCCAATAGCTGTAGGGCAATCCTCACCAGATCACCACGTACTGTACAGCAAATACAGCCATTGTTCATCTCGATAATCTCATCTTCGGCGCCAACGATTAATTCATGATCAATGCCAACCTCGCCAAATTCATTCACGATCACTGCGATCTTCTGCCCGTGATCTGACGTTAATAGATGATTCAGCAACGTTGTTTTGCCTGCACCGAGAAAGCCAGTCACAATAGTGACCGGAATGCGCGGATCATCGATTTCGTTCATCGTTTTACCTCCTTTGCCAGATGAATCTTCAGTACGTACGCATCACGATCATGCTATACGTAATCCTCCTGCTCATCATGTGCCTGCCAATCAGGCCAGAACAGCTCCAGCGGGTCTTCTTCCACATATTGTAGCTGTAGCTCGAAATCACGCTGCCCACCTGCTTCGGTTACTGCATTCCATAATGGGGGTTCCTGCGCAGATGGTTTATTTTTACGAGCGTACACATGCCAGCAGCCATCCGATTGGCAACGCAGACAGGCAAACTCGGTTCGCTCCCAGCCACGTAACGATTCAGAAGGGCGAAGCTCCGATAGAATCAATCCATCCGGCTCTAATTCATACGCAAGCCGTACCGCAGTTCGCATCGAAGCAGGCACCTTGGCATCGATATAGCCATCCATAATCTGCTGAATCCGGCGCACGGTAAAGGTGTCCAATGTCATTACAGCTCCTCCTATCTGCTAGCTTATTTCGGCGTTATTTGGTTATGCTTTATACTGTCCATACGATTACAATGGCGGCAATCAGCCATGTACTTATCAACGAAGTTAGTAATTGCCGACCAGCAAGCTTTAATGCAAATCCAACTCCAAGCTCCCTTGAGATCGTCCACAGGGTAACCAGACATGCGGTCAAAGTGGAAGCGAGATAGACGAGTACAAGCAATTGCCCACCGCTAAGTTGCGCCAGCCATTGCCCTCCGCCCTGATTCAGCACCAATAAGCCATCCTTACGCAATACCGAAAACAAAATACCGGCTGTCGCCTGATGGGGAAGTCCAAATAAAGACAATACGGGCGCAAATCCCCATGTGAGTCGATCCAATATGCCACTCCATTGCAGTAAGCTCGCCACTACACAGATCAGGAGAAAAATCGGCATCGCCTGTGTCAAAAATTGCTTCAGTATCGCACGCAAACGCCAGCTCACCGCTCGCAGTGCTGGCCACTGCAAAAATGTGCGCCCAACCACAACGGATTGCAAGTTGGAGAACGACTTGTTCCACAGCCGCGTATGAATCGCACCTACCAGCACGAGGACCAGCAGATATGGCAGGAATAGCCACGGTCGTCCACCAGAGCTGAAGATCGATAGACTGGCACCGATCTGATAGCTGCATGCAGAGCCAAAGGCAATAAGCGAAACGCACGCGCGCCGTGTGCAGCGGCTACATGTGCGGCTTTGAAATACAGCAACCACATTGCAGCCAAACCCACTCAGTACCGGAATAAGGTCCCGTCCATTCAGCCCGATCCGTCTCATCCACCCATCCAGAGAATCGGTAATGCGATCTTTCAGTCCGCTTTCTTCGGTCAATGCTACGCTAAGTCCAATGAACAGGACGACCGGAAATGCCCAGATAAAGGAATAGATACCGAGACTGAGTACGCCATAGCTGCCCATAAGCATAGTTTCCAACCAGTCAGGAAGCTGTGAGGTGAGATCATGTAACGGGTCGAGTAACCAGCGATCAGCAAGAGGCTGTAGCCAGCCGGACAATACATAAGCGAGAAATACCGGTACAGCAAATAGCAGCAGTAAGGCAATAACCGATACGAATCTTCCCCACGTCGTATGCTCGAACCAGGTGATTGGTGCCTCCTTGATCTCTTCTACTGGTGGCGCTGTGAGTATCGGCTTTCGTTTCATCGGACGCGCCATATCTATGGCCTGCAAAAGTGTACTTCTCATCGCTATATCCAGTTGCCGTGAATCGACCGCAAGTACAGAAACGCCCAACATTTGCCGATAATGGGTGGTATAAGCCTCTACCAGCGCCCCCGCCCGATCAGCAAAGGTGAGTACAAGCACAATATTTTTCCCGGTTAAGTCCAGCATCTGTAACAGTAACGGTAGCTCACGAGCAACATGCGTAGCACGGACGATCAGTAGAACGATGTCACTTTGATCGAGCATATTCAAGGCCAGCTCTGTCGTCAGGCTATCATCCTGAACACGAATGCCTGGCGTATCGACCAGTTCCACGCTCGATTGTGATGTGGGTACGATCACTTCCGTACGACGTACCGTAACCGTCGAACCGCGAAAATTCGACTCTGTACCTGTATCCATCCCACTCAAGCTGCGAAACAGTGCCGACTTACCCGTTGATTCCAGACCGATCAGCACGACCGCACGCGGCATAGTCGGCTGGTTCTGTTGTTCGTTTAGCATGTGCAGTTCTCCTGACAGCAGGACAGATCATCAAGGAACATCCCCTCACGGCGATAATGCTCCAGCCGGGACACATCATACTGGAGTAATGTGCCAATCCGATGAGCGATAACAGCAAAGCGTTGCCGGAATTTATAAATAAAGCAAAACATCAATTGATCATGCATGACACTCGGTCCGCTAACGAATAAGCCCGGTGTGATCAGAGATTCGTCCGCTGGTCCAAGCATTACTGCTCCATCCCCGCTCCGCTGTATTAAATGCTCAATCAAGTGCAGACTGCCACTGAAGCCCGTAGCCAGAATCGGTGCCGCTTCGCTATGGATCACATGCTGCTTACCATGGTCATCTTCGCAGTAGATGTTATAACCACTATGTGGTTCTGGCTCAATCCACTGTACTTCGCAGCCGCCAATGAATGAGATACGACCATATCGAATCTCGTGTCGCAGACGATCCTTCGTGTAGGGACTCAGCTCCATACTGGGGTCGCTGCTGCCTTTATCGAGCAAACGCGAACGCCGATCAAGCATCGTTACTTTTTTCCCGGATCGGCTCAGGTGGATAGCGGCGTCTGTTCCGCTCTCATATCCGCCAATCACTACCACCTGCTCTCCCTCCAGCGCTGCCCAGCTTGTAACCTGACTATTATGAATAGCGTACTCACTGCCGGGAATCGCACCCAGGCGGGGATATTGGAATTCGCCTGCTGCCCAGATCACAAAGCGCGCATGCCAGTCCCCTGTGCTCGTCGTCACGCAGAAGCCGTCCTTTTCCTGCTGTATCGCCGTCACCTCTATACCGCAGTGTACGGGCAATTCATGATAATCGCTTAATGCTTGCAAGTATTTAGCGTATTCCTTGCCTGTAGGGTGCTCTGTACTTAATGTGTAGGCAGGTGATGTGTTTAAGGCAACTGCATTAAGATCAAGCATGCCATATGCATTGCTTGTAAATGAAGGCGTAATCAAACGCATCTCGTCAGGCCACATCCCAAACGATGCACCGATTGAATGTCGTTCCAAAATAGCATAATGTCGTAATCCAAGCTCCTTCAGTACCGTTGCCATACCGATACCAGCAGCACCTGCACCGATAATCAGACAATCCCATCGTTTCGTCATACTTTCTTTCACCTCTTTTTAATCGTAATAATTACGATTAATGATTAATAATATAGTCCGCTGCTAAAAGTTTGTCAACACTTCTAAAGGCGAATCTATGATTACAAACGCTATGGAGGATATCGCTAGCATAAGTATTTTCTTATTTAGGTCATGTATAAAACGCATCAGATCAAGGATAACCATATAAAAAAGCCTCCCTGCTGCTTTGGCAACATGAAGACTTTCCTATAACTACATATAACGGATGCTACGTATCCGCATACAAGCCGTTCATAGATCCATTCCTTGTTATCTCTTTTCTATATAAAGAGCAAGCCTAAATACAAAACTCAATGCACAACTAAATGGTAAATCGATAAAACTTTTTATCCACCTGCATAACAGGAAAGCTCGCTGGCAGCTCCTGTTGATCGACCTCAACAAAGCCATTCTTTTCATAAAATCGATGCGCTGCCTTGAATTGTGGAGTCGTTCCAAGGTAAATATCTCGTACTTCCTGCTCTCGTGCCCATGCGATCGCTCGTTCTAGCAGTGTACGAGATACCCCCCACGCCTTGCCACGATAATCCTGATGCACGAACATTTTACGCAAAGCAACCTGCTGCTGACCGATATCAAGCAAAGCAATCGTGCCCACTACCTGTTCACCAACATACGCTAGCCAGAAATTACCGTTTCCCTGCTGATAAAAGCCAGCAATATCCAGTAAATCCGGCTGCTGCTCTCGCGTAATCGGAATTCCGTATTCCTCCTGCTGAATGTGTACGATCATATCCGCGACAGAGGCTTGCCATGTTGCAGCCGCTTCTGCCGGGAATGACATCATATGGACAGTGTTTTCCAATGCACAGCACGCTCCTCTTTCATTGATTCTGCTCCGACAGACAGAACAGATGGCAGCGATCAGCCCTGATCTGCTATCGCCATCTGCCTCCATCCGCCAGGCAGCCAATGATATGTAATCTATCTCCAATCCAAAAAAAGGCTGCTGCTCGCTATCGTCTGTAAACGATCCGTTGCAGCAGCCTTTCTATTATATTGACATGTATAAACATGTAGAGCAAGTCCAAACCTCTATCGTTACTTCAAGTTAATCTGATCTATTCACAGTATCAATCCAGCAACAGAACCTTTGATACTTGCAATTTATATAATTTAAATTCAAACTATAAGGCAATAATACGCCTTCGATTTACAATCCGTGTTGCAGGTCATCCCTCTATTTGCATCTGCATCTTCTATTCTTCTATCTTTCATTTGTTCTATATCAAAGATATCCCAGCAATATGAAAGTCATTAGAGAAGTAGTGAAATCAAAATAGGCAGTGAAATCAGCGATAAGATCGAACTAAGGACGAACGAAGATGCGGTTTCGACCTCCAGTGTTTCAAAGCGTGTCGCAATCATGGCAGCTACAGCAGAGCCTGGGAACGATACGAGCAATACAGCCATCGTTACATCATCGCTGGACAGTCCCAGCATAGCGGCAAAAGCAAGTGTCAGCAGCGGCAAAGCGATCACTTTAAGCAGCGAAATACCGATTGCACTTCCGCTCAGCTTAATACGGTTCAGACCAATCGTAACCCCGATTGCGAATAGCGCAGCACCGGATGTAATATCACCGATTTGATCCAGAGAATCCTGCAATAATTGGGGTGAATGGAACCCAAGCAACGTCAGCACAACACCGAGCAATGGCACACAAGCAAGTGGTTCACGCAAACCGTGCAGGATGGAATGTATCGTTAGCTTGAACAGGTTCTCATGCTCTCCATCTTTCTGATTGCTCGCCTGCGTTTTTTTGCCAACGGAACTGACGATCGTTGCGATTGGATCAAGCAATGCATTGACGACAATACCGGTAATGGCAATCGGAATTGCGACCTCTGCTGCTCCGAACAGACTGCCCAGCACGGGAATCCCCATAAACGCGAAGGACGGCTGCGTTGCGTTCAGAGAGAAGATCGACGATGTATTCAGATCCATCCGGAATACGAGTCGCATGATCAACAGCATAATGACATAAAAGCCGATAATTCCCAGAAACATTGTCATAAAAAAAGGCCATTTCTCGATCAGCGTTTGCTTGCTGGTCGTGGTAATGCCAATGAAGAGATGCGCTGGAAGCGCGAATTTGGTAACGAGTGTGTTTAAGCCTTTGGACGAAGCTGGACTGAATACTTTAAAATGCCCACCTAAAAATCCGAGAATAATAACAAAGAAAATCGGAATTAATATGATAAAAATATGACCAACTGACATGGTACAAGACCTCCATCTTTATGTTGCGCAAAACGACGTGCAGGTATAGCCCGAAAAGGGCGGCTGCTCGTCCATATGGATAAGCAGCCTTAAGGTGTAAGCCGTATGCATGATTCTAATCGTAACGTGTTCCTTCTATATAAAAATAGATTGTAAAATGAGCCGAATCTATCATTTATTCTATTCATGGTATTCCAGTGACAGCCTTAGCTGTCTTATAACCTACAGATTACGTTGAATCGTTCCGTCGTTTAGCCTACAGGAGTCAATTCTTCCGGTTTGATTTCACGATATACCGGGTGCCACATCGCATTACGTACAGCATCCTCTACATCTTCCGGTGCATAACGGGCTACACCATCTGCTACTGCTGCATTCGCAACCGCTACAGCCACAGCAAACGATACCGATTGCAGATCACGAACATGTGGGAGCAAGGATGCTCCTGGTGCAGATGAATCGACTGCATGAGCAACCGCGTCAGCCGCCGCAGTGAACATGCCTTTTGTAAACTTCTTCGCTTTGGTTACAATCGCACCCAATCCCAGTCCAGGGAATACAAACGCATTGTTGGATTGACCGATCTCGTAAGTGATACCGTTATATTCCACAGGTGCAAACGGGCTACCGGTAGCGATCAATGCTTTGCCGTCTGTCCATTTCAGCAGATCCGCAGGTGTAGCTTCAGCCAGCGGCGTTGGATTGGACATTGGCATAATGATTGGACGCTCAACATGCTTCGCCATTTCTTTGACAACTTCTTCGCTAAATGCGCCAGTCACGCCGGATGTACCGAGCAGGATCGTTGGTTTTACCTGTTTGATCACTTCGAGCAGGCTGATCTTACCCTCTGCATCAGTAGCAAAGTCACGAACCTCTGCCGCAGGACGCACATACGGTTGTTGGAAGCCGAGTACACCTTCTGTTTCATCAGTCAGCAGACCGCGATAGTCATATGCCCAGAAGCGACGTTCTGCCTCTTCCTGTGTCAGACCATCTGTAACCATTGCATCACGAATCTGATCCGCGTTACCGATACCAGCAGCGCCTGGTCCGAATACGAGTACACGATGATCACGCAGCGGCGTACCGCTTACCTGTACACCGGACATAACCGCTGCCAGTGTTACCGCACCTGTACCTTGAATATCGTCGTTGAATGTGAGCATATGCTCGCCATATTTATTAATGATATTACGTGCATTCACATTACCGAAGTCTTCCCAGTGCAGCAGTACGTTCGGGAACAGCTTCAATGCCGTTTCTACATAACGATCGATAAATTGCTCATAACGTTCACCGCGAATCCGTTCATGACGGTTACCGACATACATCGGATCGTTCAGCAGCTTCTCATTGTTTGTACCCGCATCCAGTACGACCGGCAGTACACGACCTGGATTAATACCCGCTGCTGCTGTATACACAGCCAGTTTACCAATCGCGATATTAATACCGCCTACGCCCCAGTCTCCGATGCCGAGGATACTTTCCGAATCGGTTGCTACGATCAGATCAATATCACCAGGATTAATTCCGCTATTGCGGAACGCTTCTTCGATTCCGTCCATGTTGTCAATCGAGAGATAGACGCCGCCTGGCTTATGGTAATGCTGGCTATATTCTTGGATCGACTGACCTACAGTCGGTGTATATACGATCGGCAGCATCTCACTCAGATGCTCGCTCAGCAAGCGATAGTACAATACAATATTCCGATTGGACAGGTCTTCGAGCATAATATTTTTACGCAGATTACTCGATTCGTTCTGGAATTGCTCATACGCACGTTTTGCCTGTTCTTCGATCGTCAGGATTGTCGGTGGCAAAATTCCGTTCAAATTAAGTTCTTTACGCTCTGCTTCCGAAAAGGCTACTCCTTTGTTCAAAATCGGATTAGCCAGTACATCCTTACCACGTAATACCGTTTTTAGCGATCCATCATTATCAAGATAAAAAGCGTTCATAGTTAACAGCCTTCTTTCTTACTTTTTTAAATATTTAATTACTTTTCGTAAACAACCATCAATCACAGTACTTATAATAGTCTCATTTTGACATATTGTAAAGGGTAAATTTGAACATTTTCTATCAATTAACGATTTATCATTGACAAAAACTATTATTAATTTGAAAATACATTATTTTTATTTCATATTTGCGCAAATTTTTATTTTATTAATATCGCTTACATTTGTCTAAAACGTGACAAAATCAACGTTTATACGCTAAAGCAAGTGATTGGAAAAATAAATCAAAAATAATATAATGATAGCCAAAAGCAATGATGAAGGGAGAACCCTATGGAACTCAGACAATTGGAGTATTTTGTAGCAGTATGTGAGGAGCTTCATTTTACGCGTGCAGCCGAACGGCTGGGCATTACACAGCCGACGCTTAGCATTCAAATTCGTACGATGGAGGACGAGCTGGGAATGCAGCTATTTGATCGGATTGGGAAACGAATTACACCTACAGAAGCCGGCTATATTTTACTCAAGCAGGCGCGAAGCATCTTGCTCAAGCTACAGGATGCTTACGATGAAATTAATGGATTGCGTCAGTATGATGGGGGTAATCTGGTCGTTGGATTGATGGCAGCAGAGCTCGATTATCGGCTGACACCAATTCTGATCGACTTTCACAATCAATTTCCTAAAGTGCACTTGAAGATTCACTCTGCAATTGAAGTTGC
This sequence comes from Paenibacillus sp., assembly GCA_039595515.1. Classification (GTDB taxonomy): domain Bacteria; phylum Bacillota; class Bacilli; order Paenibacillales; family Paenibacillaceae; genus Saccharibacillus. The sequence continues at coordinate 19,441 of JBCNLJ010000004.1, read as the reverse complement.
AGATATGGTCATCAACAACCAGGTCGATGTCGGGATCACATTAATGGAGACGAGCGATCCGCGCCTGACCACAATTCCACTTTATGCCGAGGAGTTCGTACTCGTTGTATCTGAGCGCCATGAGCTGGCTGGTCGCAAGTCGGTTACGCTGGAGACGATCGGGAATCAGCCCCTGATCGCATATCCGAAGGGCTTTAAGGCACGCGAGCTGATCGAAACGCATTGCCGTGATCATGGACTGAATCTCAATATTATAGTAGAAACGTCTACCGCTTCGTCGCTATATGGATTTGTGCGCTCTAATGTCGGCGCCTGCTTACAGCCCTATTCGCTCTCCCATTCCCTTAATGACCCGACCCTGCGTCTGATCAAAATCGAAGACTTCCCTCCCCTGCGCCAGATTGCGATTATGCATCGGAACGATAAGTTTCTAGGTTACGCCGCGCAGCAATTTATTCAGCTTGTACAGGGACAATTAAAAAAGGATTAGACGATAGCTATACATGCCAGAGCGATTATTAAGCAAAAGAGGTTTCAGCCGTAAACGACTTGTGTCGCAGCTCTGCGTATCTCTCCCAAAAGAATAGAAGCGATCAATACTTTTGTACACATACCGAAGAATGACCGGGGAACGACATAAAAAAGCCCCTCTTTCTGAACTATAGAAAAAGGGGCTTTTGTCTATGCATAGGCAATCATATCATCAACCAAGTATCATACAACCTGCATCACTACCGTGACCAATTCCACTCGTATGTACGATTGGAATATTACGCGCTGCTGTCATTTTTAATACATAATCAAGTAGTGCCTCTCGCTCACCGTACTGCTCCAGCTCGGTAAATGTACCGAGCAGCAAGCCGGAGCATTCGTCCAATGCTCCCGTCTGCGCAAGCTGATCCAGCATAGAAATGATACGCTTCAGTCTGCCACTCAAGCCTTCCAGCATGATCACACGTCCACGCGCATGCGGGAAATTCGGCGTACCTGCCAGCTTGAGTAGACAGCGCAGATTCCCACCGATCAATTCTCCATTCAGATCCTCACCACGCAGGAATTCAAACTCCAGATCGTACAGATCACTGCCCCCACCGAAAAAGGTCGCATAAAACTTCTGCCGTTGCTGTTCTCCATGCTGGCGCACCAGATTCATCACCTGATAATGATAGCCAGCCACACCGGTACGTGCATAGATGGCATTGAGCACCACCGATAGATCACTCATGCCAAACAACGGCTTACCCGAGCGCGCAATCCCATCAAAATCAACGTAAGGCAATATTCCATTCGCCGAGTCACCGCCGGAAATATCAAAAATCGCCTTCACATTCGTATCCGCAAACAGACGGTTCAGCTCTGCTGCTCGCTCCTGCGGACTACCGCTCCAGCCATACTGCGCCTGCATCAGCGTCCTGGCTTCCTCTACACGTAATCCCCATCCGCTCAAATGCTGGATTAGCTCATCTACGCTACCGCGCTGGCCCCAGGCCATTCCGTCCGAACAGGAGATGAGTGCAACGGTATCGCCGTTTTTAAGTTGTAGTTGTGACATAGGAATGCTCCTTTGCAATGGATGTCGTTATTTACTGGTGGATAAAATGAACTATGAATAAGTGCGCATACAAACTTCACAGGTAAAGCAGCTTATCTGCATAAAATGCATCTATAAACTCTAGTACAGCCTATTGTACAACTATCTTTATTCTATGTAGCCCGGTATCGATCAATATGACTGCAAGGGTATAACTTTGCGTTCATCTTATCATTGAACTCTACCGGGGTTCAATATCTGTAACGATAACGGTATCTTTCTGATTATGCCATTTACTTTTTATCTTGTACTGTGCTGCTTGCTGCTTTTGTACTTTTTCCTTCTACATTACATATTTGACTTACATACAGAATAATCATCAGCTAGCGTTGCCGTTATGACTATTGCGAGGATACATTTACAAATTTCACTTCTGGAAAACGCTGATCTGGCTTCTGCCATCCTGTGCTCTTTTGACCCTTTACATAATTATCGAAAAAATCCAGCATGTACGCAGTCGTAATCTCATCGGCTCTGGCAGCATCCATTTTGCCGGTAGCACCAATCAGCTTAAATGCTGGCGAGACGAACTGTATATCGGTAAAATTCAAATGCTCTGTATTTTCGATATAGATCACCTGCCCACCAGCCGCAACTGCTTCGCGCATTCGCTCAAGCTCTATTTGTTTATCCTTCATTACAGCATCCTCCCATTCTCTCGTTGAGCCCATCTGCTGTAATTCCTCATCCGTATAAACCCGGTTATCGATCACCCGTTGGATCATTTCATAGTTGCTTGCCGAGTTGATGAATAGAAATGGCTTGTCCAGCGCCTTTCGATCATGCAAGTGGTACAGCCCTCCATCCAGATCGATTCCCGCTGTAATCCGTGGATCGTAGGCAGCATCATAGGCAGTCGCACCACCGATCGAATGACCAAACACACCAATATGCTGCAGATCGATCTTGCCCTTGAGTACACCCGGTATTTGTCCGGATTGCATGGATTGCAATTGATCCAATACAAAGGACACATCATCGGTTAATATCGTGCCCAGCTTGTAGCGATTTTGGCTCTCTGTCTTATAATCGTGAGTGGGTGAAAATAGAGCATCACTTGTATTCCTTGTAATTCGTCCGTCTGGAAACTGCGTCGCAACGGTATTATCCGTATGGTCAATAACCGCCACTATATAGCCATGACTTGCAAGTTGCTCAGCTTGCGAGGTGTGAAAAAATCGAGACGAGCCGTTACCCGGATTCGCAATCAGAAGCGGATACACAGACTGTGCTGAAGCTACCTCCGCATCGGTATACGCATGGCTGGACACATACTTCAAATGTTGAAATGTAAACCCGGGCAAGCCATAATTCTCCGCTATATAACGCAAAATTGCCGTGTCTGGAATAAAAGGCGCATATTGGCTACTACTCGCTTGAGCAGGATACCAGATCTGCACCATCAATTCTCGCTGACGGTCTCCACCAGTACCAAACATCTCTTTCCTATTGGGATCGACTAAATGAAAGGTATGCGTGCCTACCTTAAACTCGCCTGCTGGCGCAGGTAATCGAAATACAGGAAAAGCGTACATCAGCCCTGCTGTCGCAACGATCAGTATCGCCATACTTGTATAAGCTATCCCGATGAGCAAGCGTGGAACGTGTAACGATACGCTTTTTCTAACGTAACGATAGCTTGTAATGATCGCAAATACGAGTGTAGTACAGTAAACAGGGAACAACTGTATTCGGTACCCTTCAACTGTATATTGCAGGATCAGTATACCTGTAGCTATCATACTACCAATGAATTCGGGCAGTGTGTGACGCTTTCTTTTACATATGAGTATGTATAGCAACAATCCAATATTGGATAGCAAAAGCAAAAACTCTAATAAACGCATCTCTATTCTCCTTTGCATGGTCGTTTTGGTTGCACTGTAATTGGCTAAGCTGACGCTAAGCACGCTCCTCCCTGTAATCACTCCAATAAAAAGACAGTCGCCGACTCGAAAATGTATCTATACCGGTACGGTTTGTATTCATTCGAGCCTGGCTTACAGGCTTCAAGGAAACGGTTCAACTACAAAAAAGAGGGACAAAGCCATTGCAGGCTCTATCCCTCTTTTTTCATATCATGCATATATATCTATAAAAATTAAGACAACGTCCAGCTTATATGTTGCTCATCCAGACAAACGTGTAGCTGGGATTGATCGTTATATAGCATCACTTCAAGCGTCTGATCTGCATGTAATTGCAGTTTGTCCACTACCCATACGTTAGCCGGATCGGACGTATGATCATCTGGAATGACGATAGTAGCGATACCGATCGGACTATGGATTCGAATGCCAGCATCGATAATGGATGTTGGCTGTTTTTGCCCATAGATAGGAGATACCCAGCCTTCCTCGGACACGATTTGTAGCGTCTGGCGATGCTGCTCTGTTAACTCCGGCTCACTGGATGACGTTAGCGTCCAATACATTCGGGCTGACAGTTCATTTTGCGGATAATCGAGCTGCACTGCCGGTGAAATGCTTTCCTCGTCGCTTACTTCTGCTGCGGATACTAAAGCTGCTGTACCTGTAGTATCCGCAGCATCTGTAGCTGTCATCATGCGAGCCACAGCGTCCGGGTGTAGCTGAAAGCGTTGATGTACTTCATGTTCCCCATGCGCATCGATCCAGTCGACCAGGATGAGCAGTGGAACCTGCTTGCCCATCACGAGCCAGCGGCGGTGCCCAACTGAATCATCCAGACGCATATATCCGTCATGGGCTGCATCGACCAGCTCGTAGTGATCGTGACTTTGACGGCGAAGTGTCTGGCAGGCTGCCGCCGGCTCTGCCCATGCTTGTGTTGACATGTACGGCGTCTGATCGACGCCATCGATCACAACCGTATTATGTGCAGCGGTGCTTTTGAAATAGTGCCGCCAGTAGCCTTCCTCATACGTATAACGACCCGGATCAACGAAAATAAGCTGACGCTGCCAGTACCATTCAAAATTAAGTGCATCTGCATGACCATGCGCGCCGCCCATCGGTGCGGCGTCAAAAAATAAATGCTGCCCCGGTGACTTTAGCATATAATAGCCTGTTTGCGGGAAATCGATCCCTTCTACATCGACAAGCTCTGGCTGCTGTAACGTCTTATACTTTTCGAACATTTCCGCTCCAAACATCCATAAAAAGTCCGGACTGACTTCGCCGCGCACCAGCAGATGCTCATCCTCCAGAATACCGCCCAGCATCGCTACCCGTGCTCTGCCGTTACTTACCCATTCTGAATCCCCGATCGCCGTCGATTGATTATCCGGGCGAATCATTGCCAGTGTGAACGTGGTCATACGGTGTAGCTGCTGTCCATAGGAAGCTGGAAATGGAAAGCCCCCCAGTCTGCCCAGCAAATACGGTGTACCAAACATTTCAATGCTGGCATCATGATAATGCGTCGTCAGCTCACTCTGAATCCCTTCCGGTCCAATCTGGTCATACTGGCATAGCTGCAAACGCTCGGTTGCCAGTTGGCGCCAGTATGGTGCTCTTGGATGCTCACTGTAAAAGACACCGATCATAAACAATCCCTGCATATGCATCATCGCATGATTAATCTCCGTTTGACCGAGATAAGACGTCAAATATCCAGCATGCTGCTCCAGCGCTACGAGCAATTCAGCGGTAAATGTCTCATCGATCAGCTCGCTACGCTTCATATACGCATACGCGGATATCCATGATTGCACACGCAGACCCGTTTCCAGCAAGCGCCACGGTCCTGGGAGCTGGAAAAATACCGCTTCTTCATACGGCATAGGCGGATCAGGAGGCGGATTCTGTACATACCAGCTACGGAAATGACGAATATAGGTCGCCACGTATTTTTCATCGCCGGTCATCAGATAAGCCTTGCCCAGGTCAAGCATATGCCAGTGACGATTCATGCCCCATGTGAATTCTGGATCAAGGGACGGATTGTATAACCAATCAACCGGATCGCCCATCGGTATCCAGCGTGTTAGATCATTCGTGTACGGCACCATAAACAGATTATGGCATGCTTGATCGGCAATTTGGATCGTGGCTGCGGCTTGTTTTGGATAATGGTTCTGGTACGCCAGTGCGGCTTGCTCCAGTTCATTTACATTCAAATAGTAGGTTCTCGCACTCATCGTGTCGTATTCCCCTTCCGGTTTACCAGATTGACGTGCAAAGGACTGACCCCAAGCGCAAGGCTTATCTAAAGGCCAGTCCAATTCCATTTTCGTTCGTGAACGTATTCGTAATGCTGGTTATTCGTCTTTGGACAGCTTGCCTTCCAGCTTCGCAGAGTTAAAGCTTGGATCGGCTTTAATCGTAGTCAAGCCGGAATCTCTGGCTTGCTTCAGGGCCGCATTGTAGCGTGTATTCAGATCGCTAATGATCCCATCCACATCGCCGCCTGTCAGTACATATTTTACAAAGTCTTCTGTCCATTTGGCACCTTCAACCTGACTTTCTGTAGCTGACAATGGATTGGCTGGATAGAGCGCATCATATTTACGAGGCAAGAAGCCTGCAATGCCCGGAATCGTCGGTTTGGTCGCATGCTCCAGTACGGTAGGAATCAGCGATACGCCATACCCATCTTCATAGTATTTCGTTTGCAGGTCTGTGCTATACACAAAGTTCATGAATTTCCATGCGGCATCTTTGTTTGGCGAGTCTGCACTAATACCGATATAGGAACCGCCGATCACCTGCACTGCACCTACAATTTTGCCATCCTTGGTTGGAGGTGGAGCTGCTGCCCATTTCACCTGCGTTGGGAACTGATCCTTGTACACGCCCGGCTCACCGGAATGGTTGAAATACATCCCGATCTTGCCCTGTGCGAATTGAGCACGCAGCGGATCAATGTCCAGACTTTCTACGCCTGGCAGCATGCTGCCGTCTGTCATCATCTGACGCATAGCCAGTGCGATATCCTTGTACATGCTAAAGTCGAATTCACCTGTTACGTAATTATATCCATCGACGCCAGTCGTTACACCAGCCGGGCCTACGGTGTTTGCCGGACGACCGAATCCGCTTACACCTTTAAGAGGACTTGCGAAGCCATAGATTCCCTGCGCCTTGCCCATATCGGTAATCTTTTTCGCATCTTGCACCATTTCATCCAGCGTTGTTGGCGGAGCTGCGATGCCTGCCTGTTTAAACAGGTCTTCATTGTAGATCAGGCGCCATGTTTGTCCGGTGTTGGGCAGGGTATAGATTTTGCCGTCGATTTCGTTTTTATGATCAATGATAACGTCCTTGAACGTTTGCTTCATTTCGTTGCTCATATAGTCGTTGATTGGCGTTAAATAGCCCTTTTTCACATAAGTCTCAAAATCATCAATTTGCAGTACATCCGGCGCCTGTTTACTGGCAAAGGCGATATCGACTGCCTGCGGATAGTTGTCCCCCATCACATTCATGTCGACTTCAATGTTATCTGTGTTTGTTTTGTTAAACTCGTCTACTTTGCTTTGCATGAACTCAGCATCGTGACGATCCGGAGTCCAGTATACAATCTTAGTTTTGCCGCCACTTGATGCGGATGATGACGAAGCGCTACTGTCTGTTGAACCTGAATTAGAAGAACAGGCAGCCAATGCTACGACGAGCATTGTACTTCCCACAACTTGTAACCATTTCTTCTGCATTTGCAGTCCCCCCGGATTTTGTTTTTGTGGGAGATGAGTCATTCACCTCTTGCTATTAACAATAGCGGGTAAAATCTCACATGTGAGTATGGTATATCGACTACGGTGGGGTGGGAAATTCATCTTTTCTTCAGGTTTTGCTGTTCAAAATAATGCTGACGGAACATCGATGGTGTCATCCCGCAATGCTTTTTAAACATCTCGCTAAAATACGGCCGATCCTCATAACCAAGTCTGGCGGAGATAAGCTGCACCTGCATGCCCTCCAGCAGCCACTGCTTTGCTTTTTCGATACGTAGTGTGGTGACATAGTTAGCAAGCGTCATCGACGTCTCGCGTTTGAACAGATTGGCCAGATAGCTCGGACTCAAATGCACCTCACGGGCACAGCTATTCACCGTCAGATCACTGTCCAGATGATCCTCAATATACTGCTTCACCTGCTGGATCACACGGGAATATTCCTTATTTTGTTGACCGCGAATACATTCACAGCAAAATGAGCAAAATTCAGTCGTAATGTACATCCATTCAGCAAATGTCAGCAGCGGCAAGCCCTGAATATCGGATAAACGTTCAGCCAGTCCGTTACACGGCACACCTTCAAGCACCTCAAGCATCGTGCGATAGACGGTCATACATAGCGTTTTGAATTGCTGCACCATCAGTTCAGGACGGCAATAATCCGATTGTGACATCCATTCCAAAAAAAGCTCATCCAGCATATACTCCGTCTGTTCAGCACTGCCCGAGCGTAGCGAATAAAGCAGCGTTTTCTCTTTCTCCGGTGCATAACGCGGAATATCACTTGTTTGCTCTGTTCGCTCATAGCTATAACAGCCACCAGTAGAGCTATAGAAACGATAACCGAGTGCGCGATCCGCTTCCTGATACGCATAGGCAAGCTGTGCAGGTCCTTCCTGCACCGTACTGTAGCCAAGCGATATCGGGCCTGCACCATCACCTTCCATACAAACTGCTGCCTCCTGCCATAGAGACTCCATATCGATCGAGCGGGAAGCAGGCAATAGAGCAACGATACGCTGGCTACCATCATGCAGCATGATGCCTTCCTCCCGTTCCTCTATAATTTCTCGCAAGGCTGTGGTCGTATGCTCACTAATCTTGGCAAGCGATTTTCCCTGCTCCCCTCGTTCGGTATCAAAAATAAGCGTGCGATAGCGAGGCAGCATTTTGTGCATCTGCCAGTTATTCCACTGCTGCTCGTTGTCAACCGAAGGTGCACGATGAAGCAGCTTACGCAGAAAATCATCGCGCTGATGACGGCGATTTTCCAGTAGCTCCATCTCTAATAAACGCATTTTGGCTGCTTTTTCCGCTTCCTCTACAATCGATTCGCGCAGCTTTAATACACTTTCGACAACCTGAGCCGGTGTAAACGGCTTTGATAAATAGTCAAAAGCGCCGAGGCGTACGGCCTCCTGCGCATAGACAAAATCATTAAAGCCACTCATAAAAATCACCTTGCTCGGCAAATGCTCCTCGACCATTTTACGGATCATATCACAGCCGCCCAGATGAGGCATACAAATATCCGTCAGCACAATATCCGGACGAAGCTCGCGGATCATCTCCAATCCGCGCTGCCCATCCTCTGCGGTTCCGACAATACGAATGCCATGCTTCTCCCATGGAATCTGATATGCAATCCCGTTAACAACCATTTTAATATCGTCCATCACACACATTGTCAGCATACTCACAGACCTTCCTCCCCGTGAAATGGAATCATGATCATTACCGTTGTTCGTTCATCCGGTATACTTTCAAAATGCATCGATGCTGCATCCCCATAATTCAGGAGCAAGCGACTATAAATGTTATACAACGCATAGCTTGCATGCTTTTGCAGCGGCTCGCCGAGCGTGCGATTCATCGCATCCGCATCCAGTCCATGTCCGTTATCCGACACACTGAGCTTAAGATGATTACCATTGACGGTCGCTTCGATCTCAATACGGCATGGTCGCTCCAGATTTTTGAAGCCATGCAGAATTGAATTCTCGACGAGCGGCTGGAGCATAATTTTGGGTAATAAGGCATCCTGCGCTACCTCATCCATATGAATCGTGTACGTGAACATATCTTCATAACACTGCTGCTGAAGCAGCATATACTGCTCAACATGATTTAGCTCCTGCTGGAGCGTGGTCATCTCCTGCCCGTTATTCAGTCCCAGCTTGAATAGCAGCGACAGCGAGACGATCATCTCACCGACCTGTTCACTTTGCCCAAACTGGCTTTTCCATAAAATCGTATTCAGCGTATTGTACAAAAAGTGTGGATTGATCTGCGCCTGTAACGCCTTAATTTCATAAAGCAGACGCTCCTGCTCACTGATCGTATTTTCCTCAATCAGATTCTCGATCTGTCCCATCATCCGGTTGAAGCGATACCCAATCACGCTCACTTCATCTTCATACTTACTGGCGAACCGTGCATCAAGGTCGTTATTTTCCACCCGTTGAATGATCTGGTATAGCTTGTTCAACGGACTTAACAATAGCCGTGTAAGCAGGCTGGAGAACATCAGGGCAATCATCATGCACACGATCATAATCGCCAGAATGAGCCAGCGAATCTCTCGCATCTCGCCCAGCAGATTCCCTTTAGACTGTGTAGCGACCAGTAACCAGTTCTCGTCCAGATTCAGACGAGCATAGTTCACAAGCTGCTCGTCAGCTTCATTAGGATACGAAAAGGCACCCTGCTGCTGACGCCCAAATGGCTCCAGAAATGCAGTGGTGCTAAAATCTGTCGGTGCCGGACTCACACCGGGCAATATGCTTTGACCGTGCTGATTAACTAAAAACAGTCGAATCTGATCATTGAGCACATTTTCCTGAATCAAATTATTAAAATATTCTTCATTAAAGTTAACGATAAGATAGACATCGGACAGGTTATAGCCATTGTTAATGGAGTTGCGAAGGGGTCTTACGAATAAAGTAACGACACGCTTTTTCCCTTGAAAAAGCTGATCCTCATGTCCAGATACCCAGTACACATTCCACGAGCGATCCTGTAGCTCCTTTTCATACAATTGCCGAAATGAGGCATCGCCCATTAGTGAATCCTGCGTCGAATAGAAGTCGCCAATTGGCGTAGCCAGCAGCACAGAATCGACTGCTGGCTCAATTTGTTTTAGCTGGGCGAATGGTGTCTGCATAAGCGACAGATCGGTATAAAAGCGCGAGCCGTCTTCATTGCGCACATCGTTCATCACCCGGTTATACACTTCACTCATCATAAGCGAGTAGCTGGCTACAATCATATGCCGCATGCTCTCATCCAGCGTCTGGACGGTCTTGTTGAGCATCGTTTGCTTGAGCTGCAAAGCATTTTGCTCGATGACCTTAGCAGCAAAATTATAAGCAAAGCCCCCGGTTACACTGATGCACACAAAGGTGAGCAATATATACAAAATATGAATGCGACTTTTGAGCGATAGCTTGTAAAATCCCTTGCTCATTCCTCATCATCCTTTTACTGCTCCAAGAGTGACCTGCATGAAGGACTTGTTGGCAAATACATACACCACCAGCAGCGGTAAGATGGAAATACAGGCACCTGTCAGCATCAACTGAGATTCGGACGCTGCACCAAAGCCATAACGCAGATTGGACAGGCCAACCGGTAGCGTTTGCAGATCAGGATTACTGAGCGTGAACACGAGCGGCAAAATATATTCGTTCCACGAGTTCTGAAAAACACTCAACCCTGCAACAGCAAGCGCCGGTCGCAGCAATGGCAAAATAATGCGCCAGAATACCGATGCCGGATGACATCCATCAATCCAGGCTGCTTCATCCAGCTCACGAGGAATGTTTCTCAGGAAGCCGATCATAATAAAATACGTCGCCGCATGGGCGCTAATAAGAATAAGAATGACACCCCATAGCGATTTTTGCAACCCTAAGACTACCATCAGATCGAACTGCGGACGCAGCACCACCGCACCGATCGAAATGAACAATGTGCTTGCCATCAGACCGGTATAGATTCGCTTGCCCGGAAACTTCGCCCGATCAACCGCATACGCAGCCATTGAGGATACGAGCAGCGTTCCGATCGTGGTCATTACACTGACGAACAGACTATTCCATGTAAAGCGTGAGAAGTTCGCCTTTGTCCAGGCGGTCACATAATTGCTAAACTGCCATACATCCGGCAAAATATGCGCACCGCTCGTCAGCTCCAGATTCGTCATGAATGATCCAGATACGACGATAACAATCGGAAACAACGTTACTGCAGCCGTCACGAGCAGAAACACCCACAGAAGGGTTTTACCTGTATATTTGATGACCATGCCTATTCCCCTCCTGATCGTTTAGTACATTTTATTCAGCTTACGAGATAGATAGAAATACAGAATCGTCACGATCCCGACGATCAATGCCGTGACAAAACCGACCGCACTTCCGTAGCCGAGCTGCTGCTGAACCGGGGACTCTGGCGAAATCGGGAAAAGGAGCTTAAACAGGTACAAATACATGACCTCCGTCTTACCATAAGGTCCACCTTCAGTGAGCACCATAATGCTCTCGTATCCTTTAAGTGAGATTGTGATCGCAAGCATAATGATCATTTGCATGACCGGACCGAGTAATGGAATCGTAATGCTCCACAACTTGCGTACCTCGCTCGCTCCATCCAATGAAGCCGCTTCGTACAGGTCTTCTGGAATACCTTGCAGTCCAGCAAGGAACAGTAGCATATAGTTACCAACCGCGCCCCAGATCGCGATCATGATCGTCGTCAGCATCGCATAGTCTGGTCCAAGCCAGCTAATCGGTGCGCCAATGATATGGAATTTCAAAAGGAACTGGTTTAATACCCCGTTGTACGAGTTGAAGATGATAAAAAAGACAATCGACATGACCGAAGCACTGAATACCGTTGGTAGATAGTAGATCGCTCTCAGCACGGTACGTCCTCGTAGCTTACGATTCAGAATAAACGCCAGAATCAGCGATAGCGGGATGGTTACGATCAGCTTGCCTGCCGCATAAATGCCCGTATTCACCACGGATTGCCAGAACTCCGCGTCACGCAGCAGGCGAGCAAAGTTACCGAATCCGACAAAGATCGGATCACCATACCCCTGATAGTTATAGAACATATACCGAAGCGCCCACAATAGCGGATACACGCCCAGCACAAGCGTCAGAAACACGCTAGGAAAAATAAACAGATACGCCGTTCTCTTGTTCACCGTAACCTTCCCCCTTTATGTCTGTTGAAGAAAGTATACGGGAGCAGGTGAAGGCAGGGAGATAGGAAAATCAACTTTATCGTGTAGGATAATCTTACTTTGATTGGGGGGAGTGGATTGTGAAAAGATGCGGGGTGAACTGGAAATGTGGTAGTTTTATGGAGGAATGTAATGGTTTTTACGCTTGGTGGATTTGGATACGTTGGATGAGTATGTAAGTAAAAGTTACGTGTGGGTTGAGTCAGTTAGTAGGGTGTGGGTTTGAATGTAGATTCTTGCGGTCTGAAACAGTAAGGTATTTTGCTGTGCAAAATCACTTTTCATTCAATCCCGTGTTAGGAGATCGCTAAAACTGTCAATCGTCCTTTTCCCTTATTTCCTTTCCGCAGTGAAGTGCTTATTGCATCATACTCATTTATTTTTATCAAAGCGTAGCATTTTCTGTGTATACGATTAATTTTAGAAATGCAGCGAATCATTTGCTTTAGCTCCCTGTCTGCGATCACAACGAATTGACATTGACGAGAACACGGATGATAGCGAGTTGCTCGGGTTGCAGTGTGGGCATTTTATGTTCAATCACATGGTCGACCAGCGCTTGATCGATAAATGGGATGACGAATAGTAACAGTTCATAGGTCATTTCTTGTGTCATTAGCAGTTCTGCTACTGCTTGTTCAGGCAGCAACGAGAGGATTTCGGCTAGTCTTTGCTCGTTGGTGTATTGTTGCCAGTGTTTTGTGACAAATGAATGGAGCTGGTCGGGTGCTATAAATGGTGCGATAGTGGACATTTGCTGGATAGTAATCTGGTCTTGATGTTCGTTGACATATTGATGCAGCCGCTCATCATAGTATGGAGCGATACGGATGACGGTTAGGATGTGATCGATAGTCAGGGAATCATCTCCGCAAACGATTGCATACAAAGCATCTTCAGTGAGTAATGGTGCAAGTTTGGTTAGCGCGTTGGCATTTTCCGCCAGTGAATCGGTATGTAATCCCGTAATATAGATGAGCGTTTCCTGATCCACTAACGGTGCCAATTGAATAATTTGTGCTACAGTTAGCGTCTGTAAATCATCGGAGAAAGATGATTTTTGATCTTCCATTGCAATGATTGCATTGATTTGCACTGAATTTGTTGATGTGTGGAGGGGCATTTCAGCAGCTTGTCCGGGTGCGAATTGGTGTAGTAATTTTTCGGAAAGTTCCGTATTCTCGCCAAGTAACATAGCGATGTCAATATGTAGTAATTTAGTAAGTTTGATCATTGTATAGATATCGGGCAGCGCTTTGCCGGTTTCCCATTTGGAGACCGCCTGCGGTGTGACGTGCATATAGTCGGCAAGCTCCAATTGAGTGAGGTTCTGTTGCTTGCGATAGGTAGCGATGTGATTACCTATTAAGATTGCATCTAGCATAGTGATCAGCTCCTTTGCATTTTATTAAGATCGGTCTGCAAACAGGTATGGATGTAAGCTGCACGGAATGAAAGATTAAGGACGATTTAGCGTGTACATGATTTCATAATACGAAGTTCGAGAAACATCAATTTTGAAAAGTAAAATTTGGAACTTCTCATTGTGTTAGCGGTTTTTTTAACGTAATTCAGTACAGGAGAATTAGGGTGCAAAGTGAAATGTTCTACGTACTTTACAGCATAATAATCTACTTGCTCTCCTATTACCTGAATTCCTCTAAAACAATAGGGCTTATTCATGTACTCCTTCACGCAATACTAGAAATATCGCATCATATGCTTGCATCCAGGTGACTTGTTTCTATCTTAACAGTCAGATCGACAACTGTACAACAACCCGTAGTTGAGTTGTCAATCAACTGCTGGTTGCTTGACTGGAGGGACGGAATTGGATGGGTTGATCCACTTATTAAAGTCGTATTTTAACAGTATGTTGCAGCGGAATATTTGTTCCATAATTTCATATATTTACCTCCTTTTATTTTTGTAAGCGCTATCTTATAATCAATTGCGTAAACGTTTGCACAACCTGATACCACGAAGGAGGATACATGATGAACGTAAGATTTAATCAACAGATGCAGCGGTCAGTAGCTGCCTTGCTCGCGCTACTTATGGTGATGGCTGTATTGTTTGGTGGCTTTAGCCCTACCACACATGCAGCAGATAATTCGGTGACCGTTTATTACAAAAAGGGGTTCACTTCGCCGTACATACATTACCGTCAGGCAGATGGTAATTGGACGACAGCACCCGGTGTAAAAATGGCAGATGCCGAAGTGAGCGGCTATACGAAAGCAACGATTAATATTGGCACGTATACACAGCTTGAAGCTGTTTTTAACAATGGCAATGGCACGTGGGATAACAATGGCTCCAAAAACTATCTGTTCAATACCGGTACATCGACCTTCACACCGGGTACAAACGGTGCAGCAGGTACGATTACGGCTGGCGCACCATCCGGCTCTACGACACCAACCGATCCATCGACTCCGGTTTCGGATAATTTTGGACCGGTCGATTGGAGCAAACGCAGCATTTATTTCATCATGACCGATCGCTTTAGTAATGGCGATACGAGCAATGATAACTATGGCGGCTTCAACTCTAACAAAAGCAATCCGGGTCAATGGCATGGCGGTGACTTCCAGGGCATCATCAACAAGCTCGATTACATCAAAAATATGGGCTTCACCGCCATCTGGATCACACCAGTAACGATGCAAAAGAGCACCTATGCTTATCATGGCTACCATACGTATGACTTTTACTCTGTAGATGGTCATCTCGGCAATATGGCGAAGTTTCAAGAGCTGGTGCGCACTGCACATAGCAAAAATATCGCTGTTATGCTCGATGTGGTTGTTAACCATACCGGCGATTTCCGTCCAAACAATGGTACGGCTAAAGCGCCATTCGATCAGGCCGACTGGTACCATAATGCTGGTGACATTACACAAAATGATTACAATACCAACAACCAGTCCCGCATTGAAAATGGTGACGTAGCCAGTCTGGATGATCTGAAGCAAGAAAATACAGCCGTAGCGACCGAGCTGAAAAACTGGGGTAAATGGATCATTCAGCAATCTGGTGTGGATGGATTGCGCGTCGATACAGCGAAGCATGTACCAAAATGGTTCCTGAAGGACTTCGATAGCGCAGTGAACACCTTCACCATCGGTGAAGTATTTAATGGCGACCCAACCTATGTTGGTGATTACACCAACTATCTGGATGCAGCGCTCGATTTTCCAATGTACTACACCATTCGTGACGTATTCGCCAAAGATGGCTCGATGAATCTGATTAAGGATCGCTATGCACAGGATAATCGCTACAAAAATGCAAATCTGAATGGTACATTTATCGATAACCATGATGTGAAGCGTTTCCTGAACGAAGCATCCGGCAAACCAGGTGCATCGTATGACAAATGGCCTCAGCTAAAAGCAGCGCTTGGCTTCCTGCTCACTTCACGCGGTATCCCGATCGTCTATCAGGGCACAGAACAGGGCTTTAGCGGTGGTGATGATCCGGCTAACCGTGAGGATATGACATTTGATACGAGCAATGAGCTGTACAAATACATTGCCAAGTTGAATGCCGTACGCAACACGCATCCGGCTCTACAAAACGGTTCGCAAAAGGAAAAATGGTCAGACAACACTGTATATGGCTTCCAGCGCACTAGCGGTTCCGATGATGTTGTCGTGCTGATCAATAACTCGTGGAACAGCGAAACACGGACGATCCCGAATCTGGATAACTTCGGTAACGGTACAGCACTGAAAAATCAGCTCGGCACCGATTCAGTAACAGTAAATGGAGGTTCGATCACGATTACACTCGCGCCGAAGGAAGTTAAAATTTTGACGAAGTAATGGAGCGAGCTGTTCTGTATAGCTGAATATAGAGGCTGCATAATAGCGACTTTGTATTGAAGCTTTGCATCAAGGCTTTGCATCAAGACCTCAGACTTCATATAGAGTTTTGCTGGATCTGTCTCCATTCGATTTCCGCTTAAATTGCCAATTGAACTACCAATGTTGGAATATCTGCGCTATGGTCTCATCAAAATAACCTGCTTGTACGCATAGCGACAGGCAGGTTATTTTGATTAACTTGATCTGAACTTGCGCTTATAGCATAAGTCTACGTATTACCTTACGCTTCCGGTATTAGCAATCTCCTGTGTGAGCGACCTACTAATACGCAGTTCAATAAGAAAGGAATTTTGCAAAGCAGAATCTCTTACTGCTTCTAGTGTGCGTGGCTTCCTAACACCAGTTTCAACAAAAGGTGATTTTTACACAGCACAATATGTCGCTGTTTCCAGATTAAGCACTTTGAAAATCTACAGTTATTCCATACCAACTCTATTTATGCAATTGTGCAAACTCAGTAGCGGTCGCATAGCCGTAAATCCAGTAATCCCCCTGCTCAGACGTATAAGGAATACCGCATTCCTGCAACAAAGCGACAAATGCAGCTTCAATATCGATCAGCTCATCTGCTACAAGACGCCCGCAAGCTTCCAATCGTCTCGGCTTAATCCGAATCCATTCCACATCAAATGCCGGATGCTGCCAATCGCAAAATTGTGCATCGTCTGAATCATCGCCAAGTATAGCGAGCCAATCACCAAGATAGCTTACATCCTGTTCAAATCGCTCCGGTTCAGGCTTTGGCGACAATACTTTTTTCACCTGAAATGCGGGTGGGAATGGTAATCGACTGTATACACCGGATTTTAGCTGTTCCCAGCGTGTATCGTTCATCACCGACGTTAATCCACGGCGCTCAACTTCCTGCATCACTTTCTCTTTGTAACGTATGTAATCCATCTGCTGTGCTCCTTTCTATGTGCTCATTCGATGCTTAGCTCTGACTGTATGGTAATATAGAAGCTAGGGATTTGATTGTACATCTTAATGAACAGATTGAATATGGGTGTGGACTTAAGTTTTAGATTTAGGTTTAGGTTTAGATTTAGATTTAAGGTTTGTTATTATTCATACTTTTCATTTATACTTTTGCTACATCATTATATTTTCACTACATAATGAGCCATCGTATTTAGAAAACATGCTGAATGAACTAAGCTATCTTTTAAGTAACCTATCTCTTTACCTACTATATAGCTAGAGATCAACTGCTCGCGATATTATGTTATTTTAATTTTATTATACCAGTTATTCCCTACGAGCAAAAGAAAGGAACGTACTATGAACTCCAATCATTCCGAACACGATAACAACTCCCACAAATCTAACTACACAGAAGATAGCATAAAAAGTACACCTGCTCCCCCTGCCTCTCTAAACGTCAATCCATCCACACATCATACAATTCACTCGACGTACACTGAATCTACGATTCAAGCTGCCTACACATTGCTTCGGCTGTATACACAAATGGCTCAAGAGCTTTGTAACACTCTTGCTGCATCATTTCCCGAACAATCCGCAATCGCCAAACTGCCATACATACCAGATTGCACTTCGTTTGAAGCGCTATTCGATCTGATGGACGAGCAGGAGTACGATACCGACCCGGATCTCTTTTATAAAAATGAGAATTGGTTCATTTTTCCTCACGGTGAACATTGCCTGTTTGTAAGCAGCTCGGGCATTTCAATTGAGGTACATATTTATGATTACCGCTGGATTGACGCTGGCTTTTTTAATAATTTTGTAAAAAGTATCTCACAAGCTACCAGCCATCCATATAGCGAGCTTGCACAGAAGCTGATCACAGCGATTGCTCCAGCCGATTTTCAATCATTCTGTGCATTGCTAAAGTATTTGTCTGCACAGGGAAAGTTGCTCCAGCACGATGCTGTGAATTTTAGTCTGGCATAATATAATGCTCAATCAGTAAACGCCCCACCAGCAACTAATGATCATACTAAATCCCTCATTGCCAGAAGCAAGAGGGATTTTTATCCTTTATATACCATATGCTAAATAGCAATCTGCTACATGTACGATCTGTATGATCATTTCTTGAACTTTACCATCAAATATATAGGATATATAGGAATGCGCTCAACAGGTTCGTGAATAGGGTCTATGCTCATGTACATAATTTTGGACAACGCCGATTTATACATATACTACAATGCCGCATCCTTCGTTGTATGGTCTCTTTCAACCATGCAGCTTATACAATTAACAAGACATTCTGGACGAAAACAACGTTGACGACGCTGTAAAACCAACGTCTATACCCGCTCTGCTACTAGCAAGTGATACGGACGATATTCATGAAATGACATCTCAAGCAGTAGCTGAGACATCGGCACATCATCGATGATCGCTTTGCGTTTTGCTTTTAAAATAATCTGTTCGATATCCGCATAGCTACAACCATCCATCCATTCCGCCGCCCACTGATCCAGGCCCGGCTGACGCGGAAAATCCCCACATAAGCGGGAAATGTACTCCAATCGCAGAGCAGATGCTGGATTACCGTAAATCATCTTCGTATCAAATCGACGCCAGATGGCGTTATCCAGCTCCGTCTCCAGATTGGTCGCCGCGATAAAGATACAATGCTCTGGAAATTCATCCAGACATTGCAGCAGCGTATTGACCACACGCGCCATTTCCTTCACTTCATCATTGTTGTCACGCGTACGTGCCACCGCATCAAATTCATCCATGAACAGCACACACGGCTCTAACCGCGCATATTCGAAAATTTTGCGCACATTGCTGCCGGTTTCACCTAGATGAGCATGAATTAGTGCATCCAGACGCACCGTTACAAGCGGTAGCTCCAGTTCGTGTGCTAGATGGAAAGCCGTCAGCGTTTTGCCTGTGCCGGGTGGCCCGAACATCATAATCTTGTTCGGTACCGGTACATCATGCAAAGCGAACTTTTCCTTCATATTTACAATTTTCAAAAATTCCTCGGTAATGATGCGATTTTCCGGCGACAGTACAATATGACGGGAACGCTGTCCGCATTCTTTTACACTGTATAC